>DATFMP010000001.1:0-71813 GCA_035266845.1 bacterium
GGCCACGGACAAGCAGATCGAGGCGAATCGGAGGAATGCGAAGAAGAGCACGGGGCCGCGCACGGAGGCCGGCAAGGAGAAGTCGGCCCAGAACGCGAGGAAGCACGGCCTGACGTCGCGGCGGATGGTGCTGGCGGACGAAGATGCGGCGGAGTTCGAGCAACTGCGGCGCAACCTGCACGCGGAGCTGGCGCCGGAGACGCAGTTGGAGACCCTGATCGTGAACCGCATCGCCGCCGTGCAGTGGCGGCTGGCGCGGGTGCCCGCGCTGGAGGCGGAGCTGATGGATCGGCTGCGCTACGACATGCTCACCGAAGACCAGGGCCTGGGCGGGGCGTGGTCGCTGGATTCCGGGCCCTACGGCGGGGCGCTGGCGCGGCTGGCGCGCTACGAGACCACGCTGGAGCGCAATGCGGCGCGCCTGCTGGCGGAGCTGCGGCGCTCGCAGGCGCACCGCCGGCAGCAGGAGCGCGCGGAGCTGGCGCAACTGGCCGCCGAGCGCGAGCGCGCCGCCCGCGAGCGGGATCTGCACGGCCTGCACGCATCGCGCGGGCAGGCCACCGGCTGGCCAGGGGGCGGGGCGTTGACGGCGCCGGCTGCGCTGCGAAACGAAGCCAATCCGGCGGCGGGAGTCCCGCACGGGCCACTCGCGCCCCCGGGCGGGGCCGGGGGCGTCGCCAACTGAGCGCCTACGCGGCGGGCAGGCCCTCGCCGGCCCACTCCAGGTCCAGCTCCATCAGCTTGGCCAGGGTGGGCATGCCGGTCTTGGGGTCCCAGCCGGCAAGCTGGTAGTAGGCGGCCAGCGCCTGCTCGAACTCCTGCGGGTCCACCCGCTCGCCGTTGAGCGGCCCGTCGATGCTCTCGAACAGGCGCGGAGGCAGGGTGTCGTCCGCGGGGGTGAAGCCTTCGCGCACGTTGAAGATGCGCGACATCACGTCCGCCCGCTCCCCGGCGCGGATCAGCTCGTAGAGGCTCACGTCCCAGCCCGTCACGGCGCGCATGTGCTCCACCAGCTTGGTCATGCTGACCGCGTTGATGGGCGCGCCCACGAAATCGCACATGCCCACGGTGTTGTACATGCTCCACACGCGCTGGGTCTGGAAGTACAGCTTGGCCTTGCGCGCGCTCAGCTCGGTGGGCGGGGCGCCCTCGGTGATGCCCAGCTCGGGCAGCATCGTCGAGTTGGGGTGGAACGCGGTGTAGAAGGGGTCGTGCGGGGCCTCCATGTGGTCCGCGCCCGTGGGCGAGGTGGCGTAGGCGATGGCCAGGCTCTTCTTGCCGCGCGGCTCGTGCATGGGAAGCTCCTGCCCCTTCACGTGCATGGCGAACTGCTCCGCGCCCCGGCCGATCTTCTCCGCGGCGCGCTTGGTGCCCTCGGCCAGCAGGTCACCAATGCCCTCGCGGTGGGCGATCATGCGGATCAGCGCCTGGGCCGCCTCCACGTTGCCCCAGGTCAGCTCCATGCCGCCGGCCTGCTCCTTGGTGATCAGCCCCTTCTCGTAGCACTCGAAGGCGAAGGCGATGGCCACACCGGTGGAGATGGAGTCCAGCACGTACTGGCCCAGCATCTGGTTGGACTTGGCGATCTGCTTCAGGTCGTGGATGCGCAGCAGCGAGCCGTTGGCGGAGATCGTCTCGTACTCCGGGCCGCCGTACTTGGGCTCCACGCCCAGCTCGTCCACCTTCACGTCGCGCTTGCAGGCGATGGTGCACGCGTAGCAGGTGCCGCGCTTGACGAGGATCGTCTCGGCCATCTTCTGGCCCGTGATGTCCGCGTAGCCCTCGTCGAAGTGCCCATGCCGGAAGTTCTCCGTGGGCAGGATGCCGTCCTTCTGCAGCGCCCCTACTCCCCGAGGAGAGCCGAACAGGTGCATGGGGTCCTTGTCCTTGTTGTACGTCTGACGGAACCAGCCGAAGACCTGCTTGGACAGCTCGGCATCCTGCGGCTTCATGCGCGGGCCGGAGCCCAGGCAGGCCACGGCCTTCAGGTTCTTGGAGCCCATCACGGCACCCAGGCCGCTGCGCCCGTTGAAGTGCTTCAGCTCGTTGACGATGGCCGCATAGCGCACCAGGTTCTCGCCCGCGATGCCGGTTTGCAGCACGCGGATGCGCTTGTCGCCCAGCTCGGCCTTGATGCCCTCGTGGACCTCGCCCGACTCCCGCCCCCAGTAGGGCGTCGCGTCGCGCAGCTCCACGGTGTCGTTGGTGACCCACAGGTAGGTGGGCTTGGGCGCGCGGCCCGTGAAGATGATGCCGTCGTAGCCGGCCGCTTTCAGCTCCGGCCCCCAGTATCCGCCCGCTTCCGCCTCGCCATAGCCGCCCGTCAGCGGGCTCTTGGCCACGGCGGAGAAGCGGTTGGTGCCCGAGAGCTGCCCCGAGCCGATCACGCTGGTCATGAAGATCAGCATGTTCTCCGGGCCCAGCGGGTCCACCCCTGTCGGCAGCTCGCGCAGCATGAAGTACGAGGCCAGCCCGCCGCCCCCCAGATAGCGCCGGTACACCGCGTCGCCGGGCTCCTCCACCGAGATGACACTCTGGGTGAGGTCCACCCGCAGGATCCTGCCGTGATAGCCTTGCCCTTTGCTCATGGTCGCGCTCCTGCCGAATTGGGGGGGTCGCAACGGCCGCGGCTGCCCCGCTGCGGGCCGCGGTCTTGGTGTTGGCGTTCGTGATGCCGCTATTCGCGAAATCTGCGACATCGTAGCGTCTTTGTCCAGCCAAGGGCATTGATGCAAGCCAACATGCCTTACGGGACCTGCCGAGCCGGCTGCGCCGCTGTGGTGGCGCGGCATCCTGGCGCACAGGTCCGCGCCGCGGCGGACCCATGGTGTGGCCGAGGGGGCCTGCGCTATACTGGCGGCAATGCGGCATGGTGCCGCGGCCACAAGCCAACCGGAACCTGACGTGATGACTCCCGGCTTTACCCAGACGCTCGTGCGAAGCATCGTGATGCTGCTGCTCCTGGGCCTGTTCGCGATGATCGTCTACGGCACGCTGTTCAAGGAGACCCTGCCCAGCGACGTCGGCTTCTGGCTGCCGCGTTGGCCGTTCTGGGTGGCCGTCGGCGTGGGCGGACCGCTGCTGGTGCTGCGCTTGGTGCTATGGCGCTGGCGCGGCACGCGCCGCAAGGCCGCCGATCCCACCCCTCCCGTCGCCTGAGCGCCGCTGCCCCATGACCGTTGCCACCTGGATCGTCGCCGTCTTTCTGGTCTGCTTCGGGCTGGAGCAGCTCGTGGAAGTGGGACTGGCCCTGCTGAACCTGCGCCACGCGGCGGCCCACGGCGGCCGTGTGCCGCCGGCGCTGGAAGGGCGTGTCACACCCGAGACGGCTCGTCGCAGCCGCGCCTACACGCTGGTGCGGGGCCGCTTCGGCCTGCTGGAGCAGGGGGTGGACGTCCTGGTGGTGCTGGCGGTGCTGTTCTCCGGGCTGCTGCCCTGGCTGGACGGAGCACTGCGAGGCCTGGGCTTGGGCGGCGCGCACCTGTTCGTGGCCTACGTGGTGGTGCTGGGTGCGCTGCTGAGCGTCGCCGGCCTGCCCTTCCGGCTGTACTCGACCTTCGGCATCGAGGCCCGCTTCGGCTTCAACCGCATGACTTTTGCCATGTGGGTGTGGGACCGCACCAAGGCGCTGGCCCTCAGCGCGGTGCTGGGGCTGCCGCTGCTGTACGGGGTCTATGGCTTCATGGCCACCACGGGCCGTTGGTGGTGGCTGTGGGTGTTCGCGTTCCTCACCGCGGTGCAGATCGTGCTGCAGTGGCTCTACCCCAGCGTGATCGCGCCGCTGTTCAACCGCTTCACGCCGCTGCCGGCCGGCTCGCTGCGCGAGCGCGTACTGGCGCTGGCCAAGCGCGCCGGCTTCCGCACGCGCGGCCTGTACGTGATGGACGCCTCGCGGCGCTCCGGGCACTCCAATGCCTACTTCGCCGGGTTCTTTCGGCCGCGCATCGTGTTGTTCGATACGCTGCTGGAGCGCGTGAGCGAGGACGAGGCGTTGGCCGTGCTGGCTCACGAGATCGGGCACTATCGCAAACGCCACGTGCACCAGGCGCTGCTGCTGAACGCGGTGGCATCGCTGCTGCTGCTGTGGGCGGCGAGCCTGCTGCTGCCCTGGGAGCCGCTGTATGCCGCGTTCGGCTTCACCGGGCCCAGCTTTCACACGGCGCTGGCACTGCTGCTGCTGGGCGGCGGCGCGTTCACGTTCTGGCTGCGGCCGCTGCTCGCGTGGTTCTCCCGGCGCAACGAGTACGCCGCGGACGCCTATGCGGCGCGGATCACGGGGCAGCCCGCCGCCATGGCCTCGGCCCTGCTGCGGCTCAACGAGCACAACCTCTCCAACCTGGCGCCGCACCCCTGGTACAGCCGCTTCCACTACTCCCACCCCACGCTGCTGGAGCGCTTGGCGGCCCTGGAGCGAGAGGCCGGCGGCAGTGGGGGCATCGCGGGCGGCGGGATGGCTTCCCGCCCCGCCGGAGTCAGCGCAATTGTGGCGCGGCCTGTGCTAAACTGAGATTCATATCAGGCGCCTCGCCCCACATCGCCCGGATGCCAGCCGAAGCGGCACCCGCACCGGGTCACGCAGCCACCCAGTCATCACCATGTTGCAGCCGAAGCTCGATCCGCTCCACGCGCACGAAATGCCCGCGCTCTACTACGAGCGCACGACGGCCGAGGAGCGCCGCCGTCACCGCGCCAAGCTGGAGCACGTGGTGCGCGAGGGCGGCCTGCTGATCGAGGCGGCGCCCACAGCGGAGGGCGGCTGGCTGTTCGAGCTGGTCACGATGGACTGGGAGGAGCCGGGGCTGCTGGACAAGATCTTCGAGTCCGTGCTGCGCTGCCACCGGCTGGAGCACGGCATCTCCATTCAGCGTGCGCGCATCTTCACCGGAGGCCAGGGGCAGGTGGTGAACCTGCTCGACCTGCGCGACCGCCAGGGGCGCCACCTGAATGCGGCCGGCCGCGAGATGGTGCTGGAGCGGCTGCGCGAGATCCGGCCGGGCGAGCGCGGCGTGCTGGAGACGATCCAGAACTTTCCCTACCGCTCGCTGATCCCCCTGCTGGATGCCATCCCCGCCGTCAACAACGAGGCTTCCGAACACTACACATGCCTGGAGCTGAACCCCGAGCGCATCTCCAACCGCTTCACGAGCGTGGTGCTGCACTTCCTGGCGCGTTCGGAGCTGTGGCTGAACATCCAGGTGGCGGAGATCGAGCAGGGCGCGCGCGGGCGCTACGTGTTCTATGTGGTGGATAAGCAGGGCCGCAAGCTGCGCGATTCGCACATCGTGCGCCGTAGCCTGCTGCATATGCTGGAGGCGATCAACTCCACGCTCACGCGCTTCAACCTGCACTACATCCGGCGCGACTGGGAGATGCGCATCGAGCACAACCAGCACACGCTTTACCACAGCCGCCCCGACTTCTCGGATTACCTGGCCGACCTGGCCAATATCCGGCAGATGGCCGGCACCAAGGGCATGGACCCCAACCACCTCAGCCATCTGGTGGAGGAGGGGCTGCTGGACAGCCAGTCCCTGTACTTCCTCAAGAAGACCGAGGCCTGGGTGAACACCCACCTGCCGGAGAATCGCGCGCTGCTGGAGCGCCCGCCCACGGAGGCGGACGTGGAACTGGTGCGGGAGTACTTCGAGTACCGCCGCCGGGCCACGCGCATCCTGGCCCCGCTGTTCCAGCGGCTGACCGAGATGCCCACCGTTTCGCCGCTGCTCTCGCCGCGCAACCGGCTGTACGCGATGTGCAGGCCCTTCCCGCAGCTCCACTACGCGCTGGACGAGGACGACCGGCTCTACCTGGATGGCCCGGTGTGGCTGAGCGAGCCACGCGCGGCGCTGGATGCCCTGCTGCTGATGGCGCGCACGGATTGCCACTTTCGGCCTGACACCATTGCGGCGATCGAGGCCAGCCTGGAGGGCTGGAACGAGTTCTACATCGCCGAGCACCGGGAGGAGCTGGGGGCGCGCTTCCTCTCCGTGATCGACGAGAGCATCCGCCAGGGCAATACGGCCATGGTGCTGCGCAACCTGCGTTCGGTGGGCTTGCTGCAACGCTACCTGCCCGGGTTCGAGCAGGTGCAGGGCCGCATTCACGTCAATGCAGACCACGCCTACACCGTGGACGAGCACTCATTCGTCGTGATCGATGTGCTGCTGGGGCTGAGCCAGCTGGGTGAGGTGCTGCCCAAGGCTGGGGCCTCGACCATGCGGGCGGACTACGAGCACCTGCGCGCGCATTCCGGTCTGAAGAACTATGCGCGCAAGTACGCCATGGAGCTGCGCATGCTGGAGCGCGTGCCGGCGGTGCGCCAGCACCCGGCGGTGCGGCCCTTCTTCCGCGTGATGGAAGAGGCGCGCCGCAACAGCCTCGAGTACCTGATCGAGGTGAACCTGCTGGAGTTCGGGCAGGACACCAGCATTGCCGCCCTCAATGAGATCGAGAACGTGCGCACCCGCCTCGACAAGCTGATCCGCCACTACGCCGCCCTGCCCTTCGAGGAGCGGCGCGTGCTGGTGCTGGCGGGGCTGCTGCACGACCTCAAGAAGCCGGCCCAGAATCACGGCAGCCTGGGTGCCGATGCGCTGGACGCGGTGCTGGACGGCATGGGCCTGCGCCTGCCCGCGCGCGAGGTGGGGCGGCTGCGCTGGCTGATCCGGCACCACCTGGACATCCGTCCGCTGATGACGAAGATGGGTGCCGAGGGCGAGGCCGCGCTGGCGGGCTTCACCGCGGAGGCGGGCGATCCGACCCTGGTCAGCGCGCTCATCCTGTTCACCTTCGCGGATCGCATGGCGGTGCACTTCGACCTGAATTCCAACGCCCACGACGCCGCCGTGCTCGGCGACATGCTGGAGCGCGTGCAGGCCATGCGCCCCGCGCCCGCCTGAGTCCGTTCGGCGCCCGGGAGCCGCGCCGCGCCCTTCGCCACCGCAGCCCGCAACCGCGGCGCCTGCCCGCGGTTTACGCCGCCGTGCGTTGCACACCCCGCCAAGCCCACAGCGCGAGGCCGGAGGCCACCAGTGCGGCGTGGAACACGAAGTAGCCCCGCAGCCCTACCCAGGGCGCCATCTGGCCGGCCAGAAAGGGCGCGGCGCCGTGCCCCAGCATGTACAGCGACGTCGCGAAGGCCAGGGCGCGGGCTTCCATGCCTGCCGGCGCGGCCTCCTTGATCAGCCGCAGCAGTCCGGGCTGCAGGCCCACGGCCACCGCGCCCAGCACAAGGCGCACCAGCGTGAGCTGCAGCGGATCGCGCACGAACGGGTAGGGCAGCACCGCCAGCAGGCACAGCCCCAATGCCACCAGGGTCACGCGGCGGGGCTCGTAGCGATCCAGCACGCGGCCCCAGAAGGGCAGTGCCGCCGCGCTGGAGAGCGTGAGGGACACCGTGACCACGCTCAGCCACAGGTTGTGGCTCAGGCCCAGGTAGGTCTCCTGCCCACCCAGCAGCTCCAGCGTGTACAGCGAGACGATGGTGATGCTGCCGAAGAAGGTGCTGGCGAAGAGGAACATCAGGTAGAACATCAGGCCCATGGTGGGCACGCGCAGGCACGCGCGCAGATCCTGCCACAGGTGGAGCCGCAGGCGTTGCAGGGGCTTGGCGTATACCTCGCGCGTCCCCAGACTTACCAGCGTTGTGCTGGCGACGGCCGTGGCGCCGCCCACCAGGTAGAGCCACTGGTAGCGCGGCAGCAGACCCGCCAGCAGGCCACCCAGCACGGGGCCCACGGTGGAGCCGATCAGGGCGCCGGTCTGCATGCTGGAGAGCGCGCGGCCCATGGAGCCGGCGGGCGTGTTGGTGGCCACCAGGGCCTGCGAGGCGGCATTGAAGCCGTTGCTGGCGCCGATCCAGGCCACGCCCAGCAGCAGGCCGCCCAGATTGGGCATGAAGGCCAGCGCCGTGAAGCCCAGGCACTGCCCGATGGTGGCGCGCAGCATCATGGAGCGCTTGCCGAAGTGATCGGCCAGCCCGCCCCACACCGGCATCAGGGACATGGTCACGACGTACAGCACCGCCGTGTAGTAGCCCGTCCAGGCATCCACGCGCCCGCCGGCGCCCAGCTCCCGCAGGATCAGCGGGATGAACGGGAAGTACAGCGTGAAGCCGATGTTGCTGAGCAGGTTGCAGACGAACAGCACCTGCACGTTGCGGCGCCAGAACGGAAACGCCGCTTCTTCTGCACCGGATACCTCTACGGCACCGGGCGGCGGGGTGGCGGGCGGCGCGGGCGTGCTCACGGCGAGGCCGTGCGCAGGGGATCGCCCGGGGCGCCGCGTGTCAACGCCCGGAGCCACAGCCCGAAGCCGATCAGCAGCAGCACCGTGTTCAGCGCGAAGAACGTACGCAGCCCGAACAGCGGCCCGATCTCGCCCGCGATGAAGGGCCCCCCGCCGATGCCCAGCGAGCCGAATGCGGCCGCATAGGCCAGCACGCGCGATTCCATGCCCAGCGGCGCGTAGCTCTTGATGATGGCCAGCAGCGCGGGGCCGATGCCGATGGCCAGCAGTCCCAGCAGCGCGCGCGCCGCCCCGAGCTGCAGCGGTGTCTGCACGAAGATGGTGGGCAGACTCGCCAGGGCCGCGCCCAGCAGGCTTACCGCCAGGGTGCGTGGGGCCCCGAAGCGGTCCAGCACGCGGCCCCACACGGGCACGGAGAGCGCGCTGGCCAGGGTGTATGCCAGAGTCACCGCGCCCACCCAGTAGTTCACATCCGGCCCCGCATGGATGCCCTGGGCGGCCAGCAGGTCCAGCACAAACACGGAGATGATCGCCGCCGTGCCCAGATAGGTGAAGGCCTGGAGGAAGGCCAGGTACATCAGTCCCTTGATGTGCGGGATGCGTCGGATGGTGCGCAGGTCGCGCAGCAGGTGCAGCCGGAACGGTTCCGCGGGGCGCCGGTGGGTCTCGCGCGCCAGCAGCAGCGTGAGCAGGCCGGCCAGCCCCAACATGCCGCCGGAGACCCAGAACAGGTAGCGGTACTCCGGCAGGCGCGAGGCGATGACGGCCCCCACGGCCGGCCCGATGGCCCCGCCCGCCAGCGCGCCCGTCTGCACCAGTGACAGCGCGCGGCCCAGCCGGGCCGTGGGCGTGTTGGTGACGATGAGCGCATTGGTGGAGGGGATGAACCCGTTGGTGGTGCCCAGCAGCGCGTAGAGCACCAGGAACCAGGCCAGCGAGGGCGCCAGGGGCAGAATCACGAACATGCTGGCCATGCCCAGGCTCGTGCGCAGGGCCATCAGCTTGCGCCCGTAGTGATCCGCCACCACGCCCCACAGCGGGGTGAGCACGAAGCTCAGCCCGAAGTAGCTGCCCATTGCATAGCCCACCCAGGTCTCCAGGTGGCCCCGGGCGCCCATCTCCTGCAGCACGAGGGGGAAGAAGGGGTTGGTGATGCCGAATCCCGTTGTCAGGGAGAAGGCCGCCGCAGACATGGCCAGCATGTTGCGGCGCCAGTGCGGATGCGCTTCTGGCGCGGGCGCGGTCGGCAGCACTGCGGCTGCACTCATGGGGCCACGCGCCCCATGCGGCGCATGCCCCGCGTGAGCCAGACCAGGAGGCCCACCAGCAGCAGCAACGCGACGAAGCCGAAGTGCGCCCGCAGCCCCAGCAGTGGCCCGATCAGCCCCGCCATGAACGGCGCCACACCGTTGCCCAGCATGGCCAGAGCCGTACCCAGCGCCAGCGTGCGCGCATCCATGCCCGGGGGCGACCACATCTTGATGAGCGTGACCGTGGCCGGCTGGATGCCCACGGCGCAGACCCCCAGCACCAGCCGCGCCAGCGTGAGCTGCAGCGGTGACTGCACGAACGGGAACAGCCAGCTCGCCAGCATGCCCAGCAGCAGGCTCAGTGCCAGCACGCGGCCCGGCTCGAAGCGGTCCAGCCAGCGGCCCCACAGCGGCGCGGCCGCGGCGCTGGCGATGGTGAGCGCCATGGTGGCCACGCCCACCCAGGTCTCCAGCGCGTAACCGCCGATGACGGCGGCGCCGTGGGCGATCTCCAGCACGTACAGCGCGACCACGGCGGTGCTGCCGAACATGGCCGTGCTGAACAGGAAGCTCATCAGGAACAGCACCCACATGGCCGGCACCCGCAGGATGATGCGGGTGTCCTGCAGCACGGTCAGCCGGAAGGGCACGCTGGGCCGCTCGGCGCGCTCGCGTGCGAACAGCAGCGCCACGAGACCCGCCACCCCGCTCATGGCGCAACTGATCCAGAAGAGGTCGCGGTAGGCCGGCAGGCGGCCCGCCAGAAATGCGCCCACGGCCGGGCCGCAGGTGGTACCCAGCAGCTGGGCGCTCTGCACGATGGACAGCGCGCGGCCCATGTGGCGGCGCGGCGTATTGGTGGCCACCAGGGCCACTGCCGCGGGCACGTAGCCATTGCAGGAGCCCACCAGCACGAACAGCAGCAGGAACCACGGCATCGAGCTGATCAGCCCCAGCAGCCCAAAGCCGATCGCCATCCCCAGCCCGGCCCGCAGCACCATGGATTTGCGGCCGAAGTGGTCGGCGAAGGTGCCCCACACCGGCTGCAGCAGAAAGCTGATGGCGAAGAACCCCCCGGCGAGCGCCCCCACCCAGGTCTCCAGGCTGCCGCGCACGCCCAATTCCTTGACGATCAGGGCCAGGTAGGGAAAGCAGGCCGTGAATCCCAGCGTGTTGCAGAACACCCCCACGGAAAGCGCGCGCACATTGCGACGCCAGTCGGGGAACTGCTCCACGTCTGCATCTGCCGGTATGGCCGGGGACATCTCGGCGGAGCCTTTGGCGGGGCGATAGGGAAGTGGCGCTTTGGCGCAGACGCATCGTGGTGCGACCGCTGCGCGCGGGCCGGCGCGGAGTCGCACCGCAGGCCCCATCTTCCCGGCAGGGCGCAGAGCTTGTCAAGCGCCCGGTGGGCGTGCCGTTCCTCGGCGGCCAGCCCTCGGCCTCCGCTTGGCCCTTGAAACAATTGGCCCGAGCCACCCGTTACTTGGGATGGGGTGGCGCACGAAACCCCGCGCAGCGGTGCGCTGCTGGTGGCCTTGCCCAGCGCCTGTGGAGATACCGTGGAATTGCGCCCCTGCAATCTGCGAAATCTTGCCAGATATCCGGGAGTTCCTTACACTTAACCGCGCACGCATCGGCAGCAGCGACCCACTCGGCTCTGGAATGAAGACGCTCGACGTAACCCTGCCCGGCGGCCGTTATCCGATCCACATCGGAGCGGGCCTGCTGGACGAAGTTCTCCCACGACTGGTGGGCCCGCTGGCCCGCGAGCTGGTCGTGGTGGTCACCAACGAGACGCTGCAGCGGCTCTATCCGGACCGCATCGAGCAGGCCCTGCGGGCCCTGCCCGTGCGCGTGGACACGATAGCCTTGCCCGATGGCGAGCAGTACAAGACGCTCGAGACGCTTGCGCGCGTGTACGATCGCCTGATGGCGCAGCAGGCCAACCGCCGCACGCTGATCATCGCCTTCGGCGGCGGCGTGGTGGGCGATATGGCGGGCTTCGCGGCGGCCACATTCATGCGCGGCGTGCCGCTGGTGCAGGTGCCGACGACGCTGCTGGCCCAGGTGGACAGCTCCGTGGGCGGCAAGACGGCCGTGAACCATCGCCTGGGCAAGAACGCCATCGGCGCATTTAAGCAGCCTGACGGCGTGGTGATGGAGTTGGAGCTGTTGGCCACGCTGCCCGATCGCGAGCTGCGCGCCGGCCTGTTCGAACTGATCAAGCACGGAATCATCCGCGATCCCGAACTGTTCACCTTTTTGGAGGGGCACCGGGATCGCTTCGGAACCCACGATTGGGGGTTCTGGGAGGAAGCGGTGTGGCGCTCGTGCCGCGTCAAGGCCGCCGTGGTGGAGGCCGACGAGCGGGAGACGGACCTGCGCGCGATCCTGAACTTCGGCCACAGCCTGGGGCATCTCATCGAGACGCACACGGGCTACGCGCAATACCTGCACGGCGAGGCCGTCGGCGTGGGCATGCTCTTCGCCGCCCATGCCTCGTGGGTGTGGGGCGAGTTGCCCGAGGCGGACTCCCAGCGCATCCGTGCGCTGCTGCAGCCGCTGGTGACGCCGGTACGGATGCCGGTGCTCGATGCCCGGGAATTCGCCGGGCTGTTGATGCACGACAAGAAGGCCGCCGAAGGGGTATTGCGTTTCATTGGCCTGCGTGGAATCGGTCAGGCGCACATTCACGAGCGGACAGCGCCGGCCGATCTGTGGCCGCTCTTCCGCGGGTTCCTTGAGGAGATGCCGGGCGTGCTCCGCTTGCAGGAGGACGCAGCAGTTGCCGGTTAAAGGGGGGTTCCGTCGATCGGGGGCGCGCGCAGGAACGGCGCGGGACGACTAGGCGGAACGCCGTCCAGTAGCGGACAGGGGGTGTCCGTGAGGAGGCTACGAACGTGCGGGTAACCAGCAATCTGACGGATGCGGCGGGCGCGCCGAGCCTGTTCTTCGTGCGCCTGGCGGAGTGGGACGAGGCCGTGCGTGCGGCCGAGACGTTTGACCGCGTGCTCAACAACCCGGTCTCGGTTCCGCAGCCGGTGTTCTACTCCCGGCTTTACCAACATCTGATCGAATATCTGCTCGACCGACTTCAGTTGCCCAGCAGCCACGGGGCGGCGGAATGGGAATGGAAGCCGCTCTACCAGTTCGGCCAGTCGGTGGATCCGTACTACTTCACCGAATCGGCGGTGCAGGAATTGCTGGAGCGCTGGCCGGTGATCGGCTACGAGAACCGGCAGATCCTGACATCGGTGCTGATGGGATTCTTCCATCTGCGCCGCAGCGGATTCCCGGCCTGCTATCCGTCCGCGCTGCTGCCGGTGCACGAGATCGATCGCTGGACGCGAATCTTCCCCCCCGAGTGGAGTTGGGACTGCGTGCAGGTGCTGCGGCGCATGGGCTTCGCCACCATGTCCAGCCGCCAGGGCTACCGCACCTTCGTGCGCTTCACCGATGGCCTGTTCGACGCGGATCTGGACGCCACCGCCATGCGGCGCTGGCAGTCCGAATGCTGGCGCGCGGGGCCGATCACGCCCGGCGCGGCGCACGAGACGGTGGCGCCCTATCAGGCCAACTTCATCGCCTCCTCATTCACGGGGGTGTGGGGCGCGATGGGCTTCAACGGCCCCTGCAGCTTCATCCCTGATTGCGCCAACTGTCCCCTCAGCGGGGACTGTCGCTGGTTCCACGCCCCGGTCAGCGAGCGCCCTGGGCCCTCGGAGGTGCTGGCCTTGGCGCGTCGGGGGCACGTGGAGCACCTGCGCACGGACCAGTTGCTTGGCGGACTCTACGACCTGAAGGAGCAGGAGGCCGTGCAGCTCCGCAGCGGGCTCACGGGCGATTCCCTGCGCGCGCTGGCGGCGATGTCCTTCCAGGAGCTGGACGCCACCTTCGGCCAGCACTGGCTGCTGCCTGAGCGCCTCAGCGTGACGTTCGAGGTCTGCCGGCGCTTTAACGAGGAGCGCATGGCGGTGGGCGGAGCCTTCCAGACGCCCTGGGATGTCTTCAAGCACTTCCGCATCCGACTGCGCGATCTGAAGCAGGAGCAGTTCATCGTGGTGCTGCTGGACAACAAGAAGCGCTACCTGAACGGCATCGTGATCACGCAGGGCACCCTGAACACCAGCCCCGTGCACCCGCGGGAGGTGTTCAACGCCGCGATCCGAGAGCGGGCCGCTTCGGTGGTCATCGTGCACAACCATCCCTCGGGCGATCCGCAGCCATCCAAGGAAGACATCCACGTGACCCGGCAGCTCATCAAGGTGGGGGAACTGGTGGGCATCCCCGTGCTGGATCACATCATCATTGCGGACGAGCTGTACATCAGCATGCTGGAACAAGGGCTCATGAAGGACTAGACTGGGCCGCTCAGGGAGGTCCCGAGAGCACTACACGCTGGACTTCCCGCTTCGTTCCCGCGGAGGGCGCCTATCCATGGGCGTTCGCGGGGCGTAGCACGGGCATTGGAATCGCAGCGCCGGCACCATTTCCTGAGACCGCGTCGATTCGCCCGTTGCGAGGTTGCAACGTGGCATGCGCCGTCACGCACCACCGCTGCCATCGAACAAGGGAGAGACCATCGTGAAAGGCAAGACCGCTCGCAAGAAGGGTGCAGAGAAGGCCAAGTTCCGTCGCCGCCGCATGAGCAAGACGCGCGAGCTGACGCGCATCTTCCGCCGCAAACAGCGCATCCGCCTCAAGCGCAAAAAGTAGCCCGCCGCGGATCGGCGGCGGCTAGCGCAGCCGCTTCCAGCGGAACGCCGCCAGCACGAGGGCCACCACCAGGGCGGCAAGGGCGAGTACGGTTTCCTGAGACATACGCGTTCGTGATGCAGGGACGGGTCGCGGCTTGCGCCGGGACGGTGCCGGACGGTCGGCGTGTGCGCCGGGGTGTACCTACGCGTCAGCCTCGGGGGCAGGTTCTTCCGGGGGCGGCTCGGCTTCGGGCGGCGGTTCCTTGGGCCCGTGCACCTGGCGCACGATGGTGAGCAGCGCCTTGGCCAGTTCGGCCTCGGTGTTGGCGGCTTGGCGCAGGCTGTGGCTGGTGGCCACGCTGTTGGGATTTACCCAGGCGCCCAGTGACACCGTGCCCAGATTGATCCCCTTGGCCTTGAAGAACCGCGCCAGCGTCACGTGCAGCGGGCGGGCCGTGAAGAGCCCTCGTGGGGACTGGTGCAGGTTCTGCGCGTTGGCAAACAGGTCGGCGTGGTCCACCTCGTCCAGGTACCAGGTCTGCAGGTTGTCGCGGTACAGGAACGAGAGCCGCCCGAACTTGGAGACGTTGAGGAAGATCAGAAGTTCCACCACCTCCCGCTTCTTCTCGATGCAGTCCATGTAATGGTACGGGCGGTACGGGAAGAACTCGATGATCCGCGCCAGGATGCGGTGCACGTTGTCCGGCCGTAGGAACGCCATGGTGTTGTCGATGCGATTGCCCAGGTCCATGGCCTTGGGGTCGAACTCGATCACCGTGGCGGTCTCCTTCAGCGTGCCCTGGTTGATCACGCCGTAGTAGCCGTTCACGATAGACTCGGCCAGACCGGTGAGGAAGCTGGACCTCTCGCGCAGCATCACCTCCTCCGGGAGGTGATCCAGGTAGCCGAAGGTATCGAAGCGCTTGCCCACCGAGGATTGCTTCTGCAGGGACTTGAAGAACCACCCCTGACCAATCACGTTGCCCATCTGGATGCGGCTGCGGGGCACGGTGAGGTGCTTGAGAATGGTCTTCTGGATGACGTTCGGGGCCGGCTCGAAGTTCTCCTGGTAGTAGTGGTACCAGATCTCGAACTCCTTCTGGTTGGTCTCGCCGGGAATCTTCAGCGCTGCGATCTTGCGGTTCACGCGGGCCAGGCAGGCCTTGAACAGCTCGCGCAACTCCCGCTCGAATTCATAGACCGAGTGCACCTCTCCGACGAACAGATGCTCCAGGAACTTGCGGCGCGGTGAGCCGGGCGGGAAGGCGCGGCGGTGGAATTCGAGCAGCACCTGCTCGCGGTGCGTATCGAATGGGCGTGTGTCACCGGGCTTGGTGAACACGTCCGAGATGCGCACGTGGAGCGCGAAGGCCAGGTCGATCACCTTGGAGATGCGCGCGCGCTCCTCCTGATCGATGTCCTTGACGCCGTTCTCCTCGTGATAGGCGATCTTCAGCGCCTTGTAGCGCAGCCACCAGGGGTCCTGCTTGAGCAGGGGGAACGTTTCCTCCAGATCGATCAGAGCCCAGGGCGGTACCCCCGCGATCTCGCTCTTCGCCAGTTCCGCCTCCGGGTCGTCCGGCTTGGGGGCGGCGTACTGGTGCATGAACTCCGGGTCCTTGATGGTCTGGATGATCGTCTTCAGGAAGCGCTTGTCCAGCAGGGTCTCGATGCGGAACAGGTTCAGGATGGCCTTGGGCAGGTTGCCCGAGGACGCCTTGAAGGCCTCCCAATACACCGCGCCGGAATGCTTGGCGACGTATTCCAGCCCCAGGTCGGGCGTGGAGCCCAGGTTCACGAGGCGATCCTGGTCCGCTTGGTACAGGTCGATCTGGCCGAAGCGGATGTAGTCGATGATCCGGTCGTAGAGCGCCGGGTCATCGTTGATCACCTGGGGCAGGATGAAGTGCGTGGGCATCATCGGCGTGATCTGGATGCCCGGCATCAGCGTCTCGTAGTTCAGGATCAGCTCGTACGCCGAGCCTGACGCCTCCTTTGAGACCAGCGTGGAGCCGTGATGCCCGATGCGATAGTCGTCGTTGCTGCAGGCAAACAGGTAAATCTCCGCCATCGGGTACTTCGAGGCGATGTAGTCCTGAATGCGCTTGAGCCGCTGCTGCAGGAGCGTCTCCTGCTGCTTCATTTCCTCGCCGTGGGTCACCTTCACCGAGCGCTTCATGAGCGCCATCACCTCGTGCAGCGTCTGGGTGCGCTGCGCGGCGCCCTGTTCGCCCACCAGTTCCTTGGCGTAATCGCCCTGCTTGCCGATCAGGTAGCGGTACAGGCGCGGATAGCTCTTGGCCAACTGCTGCATGGCGCGCTTGTTCAGGTCCGCCTTCACTTTCTCGTCTTGCAGGGCCGCCGGGGTCAGCTTCATCTGCACGCGCAGGCGGTTCATCCAGTAACGGCCTTCGGCCGTCAGCGCCTCTCGAAAGGTCTGGTCGCTCCAGCTTGAGGTATCGAAGTAGAACGGCTCCAGCTCATATTGCACCTGCAGATCCAGGTCGGACGCGCGGGACTTGTGGCCAATGGTGCCGATGGAGCCCAGTGAGTGCACGCTCTTGACGGGGCAATAGCCATAGCTGGAGGTGGGAGGCACCTCCATCCCGAAGGTCTCCCGGATGTGATCGGCGAGAGCGTCGCGAAAGGTATCGGACAGGCGCCCGAGGCCCTCCACCCCGCAGGGCGCGCCCTCCACATATAGATCCGCTACCGCCTCCTTGGGCTTGTAGCGCACCACGCCGCCCTTGCGCTCCAGTTCGATGGCTTGGTAGGGCAGGTCGGCGAACTTTGGGTCGTTGACGTGGATGAGGAAGAGCACCTCATAGAGGGCTTTCTTCATCTCCTCATCGAATGAGGAGAACGCCAGCTTGAGGCGGGATTCGTTGAAGTGGTCGAAGAACTCGCGGCCCTTTTCCAGCCCCTCGCGGAGCATCTGCAGGCGCTCCGGCGCGAGCTGCACGCCCTGGCCCAGGATGGCGGCCAATCCCGTCGGCCCTTTCTGGGCGGGAGGAGGCGGCGCCGCGGGCGCTTTGTCGGCCCGTCCGCCCCCACCTCTCAGAAATCGGGATAGCGCCATCGTGTGTCGCGCACAAAAATGCCCTGTGGCCCGAGGGTACAGGTCAGCGGCTGGAGAATTCCCCCCCTGGCTGCATCGGGAGCGTAATGATCGCCTCCGTCCCTTGCTCCCGAAGATTCTGCAGGCTCAACGTTCCGGAATGCGCCTGCACGATAAGATAGCAGAGCGGAAGGCCTAACCCAAGTCCGTGGGCGCCGATGTTGACGGGGTCTCCCCGGCCGAACTTGTCCAGCAGATGGTCCAGATCCAGGTCTGAGAGACCGGGGCCGGTGTCCGTCACGCGGATGGACGAGACGCCGTCGTGTTGGGTCACCTCGATGCCGACGCTACCCGTCTGCGTGTACTTGATGGCATTGTCCAGCAGCTGCGAGAGGGCCTCGCGCAGGTTCTCGTCGTCGAAGACGACCGGCCGCAGTGGCTTGGGCACGGAGACGTCCAGCCGCAGCTGCTTGGCCTCCGCGCGGCTGCGCAACATGGCGGCGACGCCGCGCACGGGCTCCTCCAGGTCCGCCTCGGCGAAGTCGAACAGCATCTCCCCGCTCTCCATCTTGGAGATGGCCAGCACCTTGTTCACCATCTCGGTGAGCTTCTCCGCCTCCTTGTGGATCACCTCGATAAACTGGGCCTGGTCCTCCGACTCCACCATGCCCTCCGTCCCCAGCAGCTCGGAGTAGGCCAGCACGGAGGAGATGGGTGTGCGCAACTCGTGCGAGACCATGCTGAGAAAGTTGCTCTTGGCGCGGTCCAGCTCACGCAGCTTGCTGTAGGCGCGTTCCAGCTCGGCCGCCTGCTGCTGCGTGCGGGCTTCCAGCTCCTTGCGCTGGCGGATGTCGCGCAGGATCACCGAGTAGGCCAGCAGGGCCTGCTCCGGGTCGTGCACGGCGGAGATGGAGCAGTCCGCAGGGATGGCCCCCTGGCTGGGGTGATAGAGCACCACCTCGCCGTGCCACCCGCCCTGACGGGCGTCGGCCGCGATGCTCTCCCAGTTGCCCGGAGTGCCGTTGGGCATGGCCAGCAGGATGCCCGCATCCACGCCGATCACCGTGTCGGTCTCGATGCCGAAGGCCTGGGCCAGGGCGCGGTTGGCATTGAGGATGCGCCCCACCGTATCGGTGATGAGGATGGCATCTTTGGCGCTGTTGACCAGGTGCGTGTAGAGGCTGATCTGCTTGAGGTACGAGGCGATCTCCTCCTCCAGCGAGCGGCGCTGGGTCTCCACGGCCCGGCTGTGGCTCGCCATGTCCTCGTAGAGCCGGGCACGGTCGGAGGTGGTGCGCAGCTTCTCGGTAAGGATGGCGTTGAAGATGCGCCCCAGGTAATAGCGTAGCTTATAGTCCTGCGGGGCCTGGGGGTCCTCCGGCAGCGCGGCGGCGATGATGAGGAACTGCGCAGGCGCGTCCGTGGTCACCGTGGCCGAGCGGGCCGCGGCGCTGATCAGCCCCATCTCGCCAATGGTATCGCCCCGGTTCTGCAGGCGCAGGATGAAGCGATCCTTGATGGAGACCGAGACGCTGCCCGCCAGCAGAAAGTACACCCGGTTGTCGGAAGGCTCTCCCTCGCGGATCAGCACCGCGCCGGCTGCATACCCGCGCAGTTCGCACATGGGCACCAGATCGCGCAGTTCCGCCTCGGAGAATGCCTGGGCTGGCAGGATCACCCGCAGGGCTTCCAGCGGCTCGGCGAAGGGGCCCTCGGCTGCGGCTGCAGTCGTCATGCGCTCGCTCTCGTCGTTGGCACCGCCCGGCTGCAGGCCACGCCCCTCCCGCCGGGACCCTGCTCCGGGGTCCACTTCGCTGTGGCGGCGGCCGTGCCCCCCGTGGCACACCACCCCCCGGCCTTCGGACGCTCCGGAGCCGGCAAAGGTTCCGCAACCGCTTTCTACGAAGGGGTCTTGGCGGATTTGAGCAGGAAGAACTGGATCAAGGGCCTCGCCTTGGGCACCTCCTTATCCGGCAAGCGCACCTCATAGACGTGCCCGGCCTCCCCGCGCCGCGCACTCTGGGAAACCATCATCGGATTCAGGCCCTCGGAGCGCAGCAGCCCCAGCAACTCGTCCACTTCGCCCTGGTACGCGCTCGAGTAGACGGTCTGCAACACGCGCCGCTCGCGGCCGAGACCCCCGCCGTGCTGCTGCCGGTTGCGCGACCGGCGCAGCGAGGCCAGCGAGACCACGTTAGGTTTGCTGCGGGCGGAATCCGGCCGGAACAGCCACGCATCCAGATAGGCCGCCCCCACGATGAGCAGGCCGATCAGGGCGTACTGGATCAAGCCCGCTGGCGGGTTGATCCACGTAATGATCAGCCCGCCACCGCCGACGTACAGGGCGATGCGCAGCCAAAGCTTCATGATGCTGCCGGTGCTGGAAGGGGGCCGGGTACCATTGGGCCTTGATTCGATGCTATTTTATACCGGAACCCACGCGGAACGACAAGCCACGAGCCGCCATGCTGACCGACCCCGGCCGCGCGCTGCTGGCGCGCTGGATTTATGTGCTGGTAAAAGTGGACGAGCGCTTCATCGTGCCGTACACGCCCCAGCGCTGGGCGGCCGTGACACGGGACCCTGGCTATGGGGCGGACTTCGCGCCGCTCCTGGAGCGCTTCCTGTGCGCGCTGACGCAGGGGGACTGGCCGCCCGGCAGCTACTATCCGGGCGGGTGGTACCGCCAGCTTTCGGCGCGGGGCGAAGACCCGGTCCGCGTGGCCACCGCGCCCGAGGCGCTGGAGCGCTTCCACTTGGAGGAGGTCGTCGTGGACCGGGATGGCCGCTGGCTGGTGGGTGACAAGGCCATCGAGGGCCGTGTGCTGCAGCACTTTCTGCGCAACCTGCACTTCGATGGGGAACTGGCCCGCTACGTGATCCGCTATCGCATGGAGCAGCACTTCGAGACGCGCTACCTGCACCACCGCTCGCCGCCCATCCGCGTGCGACGCGTGGGCCTGGACGGCGGGGTGGTGACTCTGCTGCTGAACACGGGGCGCGAGGAGCCCCTGCGACCCGAGACCCTGCGCATGGACGAGGCGGAGCGGCTTTACTGTGCCGTGGGCGCGGACGACGTGCCGGCGTGGTTCGAGGAGCCTGCCCGCTGGGAGCTGCTCAAGGATGCCGACCACCGCGATGGCGGCTGGGTGCTCACCGTGGGGGGACGCGAACTGAGCGCCCCGCTGGATGCACCCTGGCCCTATGCCGACGCCCTGCCTGCATGAGCGAGCCCGCCCAGATGCCGACCACCCCGCACACGGGCTGCCGATGACCGCCCACCGCAATCCCGAGGGCCCTCGCGGTCCGCAGGCCCTCGCCTACGCCGCCGCGCTGGAGACCGTGCTGCGCCACTGCGCTCCGCTGGCCACGGAGCGTGTGCGCTTCGATACGGCGGCCGGCCGCGTGCTGGCGGAGGACGTGCGCGCCGCGGTGGACGATCCCCCCGCGGCCAAGTCCGCCATGGACGGGTTCGCGCTGCGGACCGCCGATACCCAGGCGGCCAATCCGGCGGCTCCCGCCGCATTCGCCTTTGCGGAAGTGGTGGGCGCGGGACACGTCAGTGACGCCCCCGTGTCCCCCGGCGGGGCGGTGCGTATCATGACCGGCGCCCTGCTGCCCCCGGGGGCCGACGCCGTCGTGAAGCAGGAGGACACCCAGCACCTGGAGGGCCAGCGCTTTGCCGTCACGGCACCCCTGCGGGCCGGGGAGAACGTCATCCCCCGCGGCGCGATTCTCAAGGCCGAAAGCCTGCTGCTGGGCAAGGGCGCGGTGGTTTCGCCCCAGGGGCTGGGCCTGCTGGCCGGGCAGGGCCGCGCGGACTACGCCGTGTACCGTCGGCCGCGCGTGGGGCTGCTGTCGCTGGGCGACGAACTGGTGGAGCCGGGCCGCCCGCTGGGCCCGGGTCAGCTCTACGTGAGCAATCTCTACGCGCTGGAAGCGCTCTGTATGCGCTACGGTGCCGAGCCCCACCGTCTGGGCATCGCCGGGGACGATCCGGAGCGCATCGAGGCCATCGTGCGCGGGGCGCTGGGGGAGGCCGCCGGCGCCGCGGCGGCGTGCGACGTGGTACTGACGCTGGGCGGCTCGCACCATGGGGACTTCGATTTCGCGGACGACGTGCTGAAGCGGATCGGGGCAGCGCTGCACTTCCGCCGCACGCGCATCAACATGGGCGGCTCCACGCTCTTCGCCACGCGTGGCGAGACGCTCTTCTTCGGGTTGCCCGGCACGCCCATGGCCTCCTGGCTGGCCTTCGAGGTGCTGGTGCGGCCCGCGCTGTGGAAGCTGGCCGGCCGCGTCCAACTGGAGCGGCCCTGGCTGCAGGCACACCTGAGCGACCCCGTGACGGCCGATCCGCGCCGCACGAACTTCATCCCCGCGCGATTGGAGCTGGACGGCGCGGCCGAGCCCCGGGTGCAGGCCCTGGTGCGCGGGAGCCCGATGACGCTGCCAGCCAGCGTGCTGGCCAGCGGGCTCATCCACTGGCCCGCCGATACCCCGGCCCTGCCCGCCGGGGCGCGGGTTCCCGTGGAACTGCTGGGGGAGGAGTAGGCCCTGTTTGGCAACACCAGCCGGCGTGCCCTGACTCGCCGAGCCCCGTCATTCCGAGCGCAGCGAGGAATCTGTTGTGCTCTGAGACAAAACAGATTCCTCGGCCTGCGTGGCGGGCCTCGGAATGACAAATAGCGGCTGAGTGACGACACCCCGGCAATTCGATAAAGAACCTGGCGGCGCCCCTGACAGCGCCAGCTAAGCCGGCGCGTCTTGAACTCTCTTGCGGGACATCACACTAGAAGCTCCACTTGAGCTCGAAGAAGGCGCGGTCGTTGTTTCGCGCGGCGGCGAGGATGAAGTTGTCGCCCTGGCCGGGCGTGTAGATCAGCACGCCACCCGTGAGGTTCAGCGCGCTGGCCAGCTCATAGGTGAGCTGATAGCGCTGCAAGGTGCCCTGCTCGGCCTTCGCACCGTAGGCGGTCAGTACCCCGACGGCCGTGAGTTTGTCGTGCAGGAACGTGCCCTGGTAGGTCAGCACGTACTGGTTCACGTCCTCCGCCTGGAAGTCCGGGTACTGATCCAGTGCCGGGACGTGATCCAGCAGGTGCCGGTCCGACGCCTCCAGGCCCAGCGTGGTATCGCGGAAGCCGGAGTATTCCACGCCCACCATGCCATCCGTGCGGGCGAAGGTGCGATCGGGCACGTTGGCGAAGCGCAGCCCGCGGAACTGGGCCAGCTCCGCCTTGAGCAGCCAGTTGCCCAGGGCCACGTTGCCGGCCGTGCCGGCCATGTGTACGCGCGCATGGCGCTGCACGGGCTGCAGGCCGTTGAGCAGGTTGTTGTCCGCGTCGGCCAGGTAGGGATCGGGATTGAAGACGTCCGCCCAGTAGAACGCCAGGTCCCAGCCGCTGAAGATGCCGCTGAGGGAGGCGGCCCATTCCGTGTTGCCGTCGCCGTTGGTGGGCTTGTCCTCCGGCGGCAGCGAGGGGTACGGAAAGTAGTCGCTGCCGGGCACGGGGTTCTTGTTGAAGCGGATCTCGGGAATGGCAATGCCCGTCAGGCTCCAGGGGCCGGTATAGTAGCTCACCTTGGCCATGGTGACCGGTAGGCGCAGGTCCTCCAGGCTGGTCAGGCCGGGCTCGCGCATGTCCAGCGGATTGAGCACGTCGGTCACGCGGATGTAGTCCGACTTGCCCCACACCACGATCTGGCGGCCCACCTTGATGTCCAGCGAAGGCACCGGTGTGCCCCGCACCCAGGCCTCGCGGATCTCACCTTCCTGTTGGTAGGCGTCCAGCACCTGCTGCGTGTAGTGCGCCTCCCCGCGCAGTTGGTAGACGAAGTCGCGGAAGGCCTGGCCGCTCACGAAGGCCTTCCAGTTCGGCCCCATCTCCAGCGAGAACTCCAACTCCAGGGTGGTGCGCAGCTTGGAGAGCCCGCGCCAGTCCGTCTGGCCCGGTGGGATTGGTGGGGGCGCGTCGTGGGCGTAGGCATAGGCGCCATCCAGCCGGGCGAAGCCGGCCAGCGACCAGATGCGCTCGGCGGGCGGGGTCTCCGCCTCGGACTGCGCGCCGCTTGGCACCGAGAAGTCCTGCGAGAAGCCGCCTTCCAGGCCGGCTCCGCCTTGACCGGGCGTCGTAGGTGAGCTCCGGCCCGGCAGCGGCGCGTCAAAGCCGGACTGCACGTCGCCGGGCGGGGGGGGCGCAGCGTTGCTCTGGGCGAAGGCGGGCGGTGCCAGCACAGGCAGCAGGCCCAGCGCCATCCCCAACAGCAGCGGCCGGATGCGGCTCAGCGACCGTGCGCCGCTTCGCCCCGCAGCACCGGCAGCGTGGAACTCGCGCGAGCCACCAATCGTCCCTCGGCGTCCATTCGGCCAGGAAGGCTGTGCCCCCATCCCTCTACCCGAGAGCAGGGCCCCGGGCACCCTATTGGGGGGCGAAACCGCGCCGGACTTGGGCAGGGCTGGTAGTGGGGGTGCGGGGGCCCTCGCTCCCCACATCGAATCGCTTGTGCCATTCAAGCGGCCGAGCAGCTTGACGACTCGTTCCCGCACGGAACCTAGCGCGCGGCGCCAATGGCCTGCTGGAGGTCGGCCAGCAGCCGCTCCAGCCGCGCGCCGCCCAGGTGTTCCGCCACGCGGGCCTGGGCCGCCTGCCAGTAGGGGTAGGCCGCGCGCAGGGCCGCCCGGCCCTCGTCCGTCACGTGCACCTCGCGCTCGCGCCGGTCCGAGCCCGGCACGATGCGCACCCAGCCCTTGCGGGCCAGTGGCGCCAGGTTGCGCGTCAGCGTGGTGCGGTCGGTCAGCGTGGCCTCGCCCAGGCGCGTCAGCGTCACCGGCCCCAGCCGCCGTGCGGTGGCCAGGATCGAGAACTGCGTGACGCGTAGCCCGGCCGGGCGCATCGTCTCGTCGTAGAACTGCGTGACCGCCCGCGACGCCATGCGCAGGTTTGCGCACACGCACGGATCGGCCACCGCTGCCTTGGGCTTGCGTGGGGCGGACATGCGGAAGAGTGTAGCTACACGCAATGGGGGCGTCAACCGACCCGTGGGGCAGTGGGAACGGCGCTCCGTGCCCCGCCCGACGGCGGCAGGCGGGGGTGCGGACGGTCAGGCGAGGGGTGCGGGTCGTGCTCATAGCCCCTTCTCCAACTCCCGGACGGTGAAGAGCTGCGGTGAGAGCTTCTGGTTGAAGCGCACGTTGTTGAACTGCAACACGGTGGCGTGCGTCGTGGCCTGACCCTCCTGGGTCACCATCTGCATCTCGGTGGGGATCCAGATGCCGTCGATCCGCTCCAGCTTGTTCACCTTCATGAACTTCACGCGCGAGCTCTGGTAAACCCAGCGGATGCCGCGGATGACGACGTAGTTGTCCTGGCGCACCCACAGCATGGACTTCTCGTAGCCGATGTCGTCCTTCACCTTGTCCGTACGGGGCACGGCCTGGATCTGCCAGGTCTTGTGACCCTCCACGTCCTCTTCCTTCACCAGGGTGAAGTCGAAGTCGTCCAGGTCGGGCTTCGTCATGTCCGAGTAGTTGAAGTCCGAGCCCATGAAGCTGCCGCTCTTGTCCGAGGAGGCGATGCGCTTGGACTTGCGCAGCGCGGGCAGGTAGAGCCACTGGTCGTCGTCCTTGCCGGGAGCGGCATAGTCGTAGGTGAGAAACCCAGTGCCCTTCACGTCCGCGGGGGCCAGGAAGAACATGATGGTGTAGGTGTCCTCGCCCTTGTCCTTGCGGAAGGTCTTCAGATCGCGCTCGCGGCGGTGGCCGCGATTGTCGATGAGCACCATCTTGACGTCGGCGGTCTCGTTGTCGCCGTCGTCACGGTTGTTGACCTTCTGCATGATCTCGCGGGCCTTGGCATCGTCCGCCCGGGCCGCCCCGGGCCAGGCGGCGGCCAGCAGCAGCACGGCGAGGGTCAGCGCCATCAGGGCGCTCAGCGCGGGAAAGCCCCGCGGCCGGGGGCGATGGGAACTGCGGATGTCGCTTCGCATGGTTGTCAGCTCCGTGATGGGGTGGGCGCGGCGCGGGGGCCGCGCGTCATTCGATGGTGGCCGGGGCTGGGGGCGCGGCGGTGGCCGGGGCCTTGCGCGCCGTCAGCACCAGGATGGCCGGGGACAACAGCATGTCCGCCGCGAGGGCCACGACCAGGGTCAGCCCGGTGAGCAGGCCGAAGTAGAACAGGTTGTTCAGGGTGGCGAACATGAACAGCCAGAACCCGACGACCAGCACCATGGTGGTGAAGAGCATCGCCCGCCCGGAGGTGAGCAGGGTCTCGTGGACGGCATAGGCGGCGTCGCCCGTCTCCTCATAGTAGCGCAGGAAGTGGTGGAAGAAGTGGATCGTGTCGTCCACCGCCAGGCCCAGCGCGATGCTGCCGATCAGCAGCGTGAAGGCATCCAACGGGATGTTCATCCAGCCCATGAAGCCCAGCGTGATTCCGATGGGCAACAGGTTGGGCACCATGCTCAGCAGGCCCAGCCGCAGGCGTCCGATGAGCAGGATCATCAGGATCGTGATGACGATGATGGCGGCGGTGTAGCTCTCCACCATGCTGCGCATGAGGGCAAAGACGGATTCGGTGAAAAGCCGGATCAGCCCGGTTACCGTGACGTGGGCCGAGACCTGCGTCGAATTGCCGAACAGCTCACTGCCCTTGGCCTGCAGGTCGCTCACGTAGTGCACATAAGCCGCGGCATCGTCCCAGGGGGATTTGATCGTCACCCGTGCGATGCGGAACTGGCTGTCCACCAGGCGCTGCAGATCGTCGCTGCCGCTGTTCTCGAACAGCAGCAGCTCCTGGGCGATCAGGTCCCGGTCCTGCGGCAGGGTGTAGTAGGCCTCCTGGTTCTCGTGCAGGGCGCGGTTGATCTCCTTCACCACGTCCACGACGGAGTTCGTTTTTCCAACGAAGCGCTGGCCCTGGGCGTTGGTGTAATCCTCGGCGTAGCGCTCCAGGGCCTGGATGCGGTTCAGCACGGCCGGATCGTACAGGCCGTTCTCGTGGCCCGTGTCGATCATCATCTCGACAGAGATGGAGCCCTTCAGCTCGTGGTCGATCAGGTCCGTGGCCTGCCGGATGTCGCTGGACTTGGGAAACCACTTCAGCGTGTTGTGCGAGAAGCGCAGCCAGGGCAGCCCAGTCATGGCCAGGGCCGAGACCAGCACGCTGACCACCACGACCAGCCGGGCGCGTCGTGTGGCGAAGTTTCCCAGCCCCATCAGGAAGCGATCGGCCAGGGGGCTGCCTTCCTGCGAGGAGAAGCGCGGGTGGCGGCGGATGGGCAGCAGCGCCAGCAGGGCCGGCACGAGCACCAGGGTCAGCACCAGCGAGATCATCACGCCCAGGGCCGCGTACACGCCGAGGTCGGCCACCGATGCCAGCGTGGCCGTGATGAACGACAGCAGGCCGGCCGCCGTGGTGAGGCTGGTCATCACGATGGGCAGACCGGAATGGGCCAGGGCGTCCACCAGCGCCTGCCGCTTGTCCCCGCCCCGCTCGTAGTTGCGGTAGAACATCGCCAGCAGGTGCACCACGGCGCCTACCCCGACAGCCAGCAGGAACGAGGGCAGAATCATCAGCGGCAGCTTGAACGCCACACCCAGCGTAGCCATGGCGCCCACGGTGGCCACCACGCTCAGCACCACCACCAGCAGCGGCAGCGCCACGCCGGAGATACGGCGGAACAGCACACCCAGGAACACCCCGATGGCCAGCACGGCCAAGGCCATGAAGCGCGCCATGTTCGATTGCATGGCCCGCTTCAGGAAGTCGGTGACCACAGGCGAGCCGGTGAGGTGAATGGGAAAGTCCGGCCCGTTGTACTGGGCCACGACCCGCTCCACGGCCCGCACGATCTGCGAGTTCTCCTTGTCCGTGAGCGGCTTGCGCTTGGCGGCTACTGCCGGTGTGCCCGTGCCGGGCGCCAGCGAGATGTCGCCGAAGCCGGCGCTCACATCCGCTTTGGCCCCCTCGTCGCTGAAGGCCTGCGTCTCGATGAGCACGGTGGTGAAGCGGCCATCCTCCGAGATGAACAGGTTGGGGTACAGGTGCGAGGACAGCACGCGCTGCTTCAGCGCCGCCATGGCCTGCGGCGTCTGGGGGATGTCCTTGACGAGGTCCTCGACCACCAGCCGGTCGCCCTCCCCGCGCGTGTCGCGCACGTTGATGAGGCTGGTGACGTCCTTCAGGTGCGGCACCTGGGTCTGCAGCGCGTGGGTGAAGTCGCGCAGCTTGGCCAGGAAGGCCTTGTCGAACACCTTCGGCGGATTGACCGCCGCAATGAGGAACTCGTCGCGCCCGAACAGCTCGCGGAAGCGGTTGTATTCGATGAGCGCCGGATCGTCCTTGCGGAAGAACGATTCGGTCGAGGTGTCGTAGGTGATGTAGCGGAGTTGCGAGACCAGCGCCGCCAGCGCAACGAACACGATCAGCAGCGTCTTGATGCGGTGGCGGTACACCGTGCGGGCGAATGCGGCGAAGCCGGATTCGATGCGGGCCTTGAACGTCGCCATGGCGATGCGGTTCCTCTTTTCGGTATCGGTTGCGGGTGCGCCTCGCTGGCGCAGTTCCGTTTTGGTTTCAGCCTCAGTTTCGCCTCGTCTGGGCCACAGGTTGGTCACGGAGACGTCACGGCTTGCCGGCGTCGGAGTGTCCAGTGCGCCCGGCATGGGCGTGCGCGGGACTTGCCGACTGGGCGGTCAGCAGCTCCAGCAGCCGCTCGGCCGCCGGCTGCACGTCCAGGTCGGGGTCCAGCCCCGAGTGGATGACCAGTCCGAAGAATGTGGCGAAGGCCAGCGTGGCGCTCGTCTCGTCAGGCAGGCCCAACTGCCGCCGCAGCACTTTGCGGTTGAGCCGGAACTGCTCGCGCAGGCTCTCGGCCACGGCCGGATGGCTGCGCGACATGCTCAGGAACTCCAGGGCCAGCCGCATGCGCTGCGGATGCCGCAGCAGCTCGGGCAGGAAGAATCCGTCCAGGAAGCGCGGGGTGGCCTCCAGCGTGGCGTGCATGGCCTCCACTTCGCGCTGGATCACGGCCTGCCACAGGCCCTCCTTGGAGCCGAAGTAGTGGTGCACCAGGCCGTGGTTCACGCCGGCCCGCTCGGCGATCGCCTTCACCGAGCAGGCCTGGTGGCCGTGCTCCAGCAGGCAGTCGCGCGCTGCATCCATCAGCCGCTCCCGTGTCGTCATCGTTGCGGTCCTCCAACGTTGTGCTGCATTCATTGGTATTAGTTAGTCAACTAACTAATACGTTGTCAAGAGGAAAGTGCTTTGGCCCATCCAAGGGCCTTCAGGCGTTCCATTCATGGACGGGTGGGGCCCCGTCTAGTACAGATGGAGTACGGAACCAGCGCGCACCGCAGGGAGCGCGGAGTATAGCCGCGCGCGAACGATTTCCCAACCGGCAGGTGCCCAATGGAATATCCCGTTCCCGGTCCGATTTCGCCGACCCTACCCTACGCAGCGCTGCTGGCCGGATCGCTGCAAGGCGTGCTGATCGCCGGCGAGGGCAGGGTGGTGCTGGCCAACGAGCCGGCGGCCGCGCTGTTCGGTGCGGCGGGGCCCGCGGCGCTGCAGGGCCGCCCGTTGACACGGCTGCTGGGCACCGAGGGCGTGCAGCGGCTTGAGGCCGCCCGCCAGGGGAGTTCCCGCGGCAAACCGGCGCGCTGTACCCTGCGCGTGCAGTCCCCGCTGGGCCGTGCCCTGAGCCTGGAAGTCGCGGCGCTGCCCGTGCCCTGGGAGGGCGGCGAGGCTGTGCAACTCACCTTCCTGGACCGCACGGAGTTGGAGGCAGCCCGCACGGCGCTCGCCGAACGCGATGCGGCTTTCCGGGACATCATCGAAGGCTCCCTACAGGGCATCTACGTCCACGCTGACCATCGCTTCCTGTTCGTGAACCAAGCCTTCGCGGACATCTTCGGCTATGCCGATCCGGATGAACTGTTGGCGATGGGCGACGTGCTGCAAGTGTATGCTCCCAGCGAGCGAGAGCGCCTGACCGGCTACTACCACGAGCGCATCGGCGGTGGCGCCCCACCGGTGCGCTACGAGTTCCAGGGCTTGCGCAAGGACGGCCGCCCCATCTGGCTGGAGAACCTGGTGCGGCGCGTCACTTGGCAGGGCCAGGAAGCGAATCTGGTCACCGTGGTGGACATCAGCGAGACCAAGCGTGTCGTGGAGGAACTGCGGGCCAGCGAGGAGAAGTACCGCGACGTGGTCGAGGGCTCCATGCAGGGCATTCTGGTGCAGCGCCAGTCGCGGGCGCTGTTCGCGAACCAAGCCTTCGCGGAAACCTTCGGCTACGAGACCCCCGAGCAGATCCTGGCGCTGGACAGCCTGCTGGAGCTGGTGGCCGAAGACGACCGGGACATGATGGTGCGCAATGCCCGTGCCCGCATGCACGGCGAGCCGGCGCCGGACCATTATGTGGGCCACGGGCGCCGGCGGGACGGCAGCGATGCGTGGCTGGATACCACTGTGCGCGTGGTGAACTGGGAGGGCACCAAGGCGCTGCAGGTGGCCGTAATCGACGTGACCGAACGCGTGCGTGCGGAACGGGAACTGGAGGCCCAGCGCCGCCTGCTGCGGGCCGTCTTGGATACCATCCCGCACTCGGTCTACGTGAAGGACCGCGATCTTCGCTACCAGATGGCCAACCGGGCTTTTGGAACCTATTTCGGCCTCTCACCGGATGAAGTCGTGGGGCGCTGCCTGGACGAGATCGGAACCGACGATCCAGAGGCCATGGCCCGCGTGCGAGCCATGGACGCGGCAATCTTCGAGACGGGCCAGCCTCAGGAGTTGTACGACGTCGCCGTGCGGCTGACCGACGGGCGCGTGGCCCGGCGGCACCTTATCAAGTATCCCCTATGCGATGAGCGCGGCGCGGTGGTCTCCGTGGTGGGCATCACGGAAGATATCAGCGAGCGCGTGGCGGCCGAGGAGCGGGTGCGCGCCAACGAGCGCCTCATGCGCATGGTGTTCGACCGCCTACCCTTCCGTGTGTTCGTGAAGGACCTCGAAGGGCGCTATCAGCTCGTCAATACCGCGTTCGCGGACTTTCATCGGCTTACACCCGAGGAGATCGTGGGGCGCACTGCGGAAGAGCTGCCGATGGGCTCTCCCAATGACCTGGCGATCTTCCGGGAAACCGACCGCCAGGTGTTGGAGAGCGGACAGCCGCTGGACGTGCAGGAGCAGTCCCTGACGCCCGTGAACGGGACCCCCCGCGTGAACCACATGCAGAAGCTGCCCCTGCGCGACGACTCCGGCGTGATCGTGGGCGTGGTGGGTCTCAGCGAGGACATCACCGAGCGCATCGAATCTCAGGAGGCGCTGCGGGCCAGCCAGCGGCTGCTGCACACCGTGGTGGATACGATCCCCCACGCCATCTTCGTCAAGGGCGTGGACGGGCGTTTCCAGATGGTCAACCGCGCCTATGCGGAGTTCTACAGCCTGACGCCGGACCACTTCGTGGGCATGCACCACAACGATCTTCCGCAACGGGTGGAGCCGAGCGAGGAGATCTACGACGAGACGGACCGTGAGTTGCTCGCGACCGGCAACCTGGTGGAGATCCCCGAGGTCGTGCTGATCCGGCCGGGTCGCCCGTCCTGCATCCGCAGCGTCATCAAGATGCCGCTGCGCGATGGCGCGGGGCGCATCGTGGGAATCGTGGGTGTCTCGGAGGACATCACCGAGCGCCGCCGCGCCGACGAGGCGCTGCGCAGCAGCCAGCGCCTGCTGCGCGCCGTGATCGATACTATCCCGCTGGGAATCTACGTGAAGGACCAGGAGTGCCGCTATCAGGTGGCCAACGAGGCCACGGGGCGCCACTACGGACGTCCCGTGGAGGATGTGCTGGGCCACACCCTGCGCGAGCTTGAGCCGGTGTGGACGCCCGCCCTGGCCCAGATGGATGCGGCCGATCGGGAGGTGCTGCGCACGGGCAGGCCCTTCGACCTGCCCGACCTTCCCGCGCCGGACGAGCAGGGACGTGAGCGCATCTGGCACATTTTCAAGATTCCTATGCTGGATGAGCAGGGGCGCACCACCGGCGTGGTGGGCGTCTCGGAAGACATCACCGAGCGCAAGCGCGTGGAGGAAGAGCTGCGCTCCAACCGCATGCTGCTGCAGACCGTGTTCAACCTGCTGCCGCTGTGGGTGTTCGTGAAAGACAGCCAACGCCGCTTCCTGATGGTCAACCGTCAGATGGCGGAGGACTACGCGGTGCACCCCGAGGTGGGGCGGGGCGAGCTGATCGATCTGGGTGCGACGATTACGGAGGAAGAGAAGTCCGTGATCTACCAGCTGGATCAGCGCGTGCTGGACACCGGTGAGTTGGTCGAGGTGCCCGAGGTGCAGCTGACGTTGCCTCGCAAGGGCGCGCGCCTGTTCCGCACGGTGCGCATGCCCCTGCGCGATGCACAGGGCGCCGTGGAGGGCATCGTGGGCATCGCGGAGGACATTACGGAGCGTCATCGCACCGAGCAGGCCATCCAGCAGGCGCAGAAGCTGGAGAGTCTGGGCGTGCTGGCGGGCGGCATCGCGCACGACTTCAACAACCTGCTGGTGTCCATCCTGGGCAATGCCAGCCTGGCCCTGCTGGACCTGCCGGGCGACGCGCCCGCTCACGAGCCGATCTGCCAGATCGAGACGGCGGGCCAGCGAGCGGCGGACCTGTGTCGGCAGATGCTGGCCTACTCCGGCAAGGGCAGCTTCGAGATCGCCTCGGTGAGTCTGAACGCTCTGATCCGGGAGATGACGCAACTGCTGCACGTCTCGTTGGCCCGCACGATCACCCTGCGCTACGAGTTCGATCCCGAGCTGCCGGCTGTGGAGGTGGACCCCACACAGATCCGGCAAGTGGTGATGAACCTGGTCATGAACGCCGCGGAGGCCATCGGCGCGCGGCCCGGCAGCATCGCCGTCTCCACGGCCGTGGTGCACGCGGATCGCGAGATGCTGCGCGAATACATCCAGGGCGACCGCCTGCCCGAGGGCGACTACGTGCGCCTGGAGGTGACCGATACGGGCGACGGCATCGCGCCGGAGATGCTGAGCCGCATCTTCGACCCGTTCTTCACCACCAAGTTCACCGGGCGCGGGCTGGGCTTGGCGGCGGTGCTGGGGATCGTGCGCGGTCACCACGGCGCCATGCAGGTGACCAGCGCGCCCGGCCAGGGCTCTACCTTCCATCTGCTGCTGCCGGCCCAGGGCGGGCCCGCCGCGGCCGCGCCCCAGCCTGCCGCGAGCAAGCCGTGGCGCGGGCAGGGCACCGTGCTGGTGGTGGATGACGAGGACGAGGTGCGCTCCGTGCTGGAGCGCATGCTGGCGTCGCTCGGCTTCGTGGTGCTCACGGCCACGGACGGCACGGAGGCGGTGGCACGCCTGCAGGAGGGCGCGGCGGAAATCCGCCTCGTGATGCTGGACCTCACCATGCCGGGCCTGAGCGGCGATCAGACCCTGCGCCGCCTGCGCGAGCTGCGCACCGGGCTGCCGGCGCTCGTGATCAGCGGCTACGCCGAGGGCGACGTGCGCGAGCGCTTCGGTGATACGCCCGTGGAGGCCGTGCTGCGCAAGCCCTTCACGCTTCAGGCGCTCTCCGAGACGCTCCAGCGCCTGCTCGGCTGAGGGGGCTGCCTACCGTCCGTCCGGCGCGAACCCGTTGGCGGCCAGGATGCGCTCCTGGTAGTGGGCGAGGCTGCCGAAGGACAGGGCGAGGGTCTTGGCGCGCTTGGCGAAGAGCTGCAGGTCGTGCTCCTCGGTGACGGCGATGGCACCGTGCACCTGCGTGCCGTGGCGGATCACGAGGTCGTAGCTCTCGATGGCCGTCGCGCGTGTCATGGCCAGGGCCAGCGCGGGATCGGCGCCGCTCTGCTCCGGGGGCACGTCCAGCACCCAGGCGGCCCAGGTGGCCGCGGCGCGCAGGTTCTCCACGGCAAAGAGCATGTCCGCACACTTGTGCTTCACGGCTTGGTAGGTGCCGATGGGATGGCCGAAGGCCGTGCGCAGGCCCGCGTATTCCACGGTCATCTCCATCACGCGCTGCGCGCCCCCCAGCGCATCGAAGGCCAGCGCCAGGTCCAGCAGCGCCTCCACGGGGGCCAGCGCGGGACTCTGGACGTCGGGCGAATTGCCCGCGGCGGCATCCAGGTGCCGGTCACGGGGCACGCGCGCGCCGGTCAGGCGCAGGGAGGCCTGCTGCCAGCCGCTCTCCAGCGTGGCCAGCGGCGTGATCTCCACGCCGGGCGCGTCCGCATCCAGCAGGAAGAGCTGCAGGCCCTCCGCGATGCGCTTGGGCAGTCCCAGCACGGCGGCCACCACCACCTGGTCCGCCTCGGCCAGACCCAGCACGGCCAGCTTCTCGCCGAAGAGCAGGTAGCCGTCGTCCTGCTCGTCCGCATAGAAGCGGCCCCCCAGACGGTCGAAGCGCCCGCCCTCGCCGCTGCGAGCCAGGGCCAGCCGCCGCTCGCCGCGTGCCACGGAGGGCAGCACCTCGCGCTGCAGGGCCTCGGGCGCGGCCAGCGTGAGGGCACGGGCGGCCGCCAGCGTGCCCAGATAGCCGCCGGGCAGCAGGCCACGGCCCATTTCCTCCACGATGCGGCTGAGATCCGTGTGCCCCAGCCCCTGGCCGCCGAAGCGCTCCGGAATCAGCGCGCCCAGCCAGCCCAGCTCGGCCATGCGCTTCCACACGGCGGGCTCCAGGCCCGCGCGGTCGCTCCAAGCCTTGCGCACGCGCTCCAGGGGGCACTCGCGCTCAAAAAACTCGCGCGCCTGCTGCCCGATGAGCTGCTGCTCTTCGCTGTAGGTGAGGTCCATGGGGCTCCGGCTCAGCGGGCGGGCGGCTGGGGCGCCGCGGCGATGGCACGGCCGGCGTCCTTGGGCAGCCCCAGGATGCGCTCGGCCAGGATGTTGCGCAGGATCTCGCTGCTGCCCGCCTCCAGCGTGTTGCCGAAGCTGCGCAGCCAGTTGCGCGGGAAGAAGCCGTCTTCCGGAACGGCCTCGTCGCCGCCCAGCAGCGCCCCCACGGGGCCCAGCACCTCCAGGGTCAGCGCTGCCAGTTCCTGGTTGGTCTCGCTCCAGAGCAGCTTGACCAGCGAGCTTTCCGGCCCGGGCGGCCCGCCGCTGGCGGCGCCGTTCAGCACGCGCAGGCCCTGCAGCTCCATCAGGCGCACGCGCGTGAGCATGCGGGCCAGCCGGGCGCGGTACTCGCCCTGCCCGGGCAGCGCGGCCTCGCCGCCCAGCACGTCGCGGATGGCGGTCACGCAGCGCTGAATCCAGGGGCGGAACAGCACGTGGATGTTCGAGGTGCCGCGCTCCAGCATCAGGGTGGCCATGGCCACCTGCCAGCCCTGGTGCACGGCACCCACCACGTGGTCGCCCGGCACGTGCACGTTGTCCAGGAACACTTCGTTGAAGTCGTGCTCGCCATTGCTGAAGCGGATCGGGCGCACCGTGACGCCGGGGTCCTTCATGTTCACGATGAACATGCTCAGACCCTTGTGCTTCTCCCCGCGGGGGTCGCTGCGGGCCAGGCACAGCCCGTAATCCGCGTGGTGGGCGAAGCTGGTCCAGATCTTCTGGCCGCTCAGGCGCCAGCCGTCGCCGTCCGGCTCGGCGCGCGTCTTGAGCGAAGCCAGGTCGCTGCCGCTGCCGGGCTCGGAGAAGAGCTGGCACCACACGTGCTCGCCGCGCACGGCCGGGGGCAGGTAGGTGCGCTTCTGCGCCTCGCTGCCCGCGTGCAGCACGGTGGGCAGGCAGATGCCGAAGCCCACCACGTTGATGGTGGGCGCCACGCCCAGCGTGTCGATCTCTTCGGAGACGATGTAGTGCTCCACAGGGCCCAGGCCGGCGCCACCGTAGGCCTCGGGCCACATCACGCAGGCCAGCTTGGCGTCCGCGCGCATGCGCTGCCAGGTGCTGTAGCGATCCCGCACCTTCTCCGGCGGCTCGGGCCGCCTGCGGGGCGGCTTCGGGGCGCGGGGCAGGTTCTCGCGCACCCAGGCGCGCACCTGCTCGCGGTAGGCCTGCTGCTCGGGGCTGAGATTGAAGTCCATGGCTACGCTCCGGGGCTGCGGGTGCCGGCCGCGGGCGCTCCCCTGCAGCGGCTGGGTGCCGCCAGGGCGCGCGCCGGGCCTCGACCCGCGCCATGATAGCCGCAGCCCCGCCGCGATGTAAATGCGGGCTGAGGCCGCGTGGGGCGCGGCGTCCCGGCGCGGTGAAAGAAATGCGCCGCCAGCGGTGTAACACACCTTGGTCCTTGCGACCCGGCGGCAATTGCCGTCAACTTACGAATCCGATCGATCATCTGGAGAACCCATGCACTGGATCCGTCTCTGGCCCCTCACCGTGGCCGTGCTGCTGCTGATCCCCGGGCGTGGTCCGGCCCTCCACGCTGCGGAGCAGAACGCCGCCCATCCGCCGCACAACATGGCCGGCATGCATGGGTCAGCGCCTGCGCCCAGCCAAATGGCCATGCCCACGGAAGGCGGTCAGAGCGCATTCGCCGCCATCCAGGAGATCGTGGCGTTGCTGGAGGCAGACCCGGCCACCGACTGGAGTCGGGTGGACATCGAGGCCCTGCACCAGCACCTGATCGACATGAGCGAGCTGACCCTGCATGCGCAGGTGAGCACGCGGGAGATTCCCGGCGGCTTCGCGGCGGACGTGACGGGCCAGGGGCGGGCCCTGGACGCCATTCGCCGCATGGTGCCGACGCACGTGCAGTTCGTGGACGGCTACCGCGGCTGGTCGGTGCAGGCGGAGCCCATCGAGCACGGCTACCGGCTGGCCGCCACGGCGGCGAACGCTGCCGAAGCGGTGCACCTGCGCGGGCTGGGCTTCATCGGCGTGATGGCGTCGCAGGCGCACCACCAGGCCCATCACTGGATGATCGCCACCGGCCGGCCGATGGGCGACACGCACCCGTAGCGAGGGCCGGAACGATGCACACCGAACCCAGCGGGAGGCCATTGTGACCGCGACCCGTTCCCGCTGGGTGCGCAGGGGCACGGTGATGTTGTGCGGGGTCGCACTGCTCTCCAGTGCCGCCTTCGCCACCCGTTCCTACCGCACCCTGCTGTTGCTGCGCGCCGCCTATCGGGTGGAGGCGCCGGACCTGAGCCAAGTGCGTCCCTGGATGACGCTGGGCTACGTCGCCCGGTTGTATGGCGCCTCCGAGGCGGCCCTGCTCGATCGCCTGGGTATGCCCGCGGAAACGCCTTCGGGCACGACGCTCAAGACCCTTGCACAGCAGCAGGGACTGACCCCGTTCCAGTACCTCCAGCGCGTCCAGCAGGCGGTTGCCGCCGTGCAACCCGATGCGGCGATCCGTGGCGGTGCCGAGCGAGCGGGCTGGTGGGGCGCCTTTGGAGACGCCCTGTTGGCCGCGCTGCTGGTCTACGGTTACCCCGCGCTGGGGCTGACCCTGCTGTTGGGCTCCATCGGCGTGCCTCTGCCGGACGGGCTACTGACGGTCGTTGCGGGTTCGCTGATCGCGCAGCAGCGGATGGGTTGGTCCGCGGCGGGTGCCGTTGCAGTGGCGGCCACCGTGGGGGGCGATCTGGTGGGCTATTACCTGGGGCGGGTGCTGAGCCGGGAGTTCCTGGAGCGCCGCGGCGGGTGGCTGGGTTACACGCCCGCGCGCCGGCAGCGCGTGGAGGGGCTGTTCCGGCGCTGGGGCCTGGTGAGCGTGCTGCTCTCGCGGACCCTGGTCTCCACCGTGAGCCCGGTGGTGAACCTCGCGGCCGGGGCCAGCGGGTATCGCCTCTACGCGTTCGCGTCGGCCGTCGTCGTGGGCCGCGTCCTGTGGACGGGCGCCTACCTGGGACTGGGCTTCGGGGTGGGTGGCGCGCTGGAGGCGGCCGCCGGCTTCCTGCAGAACCTGACGGGGCTGCTGGTGTCGCTGGCGGTGCTGCTGTGGGCCGGGCGGCTCGTGCTAGGGCGCAGCACGGCCTGACGGTCGGCCGGCGTGGACACTAGAAGTACCATTGCGCGCGCAACTCGGCCCGGCGGGCGTAGGGCTTCTCGGCGAACTCGGTGTAGGGATCGCCCTGGAACCAGAGCAGGCGGGCGCGCACGTCCACGTTGGTGATGCCGGTGTAGCTCAGCTCGGCGGTGACCATGCGGCTGTGGTCATCCAGGTTTGCGATGGCGATCACGCCGGGCGTCACGTAGAGCCAGCCGAACGGCTCCTTCTGGCTCAGGCGCAGGTAGCCGTAACGGCGGCCGGGATTGGGCCGGCCATAGGCGCCCTGCAGCAGCGCGGCGGCCTGATCCAGCGGCAGGTGGCTGCCGCCGCTCTCGAACGCGTTCCAGGCGTCGTCCACGAAGCGATAGTACGTCGCCAGCTCATCCTTTGTGTAGCCCGCGCCGTTGAAGTAGACCTCGGCGATCGTGGTGAGGTCGAAGCTGGTGAGGTAGCGCACGCCCAGCAGCCAAGCGGTGGCGCTGCCGGTCTCCGTGACCACACCGCCGCCGGACTGCAGCACAGGCCTCTGCACCTCGGAGAGCCGCGCCCACTCCCCGTGCACTTCCACGTTGCTGCCCAGGTTGCGGGAGAAGTCCAGGCCGAAGCGTGAGGTGCGCGTGCCGCCGCCCAGGGCGACCAGGTCCACGTCCGTATCCCAGGCCAGCAGGGTGAGCTTGCCTGCCACATTGACCGATTTCTCCGCGCCGAAGTCCGTGTTCAGGCGCTCGCTCACGGGCAGCAGCACCAGCGTGAAGGCGGCGTTGCGCAGGTCGCCCGCGAAGCTGCGGATGACCTCCGCGCGAGCCATCACGAAGCCTTCCTGCGAAAGGTCGGGGTCGTTGGGGTCCTTGGGGCGGTCCACGAAGGCCACCGGATTCCACGCGTAGCCCTTGCCCCACTTGGTCACGCGCTTGCCCAGCTCCACCGTGGAGGTGGCGCTGGGCTTGGCGGCCAGGTAGGCCTCCTGCGTCACGAGGTCGCTTTCGCTGCCCAACTCGTCGCGTGTGCCCGCGCCCTGAACGCGGAAGTTGAAGGAGAGCCAGGAGCCGGCGTAGCCGCCTTCGAGCTGCAGCTTGGCGCCGTAGTTGTGCAGCACGGCGGGCTGCTCGGTCTCGGGGATCGTGAGGTGATACAGCGCGCCGTCCGGATTCATCGTCAGGCGCCACGCGTCCAGCTCGGCGAAGCCGCCCAGCCGGAACGGCGACTTCTCGAACTCGGAGACGTCGAACGACGTGTCGGGGGACTGCGCCTGGATTGGTGCCGCGGCCAGCAGCAGCGCCGCCAGCCCCAAACCCAGTGCCCGCAGCGCGCGACCCTCCGGGACGCGGATCAGCCAGCCAGCGGGTCTCGGGAATGCCCCGGTGGTGCGCGGCGTGGCCATGGGCGCATTACCGGAGCTCATCCGCCCGGGCCATGTAACTCAGCGTGAAGACCTCGTCGGTGAGCTTGCGAGGCTTTACCTTGGCCCAGATCAGCAAGGACTTGTAGCCTTTGTAGAGCGGGCTGTCCGTTTCCACCACGGAGGGACGCAGCACGCCGTCGCCCAGGTCCTTCACATCCTTATAGTACAGGGTCTTGATGAGCAGGCCGCTGGCCGCGTAGGCCTCGATGCGGGTGGGCACCTTCAGCTTGGGGTCCACCCACATCTTCAGGCGGTCGTAGGCCACGGCGCCTGTCTTGGCCTTCAGCGACAGCACGTAGGCCTTGCCGTCCTGCTGCACCGCCTCCGCGTTGTATTCCACGGAGAAGTCCAGCCGCAGGATGTCCGCGTTGTTGAACACACCGCCCACCACCGATTGCAGGCTGGTGATGCGGATGGGCTTGGCGACGGCTGGGATGTAGAGCCACATGTTGTCGCCCAGCCGCAGGGTGCTGCGCCCCTTCTCGCTGGCCGGGGCCAGGAACAGCGCCAGCACCTTGTCCTGGCCCTTCTTCACCGAGTACAGCACGAACTCCTTGCGCGATCCGTCCGGCTCGATGTTGACGAGCTTGCGGTACATCTCGAAGGATTCCGGCTGCAGGTTGCGGTCCACCTCGCGCAGCAGGGTCTGGCCATCCGGCAGCGCGCCGAAGCTGCGCCCGGGCAGCAGTGCCAGCGCCAGCAGGGCCAGCAGCAGATTCAGCCCCAGCAGCGCTGCGCGCGGAGGTGCCAAGCGAAAAGCGGTCGTCTGGTGAGACATGGCGTGCCTTGCCTCTGGATCGGGGAAGGCCGGGCCCACTGGGGTGAGCGCCGGCTCAGACGTGGTGCAGGGCCTTGATGGGGTCCATGCGCGAGGCCCGCAGCGCCGGCTGCAGGCTGGCCAGCACGGCCGCCGCCACGGCCAGCGCGCTGATGAACAGCACGTCGCCGGCGGCGATGGTGGGCGCGAGCACCAGCTTGTCTTGCATGCCGAAGGCGAACGTGAGCTTGGCCAGGTTCAGCCCCCACAGAGCCGCCAGGCTGATGACCGTGCCCACCGCCGTGCCCAGCAGGCCCAGCAGCAGGCCCTCCGTTACGAACAGCCACAGGATGCGCACGGGCTGCGTGCCGATGGCGGCCATGGTGCCGATCTCACGCACGCGCTCGAACACGGCCATCATCATCACGTTCATGATGCTGATGAGCACGATGCCGATGAGCATGACCTGGATGAAAACGTTCAGCAGATCGATCATGCGGGCGATGTTCACGAACGGCGAGAGCGCCTCCCAGGTGTGCACCTCGAAGATGGGCTGGCCCTGTGCGTTCACCAGCTTGCCCAGCGCCACGCTCAGGCTGGCGTATGCCGGGCGCATGTCGTCCAGCGAGCGCAGGCGGATCGCCACCTCGCTCACCTCCGGCTGCGGCAGGCGCAGGAGGGTGCGTGCGTCCTGTAGGGTGATATAGCCATCGCGACCGCCGGGACCCACGGCACTCTCCACGATGCCGCCCACGACGAACGTCTGGCCGTTCACCGAGCCCTCCTGGTTGGTGGCCACCAGCACCACCGTATCGCCCACCTTCACCTTCATGCCGCGCGCCAGCAGCTCCGGCACCAGCAGCTGCCCCGGGGCCAGCAGCGGGCCTTCCTTGGGCCCTTCCAGCAGCCGCCCACGTAGCAGGGGCACGGTGCGGGCCTCCGCTTCCGAGTCCACGCCGACCAGGCGGATGTTCGTGGTCTCGGTGAAGTTGGAGAACAGGGCGCCGAACTTGATGCGCGGCGACCAGGCCTGCACCTGAGGCGTGGCCTTGAGCACCGCATCCAGGCGCTGCACCTGCGCCGCCGTCATGTTCAGGTTCAGCGGCAGGTTGTCGATGCTGGCCACGTAGCCCTTGCGGTGCACCTGGAGCTGACCCAGCATGGAGTCTGTGATCTGCCCCACCATGAGGTGCTTGAAGGAGCCGGCCACGCCCACGAACAGCAGCACGGCCAGGATGCCCAGCGCGATCAGCAGGGTCGTCAGCACCGTGCGTCGCTGGTAGCGCCATAGGTTGCGCGCGGCAATGCGGAAGACGTTAGCCATGGTGAGCCCCCGCTTGCGAGGTTTCCTGCGTCAGCGCGCCATCGGTGAGGGTGAAGGTGAGCTCGGCCTCTGCCATCACGCGCGGATCGTGCGTGGAGAAGATGAACGTCGTGCCGAACTGATCCCGCATGGCGCGCATCAGGTCGATCACGCGGTGCGCGGTGGCGGAGTCCAGGTTCGCCGTCGGCTCGTCCGCCAGCACCAACTTGGGATTCGTCACCAGTGCCCGCGCCACGGCCACGCGCTGCTTCTGACCGCCGGAGAGCTGATCCGGGCGCTTGTCCGCCAGCTCCGTGATGCCCACCGCCTCCAGGATGTCCTGCACGCGCTGGCGCCGCTCGGCCGCCGGGCGGTTCTGCACCATCAACAGCGGGTACTCCACGTTCTCCGCTGCGCTGAGCACCGGGATCAGGTTGAAGTCCTGGAACACGAAGCCCAGGTGCTCGCCGCGGAACTCCGCCGCGTGACGCCGGCTCAGGGTGGATACGTCCGTATCCACCACCCACAACTTGCCGCCACTGGGCGGGTCCAGGGTGCCCACCATGTTCAGCAGCGTGGTCTTGCCGCTGCCGGAGGGGCCCACGAACGCCACCAGCGCGCTTGGCTCTATGGTGAAGCTGATGTCGCGAATCGCCTGCACCGCGACACCGCCCGCGTCGTAAATCTTGCTGAGGGATTCCGCCCGAACGAGACTCATGGCTCACCACACCGTGAAGGAGTGCCGGCCCGCGGAAAAATCCCGCCCGGCCGAGTTGCCATCCGCCTCCAGTGTACCCTGTCCTACCGTCGGAAAATGTAACTAGGTCATCGAGCCCCATAGACCCGTCACGGGCGGACATGGGCGTCCTCACCGACAGAGACTTGCGGCCCGCTTTAAGGATACCCCAGGCGTTGCACCTTGCCCACCACCCGGGCCGTCCGGCCCGTCCGACTGCAGCCGCAGGTATTGCAGCGCGCGCTCGCGCGCGGAGCGGATGTTGCGCGTCTCCATCTGCGTGCGCAGGTGTTGAAGCTGGTGGGCCAGGCGCTCGGTCAGATGCTCCCAGCCCGACGGCGAGGCCCGCAGCGCGGCGAGGAACTCGTGCTTGGGTCAGGGGCGCAGGCGAGGCGGCTTCACCGGCGCAAGCGACACCCCGCTAGCGCTTAGCCCACCTTGAGGGCAGGCCACAGTTTGTGTCCCTGCAGATTGGAGGACATCCACCAGCCGCACAACGCCGCGACGAGCACCGCCGCCACCGGGGGAGCCAGCCAGTCCCACAACGTGAGCGAGATGGGCAGCGCCACGGATGCGGCCGCCAGCTGGAAGCCGCCGGCGGCAAAGGTCGCGGGATTGGTGCCGGGAAGGCTGGCGGGCACTGCGATGGCGACATGCGCCAGCAGCACGGCGCCCAGGCTGACGAGACCCAGGGCGATCAAGGCTCCCAGCAGGCCCTGGAAGCCCATCTCCGCGGCGATCTGCCGGCGCACCTGGGCGCGCGTCCAGCCGATTACGCGCAGGACGGCCAAATCGCGGCGGCGCTCGATGAGAATCCCATAGACGAGCGTGGCCCCCAGTATCGCAGCGGCTGCAGCGCTGGCCGCGACGGCGACCGACCGGAAGCGGCCGATGGTTTCCGACACGCCGCCGAAAAGCGCCAGCATCGTGCCGGGCGAAGTCACCGACACGCGGGGCATCCACGAGGCAATGCGGCTCTTCACCGTGCCTGTCTGGCCCATGTCGGCCAGTTTGAGGAACACCTGATTGACGAGGTCCGGCGGCAAATGCCCGAGTGTCCTGGCCTGGTTGATGTCCATGTAGAAGTTGCTGGCGACGATCTGGCTGCCTTGCTGGATGTCCACGACGCCCGTCACTGTGAACGATTCGCCGCCGATCTCTACGGTCGTGCCCGGCTTGAGCCGATAGAAGGCACCATAGTGCCGCTCGACCAGCACCTCCCGGGCACCGGGCTCGGGAAGGCTGCCCTGGATGAGCCAGTCGCGCACCCTCCCCGGTCCGAGCGGCGCGGCTTGCGGCCCCAACGGAATGCCGCTGATGGAAAAGAATCGGCCCTTCCCGAAGTTCCACAGCAGCACGAAGCCAGCGGCCTGGGTCACGCCCGGTTCCGATGCCAGCCTGCGATACTCGGTGGCCGTGATCGTCTCGGCCGAGTAGGGCAGCATGATGCCCATGGCCTTGGGCACTGCGTTCCGGGTTGCGCTCCTCTGGACGATCAGGTCGGCGCCGAGGTTGCGGAAGGGCACTGTCGCCAGCCCGACAAAGGCGCGGCCCAGCACATCGAGCGTGATCACCACCAGCACCGCGGTGGCAATGCCGCCGATGAACAGGGTGCTCCGCTTTCCATGGCACGCGATTTCGCCGCGGATGAATCGCAGATGAATGCGTTCGAGCATCACGGTTACTGTCCAGGCTTGCCCAGCCGCGCGTCGACCAGGGCCTTGAAATCGTCCACCGTCCAGGTGCCGTTGACCCCCGTGGGATCCACGGTCTTGGCGGGAAAATCCTTCAGCGTCACGGGGCTCCCGTCCGCGCGCTTGAACTGGTAGTTCCCGTTGATCACCAGCAGGATCGGAATGTGCCCTTTCAGCCCCAGGGCGCTGAGCCGCCGTTCGCCCTTGGGGCTTTCGGCGTCCAGCTCGATGATCCGGACGCGGCCGTGCAGCGCGGCCAGGTAGCTCCGCACCGGCTTGAGGGCATTGCGCACCGGCCAGTGGGGAAGCGCGATGATCTCCACCGTAGGCGGTGCCGCCAGGGCGATGGGAGGGCTCCCGGCCAGCGCGGCCGTGGTGGCAGCCGCCAGCGCGGCCAGGAACGATCTACGTGTCAGCATTGGTGATCCTTCCATCCTTCATTTCGATGACCCGGCTGGCTTTGGCCGCCACATCCGGGTCGTGCGTGACCATCAACAGCGTTGTGCCCTCCATGCGGCCCAGACCGATGATGAGGTCCAGTACGGCGGCGCCCGTCTCCTGGTCGAGATTGCCCGTGGGCTCGTCAGCGAGCAGGACGGCCGGGTTGTTCATCAGCGCCCGCGCGATGGCAACGCGCTGTTGCTCGCCGCCACTCAGTGCGCTTGGCCGGTGATCCATCCGGTTGCCAAGCCCGACACGTTCCAACAGCCCGGTCGCCCGCACGCGCCGCTCCGACTCTGGCGTTGCCTCGAAGAAGGCCGGCAGCAGCACATTGTCCAGGGCGGTCAGCGATGGAATCAGGTTGAACGCCTGGAACACGATCCCGATGGAATGCCGCCGCAAGGCAGCGGCTTGGCGATCCGCGACGCCAGCGACGTCCTGTCCCATGATGTGCACCTGCCCCTCGTCCGGACGTTCCAGGCCCGCAATGACGCCCAGCAGTGTGCTCTTTCCCGAGCCCGACTTGCCGATGATCGCCGTAAACTCTCCCTTCGGGATGGCGAGGGAGACGCCGCGCAGCACTTCGAGAGCGCCGTAGCGTTTCTTCACCGCTTCCACGTGGATGGCCAGGTCAGTCATGGTGGTTCTCGTTCACTCGCTTCGCAGGGATGTCCAAGGCGCTGGCCGTGGCAGGGCCAGGGCAGCGAATGCCGTCAGCCAGCCGATCAGCACGCCTCCCAACGCCGCAGCCGCCGCTATGGACCACGAGAGGCGCACAGCGGCCGTGATGGTCTGTGTGCGGTTGATGGCCGCAGAGGGTATGAAGTGCGGTGTGGAGCTCAAGTCCCACGGCAGGTCGATGGTGATCGAGATGTGACCCAGGGCGATCGCGACGGCCAGAGCCACCCCGATTCCCACCCCCGCGCCCAACACGGCCAGCACCAAGTTCTCCACCAACACCTGCCGGCGGATATGGCGCCATGGCCAGCCGATGGCCTGGAGCACGGCGATCTCCCGTCGCCGTTCCGTGACCGCCGAGGCCGTCGCCCGCAGCACGAACGCGGTCGCAAAGACGCTGATCACCAGGGCGATGATCAGCCCCATCCGCCTGGAGAGGAACATGACCCCGCTCAGCGCCTGACGGAACGAGAGCTCGCTGGACACCACGCCTTTTTTTCCGAGCAGCGCCTTGACCTTCGCGACGACCCCTTCCAACTGCTCCCGGTCGGCCTTCACCAGCACCAGGTTGCAGTCGTCCGCGTTGAACGGATACAACGCGCGTACCTCCGGCGCCGACGCAGCCAGACGCTGCGCCACCACGAGTGGCAGGTACACATCGGCCCGCACGACCTTGCCCGTGAGTGCCGCGTCCACGATCCCGGCGACGGGGAACCGTTCCCCGCCTACGGACAGCAGGTCTCCCACGCGGATATGGTTCTTGGTCGCAAAGTCGCTGTCGGCCAGAACGGCGCGGTCGTCACCATGGATCGCCTTGCCGGTGGTGAGCAGGCCACCGAGCCGTTTCAGGCCCACGTCATTGTCATCGATACCCAGCACCGACTCGTAGCGATCCGGCTCCAGGTCCCAAAGGTAGACAGCCCGGGTCAGCGAGATCACGCCGGGAATGTGCCGGATGCGCGCGACGGTGGCCGCGGGCACCAGGGCGTTGGGATGGGGGAACACCAGGCCTTCGAGCTTGGGAGGGATGTCACCCTGCACCTGGACGATCACGTCCGCCCCCACCGTCTGCACCGGCACCAGGATGGCGCGCGCGTATGAGGTGGCGAGGGCCGTCATGACGACCACCGCCAGCACCGCCAGGGCGATACTGATCATCGTCACCAGCGACCGGCCGCGTCGAAACAGGAGCTCGCTGACTGCGTACCGCAGCACTTCCATGTTGCGTGCCTCGCGTGCGGCTTTCGCCCATAAGACGGGAATCCTACGGGGCGCGTTGCCCGGGTTCCGTTCAGTCATGATCCAGAACCCAAGCATACCGCTGCACTCGCGCAGAACCGTATGATTGCGATCATATGGACTGCGACTTCTCGAGCACGATGGTGTTCCTGTTGCGGACGATCGCGCCCTCGCCTTCGAGCCTGGCCAAGGTGCGATACAGGGCCTCGCGGCTCAGCCCCAGCTCCGCGGCCAGGTCCTGCAGATCGCCCTCGATGCGGACGATCCGCTCTGTTGCGTCCGCATTGAGTCGCAAGAATTGGAGCACCCGCTCGCGCGCCGACCGGATGTTGCGCAGCTCCATCTGCGTGCGGAGCCGTTGAAGCTGGTGGGCCAACCGGGAGGTCACGTATTCCCAGCCCGAGGGCGTTGCCCGCAGCGCGGTCAGGAATTGCTGCTTCGGATACGCCCGCACCCGGGCCTGCGAGGCCGCCACGGCATCGCAATGGTAGATATCGGCAAACAGGCTGGATTCGGCGAAGAGCTCACCCTCTCGTGCCGTGTACAGAACGACCAAGTGATCATCAAGGGTGCGCCGTTCCATCCGCAATCGTCCCGCCAGCACCTCGTATATGGTGGAAACGACCTCACCTTGCCGAAACAGGTACTCGTTGCGGGACAGCTTGCGCACATGAGCCAGCGGCTCCAGCGTGCCGCGAAGGGGTTCCGCATACCACATGGCGATATCCACGGGTGACGTGGCCAAGACAGGGGCTGATCCAGTCTGATCGCGAATGAGATTGTTCTCATCGCCACAAACGATAGTCCCAGATTCTACAACGAGCCGCCAAGGGGTGCTTGACGCAGGTCACCCCGGGCATCCGACTGCGGCACGTCCCGCGACCCCCTTGGGTCGGGCGCGCACCGGGCGGCGGTTTGAAAATCCCCGGTGCTTTGAGTAGGCTAACGCCCATTATCGCAGGATAGCGTGTCGGCGACGCGCCTGGAGCGGCGCCGGCGTTCCGAACGGTGGCAACGCAGCCGCGGCCGGCAGAGGGAGGTCCGTAGCTGTCTGGGGGCCCACCCGCCTATTTCGATCGCCCACGGGGGAACCATGAGCGAACAAGTCATCCCGGTGCCTGCAGATTTTCCTCGTCCCGGCACGATGGACGAGGCGACCTACCAGAAGCTGTACAAGGAGTCCGTGGAAGACCCCGAGGGGTTCTGGGGCCGCATGGCGGAGCGCATCACCTGGTTCAAGAAGTGGGACAAGGTGCTGGAGCACGACTTCAAAGAAGGCAAGCACGCCTGGTTCCTCGGCGGCAAGCTGAACGCCTCGTACAACTGCCTGGACCGGCACCTGGACGGCCCGCTGCGCGATCAGCCCGCGCTGATCTGGGAGGGCGACGACCCCAACCAGAGCAGGACGTACACCTACGCCCAACTGCACAAGGAAGTGTGCCGCTTCGCCAACGTGCTGAAGAAGCACGGCGTGAAGAAGGGCGACCGGGTCACGGTCTACCTGCCGATGGTGATCGAGCTGCCGGTGGCCATGCTGGCCTGCGCCCGCATCGGGGCCATCCACTCGGTGATCTTCGGCGGTTTCAGCGCCGATTCCATCGCGGACCGCATCCACGATGCGGAGAGCGACTTCATGATCACGGCGGATGAGGGCGTGCGCGGCAACCGCAAGATTCCGCTCAAGGCCATCGCGGACGATGCCATGAACAAGGCGCCGGTCATCCGCACCTGCATGGTGGTCAAGCGCACCGGCGGCGACGTGGCCATGAAGGCTGGCCGGGACGTGTGGTGGCACGAGGAGATGGCGGCGGCGGACATTTCAGACGATTGTCCGGCCGAGCCCATGGATGCGGAGGATCCGCTGTTCATCCTGTACACCTCCGGCTCCACCGGCAAGCCCAAGGGCGTGCTGCACACCACCGGCGGGTACATGGTCTACACCGCGCTCTCCCACCAGCACGTGTTCGACTACCAGAAGGGCGACGTGTACTGGTGTACGGCGGACATCGGCTGGATCACGGGCCACAGCTACATCCTGTACGGCCCGCTGGCCAACGGTGCCATCAGCGTGATGTTCGAGGGCGTGCCCAACTATCCGGACGCCGGACGCTTCTGGGACGTGTGCGACAAGCACAAGGTGAACATCTTCTACACCGCCCCCACGGCCATCCGCGCCCTCATGCGCGAGGGCGACGCCCCGGTCACCAAGCGCAAGCTGGATACGCTGCGCCTGCTGGGCACCGTGGGCGAGCCCATCAACCCGGAAGCGTGGATGTGGTACTACCGCGTGGTGGGCAAGAGCCGCCTTCCCGTCGTGGATACGTGGTGGCAAACGGAGACGGGCGGCATCCTCATCACGCCGCTGCCCGGCTGCACGCCGCTCAAGCCCGGCTCGGCCACGCGGCCCTTCCTGGGCATCCGGCCCGTGCTGGTGGATCACGAAGGCAAGCGCATCGAGGGCGAAGGCGAGGGCAACCTGTGCATCGAGTTCCCCTGGCCGGGCCTCATGCGGCGGGTCTATGGGGACGACGCCCGCTTCAAGAACACGTACTTCGTGCAGTTCCCCGGCTACTACTTCTCCGGCGATGGCGCCCGGCGCGACCAGGACGGCTACTACTGGCTGCTGGGTCGCGTGGACGACGTCATCAATGTGTCGGGGCACCGCCTGGGCACCGCGGAGGTGGAATCCGCGCTGGTCTCGCACCCGGCCGTGGCGGAGGCCGCCGTGGTGGGCATGCCCCACGACATCAAGGGTCAGGGCATCTACGCCTACGTGACGCTCAAGGTGGGGCAGCAGGAGAGCGAGGAGCTGCGCCAGGAGCTGATCAAGCACGTGCGCCATGAGATCAGCCCCATCGCCACGCCGGACGTGATCCAGTGGGCCCCCGCACTGCCCAAGACCCGCAGCGGCAAGATCATGCGCCGCATCCTGCGCAAGATCGCCGCCAACGACGTGGAGCACGTGGGCGACACCACCACCCTGGCCGATCCCACCGTGGTGCAGTCACTGGTGGACAACCGGCACTCCAACAACGCGAAGTCGTAGGCGGTGTGTTGAAAAGCAGTTCGGCCATGGTGGCCTTGCCCCCTTACCTCCACCAGGGAGCCTCGCTCCCTGGACTCTGCCTACGGGCGAGGCCGCGCGAACCTTGGTCCGGATTCATGGCGGGGGCGTGGGTGCCCTTGCCCCCACCATAGATTTCTCGTGGTCGTCAAACGGTCAAGCCGCTTGAAGACCCATTTCTAAACAAAACCCAGGCCAGGGTCGCCGCGCCGCTCCCCCAACGTAGGGGCGGCGCTTCAGTTGTGCCCTCACAGCACCAGGGCCCCGGCCCCGGCGCTGAGCAGCACCACCAGCCAGGGCGGCATGCGCCACAGCGCCAGCAGCGCGAAGGCGGCCAGCGCCAACGCGAACTCGCGCGGCGAGCGCACGCCGGCGGTCCACACCGGATCGTACAGCGCGGCGGCCAGCAGTCCCACCACCACGGCATTGACCCCCCGCAGGGCCGCCTGGGCCCCGCGCCACTGCCGCACCGCATCCCAGAAGGGCAGCGCGCCGTATACCAGCAGGAAGGACGGCGCGAAGATTGCCACCAGGGCCACCACGCCCAGCAGGGTGCTGTCCCAGAAGCCCGGCGGGGCGGCGCCCGGGGTCTGCAGCGCGGCCCCCAGGTATGCGGAGAAGGTGAACAGCGGACCCGGCAGGGCCTGTGCAGCGCCGTAGCCGGCCAGGAAGGTATCGCGGCTCACCCAACCCGGCGGTACGACGACCTCCTGCAGCAGCGGCAGCACCACGTGGCCCCCGCCGAACACCAGCGATCCCACGCGATAGAAGCGGCTGGCCAGGGCTACCGTGGTGCTGGGCCAAGCCAGCTCCACCAGCGGCAGCAGCGCCAGGCCCAACGCGAACAGCACCAGCAGTGCGGCCCCCAGCCGCCGACTGAGGCCCGCCCAGGGCGTGTGGGAGATATTGGGCAGCGCGTCCGTGCGCAGGAGGGCCCAGCCCAGCAGGCCGCCCGCCACGATGGCGCCCGTCTGTGCCAGCACGCCCGGCCACAGCGAGACGGCCCCGGCGGCCAACAGGGCCAGCGTGCCGCGCGGGCGATCGGGCGCCAGGTTGCGCGCCATGCCCCACACGGCCTGGGCCACCACGGCCACCGCCACGATCTTGAGGCCCTGCAGCAGCCCGTGCGGCACGGCTCCCGCCAACTCTGCGACACCGAACGCGAAGGCAATCATGAGTGCGGCGGAGGGAAGCGCGAAGCCCAGCCAAGCCGCCAGTCCGCCCCACAGGCCTGCGCGGGCGATGCCGATGCCCATGTGCACCTGCGTGCTCGCCGGGCCGGGCAGGAACTGGCACAGCGCCACCAGATCTGCGAAGGCGCCCTCGTCCAGCCAGCGCCGCCGCACGACGTACGTCTCGCGGTAGTAGCCCAGGTGCGCCACGGGGCCACCGAAGGAGGTCAGGCCCAGCAGCAGGGAGGTGCGCAGCACCTCCAGCACACGGGCCGCCTTGGACCCGGGCGGGGGTGCCGGTGCGGCGGTGGAGGCGGAGGCTTCCATCGGTACTCCGGTGGTGCGACGTGCGTAGTAGCGATGTGCAGCCCCTCGCACCGTATGGCGCCGAAGGGTGCAGCCGGAGCCGTCCGTATTGCCGCCAAGGCGGTCAGCTCCCTTTGGCGCGGCAGGAGGTCTGCTCCGAGGCCCCCTTGGGGCGTGGCTTACAGATAGCCGCGCTCGCGCAGCAGTGCAAGGATGGCGTCGGCCTGCGCCTCGGGCGGCTGGTTGGCCAGCACGGTGCCCCCGCCCTGGGCCTCCAGGGCCACCATGCCGTGGATGCGCGCCTCGGCGTCCAGACCCCGGCCCTGCGTGGGGTGCTGCTTCACGCGGGGCACGGGCACGCGCAGGGTGGTGGGTGCCGGCTCAGGCAGGGGCCCTGCCGCCGCTTGCACGGGTATCGACGCGCGGCGGCTGGTCAGCCACGCCGGCAGCGCCGCGTAGCCCGGGCGCGGCAGTTGCGCGGACACGGTCACCACGGCGGGTGCCGGTAGCTCCAATGGCTGGCCGTAGCCGCGCTCCAGCCGCACGGCCACCTGCCAGCCGGTGCCCTCGCGCCGGGCTTCCGTGATGCGGTGGGCGAAGGCCGCACCCAGCGCGGCGGCCAGGAACGCCCCAAAGCACTCGTGACCCGTGTCCGCGCTGCGCTCGCCCGCGAGGATGAGCAGGGGCGCCCGCTCGGCCAGCGCCTCCGCCGCGGCGGTGGCATGGGCCCGCGTGAGGTTGCCCGTGCCGTCCACGGCGTCGCCAGCGGGCGGCCAGTGGGTGCCCCAGACGCGCAACGCCTCGTCCGCGCCGGTCGCCAGTGCCTCGCGCAGCACAGCCTCGGCTGCGGGCGGCCCAACGCTCAACGCCAGCACACGCAGCGACGGCTCGGCCTCACGCAGGCTCAGGGCCAGTTGCAGGGCGGAGAGATCGGCCGCGTTAGTGGCGCTCAGCGCCTCGCCCGCGCGGGGACCGTGTCCGCCGGCGTCCAGCCGCAGAGGCACGTCCGTGCGCCACACGGGCTTCATGCACACGCAGAGCAGGGGAGCGGGGGCCATGGGCAGGGACGAGCAGGTGGCGCCAGGCAGGCGAGGGGGATCTGGATTGCGCGGGTGCGGGGCGCTCAGGGCTCGGGCAGCAGTTCGCGCAGAGTGTCCACCACCTGCGCGGCCTGGGCCTTGTCCAGGCAGGCCGTGGCAAAGGTCTCGACAAACTCGCGCTCCTCGGCGCTGAGCGTCATGGCCGTGAGCACGATCACGGGCACGTCGCCGAAGCGTGGCTCCCAGCGCAGGTTTTCCAGGAACTCCAGGCCATTGCGCACGGGCATCATGATGTCCAGCAGGATCGCATCGGGCATGCGGTGCTCCAGCACTTCCGAGGCTTTGACGGCGCTCTCGGCCAGCAGCACCTCGTAGCCTGCCTTGGTCAGAAGCAGCTCCATCAGGCGCAGAAAGTCCCGGTTGTCATCCACTACCAGGATGGTCTTGGCCACGCCCCACCTCCGCTGGGTTATTCTCGTTTGGCCGCGCGCCTGCCCGTCCGGGGCTTGGTGGCACCTTGGCGAGCCGTGGGGCGGGTGGCTTTGCCCGGGGCGGCCTTGCCATCCAGGGCGGTCCAGTGGGTGGCCAGGTCCATCAGCAGGCACACGCCCACGCCCGTGGCGCCGTCGTTGGGCACGTGTCCCACGCTCTTGACGCCCCAGGCGGTGCCGGCGATGTCCAGGTGTACCCAGGGCACCTCACCCACGAAGTTCTTGAGGAACAGGCCGCCGGTGATGGCACCGCCCTCGCGGGGGCCGATGTTCTGCAGGTCGGCGTACTTGCCCTTGAGGGCCTCGCCATACTCCGGGAAGTTGGGCAGGGGCCACACGATGTCTCCGCAGGCCCTGCCGGTCTGCTGCAGGCGCTCCAGCAGCGCATCGTCGTTGGTCACGGCGCCGGTGGCGTAGTGGCCCAGGGCGATCACGCAGGCGCCCGTCAGCGTGGCCAGATCCACCACGGCATCCGGCTTGAAGCGCTCGATGCCGTAGGCCAGGGCATCGCCCAGGATCAGGCGGCCCTCGGCGTCCGTATTGAGCACCTCCACGTGTTTGCCCGCGTAGGACTTCAGGATGTCACCGGGCTTGACGGCCTGGCCGTCCGGCAGGTTTTCGCAAGTCGGGACGATGCCCACCACATTCACGTTTGGCTTGAGCTTCCCGATGCCGTCCATGGCGCCCAGCACGGCCGCCGCCCCGCACATGTCGAACTTCATCTCGTCCATCGCCGCGCCGGGCTTGAGCGAGATGCCGCCGGAATCGAACGTGATGCCCTTGCCCACGAAGGCCAGGGTCTGCGTGGCCTTGCGGGCCGGGCGGTACTCCAGCAGGATCAGCTTGGGCGGCTGGCGCGATCCCTTGGCCACGCCCATGAACATGCCCAGGCCCAGCTTCTCCAGCTCCGCCTGCTCCAGCACGGTCACCTTCAGCTTGTGGCGCCGGGCCACGGCGCGGGCCTCGGCAGCGAGCTGGGTGGGCGTCATGGCGTTGGCGGGCTGGTTGCCCAGATCGCGCGCCAGGCACACCGCCTCGCCGCGCAGCACGCCGCGCTCCACGGAGGCCGCGCTGGTCGCGCGGGCGGGGTCGTAGAGCGTGACGGCCTTCAGCTCCGCCTTGGGCGCGTCCTTGTCCTCCTCCTTGTGCTTGTACGGCTCAAAGGTATAGGCGCCCAGCAGCGTGCCTTCGGCCAGCACCTCGCCCAGCTCCGCCGGGGCCAGGGCGCCGCTGTGCTCCGGCACCCACAGGCCGGCGCGCTCCACGTTCAGCTTGCGCAGCGCCTGGGCCGCCTTGCCCGCGGCCCGGCGCAGGCCCTCGCGTTCCAGCTTGTCCTCCGGCCCCAGTCCCAGCACCAGCAGGCGTGGCACCTGGGCATCGCCGGTGAAGAGCACCTGCGATTGCCCCGTCTTGCCGGTGAACTCCCCCAGCGTGGTAACTTGGCGCAGGGCGCGCGCCAGGGGGGCGGGCAGGCCCTGCGGCGGAGCGGTGCGCTTTTCGCTGCAGAACAGGACGAGGACGCCCAGCGCGGTGCGCTCGGGGCCTTTGGCCTGGTAGGCCAGCTTGACGGATGCCATCTGTCTCCCGGTTGCTGGGCGCTTCCCTCGTTGCACGGCCGCGACACGCGCCCGGTGGTCAACCCGCCAGCACGGCCGGCAGGGGGAAGGCCACGGTTTCCTCAATCACTTCCAGCTCGCGCACGCTGGCCCCATGGGCCCGAGCCAAGTGTTGCACCAGCGCCTGCACCACGTCCTCCGGAGCCGAGGCCCCGGCCGTGATGCCCAGGCGGCGGATGCCCACCAGCCAGTCCGGCTGCAGCTCCTGGTGGGAGCCCACCAGATGGGCCGGGCAGCCCCGCGCGCGGGCCACTTCCACCAAGCGGTTGGAGTTGGAGCTGTTCGGCGAGCCCACCACCAGGATGGCGTCCGTAGCCTGTACGAGGGCCTGCACAGCGTTCTGGCGGTTCTGGGTGGCGTAGCAGATATCGTCCTTGCCCGGCCCGGCCAGCGCGGGGAAGCGGCGCCTGAGCACAGCCAGGATCTCGCGCGTGTCATCCAGCGAGAGCGTGGTCTGCGTGAGATAGGCCACTGCCTCGGGATCGGGCACGGTCACGCGCTCCGCCTCAGCCGCGGTGCCCACCACGACGATGTGCTCCGGGGCCTCGCCGCGGGTGCCGATCACCTCCACATGGTCGGCATGACCGATCAGGAAGATCGTGCGCCCGGCCTTGGCGAAGCGCCGCGCCTCCACGTGCACCTTGGTCACCAGCGGGCAGGTTGCGTCCAGCACATCCAGTCCCCGCGCTTCGGCGTCGCGGTGCACCTGCGGCGCTACACCGTGGGCGGAGAAAATGGTTCGCGCCCCGGCGGGCACGTCGCTCAACTCTTCCACGAACACTGCGCCCATGGCCTGCAGGCGCTCCACCACGTGCCGGTTGTGCACGATGGCGTGCTTGACGTACACGGGCGGCCCGAACCGCTCCAGCGCGCGCTCCACGATGGCGATCGCGCGCTCCACGCCGGCGCAAAAGCCGCGCGGACGTGCCAGCACGATCTCCGTCAGGCCGCTTTCAGAGGCGTGTGCGTTCATGGCTGCCGCGGCACCGCTGTCGCGTTTTCGGGTGTGTAGTCGCCCGCCGCGGCCTTTCCGCGGCGTTCGACAAGCAAACAGCTTAGCGGAATCCGCGCAATGGGCCAAGCGGGGGCGGATTTCGCCGCAGGCTGTCTCACAACCCTGCGGCCAGGCAGTGCTCCAACAGGGCGCGCAGCTCCAGCGCATCCAGAGGGCGGGTCCAGCCCGACTGCGCGGGGTCGGCATAGCAGTCCGTGAAGCGCAGGGCATCCCAGGTGCCGCCGGGCGCCACAAGTGCATCCTTGCCGGCGGCACGGGCGGCCTCGGCCAGGCTGGCGTGGATGGGGCTCTGGCCCGCGCGGCGCAGCCAGTACTTGGCGTTGGCGTAGTCCGGCTCGTGCCGATGCACCAGCGCGTGCCAGTGGGCACCCAGGGGCCCGCCCATGGACTGCGCCACCGCGTGGGCGCGCTCCCAGTCCCCGTTCAGTAGGTAGAGCCCTGCGCGCACACCCTCGCCGCAGCGGCAGGCGGCGATGCGTTCGGTCAGCTCGGGCTGGGGCCGGTCGGGCTGCACCTGGGCGGCCAGTGCCCGGGCCTCAGCGGTAGCGACGCTCATTGCTCGGCATTGCGGCCGTCGCCGTGCTCCTTGCGCGCACGGTACTCGGCCGCGGTGGCTTGCGGGGGTCGTGTGGTCGCCTCGGCCGCGAGGCGCTCCAGCAGTTCGCTTACGGCGTGGGCATCGGTGGGCAGGGGCAGGCGCGCGGCGACGCCGGCCTTCACAGCCGCCACCGCCTGGTTGCGGGGCAGCCCTCGATCCAGCAGCACCACGGGCAGGTTGCGATTGCGGCCGCGGTTGCGCAGGGCCGTCAGCAGCGCCCGGCCGCCCATGTCCGGCATCTGCCAGGGGGTGAACACGACGGTCACCAGTTCTGCGCTGAGGATCTGCAGAGCTTCCGCTGCCGTGGCGGCCTCCAGCACGCGCTCCATGCCGGCGCCGATCAGGTTGTGATACAGGGCGCGGCGTTGCAGGGTCTGTGGTTCGAGCAGCAGTGCGGTGCGCAAACGGCGGTGCTCCACGGAGCGAAGGGAGGGGTGAAGATGACCTCGCTGCCAGCCTATGCTGCTGGCCATTCTACACGAATGGCCTCACGGTTGGAACGGATGGTCTCGAAGAGCTCATCCATGAACTGCCGGCGCACGGGCGCGCTGTTGCCCGGCACGCGGCGCAGCGGCTCGATGCGGATGCGGATCAGGCGTCCGCCGTGGCGGGTGGCCGCCATTGCCTCGTGGCTGTCCAGCAGGTAGCCGCCATCGATGGTGACGGGCAGCACGGGCAGCTCCTGCTCGGAGGCCAGGCGGATCGCGCCGCGCCGGAACGGCTGCACGGTGTGGGCGGGATCGCGGGTACGCGTGCCTTCCGGGAAGATGATGAAGCCTTTGTGGAGGCGCTTCAGATCGGCGGCCAGCCCCGCCAGCGCCTCGGCGCCGCCCGAGACGTCTTTGCGGTCCAGCGGCAGGCAGTTGATCTGGCGCATCCAGTAGGTGAGCCCGGGAATCCGGAACAGCTCGCGCTTGACGACAAAGCCGATCCCCATGTCCAGCGCGGCCAGCAGCGCGGGGATGTCGTACTTGCTCTGGTGGTTGCAGTACACCACGAAGGCTTGGTCATGGGGTATGTGCTCCGCGCCCTCCACCTCCAGGCGGCAGTGCAGATTGCGGAACACCCAGCGGCCCCAGTCCGTGGCCCTGGCGTTCACGAGAGCCTCCGCCTCTGCGCCACGCCCCAGCCGCCGCAGGCGCTGCAGCCGGAAGCGCGTCTTGGCGTGGTAGAGCATGTACACCAGCATCCACAGGCCAAAGAGCAGGATGCGTATGCGTTCCAGCAGCATGCGGGGCGATCTCCTTCTAGGTGTGATTGCAGCGAGCACGATAAGGACTCGGGCGGGAGAATGCAACGCGCGTTTGCTCGCGCCCGGCGGTGGGATTAGCCTTGAACCAAAGGGCACGTCCGCTGCATCGCATGCAGGGGAAGCGAGATCCCCCGGCGGGGGCGCTGGCCATGTTTCCCAGGGGTATTGGCTGGCCCGACCGGTGTGCATCCCGGCAATCGCCTGGGGTGCATGGAATTTGCATTGTGGATAGGAAAGCCAAGCCACCCGAGCCCTGAGCATTCGAGACAGGTCATGATGCCGACGTTCCGCCGTCTGCTGCCCATCTTCTTCGCCACCCTGATGGTGCTCCACCTGCTGGTGGTCGCGGCCACGCCCGCGCGGGCGCAGTTCTTCGACGATTCGCTGGATCAGGAGGACGCGTTCGTACAGGATGACAACCAGTACTTCGAGGACACGGGCACCGGAACGCTTCCGGGCGAGCCGGGGCAAGCCGCGGGTGCCAGTGCCGGGCCGGACTACACCGAGGGCAACCGCTATGTGGACGAGAGCCTCGTGCCCCGCAGCACCGGTGTGCCCACACAGACCTCGCGCCGGATGCAGCTCTCGCTGGGCAGGGAGCGCACCACCCTGCCGCTCAACGTGGCCTGGGGCGCGGGCACGGGCCTGCTGATCGGCGGCTGGTTCGCGCTGATCAGCGAGGGAAACAACCGCCAGACCCAGCGCTCCATTGGTCTGGGCATCGTCAGCGGCATCCTGCTGGGTGTGATGGTGGGCACGCGCAACGTGTTCAATCCGGACGCGCCCAAGCCCGCCGTGGGCGATGCCGGCCCGCCGCCGAAGGCCAAGAAAGACGGTCCGCAATTCAGCCCCGTGGTGGCCCTGAACAAGGGCGGCTCACAGGTGGGCTTCCGCATGACGTTCTGAGTCCCGCCGGCCGGGGTTGGCCCCGGCCTCCCGTCGTACATTCCCAGCCATCGGACTGCCCCGGACGAAGTGACGCGTGGACGCCGCTACGGGCGCCTGCGCGTCGTTCGTGATGCTGAGGTGCGTGCTGCGTGTGTGACGTGCGAACCCGCACTGGAATGCAGGGGTCTCTCCAGGGCGGTGCGGCGGGTGCGGGGGGCAGGTGCTTCCGGCAGGGGACGGTCGGGCCGTAGCCCGCGTCGTCCCCTGTCGCTGTGGCGAAGACGGCGACTAATCGTCGCCGTCAGCCACAGGTAGCGCTTCCGGCTCGGGCGTGGGCTCCGGCAGGGTCGCCGGTTCCAGCAAAGCTTCCTCGTCTTCGAGATACTCCTCCGGCACCTCGTAGGCGACGCGCCGGAACTCCGGGAAGCCTGTGCCGGTAGGAATCAGCCGGCCCATGATGACGTTCTCCTTGAGGCCCCGGAAGGTGTCGATCTTGCCGTTGATCGCGGCTTCCGTGAGCACCTTGGTCGTCTCCTGGAAGGAGGCGGCGGAGATGAAGGACTCGGTGCTCAGGGCGGCCTTGGTGATGCCCTGCAGCACGGGCTTGGCCGTGGCTGCGGGCAGCGCCTTCTCCAGGGCCTCCTGGTTGGCGCGCTCGAACTGGTAGCGCGAGACCTGCTCGTTGATGAGGAAGGTCGTGCCACCCGGGTCGATGATCTTCACCTGCTTGAGCATCTGCCGCACGATGACTTCGATGTGCTTGTCGTTGATGCCCACGCCCTGCAGGCGATAGACCTCCTGCACCTCGTCCACCAGGTACTTCTGCAGTTCCTTGGTGCCCAGCACGGTGATGATGTCGTGCGGGTTGGCCGGGCCGTCCACGATGGGCTCGCCGGCCCGCACGTAATCGCCCTCGTGCACGATGATGTGCTTGCCCCGCGGGATCAGGTACTCCTTGGGTTCGCCGTGCTCGGGAGTCACCACCACCTTCTGCTTGCGCTTCACGTCCTTGCCGAAGGACACCACGCCGTCGATCTCGGAGATGATGGACGGCTCCTTGGGAATGCGGGCCTCGAACAGCTCGGCCACCCGCGGCAGACCCCCGGTGATGTCCCGGTTGCGCAGCATCTCGCGCGGAATCCGCGCCAGGGTGGAGCCGGCCTCGATCTGCTGGCCTTCCTCCACCATCAGCTCGGCCTTGGCTGGCAGGAAGAAGCGCGCCGGCTGGTTGGTGTCCGGCGATTTCACGATGCGGCCGTGGGAATCGCGGACGGAAATCTCCGGCCGGCTCTCCGAGTCGCTGGGCTCCAGGATGACGCGGCGCGACAGGCCGGTCTCGCGGTCAAGCTGCTCGCGCATCGTGACGCCTTCCACAATGTCGGAGAACTTCACCGTGCCCGCGACGTCCGAGAGAATCGGCACGGCGAAGGGATCCCATTCGGCGATGGTCTCGCCGCGCTTGACCGGCTCGCCCTGCACCTTGAGGATCACGGCACCCACCGGCAGTGCCCGGAACTCCAGGTCGCGGCCGTTGGTGTCCACGATGCGGGCCTCGGCCTTGCGGTTCATGATGGTCCAGTTGCCCTCATGGTTCTGCACCACGCGGGCGGCGGAGTAGTCCAGCGTGCCGGTGAACTTGGCCTCCCACTTGCTGGTCTCGGAGCGCTGACTGGCGGCGCCACCAATGTGGAAGGTGCGCATGGTGAGCTGGGTGCCCGGCTCGCCGATGCTCTGCGCGGCGATGACGCCCACCGCCTCTCCCATGGAGACCATGCGGCCGCGCGCCAGATCGCGCCCGTAGCACAGCGCGCACACGCCGAACTCCATGTTGCAGGTCAGCACGGAGCGGATGCGCACCTTCTCGATGCCCGCGTCCTCAATGGCCTGCACCTTGTCTTCGTCGATCTCCTCGCCGGACTTGACGAGCTCGCTGTTGCGGAAGGGATCCACGATGTCCTCCAGCGCCACCCGGCCCAGCACGCGGTCGCCGAGGGTCTCGATGATCTCGCCGGCTTCCACCAGCGCGGTCATCTCGATGCCGTCCACGGTGCCGCAGTCGTAGGCCGTGATGATGCCGTCCTGGGCCACGTCCACCAGACGCCGGGTCAGGTAGCCCGAGTTGGCTGTCTTGAGGGCCGTATCGGCCAGACCCTTGCGCGCGCCGTGGGTGGAGATGAAGTATTGCAGCACGCTGAGGCCTTCACGGAAATTGGCCGTGATGGGCGTCTCGATGATCTCGCCGGAGGGCTTGGCCATCAGGCCGCGCATGCCGGCGAGCTGCTTCATCTGCTGCGTACTGCCCCGCGCACCGGAGTCCGCCATCACGAAGATGGAGTTGGTATTTCCACGGGACACGTCGGCTTGGTCGCGCAGGTTCTCCAGCATGGCGTCGGCCACCTGGTCGGTCAGGCGCGCCCAGATGTCGATGACCTTGTTGTAGCGCTCGCCCTCGGTGATGAGGCCGTCCACATACTGCTGACGCACCTCCAGCACCTCCTGCTGCGCCTTGTCCAGCATGCCGGCTTTGCTGGCCGGGATGGCCATGTCCTCGATGCTGATCGAGAAGCCGGCCTGGGTGGCATGCTTGAAGCCCAGGCGCTTCAGGTCGTCCAGCATGCGCACCGTGTCCACGTTGCCCGCCAGCCGGTACGAGGCATCCACCAGATTGGCCAGCTCCCGCTTCTTCATCAGGCGGTTGACGTAGGAGAACGGCACCTTCTTGGGTACGTGTGAGTAGAGCAGCACGCGGCCCGCGGTGGTTTCGGACAGTTCACCGGCCACGCGCATGCGGATGCGTGCGTGCAGGTCCACCTTGCCGTGGTCGTAAGCCATCTGCAGTTCGTCCAGCGAGAGGAATGCCTTGTTCTCGCCCGGCACGCCCTGCATCTCCTTCGTCATCCAGTACAGACCCAGCACCATGTCCTGGGTGGGCGTCATGATGGGCTTGCCGTTGGCCGGGCTGAGGATGTTGTTGGTGGACATCATCAGCACTTTGGCTTCCAGCTGGGCCTCCACGGACAGCGGCACGTGCACTGCCATCTGGTCGCCGTCGAAGTCCGCGTTGAACGCCGTACACACCAGCGGATGCAGCTGAATGGCCTTGCCCTCGATCAGCACCGGCTCGAAGGCCTGGATGCCCAGGCGGTGCAACGTGGGCGCGCGGTTGAGCATCACCGGGTGTTCCACGATGACCTCGTCCAGCACCTCCCACACCTCGGGCCGGTTCTCCTCCAGCATCTTCTTGGCCACCTTGATGGTGGGCACCTCGTAGCGCTCCATCAGCAGGTGGAAGATGAAGGGCTTGAACAGCTCCAGCGCCATGATCTTGGGCAGGCCGCACTGGTGCAGCTTCAGCTCCGGGCCCACCACGATCACGGTGCGGCCCGAGTAGTCCACGCGCTTGCCGAGCAAGTTCTGGCGGAAGCGGCCCTGCTTGCCCTTCAGCATGTCGGAGAGCGACTTGAGCGGGCGCTTGTTGGTGCCCATGATGGGCCGGCCCCGCCGCCCGTTGTCGAACAGGGCGTCTACCGCCTCCTGCAGCATGCGCTTCTCGTTGCGCACGATCAGCTCGGGCGCGCGCAGGTCGATCAGGCGCTTGAGGCGGTTGTTGCGGTGGATCACCCGCCGGTACAGGTCGTTCAGGTCACTGGTGGCGAAGCGCCCGCCCTCCAGCGGCACCAGGGGCCGCAGCTCGGGCGAGAGCACGGGAATCACCTCCAGGATCATCGAGGCCGGATCGTTGGCCGACTTCCGGAAGGCCTCGACGATCTTCAGGCGCTTGACGATCTTCTTGCGCTTGGCCTCCGAGCCCACCTCGTGCATTTCGGTGTAGAGGGACTCGCTGAGCGCCTCCAGGTCCAGGTTGGAGAGCAGCTCCTTGATGGCCTCGGCCCCCATGCCCACGCGCATGTCGGGGAAGGTATCCAGCGTCTCGCGGTAGCGCTCCTCCTCCACCAGCTCCTTCTGGGCCATGTTGGAGCTGCCCGGATCGAGCACGATGTAGGCGTCGAAGTACAGCACGCGCTCCAGATCCCGCAGCGTCATGTCCAGCAGGTTGCCAATGCGGCTGGGGACGCCCTTGAGGAACCACACGTGCGAGACGGGGCTGGCCAGCTTGATGTGCCCCAGCCGCTCACGCCGCACCTTGGACTGGATCACCTCCACGCCGCACTTCTCGCAGGTGATGCCGCGGTGCTTCATGCGCTTGTACTTGCCGCAGTTGCACTCGTAGTCGTGGATCGGGCCAAAGATCTTCGCGCAGAACAGCCCGTCCCGCTCCGGCTTGAAGGTGCGGTAGTTGATCGTCTCGGACGTCTTCACCTCCCCGTGCGACCAGGACAGGATGTCCTCGGCCGAGGCGATGCGAATCTGCACCGCGGAGTAGTCCGTCGGGGAGTTCGGCTTTTCGACGATCGAGCTGAGTGCTTTCAAGATGACCTCCCGGGATTGGCAGGGATGCGGGGCCGGGCCCCGCGGTCTCAAACGTGTCGGGCCGCCAGGTGCGTCCAGGGCATCTGGAACGCGGCCGGACGGCGGCGCGGGGGCGGGCCCCCGCGCGGTGCGCAGCTACCGCAACAGGTGAATGTCCAGACAGAGGCTCTTCAGCTCGTTGGTGAGCACCTTGAAGGACTCCGGAATACCGGTCTCCAGCACATAGTTGCCCTTCACGATGGCCTCGTAGATCTTGTTGCGGCCCACGATGTCGTCGGACTTCACCGTGAGCAGCTCCTGCAGCGTGTAAGCAGCGCCATAGGCCTCCAGCGCCCACACCTCCATCTCGCCGAAGCGCTGGCCGCCGAACTGGGCCTTGCCGCCCAGCGGCTGCTGGGTGACCAGGGAGTAGGGGCCGATGGAGCGCGCGTGGATCTTGTCGTCCACCAGGTGGTGCAGCTTCATCATGTAGATGTAGCCCACGGTGACGGACTGCTCGAAGGGCTCGCCCGTCAGGCCGTCGTGCAGGGCCACCTGACCCGAACTGGGCAGGCCGGCCATGCCCAGCAGGCGCGTGATGTCCGGCTCGTGAGCCCCATCGAACACCGGCGTGGCGAAGTAGAAGCCCTCGCGGTGCTGCTGCACCTTGGCCACGAACTCCTCGTCGTCCATCGCATCGAAGTACTGCTGGATGAACTTGGCGGGGTAGACGTCCGTCACGAACTTGCGCAGCTTCTTGACCGGGTGGTTTTCCACGAGCTGCTGTTCGAGCTGCTCGCCCAGGTCCTTGGCCGCCCAGCCCAGGTGGGTCTCCAGGATCTGGCCCACGTTCATGCGCGAAGGCACGCCCAGCGGGTTGAGCACGACGTCCACCGCCCGCCCGCTCGCCAGGTAGGGCATGTTCTCCACGGCCTCGATGCGGGAAACCACGCCCTTGTTGCCGTGGCGTCCGGCCATCTTGTCGCCCACGGAGAGCTTGCGCTTCACCGCAATGTAGACCTTGACCATGCGGATCACGCCCGGCGGCAGCTCATCCCCGCGCAGCACCTTCTCGCAGCGGTCCTGGTAGATGCTTTCCAGCAGGTCCATCTGCGAGAGCGCGTTGTGCACGATGCGGGCGAGTGTGGCGTTGAGGTCCTCCTCACGCACCTGCACATCGGGCCAGGATCGCATGGGGACGTTCTCGATCAGCTCGTCGTCGATGGTGGTGCCCTTCTTGTAGAGCACCTCGTGGGTGTCCGGGTGGGTCACGTCGTAGACGAGCTTCTTGCCCTTGACCAGTCCGCGCACGATCTTGATGAGGTTCGTGCGCACGATGCGGGTCTCGTCGTTGTGGTCCTCCTCGAACTTGGCCAGCAGGTTGCGCTCGATCTCCAGCGTGCGGGCATCCTTCTCCACGCCCTTGCGGTTGAAGGTGACCACGTTGATCACGACGCCCTCGATGCCCTGCGGGACGCGCAGGGAGGTATCGCGCACGTCGCCGGCCTTCTCGCCGAAGATGGCCCGCAGCAGCTTCTCTTCCGGGTTGAGCTGGGTCTCGCCCTTGGGCGTGACCTTGCCCACCAGGATGTCCCCGGACTTCACGTACGTGCCGATGCGCACGATGCCGCTGTCGTCCAGGTTGCGCAGGGCTTCCTCGGAGACGTTGGGGATGTCGCGGGTGATGTCTTCCTTGCCCAGCTTGGTGTCGCGGGCGACGACCTCGGACTCCTCAATGTGGATCGAGGTGTACAGGTCCTCGCGCACGACGCGCTCGGAGATGAGGATGGAGTCCTCGAAGTTGTAGCCGTTCCAGGGCATGAACGCGACGAGGATGTTCTGGCCCAGTGCCAGTTCGCCCGCATCACAGCTCGGCCCGTCGGCAATGATGTCCCCGCGCTCCACGCGCTGGCCCACTTGCACGATGGGGCGTTGGTTGATGCAGATGTTCTGGTTGGAGCGCTGGAACTTGGACAGGTGGTAGATGTCCACGTTCGCCGCCACCATCGACTCGTCGGCGGTGATGTCCACGTCCGCCTGGATCACGATGCGCTCGGAGTCCACGCGGTCCACCGTGCCGGCCCGGCGGGCCACCACGCAGGCGCGCGAATCGATGGCCACCTTGCTCTCCATCCCCGTGCCCACCAGCGGGGCGCTGGGCTTGATGAGCGGCACGGCCTGGCGCTGCATGTTGGAACCCATCAGGGCGCGGTTGGCGTCGTCGTGCTCCAGGAACGGAATCAACGAGGCCGCCGCGGAGACGAGCTGATTGGGCGCGACGTCCATATAGTCGATCTCGCCCTTGCTGATCATCATGAACTCGCCGCGGTGCCGCGCGGAGACCAGCTCATTGGCCAGCTCGTTCTTCTCCGTGAGTGGCGCGTTGGCCTGGGCCACGCGGAACTGGTCCTCCTCGATCGCCGAGAGGTACTGGATGTCGTTGGACACCATACCCTCGCCCACCTTGCGGTACGGCGTCTCGATGAAGCCGAAGTCGTTGATGGTGGCGTAGGTGGCCAGCGAGGCGATCAGGCCGATGTTCGGGCCCTCCGGCGTCTCGATCGGGCAGATGCGCCCATAGTGCGAGGCGTGCACGTCGCGCACGTCGAACCCGGCCCATTCCCGCGTCAGCCCGCCGGGCCCCAGGGCGCTCAGGCGGCGCTTGTGGGTCACCTCGGAGAGCGGGTTGGTCTGATCCATGAACTGGGAGAGCTGGCTGCTGCCGAAGAACTCGTTGATCGCCGCGGCCACGGGTTTGGCGTTCACGATGTCGTGCAGCATCATGGATTCGGTCTCCTGGAGGCTCATGCGCTCCTTGACCGCCCGCTCCATGCGCACCAGACCGATGCGGAACTGGTTTTCCAGCAGTTCGCCCACGCAACGCACCCGCCGGTTGCCCAGGTGGTCGATGTCGTCGATGGTGCCTTCCACGCCCTCTTTCAGGCTCAGCAGGTACTCCACCGTGCGCAGGATGTCCTCCTTGGTGAGCACGGTGTTTTCCAGCGGCTCTTCCAGTCCCAGCTTCTTGTCGATCTTGAGCCGGCCCACCTTGGACAGGCTGTAGCGATCCTCGTTGAAGAACAGGTTGTGCACCAGCAGGCGTGCCGTCTCCAGCGTGGGCGGATCGCCCGGCTTGAGCCGCTTGTAGAGCTCGATCAGAGCCTCCTGCGAGGTGCGCATGTTGTCCAGCGCCAGCGTTTCGCGCAGGGAGTGGCCGATGGTGCGGTCGCCCACGTAGATCAGGTTGATCTTGTCGACCTTGTGTTCCAGCAGCAGTTCCATCACTTCGCCGGTGATGAGGCCGTTGGCCGGCACCAGCACCTCGCCGTCCGCGTCGGTGATCGTGGCGATGGGGTGGCGTCCCACCACGTCTTCCACCGTGGCCGGGATCTCCGTCAGGCCCGCCGCCTGAATCTTGCGCAGGGCCGGGCGTGTGATCTTGCGATCGGCGTGCACCAGCACTTCCTTGGACTTCGGGTCCACGATGTCGCGGTCCGCCCGCTGGTTGAGCGTTACTTCCGGATCCACGATCTTGCTGAATGCCCGCTCTTCCGGGTCCTTGCCGATGGCGCCCGAGAGATCGATCGTCTCGTGCTTGTAGAAGCGCCCCAGGATCTCCTCCTCGCTGTAGCCCAGCGCCCGCAGCAGCACGGTGGCCGCGAACTTGCGCTTGCGGTCGATGCGCACGTAGAGGATGTCCTTGGTGTCGAACTCGAAGTCGATCCACGAGCCGCGCTGCGGAATGATGCGCGCGGAATAGAGGATCTTGCCCGACGAGTGGCTCTTGCCCTTGTCGTGCGTGAAGAACACGCCCGGGCTCTTATGCATCTGGCTGACGATGACCCGCTCGGTGCCGTTGATGATGAACGAGCCCTTGTCGGTCATCAGGGGCAGCTCGCCCAGGTAGATGTCCTGCTCCTTGATGTCGTGGATGTGCCGCGACCCGTCGTCCGAGTCCTTTTCCCACACGATCAGGCGCAGTGCCACGCGCAGCGGAGCGGAGAACGTCACGCCGCGGATGCGGCATTCGTCCACGGTGTATTGCGGATCGCCCAGCCGATAGTGCACGTATTCCAGGGTGGTCGAGCCGCTGAAATCCGAGATGGGGAACACCGAGCGGAACACCGCTTCCAGCCCTTCGGGCCGGCGCTGGTCGGGCGAGACGTCCTTCTGCAGAAACCGCTCGTACGATTCCAACTGCATGTTCAGCAGGTTGGGCATCGGGGGCGGGTTGGTGCTGCCGAACGAGTAGCGTACCCGGTTCTTGTGGTTGTCGCTGGGATTCAACATCGGGGTCCTTGTCAGCGTTCGGGGGTGGACAGCTTTGGTACCAATATCTCAGAACCGCGCGAGCGGAGGCGGCATTGCGCCACAACACACGACCGGGGCGGCCCCGGCCACGGAACCGACCAGAGCAGCGCCCTCACGGGGAAGTTCGGATTCAAACAGTGCTGGAACGCAAGGCGAATGCGACAGTACGGAAGCGGAGACGACCAAGGACATGTCCGCAGCAGATGCTGTGCTCATCTCGCCAACGCGAGGCGGAAAAATGCAGAGTAAAAAGTATAGATACCGCCGATTATGGACCATTGCAAGCACTTTCGCACAATTAGCGCCCGCCGCGCGGCAGGCCGCCCGGGAACGCATTCCGCCGGAGCACGGGGGTGCGTGGGCGGCAGGGCAGGCTTGACAGGCCCGGAGCAAGCGGCCGACCATAGGCGGCGTAGCGCACCCTTCCTCGTTCGTTGATTGCCCGGCTCGCCCTGCCCATGGACATCTTCCAGTTCCGCCGCACCGACGATGCGGGGCCCCAGGAGGCGGTGCTGACGATCGGAAACTTCGACGGCGTGCACCTGGGTCACCAAGCCCTGATTCGCCAGGTGGTGAGCGAGGCGCGCGAGATGGGCGTCCGCAGCGCGCTGATGACGTTCCATCCGCACCCTCAGTCCGTGCTGCGCGCCGATCCTCCGCCCATGATCACCACGGTGCCGCTGCGGCTGCGGCTGTTCGAGCAGCTGGGGTTGGACGCGGCGTACCTGGTGCCCTTCACGCGGCAGTTCGCCAGCAAGACCGCGCAGGCCTTCGTGCGCGAATACCTCCTGACCCACTTTCGCGTGCGCAAGCTGATCATTGGGTTCGACTTCCACTTCGGACGCAACCGCGAAGGCTCGGCCGACGTGTTGCGGCGCCTGAGCGTGGAGCACGGCTTTGCCTTCGAAGTATTCCCGGAGGTGCTGCTGGCGGGCGAGAAGGTGAGCAGTTCGCGCGTGCGGGAGGTGCTGAGCCAGGCCGATTTCGCAGGAGCCGAGCGCCTGCTGGGGCGGCCCTACAGCGTGCTGGAGACGGTGGTGCATGGCGAGCGGCGCGGCCGCGAACTGGGCTTCCCCACGCTCAACCAGGTGCCGGAGGAACGGCTTCCGCTGCCGTTCGGCGTGTATGCCTCGCGCATCGAGGTGGACGGCCGGCGCCACGATGGCGTGAGCAACTACGGCGTGCGCCCCACTGTGGAGGGCAGCCGACCCACGCTGGAGACCTACGTGTTCGACTTCGACCGCCAGATCTATGGCGAACTGGTGGAGGTGTTCCCCCTGCGGCTGCTGCGGCCCGAGCGCAAGTTCCCGTCACTGGATGCCCTAAAGGAACAAATCGCGGCAGACCGTGATGCCGCGCAGGCCTACCTGACGTCCCTCGATGCGGCCCGAGAGACCGTGCGCTGATTGCGGCACTCGTCTCGCCAAACCGCGGCCAGTGTGGCTTCGCGCACAGGCAGGGGGGCGTCTGGATTCAGTGCGATATTTGACATTTTCCCGCTAACTTACTACTTGTGCGGCTAAGGACGTTCGGTTTCCCGCCGCGATGCGACCCCGCAGAAACGCATGTTTCGCGTGGGTCAGTCCGGGTGGCCGGATGATCCGCATTGCAGGGCGGCCTGTCCGTGCCCGGTTGGGCGGCGGGTGCCCTGATGCGCGAGTACCGGGGTTGTGTGCCACCGCCCCCGGTCCCTTCCGGTGGCTGGCTCAGGCTGGTTGCTGGACCGTGTGTCCGAACTGCCCTGTGGGGCTGCGGGCCCGATCGGTGGCAATTGGTATGGCCATTCAATCCGCTCCAATCCTCAGAGGAGGAAGGAACATGAAGAAACTGCTCGTGCTCTCGGCGTTCGCCCTGTTGCTGGCCGCGCCCACTGCTTTTGCAGGGAATTCCGCCGGCTGCGGCCTGGGCCACCTGCTGTGGACCGGTCAGTCGGGTATGGTTGCCAACGTGCTGGGTGCGACCACCAATGGCACCTTCGGCAGCCAGACCTTCGGCATCACGACGGGTACGTCCGGCTGCAACGCCAACGACACCGTCTACAACCAGACGCAGCAGGAGCAGTTCGTTTCCGCCAACATGGACAAGCTGTCCACGGAAATGGCCCAGGGCAACGGCGAGTACGTGTCCGCACTGGCCGAGCTGATGGGTTGCAATGCGGCCGCTCAGCCTGAGTTCGCCCACATGTCCCAGTCCAAGTACGAATCCCTGTTCGCCTCCGATGCGGATGCCCAAGCCTGGCTGGGCACGCTGAAGGCGGAAATGTCCAAGGATGCCGTGCTGTCCCACAGCTGCTCGCGCATCTCGTAGTTGCCGTTCCAGCCGATTCCGGAGCGGGCGCCCATCCGGCGTCCGCTCCGGTCCGGTCGGGCCGCCTCTGTGCCCGGCCTGCCCTGCCGTCGATGCCGCCCTGATCCGATGCAATTCCGTGCCGCTAGCCGTGGGCATCCTGGTTTCCCCGCGCGCAACGCCGGCGGTCGAAACGGCAACAGTCGTGCGGATGCCCGCTGCACGGGGGCGATCGGTATCCGCGCACGGCGCCCGGGAGTTGCGATGGCCCGCCGATGGCCGGGCAGATGCCATCCGGGCTTGACAAGGCAGGACGCCGGGCGGGATGAATGGCAGGCGAATCAGCCAACCCTACCCGCAAACCGACCGGACCTTCCGAAAGGTGACGAGATGAGCCGAACCTGGGTGCTGAGTTGGGGGGGCGCCGCCCTGGCAGTGCTACTGATTGCCGCCATGCTCGCGCCCGCCCGCGCGGTTGCTGCCTCCCGGAAGCCGATGTCCGCCCGCAGTGGAACCGAGACCGTGGCCGTGATGCAGTTCGACGCCAGCGGTGCCTCGAACGCGGAGATCACCGCCGCGAGCGACCGCCTGCAGGAAGAACTGCTCAAGACCGGCAAGTTCACCGTGGTGGACCGCCAGCAGATCAACGACATCCTGAATGAGCAGGCGCTCCAGCAGACGGGCTGCACCAGCACGGAATGCGCCGTGCAGGTGGGCCGCATCCTGGGGGTGCGGAAGCTCGTGGTCGGCCGCATCAATGGCCTGGATGCCACCCACTGGATTGTCTCGGCGAGCCTGGTGGACGTGGAGACAGCGCAGACGCTGCGTACCTCGTCCGTCCAGTACAAGGGCTCGTTCTTCGACTTCCTCTCCAGCGGCATGCCGCTGCTGGCCGCGCGCATCGCGGGCACGTCCGAGCAGGCCGTGGCTGCCGCGCCGATCCACCAAAGTGCTGCCCAGAGCACCGCTTCCGCGGCCGACGGAAAGTCGATCCACGACAGGCTGGAGGAGTGCTACGCGGAGGTCGGGTCTCGCTACCGCGTGTGGTATGTCATCGGCTACATCAGCTCGCTCACGCCCGGCCTGACCACCCTCACCTCCATGATGAACGACCGGGGCGACTGCGAGCGGCGCTACAAGGTATCCGCCCGCGAGTTCGACCAGCTGCTGTTCGTCTACAACAACCTGCCGCGCGTGCTGCAGGACATGTCCAAGGGCAACGGACCCTATCTGGCGTCGCTGTCCGAGCTGATGGGCTGTGGCGCCACGGAGTACCCGCGCTTCGCGCGCATGACGCAGGAACGCTTCCCCGCGCTCGCCGCCAATGCGGACCGGTCCGGCGAGGCACTGCTGGTCACGCTGCGGCGCGAGATGGAACAGCGCCCGGTGCTGGCGGGCTGTCTGCGGCGCGCCTGATGGCCGACCCGCTTCCGAGCGGCCGGGCGATCGGATGCGCCCGGCCTCCCCGCCCACGCCGGTGCCCCAGCGCCCGGTCCTTGAGAGCACCCCTCGCCCGATGACGAAGGCGGCCCGATTACCTTCCATTGGCCGCCCGGGCCGCGCCCCGCGGGCGGCACGGTTCGCCGCCGCGCTGGGTGCGCTGCTGGCGCTGGCGCTGGGACTGCTGCTGGCCGTGCCGGCCGGCGCACGTGCCGCGCAGCCCGCGGCACAGAGTGATGCCACACCCGCCACCAAGCCTGCCGATCCCTTCAGCGTGCCGGCCGCGACGCTGCACCCCATCGCCTCGCTGAGCGCGGAGCAGCGCGCGTACTGGGAAGATCTGGTGGCGCAGGCCGGTGCCAAGCGGCTGTGGGAGCAACGTTTCTGGCGCCTGCTGCTGCACTATATGCCGGATGCACTCGGCTCCGGCTACACCTCCGAAGCGGACGGGCCGGGCTTCTTCCTGGCCCCGAACGGGCGCACCGACCCCAAAGCGGAGCTGGAGGCGACCCTGGCCGGATTTTTTTCCCAGGGGACGACGGAACCCGGCAACATGACGCCGCAGTGTACCTTTCCCGCGCGCTACCGTTGGCTGAACGAGCAGCTCGGCTTCGATGCGCGGCGCCTGCCGCCCCAGCCCTGCGAGCGCTTCGATCGCTGGCGGCGCCGGATCGATCCGGGCTCGGTGAGCCTGATCTTCTCGTCGTATTACTTCAACAACCCGGCCAGCATGTTCGGCCACTCGCTGCTGCGCTTCAACCGCGCGACCCGCACCGGCGATACGGCCCTGCTGGACTCGGCGGTGAACTACGCGGCATTCGTGCCGCCGGACGAGGGCAACATTGCCTACATGGTGCGGGGGGTCTTCGGCGGCTACCGGGGCTACTTCTCGCTGATGCCCTACTACCTGAAGGTGCGCGAGTACAACGACTTCGAGAACCGCGACCTGTGGGAGTACCGGCTCAACTTCACGCCCTCGCAGCTCGACTACATGGTGCGCCACGTGTGGGAGCTGGGCAGTACGTACTTCGACTATTTCTTCTTCAAGGAGAACTGTTCGTACCACCTGCTGTCCGTGCTGGAGGTGGGCCGGCCCGACCTGCACCTGCGCGACCGCTACCACCTGTGGACGATGCCCACCGAGACGGTGCAGGAGGTGGTGCTGGAGCACCCGGATCTCGTGGCCAAGGTGATCTACCGGCCCTCGCTGAGCAGCCAGTTCTTCCAGCAGCGTGCCCTGCTGACCGGCCCCGAGCGCGACCTGCTGGGCGACCTCATCGACGACGCAGCCGCGACGGAGACGGACGCCTTCCGCGCCCTGCCGCCGCCGCGGGCGGCCCTGGTGCTGGATACCGCCATCGACTACGACCAGTACGATCTGGCCGGAGACCCGCAGGACAAGCCGCTCAAGGCGCACCTGCGCAAGCTGCTGCTGCGCCGCAGCCGCATCTCCGTGCCGGCGTTGGAGGCCGATACGCTGCCCCCGCAATCGCTGCCGCCGGACAAGGGCCACGATAGCGCGCGGCTGGAGGTGGCGGGCGGCGCCAGCCGGCCGGCCCCTGCCCCGGGCGCCGAGCCGGAGAACCTGCCCTTCGGCCAGTTCACCATTCAGGCGTCGTTTCACGACCTGCTCTCGGACGACCGCGCCTTCGCGCCCAACTCGCAGATCGACCTGCTGCAGTTGCGCGCCCGCTACGAGACGGAGCCCAGCCCCACGCCGGGCACCACCGGGCCGCGCAAGCTGCGCCTGGAGCGCTTCGCGCTGATGGACATCGTCTCGCTGTTCCCCTTGACGCAGCTCAACCACCAGCCCTCGTGGAAGCTGGCCATCGGGTGGCAGCGCAACCGGGACATCGGCTGCGACCACTGCACGCCGTTCTTCCTCAACCCCGGCATCGGCATCAGCCTGGAGAGCCACCTGCACCAGCGCGAGGTATACTTCCTCATGCTGGAGGGCCGCGCGGAGTTCAGCCACGCCTTTACCCCGCGCCACCGCGCCGGCTTCGGGCTCAGCGCGGGCGTGCTGGTGCACCTGGCGGACTGGTGGCGCATCGGGCTCATCGGCACGCGCACGCACTACACCGCCGGCGATGCGGGCTACGTGGGCCAGGGCCGGCTGGAATCGCGCTTCAGCCTCTCGCGTAACCTGGAGCTGACGCTGGACTGGAGCGGCGTGGGGAACTATCGCGAAGGCAAGCTGGGCCTGGGCTGGTACTTCTGAGGCGGAGCATCCGATGCGCAGCGCCGAGGTGACAGCGACGATGGGCGCAGGCACCGTCCCCGGCGGGCGAGGCGTGCGGCGACCCACCCGGCCGGCCGGCCCTGCACTGGCTTCGCTGCTGGCGCTGCTGCTCGTGCTGGCGCTGGGGGGCTGCAACAGCATCTTCTTCCAGCCGGACCGCATCCGCTACTACCTGCCGGACCAATTCGGACTGATCGCCGAGGATGTGT
>DATFMP010000002.1:0-52741 GCA_035266845.1 bacterium
GATCATACTTGGGGCGTGTGAGTGTCTGCTCAATCAGAGTGTCATGGATAATAAATTCCTGATTTCCTCGCACGTGCGTGCAGAGAAAGAACTCGGCGACTAGTAATGACAGCCCCGCACTTAAGCCTGAGCGGCGTCGAAATTCAGGGACCGTAATACCTGGAAAATAGGCAGACCTAATCGCTGCATGAACCTTTTCGAGCCCGCCAATATTCTTCGTAAAGCTCAAGGGCCGCATAAGAATGGCCGAAGCACTGAGTTCAATGCGAAGGATCGAGAATTTTCAGGCTTGACTGCCGTGTCACCCGGTCGAACTGCGCCTCCGGTCGCGCTGGTCGATCATGCTGCGGAGTGTAGGTGCCGGATTGGAGTTCGTCTCCCCACTGCTGCCAACCAACTCTATGATGGCGCGCAAAAAGTTCCAGATGTGGCCCTGGACTGCACTGCTCGATAACATCATAGAACTCGTCCGGTTTTCGAGAGTGCTCGCGCTTCTGAACCGGAACGATATTGACCATGCGTCTGCCGGGCGGCAATGTTCGCATCGATCCGCGGACTCCGAATAGCAGAAGCTCTGTCACATTGCGAAAATAGAACCCTACACCACGCCCATCTGGCCCCCCGTCTTTCCGTGTCTTATACCAGACGAGGTTGCACTTGTAGGTGAAGCCCCACGACTTCATGACGGTGAGACCGTCTTGCAGGAGTGCGTTTGGCACCCAAAGGTAGAGGTGTGCGTTTTGCGCGGTTACATCCGATACAGGCAACTCGCATATTTCTTCCAGCGTCATTGTCCGATACCGATGTAGCCGGCGATGCTCCGGTGCCATCTTTCCGGTTCGGTTTGTGAAGCGCCAAGGCGGGTCAGCATATACTGTTCCGAACCTGACGGACCCGAGGCTATGGCGACCACTCGTGTGAAAAGCTGCCGGTTGGTTCATGGCTACCGCATCCCTGCGTGAAGGTGGGTCGGGTGAGGCCCTGCCTCTATCTAACCAACGAAAGTTTGTATGACAACCTATTTGTGCGCCGCCTCCAGGGCCTGGGCCAGGTCGGCCAGCAGGTCATCGCCATCCTCCACGCCCACGGAGAGGCGGATCAGGCCGTCGCGCAGCCCGGCGGCCTCGCGCACGGCCTTGGGGATGGAGGCGTGGGTCATGATGGCCGGGTGCTCGATCAGGCTCTCCACACCCCCCAGGCTTTCCGCCAGGGAGAAGATGCGGGTGGATTCGCAGAAGCGCTTGGCGCGCGCCAGGGAGTCGTCCTGCAGCTCGAAGGAGACCATGCCCCCGAAGCCGGCCATCTGTTGCTTGGCCAGGGCGTGCTGGGGGTGGCTGGGCAGGCCGGGGTAGTACACGTGGCCCACGCGCGGGTGCTCCGCCAGGAACTCCGCCACGCGCTGGCCGTTCTCGCAGTGGCGCTGCATGCGCAGGTGCAGGGTCTTGGTGCCGCGCAGCACCAGGAAGGCGTCCATGGGCCCGGGCACGGCGCCCGCGGCGTTCTGGAGAAAGTGCAGGCGCCCCGCCAGCTCCTCGTCGTCCGTCAGCACGGCCCCGCCGATCACGTCCGAATGGCCCCCCAGGTACTTGGTGAGGCTGTGCACCACCAGGTGCGCCCCCAGCGCCAGGGGCTGCTGCAGGTAGGGCGTGGCGAAGGTGTTGTCCACCACCACCAGCGCGCCCACTTTGCGGCCCAGCTCCGCCAGCCGGGCGATGTCCACCACCTTCATGAGCGGATTGGTGGGCGTCTCCACCCAAATCAGCTTGGTGGACGGCACGATGGCCCGCTCCACGGCCTCCGCGCTGGCCATGTCCACGAAGGAGAACTCCATCCCGAAGCGCGCGAAGACCTGCGTGAACAGGCGGTAGGTGCCGCCATAGAGGTCGTCGCTGGCCACCACGTGATCGCCGCTGCCCAGCAGACGCACCACCGCGTCGATGGCCGCCGAGCCGCTGGCGAAGCACACCCCGTGGCGCCCGCCCTCCAGCGCGGCCAGGTTCGCCTCCAGCGCCGTGCGGGTGGGATTGCCCGTGCGGGCGTACTCGTAGCCCTTGTGCACGCCAGGGGAGTCCTGCACGAACGTGGAGGACTGGTACACCGGCGTCATGATGGCGCCCGTGGAGGGATCGGGCGCTTGCCCGGCGTGCACCGCTTTGGTGGCGAACTTCATGGAGGCCTTCCGCGCGTTGGGGTGAGCCGGGCTGCGCTGCTGCCGCCGGCCCCGCCAGTGTGCCACAGCCGCCACGGCCCGCGCCACATCGCCCGGCCGCCAGGCAGGACCAGCGCAAATTCCAAAGCAAGCAACGTGACCGGGCGGCCGTGATCGTCGAAACGCCCCCTTGCTCGCGGCTCCCGTGGCACACGGCCTGGGTGCCGATCGCACCGAGGCCCTCGCAGCCGCGTTCCTGAGGAGCGCCGAAGGCGCGTCTCGAAGGGCGCTGCCACCGCGAACCCCGACATTGCGATGGTCACAGCCGCCCGTCGATCCGCAATGATCTCAGGGGACAATGCAATTTATTGCAGACAACGGTTTACAGGCATTCAACGCACATGTTAATTGTTCGCTACATTAGGATGAGTTCGTGCTTCACAAGTTCATTCCCCGCGAAATAACACGCTTGCGCGCGATTCGAGTTCAAACGGATCGACCCGGACCCCCATAAGCAGGGGCCCTGCGCCCGAATCGCATTGCGCGGAGGGGAACCCGCCCCAACGAAATCGTGCTGCCAAAAAATCCCGCAGGCCCCCTGTAGAACAGCCTCCAAGGCTGATCGGGAGGTCGTCCGGCTGCCCGCGGGGTTGACATACCCGCTCAGTCCCATATCCTTTCCTTTCAAGTACTGATGAAAACAGCAGTGACGCGCGTCACACGATGGTGTGCACGTGCGAATAGCTGTTTTCGACCGATCCTATCGCGGAACAACGCACTGCCTCATTGGGTTGGATCAACTGCCGCAAAGCCCCGGGCTTTGCGGCGGAGGCGTCGTTTGTCCCCGCGGCTGCAGCGCACTTATCGGGGAGCGATATGAGCGAATCGCAGGCAGCACCGAACCTCCGCAGAGAACAGATTTCGTCCGTGGAAGTGGGCCACGCGTCCGCGGGCGGCTTCGCCCTGCGGTCACCGGAGCCTACGGACGCGCCCGCCATGTGGCGACTGGTGCAGGATTCCACGCTGGACAGCAACTCCCCCTACGCCTACCTGATGCTGGCCCGCTACTTCGCCGAGACCTGTGTGTTGGCGGAGCGGGACGGCGAGCTGGGCGGATTCGTCTCCGCCTTCATTCCTCCGGAGCAGCCCGACGCCCTGTTCGTGTGGCAGGTGGGCGTGGGCCCGCTGGCCCGCGGCCGCGGCCTGGCCACGCAGCTCGTCGCCGCCGCGCTGGCGCGCAAGGTGGACGAAGGAGTGCGCTTCGTGGAAGCCACCGTGACGCCGTCGAATTCGGCCTCGCTGGCGCTGTTCCGCGGCATTGCGGCAAAGCTGGGCACGCGGTGCAAGGAAGCGCCGTGCTTCGCGGCCGACCTGTTCCCCGGCAATGGCCACGAAGAGGAACTGCTGCTGCGCATCGGTCCGTTCGACCCAAGCGATCTCTCCCGGCTCACCCCCAACCCGGAGTAAGATATGGACACCTTCGAACGTCTGGAGTCCGAAGTCCGTAGCTACATCCGCAGCTTTCCCACCGTGTTCACCCAGGCCCGGGGCTACCGGCTCTACGATGAGGATGGCCGCGAGTACCTGGACTTCTTCGCCGGCGCGGGCGCCCTCAACTATGGGCACAATCCGCCGGAGCTGAAGAAGCGGGTGCTGCAATACCTGGCCGACGACGGCATCGTGCACAGCCTGGACATGGGCACGGCCGCCAAGCGCGAGTTTCTGGAGCGCTTCAGCGAGGTGATCCTGCAGCCCCGCAAGCTGGACTACAAGGTGATGTTCCCCGGGCCCACGGGCACCAACTCGGTGGAGGCAGCGCTGAAGCTGGCCCGCAAGGTGACCGGGCGCGAATCCGTGGTGGGCTTCACCAACGCCTTCCACGGCATGACGCTGGGCGCGCTGTCCGTCACGGGCAACGCCTTCAAGCGCGAGGGCGCCGGCGTGCCGCTTGCCCATGGCGTGAGCATCCCCTACGACGGCTACCTGGGCGACGACCAGGACAGCCTGGACTACTTCGAGGCCTTCCTGCAGGACAAGGGCAGCGGCATGGACACCCCCGCCGCCGTGATCGTGGAGACGGTGCAGGGCGAGGGCGGGCTCAACAGCGCCTCGCCGGCGTGGCTCCAGCGGCTGGCCGGCATCTGCCGCGAGCACGAGATCCTCTTCATCGTGGACGACATCCAGGCCGGCTGCGGCCGCACGGGCACGTTCTTCAGCTTCGAGCCCGCCGGCATCGTGCCGGACCTGGTGTGCCTGTCCAAGTCCATCGGCGGCATCGGCCTGCCCATGGCCCTCACGCTGATCCGCCCCGAGCTGGACCAGTGGGCGCCCGGCGAGCACAACGGCACCTTCCGCGGCAACAATCTGGCCTTCGTGGCGGCCACCGAGGCCCTGCGGCGCTGGGAGGACGACGCCCTGGGGCGCCACGTGCGCGAGCGGGCCGATCAGCTCACGGAGCGCCTGGAGCGCATCGTGGCCGGCAATCCGGGGCTCAAGGGCCACGTGCGCGGCCGTGGACTGCTGCAGGGCATCGCCCTGGAGGAGCCGGCGCTGGCGGGCAAAATCACGCGCGCGGCCTTCGAGCGCGGCCTCATCATGGAGACCTCCGGGCCGGAGGGCGAGGTGCTCAAGGTGATGCCGCCCCTCATTATCGACGCCGAAGGCCTGGACGACGGCCTGGACCGCTTCGAGGCCGCCATCGCGGCGTGCCTCGCCACGAGCGGCGAAACCGCCAAGCGCAAGATCGCCTGACCCGAGAACCCAAGGAGAGCCACACCATGATCGTTCGGACCCTGGAAGACACCGTCGGCACGGATCGCGACGTCCAAGCCACCACCTGGTCCAGCCGCCGCCTGCTGCTGCGCAAGGACGGCATGGGCTTCTCGCTGCACGACACGCTGATCAAGCCCGGCACCGAGACCCCCATGTGGTACCAGAACCACCTGGAGGCTGTGTACTGCATCGAGGGCGAAGGCGAGGTGGAAACCGTGTCCGACGGCAAGGTGTACCAACTCCAGCCGGGCACGGTGTACGCGCTCAACAACAACGACCAGCACATCCTGCGCGCCCGCACCCAGATGCGCATGGTGTGCGTCTTCAATCCCCCCGTGAGCGGCAACGAGGTGCACGACGAGACGGGCGCCTACCCCCTGGTGGAGGAGGAGCCCGCCCCGCAGTCGGCATCGTGAGCGGCAGCCCGTGCCTCCGGCCATCCGTGCCGGGGGCCTGAGCCGCCGCGGCCGACGCGTCGTTTCCCCGTGTCGCGGCGGGCCACCCGTGCCCGCCCAGCACCCCAGACCAGGATCGCCATGGAATCGCCCAACACCGCAGCCGCACGCCAGGACCTCTACCCTTCCCGCACCGGCGCCGAGGCGCGCCTGCTCGAACGGCAGGACCCCATTGTCCGCGGGACGGTGAGCGACGGGCCGCTGGAGCAGGCGGCGCTGGATCACTTCGAGCAGCACGGCTACCTGCTGTTCCAGGGCCTGTTCAATGCGGAAGAGGTGGCCTCCCTGCAGGCCGAGATGAAGCGCATCTGGGCCGCGCGCCAGGAAGACTCGGGCGACGAGGTGATCCGCGAGCCGGAGAGCGCGGAGCTGCGCTCCGTGTTCCGCATCCACGAGACCAGCGAGGTGTTCGCGCGCGTGTGCCGCGACCCGCGCCTGCTGGGGGCGGCGATGCAGATCCTGGGCAGCCCCGTGTACGTGCACCACTCGCGCATCAACTACAAGCCGGGCTACGCGGGACGCGAGTTCTACTGGCACTCGGACTTCGAGACGTGGCACGTGGAGGACGGCATTCCCCGGCCGCGCGCCCTCAGCATCTCCGTGGCGCTCACGGAGAATACGGAGCACAACGGGCCGCTGATGGTCATTCCCGGCTCGCACCGGCACTACGTGTCGTGTCCCGGGGAAACGCCGGCGGACAACTTCAAGTCGTCCCTGCGCAAGCAGGAGTACGGCGTGCCCGATCCGGCCAGCCTGGACGCCCTGATGAAGCGCAGCACCGCGCCCCTCACCAGCGCCAAGGGCCCGCCCGGCACCGTGCTCATGTTCGACGCGAACATCATGCACGGCTCCAACGGCAACATCACGCCCGACCCACGCACGGTGCTCTACTTCGTCTACAACAGCGTGCACAACACGCCCGAGGCGCCCTTCGGCAACCGGCCGCCCCGCCCCGCCTTCCTGCGCAACCTGGACTTCACGCCCCTGCGCTCCGTGCAGGGGTAGTCCCCGCCCCCGTTTGGCATCGAGCTTTCAAGCGGCCCCGCGCCGCTTGAAGGCAACCGACGCTGGTAACGGCCGGGCCCTGTGTTGAAGAGCCCTTTGGCCGTGGGGGCTTTGCCCCCAACCCCCCACCAGGGAGCAAGCCCCCTGGACCCCTTTCGCGGGCGAAACGGCACCGGCCTTCGTCAGGGTCCGTACTGGGGCGCGGAGGCCCTCGGCTTCCGCTGGCCCGTGCCCGTCATTCCGAGCGCAGCGAGGAATCCGCTTTGCGTCGCAGCAAAACAGATTCCTCGGCCCGCGTCGCGGGCCTTGGAATGACAAATGGCGGCAGATTGACGGCAGTCACGCCAGACCAGACGCAGCCTACGCCCTTCCCCCCGCCTGCTCCGCCTTGAACAGGGTGAAGATGAGGTCGGACTTGGTGAGGATGGCCAGGCTGGCGTCCTTGCGGCGCACCATCACGGCCTGCTCCGGGCCGCCCAGCAGCTCGGCGAGCCGGGTCACGGGGGCGTCCTCGGCCAGCTCCGGGTAGGGCGCGTCCATGCACTCCACCACGTTGTGGTTCCAGGCCTCGGAGTTGCTCAGCAGCACCTCCAGCAGCCGCGCTTCGTCCAGGCGGCCCAGGCAGTTGCCCTCCGCGATCACCGGCACCTGCGAGATGCCGTGGCTGCGCATCAGGTCGATGGCCTGCCCGATGGTGCACTCGGACGTGACGGAGATCAGGGCGCGGGTCTCGCCGGGCTTCTCCGCAAGTATCTCGTGGATGTCGAGCTGCACCGGGGGCTCCAGGTACTGGTTCTCCTTCATCCAATTGTCGTTGTAGATCTTGCTCAGGTAGCGCGAGCCGGAATCCGGCAGCAGCACCACCAGGTAGTCGTCCTCCTTGCAGCCCTGCGCGTGCTTGAGCGCCGCGGCCACGGCCAGCCCGGAGGAACCCCCGGCGAAGATGCCCTCGGAGCGGGCCATGCGGCGCGTGGTGACGAAGGCCTCCTGGTCGTCGATCACATACATCTCGTCGATGACGGAGAAGTCCACGTTCTCGGGCAGCTCGTCCTGCCCCACGCCCTCCACCTTGTAGGGAAAGGTCTCCGGCTGGCGGCCCAGCTTGTACAGCTCGAAGAAGATGGAGCCCAGCGGGTCCACGCCGACGATCTTCACGTGGGGCTGGTGCTCGCGAAACCAGCGCCCGATGCCCGTGATGGTGCCGCCCGTGCCCACGCCGATCACGATATGGGTCACGCGGCCCTCGGTCTGCTCCCAGATTTCCGGGGCAGTCGTCTTGTAGTGGGAGAGCGGGTTGGCCGGGTTGTCGTACTGGTTGGGGAAGTACGAGTTGGGAATCTCCCGGTTCAGCCGCAGGGCCACCTGGTGGTAGCTGCGCGGGTCTTCATGGGCCACGGCCGTAGGGGTCACCACCACCTCCGCCCCCAGCCCGCGCAGGGCGTCGATCTTCTCCTGGCTCATCTTGTCGGGCATGGTGCAGATGCACTTGTAGCCCTTCACCGCGGCGACCATCGCCAGGCCCATGCCCGTGTTGCCGGACGTGCCCTCGATGATCGTGCCGCCCGGCTTGAGCAGCCCGCGCCGCTCCGCATCCTCGACCATCTCCAGGGCGATGCGGTCCTTCACGGAGCCGCCCGGGTTGGTGAATTCCAGCTTGGCCGCCAGCACGGGCTTTACCCCCTGCGCGATGCGGTTCAGGCGCACCAGCGGCGTGCGGCCCACGGCTTCCAGTACATTGGCGTACAACATGGCGATCGGTCGCTCGAATCGTTGGAGAGGCCCGGCAGACGTGCGTCGCCGGCGCCCCTCCAGCATACCCCGCCGACCGGTCCGATGGCGAATGGAGGTGGCGCGGGCGTCCCGCCCGCGCGCCTTGTGCCCGCCCGTATACAGGGGGTCTGGGGGAGCCACTGCTCCCCCAGAACAACGGTCGTGGGTAATTCATCCGGCTCGGCTGCGGTCGCTGGCCGTGCCTGGGCGGGCCGGGAGGCCCGCCCCACCGGTATTCGCTATGTGGGAGTGGCGCGGGCGTCCCCGCCCGCGTGCCTGCGGCTACTTCGCGCCCGTCACATAGTCCAGGGCGATGCGGGCCAGGGCGGCCGCACCCAGGGGGATGGCGTCCTCGTCCACATCGAAGCGGGGGGAGTGCACGGAGTGCACGATGCCCCGGGCCTCGTTGCCCACGCCCAGGCGGAACATCATGCCCGGCACACGCTGGGTGAAGTAGGCGAAGTCCTCCCCGCCCATCTCCGGGTTGGGAATCCGGTGGATGGCGTCCTCGCCCAGCATGCCGCGCACGGAAGCGATGGCGGCCTCGGTGAAGCCCTCGTCATTCACCAGGGCCGGATAGCCCGCCACGTACTCGTAGTCGTACTCCGCGCGCATGGACTGGCACACGCCCGCCACGAGCTGCTCGATGCGCGCCGGCAGGGCCTCGCTCACCTTGGGGTCCAGGGCGCGCGTGGTGCCCAGCAGCATGGCCTCGCCGGGGATCACGTTGGGCGCCGTACCCGCCTGCAGCGCGCCCACCGTGATCACGAAGGGGTGCAGCGGGTTATTCTCGCGGCTCACCAGGTATTGCAGCGCCTGATACACCTGCACCGCCACCGCCACGGGGTCCACCGCCTGGTGCGGCCGCGCCGCGTGCCCCCCCACGCCCTTGATGCGGATCTCGAAGCGGTCGGAGTAGGCCAGCATCACGCCGGATCGGAAGCCCATGCGGCCCACGGAAATGCCCGGGTGCACGTGCAGCGCCAGCGCGGCGTCCACGTCCTCCAGGATGCCGCCCTGCTCCACCAGCACCTTGGCGCCGCCGGGCGGGGACTCCTCGGCGGGCTGCATCACGAACAGCACGCGCCCGCGCAACTGCTCGCGCTGCTCGGACAGCAGCCGCGCCGCACCCATCAGGCAGGTGGTGTGCACATCGTGCCCGCAGGCGTGCATCACGCCCGCGTTCTGCGAGGCATAGGGCCGGCCCGTGGCCTCGGTGATGGGCAGCGCGTCCATGTCCGCCCGCACGATGAGCGACGGACCGGGCCGGCCGCTGTCCAGCGTGGCCAGCACGCCGTGCGTGCCGGCGATCTCGCCGCGCACCGCCAAGCCCAGGCCCTCCAGCCAGGCGCGACCCTTGCCCGCGGTGCGCTGCTCGGCAAAGCTCAGCTCGGGGTGCTGGTGCAGGTCGCGCCGGAAGTCCACCAGCTCGGCTTTCAGCTCGCGCGCACGGCGCAACAAGGGGTCGTCTTGCATGGGTTGCATCGCTCCGGTTGGGAGGTTGTGTCGATCGGGAAAACGCTTGTGTCACTGCCCGGCATGGGCCGAGGCGCGCGGCTCAGCCCGCCTCTGCCGGGGCGGGCTCCGGCGCCACGGGCCCCTCGGCCTGCGGGGACGCCCGCAGCACGGTGCCCCACCAGAAGGCCAGCACGCCGCACAGGAACAGCACCTCGGGCACCAGGGCCAGGGCGCGGCTCCAGAAGATGCCCGGCAGGCCCAGGCCCCACACGCCCACCAGCAGGGCCAGGGCGCCCAGGAAGGTGACCATGCGCAGCACCTGCGCCACCAGCGGCAGCAGCGTGCGGCCCAGCCCCACGCTCACCGAGACGATGGGCTGGTCCAGGCCCAGCAGCAACAGGCTCAGGCCCACGATGGAAAGGTATTGCGCGCCCACGGCCTGCACGCCGGGATCGCCGGTGAACAGGCTCACCCAGAAGGCCGGGTGCCAAGCCAGCAGCGTGAACTCCGCCAGCGTGATGGCCACGCCATAGGCCAGGCCACACAGCGCCGCGGCCCGCATGCGGTCGTAGCGGTGGGCGCCCAGGTTCTGCCCCACCAGGCTGGAGACGGCCATGCCCACGGAGACCACGGGCAGGATGCCCGTCTCGATCACGCGGTAGCCCACGCCCACCGCCGCCGTGGCGTCGCCGCCGTAGGGCCGCACGAAGCGGTAGGTGACCAGCATGGTGATCGCGAACAGCAGAAACTGCAGGCCCGAGGGCACCCCGATGCGCAACATGCGCGCCATCAGATCGAACCGCAGCACGAACGGCCGGCGCAGGGTCAACGCAGAGCGCGAGTGCGCCACCACCACCCAGCCCACCAGTGCCAGGCCGATGGCCTGCGTGAACACCGTGGCCACCGCGGCCCCGGCCACGCCCATGCGCGGGAAGGGCCCCAGCCCGAAGATCAGCACCGGGTCGAGCCCCACGTTCAGCACCACCCCCACGGCCATCAGCAGCGTGGGTGTGATGAAGTCCCCCACGGCGCGGAAGGCGAACGTGGCCACCATCAGCAGCAACTGGGTGAGCAGCGTGGCCGTGATGATGCTGAAGTAGGCCACCCCGGCTTGCAGCACCACCGGATCCTCCGTGAACGTGGCCACGAAGGGCACCGCGCTCAGGTAGGCCGCCAGCCACAGCGCGCCACCCGCCGCCAGGGACATCCACAGCGCCTGCTGGAACAGCACGGGAATCTCCGCCCGCCCGCCCCCGCCATAGGCCCGCGAGATGAGCGCCAGCGAGCCCACGCCGAAGGTCATGCCCAGCGCCAGCACGATGAAGTTGGTGTTGACCGCGATGGACATGCCGGCGAGCTGCTGCGCCCCCAGCTTGCCCACGAAGTACAGGTCCGCGAGCTGATAGAGCGACTGCATCACGAACGCCACCAGCACGGGCAGCGCCAGCTTGCCCACCAGCAACGGGATGGAGCCGACGGTCAGGTCCTTGTCGCCCAAGGGATGTGCTTGTGTGAGGGGGAAGCGTAAAGGTCGGCGGCACCGCGGGCCCTGCGCCCGCGGCCGTTCCGTCCTGGGAAAGGGGTGCGCCGGCCGGTCAGCGGCGCTCGAACAGGGTGGCGATGCCCTGGCCCATGCCGATGCACATGGTGGCCAGACCCACCTCCACGTCCTTCTCACGCATCAGGTGCATCAGCGAGGTCGTGATGCGGGCGCCCGAGCAGCCCAGCGGGTGCCCCAGCGCGATGGCGCCGCCGTTCAGGTTCACCTTGTCATCCAGCGCGTCCAGCAGCCCCAGGTCGCGCAGCACGGGGATGGACTGCGCCGCGAAGGCCTCGTTCAGCTCCACCAGCCCGATGTCCTTCACGTCCATGCCGGCCTTCTCCAGCGCCTTCTTGGTGGCGGGCACGGGGCCATAGCCCATGATGGAGGGATCCACCCCCACCACGGCGAAGGCCTTGACGGCCGCCATGGGCTCCAGGCCCAGCGCCTTGGCCTTCTCCTCGCTCATCACCAGCACGGCCGAGGCGCCGTCGGAGATGGCCGAGGAGTTCCCGGCGGTCACGGTGCCGCTCTGGGGATTGAACGAGGGCGAGAGCTTGCCCAGGTCGTCCATGTTGGCCTCGGGCCGCACCACCTCGTCATAGTCCAGCCGCAGCGGCAGGCCGTCCGCATCGTGCCCGTCGATGGGCACCAGTTGCGCCTTGAAGTGCCCGTCGCGCTGGGCCAGCGCCGCGCGGTGGTGCGAGCGCATGGCGAAGCTGTCCTGATCTTCGCGCGAGACCTGGTGGATGATGGCCAGCATCTCCGCCGTGAGGCCCATGGAGAGGCCCGCCTTGGCGTTGTGGCGCGAGTACTCGGGCGGAATGTCCGCCCCGTGGTCCATGGCCACGTGGCCCATGTGCTCCACGCCGCCGCACAGGTACACGTCGCCCTGCCCCAGCATCACGCTGGACGCGGCGGTATTGATGGCCTGCAGGGACGAGCCGCACAGCCGGTTCACCGTCTGCGCCGGCACCTCGTGCGGCAGGTCCGCCATCAGTGCGATGGCTCGCGCCACGTTGAAGCCCTGCTCCAGCGTCTGGTTGGCGCACCCCCAGATCACCTCGTCGATCTGCGCCGGCTCCAGCGCCGGGTTGCGCTCCAGCAGCGCGCGCACCAGCGCCACGCTAAGGTCTTCGGCGCGCACGTTGCGGAACGCACCGCCCCTGGAGCGGCCCATCGGCGTCCGCACGGCGTCCACGATCACGGCTTTCTGCATGGGGAGTTCTCCCGGGATTGGTGGAGTGCGGTCGGCATGCCTGGGCCCGGCCGGTCACGGATCGGTGGCATTGCCCGTAACGATCCCTCGCTATGATCGCCCGGCCTTGTGCCGGGTGCAAGGCATGGACATGGATTTCCTGCGCCGCCGGAATGGTGGAACAGCGCACGGCCGGGTCTTGGTGGGGGGATACCGCGGGAACGACCGGATGGCCGTTGGCTCGCTGAACCGTGGTGGGGACGGCCGCACGCCGGGCAGACGCGTGCAGCCGGATACTTCGATGGGGGTTCAGTACTTGAATTTGAGCCCCGGCACTTTGGTGAAGAGGCGCTTTTGCAGCGGGATGCTGTGATCCTTGAACCGGGCCTCGAAAGCCTTGCGGGCTTGGTTGAATTCGTCCACGACCGCAATCCGGCTCACGTCCAGGTTCTTGTCGCGGTAATACCGCACCGTACCCACGTAAACGGCCTTGTCGCCCGGTTTGGGCGTGAAGTGCAGGCCACCCGGGAAGTAGGCCCAGATGAACTGGCCGTTGGTCGCGCCCAGCCTCATTGGGCCCCAGCCGCCTGAACCCGAGGTCTGGGTCTGGATCATGTGCCCGCGCACCACATAGGCCTCCTCATCCGGAACCGGGGCGAAGAACCATTCGCCGAATTTGCCGGTGAACATGGACGTAACGGTCGGATCGCCTTTCAACATGGCCAGCGCATCGCCTGTGTCGATGTCCTTGCGATAACTGGTGGGCCCTTCGGGCTTGACCCATTTGGGTCCGGTGGACAGATAAATCCGGTCATGCGGATCCGCATCGTCGGATGGGAATATGAAGTTCGAACCAATCAGTTGCTCATCCGGCTTCAAGGGCGGTACCAGCTCGATCTTTCCGACCAACAGCAGTTCGTTCGGCTTCAGATCGGACATCGTGTGAATGCTGACGCGGGGGGTGCAGCCGACCAATGCGAGTAGCAGCAGGCCGAGCATGGCGGCATATGCACCGTAGCGGAGGTTGGGACGAATTGACGCGACACTCATGAATCGACTCCAATCGATGATGGGCAATGGATGACAAGACAACGACGCCATCGGTCAGGCGTCCATCTCACGGCAACTGCGCCAAGTGCTTGCGGAGCAGGGGCTCCCAAGGGCCGCCCTTTGCCTCCGGCAGGATCCGTTCGAGGACCTGGCGTTCCGTGGGCTCGGAAATGGGCTCCAACGAGAACGTGTCGTCGCCCAGAAAGCCGCTGTCGTGGTGCACGTAGCGGTATGCGCCCATGAAGTAGACCCCCGGTCGGTCAACACGCACCTGAACCTTGCTTGCCAGTTGCAGGTTGTAGTCGACCGGGTAGGTCGCAAAGAAATACTGGCCTTTGTGGAAAAACGACCAGGTATTGCCCCCGAAGCCATCCAACCGGAACACGCCGTCCGGCAGATTCTCGAGGTAGAAGACGTTCTGGAATGCCCTACTGGTGTGGTCCGGGTCGAATACCTTCGGCTCGGTTTGCTTCAGATACGCCCAGTCCAAGCCGGTCTTGGCGGCCTTCATGTCGATGTAGCCGAATACGAACGCGCCGTCTGGCTTGGACTTGGCGTCGAGCTGCGGGGCCAGCGCGTCGCGGGCGCCGAAGCCCAGGCTGCAGGAAGAGGTGCTGGCGACCGCCAGTGAGCACAGCAGGATTAACAGGGCAAAGCGATTCATGCGTCCCCCCTTGTTTTCGGACGATGAAGAATAGAATAAGGCTCGCCGCCGGGCCGCGGAGCCGGGCCCACCGTGCGCGTCTTGACAGTTTGTGTGTGGAACCCCCCTTATCTCGCGGCTGCACGCTCGGTGCTCTCGCGATACTGCTAGGCCGATCTTAGGTGTTCCAATACCGGGAAACGACAGAACCTTAACAAAGTTCCGTCTTCAAGTACAATATCAATGGGTTAGGAAGGTCTTGCGACACTTTTAAGGCTGTGCCGAGCCATGGAGGCGCAATTGGCCCCATGGTCGCAGCCATTTGCCTGACGGGGGGTCCTACGAGAGGAGAGGGCTGCCTGTCACGGTCCGCCGATCTGGATTCGCTTGAGTTCGACCCAGGGAAACACCCGGCGGCTCCCCCGCCGATAGGCCGGACGGCCACTGGCTCTCTGCACCGACCGCGGCCAAAGCGTCACCCGTTCGTCGCTCCGCATCGCTCAGGCCACCGGCCGCAGCTTGCGCCAGCGCTCGGGGTTCGTGCGCCAGGTTTGGTTGCGTCCAACCACTGTTCCGCCTCCCGTCACCCCCCCTGCCTTGCGGGGAGGGGCTTGGGGTGGGGTCCTCACGCCGGCGGGTAGAAGCCCTTGCCGGCCTGGGCGTTGTCCTTCATCTGCTGGGTGGGGGCGTAGAGCGGGCCCAGCGCGCCGTGGGTGTCGCAGAGCTTCATCAGCGCCTCGGCGCCCAGGCTGTCCGCCCAGCGCAGCAGGCCGCCGCGGAAGGGCGGGAAGCCCAGCCCCAGCACCAGGGACATGTCCAGCTCGGTGGGCGTCTCCACGATGCCGTCCTCCAGGCAGCGCGAGGCCTCGATGATCATGGGCAGCATCATGCGCTCCACGACGGCGTCGCCCTCGATCTGCTCCGCGCCGCCGGTGATGGCGGGCTTGAGGATCGCCAGCACGGCGGGGTCGAAGGCCTTCTGGTCGCGCCCGCGCTTGTCCTTGGTGTAGCTGTAGTAGCCCTTGCCGTTCTTCTGGCCGTAGCAGCCCGCCTCGTAGAGCAGGGTGGTGGGCGACTTGCCGTTGCCGCGGATGCGGTCCGGGAAGGCCGCGGCCATCACCTCACCCGCGTGATGGGCCGTGTCCAGACCCACCACGTCGCTCAGGGTGGCGGGGCCCATCGGCCAGCCCCAGCGCTCCATGGTCTTGTCCAGCGTCTCGATGGGCGCGCCGTGGGCCACCAGCATCTGGAAGGCCAGCATGTAGGGCCCCAGGATGCGGTTGACCAGGAAGCCCGGGCCGTCCTTCACCACGATGGGCGTCTTGCCCAGCTTAAGCGCGTAGGCCACCACGGTGGCGATGGTCTCGTCGCTGCTGGCCTTGCCGCGGATCACCTCCACCAGCGGCATGCGGTGCACGGGATTGAAGAAGTGCATGCCGCAGAAGCGCTCGGGGTGCTTCAGGGCCCCGGCCAGCGAATCGATGGGAATGGTGGAGGTGTTGGTGGCCAGCACGGCCTGCTCGCCCAGGGCGGCCTCGGTCTCGGCCAGCACCTGCTGCTTCACCTTGGGGTTCTCCACCACAGCCTCCACGGCGATGTCCACCCGCCCGAAGTCACCGTAGGAGTACGTGGCCTGGATGGTGCTCAGGGCCCGCGCCATGTCCGCCCGCGTGATGCGGCCCCGCTCCACCTGCCGGTCCAGCAGGCGCGAAGCCTCCGCGTAGCCCTGCTCGATGGCCTCGGCCTTGATGTCCTTCAGCAGCACGGGCACGCCCCGGCTGGCGGACTGGTAGGCGATGCCGCCGCCCATGATGCCCGCCCCCAGCACGGCCGCGCCGCCGATCGCGCGCGCGCCGCCGGTCTGTTGCTTGGACTTCTTCTTGAGGAACTGGTCGGCGTGGAAGATGCCGATCAGGCCCGCGGCCTGCTCGGTCTTGGCCAGCTTGGCGAAGGCCTTGGCCTCGGCGGCCAGCGCCACCTCGCGGCTCTCGTGCGCAGCGCTCTCCATCACCTTGATGGATTCCACCGGCGCCGGGTAGTTGCGGCCCGCCTGGGCCCCCACGAAGGCCTTGGCCACGTTGAAGGCCATCAGGCGCTCGATGCCGTTCAGGCGCACGGGGGACTTCTTCTCGTCGCGCACCTTCTGCCAGCGGTCGGCCGCGGCCTCGCGCTTGAGCAGACCCAGGGCGGCCTCGGCCAGCCGCTCGGGCGCCACCACGGCGGCCACCAGCTTCAGCTTGAGGGCCTCGTCGGCCTTCACGTCGCGGCCCGAGGCGATCATCTCGATGGCATTGTCCACGCCGACCAGGCGCGGCAGGCGCACCGTGCCCCCAAAGCCGGGCAGGATGCCCAGCTTGATCTCGGGCTGGCCCACCACGGCGGCCGTGGAGGCCACGCGGTAGGTGCAGGCCATCGCCGCCTCCAGCCCGCCGCCCAGCGCGTAGCCGTTGATGGCGGCCACGGAGGGGAAGGGCAGGTCCTCCAGACGGCTGAACACCGCCTGGGCCTTGGAGATCCACTCCACCAGCTCGGGCTCGGGCTTCTTGAAGTTGGGCAGGAACTCGTTGATGTCCGCCCCCACGATGAACACGCCCTTGCCGCTGGTGACCAGCAACCCCTTGATGTCCTTGCTCTGCACGAGCAGGGTCACGCAGTCGTTCAGCTCGCCCAGGGTGAGCTGGTTGAACTTGTTGACGGACTCCCCTTTCAGGTCGAACCGCAACTCGGCAAAGCCGGGCTCCCTCAGCGTGAGCTGGATCGCCTTTCCGTCGAAGTGCATGGGGTTCTCGCGGGTGTGCGTTGGTGCGGCGCGCCGGGCGGGGTTCGGGCCGCTGCTGCGGCGCGGCGGCATCCCGCCAAGTCTTGCCCCTGGCGAGGGCACGGGTTTGGTCCTATACTCGCACAAGCGCCTCCGATGTAAAGCACACTGGCAACGGCCACCCCGGCATGGTCTGGTCCCCGACAAGCGTCCCGCAACCGGCGCTTCCGCCCTCGCACGCGGAGGCGTCCATCGGCCTGGTGACGCTCAACTCCAAGTACGTGCACACCGCACTGTCCCTGCGCTACCTGCGCAATGCGGCGCGCGCGGCGGGCTTTGCCCACACCTGGATCGCCGAGTACACGATCCAGACGCCGCTGTGGAAGGCCGCCGCGGAACTGATGGCGCGCCGGCCGGCCGTGCTGGGCTTCTCCGTCTACATCTGGAACCGCCGCCAGACGCTGGACCTGATCGAGCTGGTGAAGAAGCAGCAGCCCCAGGTGCTGATCGTGGTGGGCGGGCCGGAGGTGAGCTTCGAGGCAGGGCCGCCCTCGCCCTACGTGGACGTCGTCATTGCCGGCGAGGGCGAGCGCAAGTGGGCCGAGTGCCTGGGCCTGTGGGCGGAGAGCCGCCGCCCGGACGCGGCCACCTTGCGCCGCTGGGCCACCTACGGCACGGACCTGCCCGCGCTGGAGGCACTGCCCTACCTGGACGAGGACCTGCCGCAGCTCGCCGAGCGGCTGGTGTACGTGGAGACCTCGCGCGGCTGTCCGTATACCTGCTCGTTCTGCCTCTCCGCGCTGGACGAGTCCGTGCGCTTCTATCCCGACGCGGCCGTGAAGGCGCACCTGGAGCGTCTGATCGGCGCCGGGGCGCGCCGCATCAAGTTCCTCGACCGCACGTTCAACCTGCGCAAGGCGCGGGTGCGCGAGCTGTTTCGCTGGCTGATGGGCTTCCCCGGCGTGGAGTTCCACTTCGAGGTGGTGGGCGACCTGCTGGACGACGCCATGCTGGCGCTGCTGGCCGAGGCGCAGCCGGGCATGTTCCAGTTCGAGATCGGGGTGCAGTCCGCCCTGGAGCCTACCCGCGCCCGGGTGGAGCGGCGCCAGCACCAGCCGCGGCTGTTCGAGGTGATCCGGCGCCTGGTGAACGATGCACGCGTGCACCTGCACGTGGACCTGATCTGGGGCCTGCCGGGGGAAACCCTGGCGGACATCCGCGCGTCCTTCGAGCAGGTGCTGGCGTTGCAGCCCCACGAGCTGCAACTGGGCTTCCTCAAGTTCCTGCCGGGCGCGCCCATCCGGGGCCTGATCGAGCCGCACCGCTACGTGTTCCAGGATGCCCCGCCCTACGAGGTGATCGCCCACGCGGACCTGGCGGCCGACGCCGTGCTGGCGCTCAAGCGCTTCGCGGAGGTGTTCGACCTGTACTACAACAGCGGCCACTTCCGCTTCACGCTGCGGCGCCTGATGCAGGTGCGCCCCGCCTGGGAGGTCTTCGAGGCCCTGGCGGCCCACTTCGCGGCGGAGGGCCTGCTGCTCCCCGCCCACGGCCTGGAGGGCCTGCTGGGGCACCTGCAGCGCTGCGCGCGGGACTGGCTGCCGGAGGCTGAGCTGGCAGACCTGCTGAAGCTGGACTACTTCTTCCACCACCGCGCGCGCCGCGTGCCGCGCTTCCTGAACGGCCACGAGGCGGCCGAGACGCCTGCCGTGCGGGCGCACCGCAAGCGCGAACCCCACAGTGCGGTGGCGGCCTTCGCCCATCGGCTGGAACTGCGCGACGGCGCGGTGGAGCTGACCCCCAGCGCGGAGCCGGTGTGGTTTGCGTTCCGCTATCCGCCCACAGGCGAGGGCTATTTCTTCCGGCCCCAGGTGGAACGCCTCCCGGACTGAGCGGCGCACCGGACACCGCCTGACGGGCACGGCCCGCGGCGATTGGTGTACAGCGCCAATCCGGTCTACAGTGAGGGCGCCGGCGCGGCTTGTGGCGGTGTGACCATTCCGGGGCGAGCGGCGTTTAATCTGAAGGGGGCCCGTGCGGCCCCATGGCCCAGCAGCGAGGACCCAGCAATGGTCAGCGAGAACCCCAGGGAAGCCCCGGATGCCGGGGAAGCGGCGCCGCAGGACGCGCCGGCCGAAGCAGCGCCCGCGGAGCAGACCGCGGCCGAATCCGTGGCCTCCGCGGACACGGACACGCTCGAATCCAGCGAGCCCGGGGTGCAGCCGGGCCTCCTGAGCCGGCTCAATCCCCTGCGCATGTTCCGCCGGCATTCGGTGGAGAACTACATCAGCGAGGGGAAGGACCTGCTGGAGAACGGCTCCATGGCGCAAGCCACCGTGGCCTTCCAGAAGGCCCTGGAGCTGGATTCCCACTGCACTGCCGCCTACCGCGGGCTGGGCAAGGTGTTCTACAAGAAGGGCGGACGCTCCAACCTGGAAACGGCGCTGAAGCACTACCAGGAGGCGATCAAGCAGAATCCCAAGGAGCCCGATCTCTACGCGATCACTGCCAAGATCTACGACACCCTGGGCAAGCGCAAGGAAGCCACCCTGGAGCGCAAGAAGTTCGTGATCGTGCGGGCCCTGGATGCGGACGCGCGCAATCCCGTCGCCAACAACAACATGGGCATCCTGTTCCTGCAGCAGGGCCGCATGGACGAGGCGCTGGAGTACTTCAACCGCGCCGTGCAATCCGACCGGCGCTATGACGTGGCCTACCGCAACCTGGCCGCGGCCTACTTCCAGATGGCCAAGCAGGCCCCCGACTCGGACAAGAAGGCCGACTACAACAGCAAGGCCCGCGAATCCATCCAGAAGGCCATGGAGATCGCACCCGCCGTGCCCACCCTGATGGCCCACGCGCGCATCCTGATGATGGACGGAAACCTGGAGGACGTGCTGGCCGTGCTGGAGAAGGTGGACCAGATGGCCCCCGCCAACCCCGACGTCTATCACATGATGAAGATGGCCTTTGAAGGCTTGGGGCGCTTCGAGGAGGCCAAATCGGCCCAGGAGAGCTACCTCGTCTTCAAGCAGAAGGCCGCGCCGGCGCCCCCCACCGAATAGCACCCTGCCGAAGCCGATGTGCCGGCCGCACGCAGTTGCGGTCTCCGGCACTGCATAGGTTTCCCGTTCCGCTGCCGCCCTCCGCACGAACCCCGTCCTGCAGGGACGAAGCGTGCCGCAGGGGCGCCTGCGCGTCAGTGCCGGACAGACCCGTGCGTTACGCGACCGGGTCGCGCCACGCGCTTGCGTCGGCACCAGCAGAGCTGTGGGGATGTAAGTCAGGGTGCGGCGCGGCCGGAGGGGTCGCGCCGCAGAGGGGTCAGCAGAGCGGCTTTTCCAGCGGGGTCTCGTCGTCGTCGTGATCGGCACCTTCCTCCGCGAGGCGTGCCTGCAGCGCATCCAGCACGGAGCGTTGCCGCCGCGGGGGCTTCGCCAGGGCGTGCAGCGCGTTGCGCAGCTTGCCCAGGCGCTCCAGCGTGTCGCGGCAGCCCGCGCAATCGGCAAGGTGCGCCTCGATGCGCTCCGCCTTGGCGCCCCCCAACTCCCCGTCGAAGTAGGCGGAGAGCTCGACCGCGTATGCCTTGCATCCCTGTTTCATCTCGGTGCCTCGCGTCGCGTGCCCGGTTACGCCCCGGGTCGTCGGCTCAGCCTTCTCGTCCGCCTGAGTTGCCATCCTCATCTCAACCTCGCTATCGCGTTCAGGCCCGGCCCTACCCGTGGACTTGGCCCGCGCCGCCGGGGCGCCTGTGAGACCGTGCACTGCAGCCCGTCCCATCGCCCGGAATCCTTCTGCCGGCCAGTTGCCGCCGCCGGCCATCAAGAGTTCACATAGTCCGCCAGCAGCTCCTTCAGCCGCTCCCGCGCGCGAAACAGGCGGGACTTCACGGTGCCGCGCGAGCACCCCAGCACGTCCGCGATCTCCTCATAGGAGAAGCCTTCGACCTCCTTGAGGATGATGATGGAGCGCAGCTTTTCCGAGAGCTGACCGATGGCGTTGCGCAGCACATCGTCCAGCTCGCGGTTCAGCAGCGCCGTATCCGGCACGAAGGTCGTGTCCGGAATATCCTGCTCCCGGCCATTCTCGCCCGGATCGTCCGTGGTGCCCGCCGACAGCGAGACGCCCTGGATGTGCCGCCGTTTGCGGCGCAGGTAATCGATGCAGCAGTTGACCGTGATGCGGTACAGCCACGTATAGAACGAATACGTGTGCTCGTAGTTCTTGATCTTGCGGAAGACCTTGAGGAACACCTCCTGCGTCAGGTCGTAGCTCTCCACATCATCGTTGACCATGCGCAGGCAGTGGTTGTACACGCGCTGCTCGTACTTGAGCACCAGCTCCTGGAACGCCGTGTGGTCGCCGTCCTTGAAGGCCGCGATCAGCTCGTCGTCCTTGCGCGGCGCCGGGCGCTGCGTGGGGGCGCTTTCGCGTTCCACCACCGCCTCTTGGTCTTGCACGTTCATCAGCTTAGCCGTAGGTGTCTGAAATCCGACGTGATTTCTGGCACGGACGAATGCCCCATCCGCATGGGTCTTAGATTATACGCTGGCGGCGCCGCCAATGTTCCCTCGGCCCGGGCCGCTCAGAGGCGGTTCACGCCGTTGAGGGCCGCGATGCGGTAGCACTCGGAGTAGGTGGGGTAGTTGAACACGTTGCCGATGAAGTACTCGATGGTGCCGTCGAAGCCCATCACGGTCTGGCCGATGTGCACCAGGTCCGTGGCCCCCTCGCCGATGATGTGCACCCCCAGCAGCTTGAGCGACTCCCGGTGGAACAACAGCTTGAGCCGCCCGGTGGTGTTGCCGACGATCTGGCCGCGGGCAATCTCGCGATAGGTGGCCGAGCCTACCTCGTAGGGCACCTTGTCGTGCGTGAGCTGCTCCTCCGTGGCGCCCACGGTGGAGATCTCCGGGATCGTGTAAATGCCCGTGGGCAGCAGGTGGCGCTTGGGCGCTTCGCGCAGGCCGTCGAAGGCGTGCAGCGTGGCCAGCCGCCCCTGCTCCATGGAGGTGGAGGCCAGGCTGGGGAAGCCGATCACGTCGCCCACCGCGTAGACATTGTCCACGCCGGTCTGGAAGAACTCGTTGACGTCCAGTTGGTGCCGCGAGTTGACCTCCAGGCCCAGGTTCTCCAGCCCCAGGCTCTCCGTGTTGCCCGTGCGTCCGTTGGCGAAGAGCAGGTAGTCGCTCTTGAGCACCTTGCCGGACTCCAGGTGCGTGTGCACGAAGGTCTCGTCGCTCTCCACGGCCTGCAGGGTCTCGCCCAGGCGGATGCGCACGCCGCTTTCGCGCATCAGGTAGGCCAGCGCCGTGGAGATCTCCAGGTCCAGGAAGTCCAGCAGGTTCTGGCGGGGGTTCACCAGGTTCACCTTCACCCCCAGGTTGGAGAAGATCGTCGCGTACTCGCAGCCGATCACGCCCGCCCCGAAGATGGTGAGGGTCTTGGGAATGCGGTTGATCAGCAGCACCGTGTCGCTGTCCCGCACCCGCTCCTGGTTGAAGTTCACGAAGTCGGGCCGGTACGGGCGGCTGCCCGTGGCGATCACGGCGAATTCGGTCTCGTACGTTTCGGTCGAACCGCTGGCGTGGGTCACCTCCACGTGGTGCGCGTCCACAAAGCGGGCCGTGCCCTGGAAGTGTTCGATGTCATTGCGGTCGAAGGTCTCCTCCAGCCGCTCGGCCAGGGAGTTCACCGCCGCGTTCTTGCGGTGCATCAGCCGGTTGACCGTGAGGTCCTTGTCCAGCTGCACGGAGATGCCGTACACGCTGCGGTGCCGCATCAGCGCGATGTAGCGCACCGACTCGCGCAGGGTCTTGCTGGGGATGGTGCCCGTGTGCAGGGCGTTGCCGCCCAGCGCCTCGCGCCTGTCCACCACCGCCACGGACTTGCCCAGTTTGGCCGCCTGGATGGCCGCCTTCTCTCCGCTGGGCCCGGAGCCGATCACGATCAGGTCGTACTTGGTCACGCCTTCGCCTCACCGGGAGGAAGTTGCTGCCTGCCGCGCACCTGCCGTACCGCACCTGGTCGCATGGCGCTCACTCCGCCAGCACGGCGTGCAGCGCGGCGATGGCGCGCTCGATGCCCGCCGCGTCCACGTTCAGGTGCGTCACGGCCCGGGCGCTGTCCTGCCCCACCACACCAATGCGCACCCCGCGCTCGGCCAGGGCCTGCGCCAGCTTGGGCATGGTCAGCCGCGGGTGGGTGCAGCGGAAGAACACGATGTTCGTCTGCGGCATCCCATAGATCAGCTCCAGGTGCCGCTCGTTGGCAATGGCCTCCGCCAGCCGCCGCGCGTGCTCGTGATCCTCGGCCAGCCGCGTCACGTGGTGGCGCAGGGCATGGCGCGCCGCGGCGGCCAGAAAGCCCGCCTGGCGCATGCCGCCGCCCACCATCTTGCGGAAGCGGTGGGCGCGCGCGATGAAGGCTTTGCTGCCGGCCACGATGGAGCCCACCGGGGCGCCCAGGCCCTTGGAGAAGCACAGCGAGGTGCTGTCGAATGCGCTGGTGATACGTGTCGGCTTCACGTCCAGCGCCACGGCCGCGTTCAGCAGGCGCGCACCGTCCAGGTGCATGGGCACGCCGTGCGCGCGGGCCACCTTGGAGACCGCGTCCAGCGCGTCCAGCGGCAGCACCGTGCCGCCCAGCATGTTGTGCGTGTTCTCCATCGCGATCAGGCTGGTGGGGGCTATGTGCGGATTGTCCCCGCGGTAGATCGCCGCCTCCACCTCCGCCACGGGCAGCGTGCCGTCCGGATTGCCCAGCATGCGCCACTGCACGCCCGCCAGCACCGCGGCGCCGCCGCTCTCCATGCGCACCGTGTGGGACATGGGGTGGATGATCACCTCGTCCCCCGGCTGCGTGTGCGATTTCACGGAGATCAGGTTGGCCATGGTGCCCGAGGGCACGAACAGTGCGGCCTCCTTGCCCAGCAGCTCGGCCGCCTCCTCCTGCAGCGCGTTCACGTTGGGGTCTTCCCCGTACACGTCATCGCCCACCTCCGCCTCCATCATGGCTTGGCGCATGGCCGGCGTGGGCTGGGTGAGGGTATCGCTGCGGAGTTCGACGACGGGATCGCTCATGGCTGCATCGGAAGTGGGTGGGTCAAGGGCCGGGGTATCTGCCTGTCGGGTGCGCCGGGCGGAGCCAGCGCCAGTATTGCGCCATCGTGCCACGTCCCTTGACGTAAGTCATGGGGCGCGCGCGACTCTGCACAGGATAATGGACTCTGGGGTAGGGTGCCATGGGGATCCAGTGCCCGCCCTGCCCACGCGGCCTCATGGGGGTGCGCATGCTTTACCTGGCCTACGACGGCACGATCAACGGCGACTGGGTGTCGCACTACGCGGTGCGCCTCGCCTCGCACCAGCCGGACCGCGCCCTGTGCGCCATTCACGTGGACGAGGGCCACCTCCCGCGCGAGGAACTGGAGGAGCGGCTGCACCTGCTGGAGGACCGCTGCCGCATGGCGCTGGTGTCCCTCCAGACCGAGGTGCACCCTGGCCCCCGTGGCGTGCTGGAGACCCTGCGTGAGGTGGTGCCGCCCGGCCCCTCGAACTTCCTGATCTGCGGCACGCGCCTCAGTCCCCGCCGGCGCGGCTTCATCACGGGCACCATCTCCGAGGGGATGATGCAGGCCCGGCGACAGCCCGTGCTGGCCGTGCGGGTGGTGCAGCCGGGCGTGCTGGGCGCCCCGCACCGCCTGCTGGTGCCCGTGGCCGGGGTGCCCGGTGGCCTGGAGTCCGCGCTGCCCTGGCTGCGCCTGCTGGCCCCGGACGTGCGCGAGCTGCGCTTCCTGCGGGTGCAGGCGGTGGCGCGGCGGCGCCTGCGGCGCCTCACCTACGAGCAGGGCCTGGAGCTGCAGCGCGCGGGCACGCTGTACCTGCACCGCGTGGAGCTGCAGATGCGGGAGCAGGCGCCCCTGCCCGAGGCCTACGTGGATACCCACACCGTGGTCTCGGACGATCTGCCCAAGGAGATCGTCATCCAGGCCAATCGCTTCAAGTCCGACCTGATCCTGCTGGGGGTCTCTGCGCGCGGCCTGGTTGAGCGACTGCTGCACGGCAACCCGATCGAGCGGGTGCTGGCCGACGCCCCGTGCGACGTGGCCATCTACCAGGGCATCGCATGACCGCACAGATCCAGAATGCGGAGCCCGACCGCGTCTATGCCCTGCTGCAGACGCGCCCCGACGGCCTCACCGCGCGGGAGGTGGCCGAGCGCCTGGCCGAGGTGGGCTCCAACACGCTGGAGACCCGCCAGCGCTTCCGCTGGGTGGAGAGCCTGCTGCGCCAGTTCCTCAACTTCTTCAGCCTGCTGCTGGATCTCTCCGCGCTGATCTGCTTCGTGGCCGACCGCATCGAGCGGGGCCAGGGCATGGCGGTGCTGGGCTGGGCGTTGCTGTGCGTGTCCGTGCTCAACGCGGGCTTCTCGTTCCTGCAAGAGTACCGGGCCGAGCGGGCCATGCAGGCCCTGCGCAAGTTTCTGCCCCAGCGGGTGCACGTGCGGCGCGGGGGCGAGACGGAGGAGCAGCCGGCCGATTCCCTGGTGCCGGGCGACGTGCTGCTGCTGCACGAGGGCGACCGCATCCCCGCGGATGTGCGGCTGGTGGAGTGCACCGACCTGATGGTGAACAACGCCCCGCTCACCGGCGAATCCAAGGCCCTGCTGCTGAGCGCCGCCCCCAGCACGGCCCCCATGCTGGAGAGTTCCAACATCGGCTTCGCCGGCTGTGCCGTGCTGAGGGGCAGCGGGCTCTCCGTGGTGTTCGGCACGGGCGAGCGCACGGAGTTCGGCAAGATCGCCACCCTCTCGCAGGATATCCGCCGCAGCGCCTCGCCGCTGGAGCGGGAGACCTCGCGCATGGTGCGCGTGCTCACCGCCGTGGCGGTGGGCATGGGCCTGCTGTTCTTCGCGTACGGCGTGTATGCCGGGCGCTCCGTGTGGGTAAACCTCGTGTTCATGCTGGGCATCATCGTGGCCAACGTGCCCGAGGGCCTGCTGCCCACGTTCACGCTCTCGCTGGCCATGGGCAGCCTGCGCATGGCGCGCGTGAACGTGCTGGTGAAAGGCCTCAACGCCGTGGAGGCCATGGGCGCCCTGCACGTGATCTGCACGGACAAGACCGGCACGCTCACCCTCAACCGCCTCGCCATCACCCGGCTGGTGGAGCCGCTGGGCGGCACCGCGCTTTCCGCCGCGGCCCGCCGCGCCTTCCTGCGCCTCGCGCTGATCGCTTCGGAAGTGCGCCGGGAGAACGAGGGCCTCACGGGCGATCCACTGGATGTGGCCGTGGCGGAGCTGTACGCGCACGAAGGCGGCGACCTGGAGGACGTCGCTACCCACACCGCGCGCCGCTTCGCCTTCGACGTGAGCAAGCGCCGCGAGGGCGGCGTGTATGCCGACGGCGGCGAGGCGCTCTACGCCGTCAAGGGCGCCTGGGAGTTCCTGCGGCCCCTGGTGACCCACGTCCGCGCGCCGGGCGGGGACGAGGCCGGCAGCGACGCCGTGCCCGCACCGGTGGATGCCGAGCGCCTGGCCGAGGCCGACGCGGTGGTGAGTCGCCTGGCCGGGGATGGCCTGCGCGTGCTGGCCTTGGCCTGGCACGGGCTGGGGGCACCGCCCCCGCCGGACGCGGCCCAGGAGGCCCTGGAGCAGGGCCTGGTGCTGGAAGGCTTCATGGGGCTGGAGGACCCCCTGCGCCCGGAGGTGCCTGCCGCCGTGGCGGAGTGCCACCGGGCGGGCATCCGCGTGGTGCTGGTGACGGGGGATCACCCGCAGACCGCCGAGGCCATCGCCCGCCAGGCGGGCATCCTGCCCCCGGCCGGCGAAGCGGCGGAGGCCGCGGCCGACGGTGGCGCGGCATCGGCCCCGCCCACCACCATCACCGGCGCGGAGCTGGAGCGCCTGCGCGAGGCGGAGCTGATCGCGCGCCTGCAGGCCGGCGCCACGCTCTTCGCGCGCACCACGCCCGAGCAGAAGATGAAGATCGTGCTGGCCCTGCGGCGCATGGGGCTGGTGGTGGGCATGACCGGCGACGGCGTCAACGATGCCCCCGCGTTGAAAGCCGCGGACGTGGGCATCGCCATGGGCCTGCGGGGCACGGACGTGGCCCGTGAGGCGGCGCAGGTGATCCTGCTGGACGACAACTTCGCCTCCATCGTGCGCGGGATCGTGGAGGGACGCACCATCTTCCGCAACCTGCAGAAGTTCACCAACTACGTGCTGGTCAGCAACGGTCCGGAGATCCTGCCCTACCTGCTCTACATCGTGCTCCCGGTGCCCCTGGCGCTGGGCGTGATCCAGATCCTCTCCATCGACCTGGGCACGGACATCGTGCCCTCCATGGCCCTGGGGCAGGAGCCGCCGGACCCGGAGGTGATGGAGCAGCCGCCCCGCAGCCGCCACGAGCGCCTGCTCACGTGGGCCGTGTTCGCTCACAGCTACGGATTTCTGGGGGTGATCCAGGCCGCCTGGTCCCTGTTCCTGTTCTTCCTCGTGCTGGTGCAGGGCGGCTGGCAGTTCGGGGAGATTCCACCCGCCACCGATCCCCTGCTGCGCTCGGCCACCGGCATCGCGCTGGCCTCGATCATGATCTCGCAGGTGGGGAACTTTGCCGGTCGGCGCTCCGCCCGCGGCAGCGGCCTGGATCGCGGGCTGCTGCGCAACCGCCTCACGCTGCTGGGCTTCGCGCTGGAGATCGGCTTCGCGGTGGGCGTGCTGTACTTTCCGCCCCTGGCCGCCGTGATGCACACCGGGCCGGTGAGCCCGGGCGTGTTCGCCCTGGCCTGGCTGGGCATTCCGCTGCTGTTCGGCGCTGACTACCTGCGCAAGCTGGTCCTGCGCGCGATAGAGGCCCGGCGGGCTGCAAGCAATGATACACACCCCACCGGCCCCGCGACGGGAACCGCGGCCGGTTGACAGCACCCCGCCGACCCCGCTAGGTCCCGGAGAACCTGCGCGCCGCTCCCACCGGTGGCGGTGTGCCGCTCCCACGCCACATCCCGACCGGAGCCTGTGCCGATGGCCTCATCGCTGATCTCCGTGGCCACCACCCCGGTGCGCCCGCTGGCGGCCACCCGGCTGCTGTCCTGCGCGCTGGCCGCCCTGCTGGGGCTGGTGCTGCTGTATGGCGTGGGCCTGGCCCAGCCGGCTGCCGTGCACAACGCGGCGCACGACGCCCGTCACGCCATCGGCTTTCCCTGCCACTGACGCCCCCGTGAGCCTGCTGCGGCGCATGACGGCGGTGGCGCTGGTCGGCGGTGTCTCGACCGGGCTGCTGTGGTTCGCCCTGCAGGCCGTGTGGGTCACGCCGCTGGTGCACCGCGCGGAGACCTACGAGACCCACGCGCCGGGCAGCGCCTCGCCCGCGGGGGCCGATCCCACCATTGCTGACCAGCCGGCCACGGGCACCGTAGGCCGCTGGCTGCGCACCTGGACGGTGCCCGGCGGCCTGGAGCGCGCCGCCCTCACCGCCGTCTCGGATGCGCTGGCCGCCGTGGGCTTCGCCCTCGTGCTGGTGGCCGGCATGGTGCTGCAGGGCGCGGAGCCCTCAGCCGGCCGGGGGGTGCTGTGGGGACTCGCCGGCTATGCGGCCGTGATGCTGGCCCCGGCGCTGGGGCTGCCCCCCGCGCTGCCCGGCGCCGCCACCGCGCCCCTGGCCGATCGGCAACTCTGGTGGGTGGGCACGGTGGCCGCCACGGCGGCGGGGCTGGCGCTGCTGGCCTTCGCCCCGCGCTGGATCAAGCCCGCGGGCGTCGTGCTGCTGGTGGTGCCGCACGCCATCGGGGCACCCGTGCCGCCGCTGGACGTGCCGGAGCTGCTGCCACCCGCCCTCACCGCCCGCTACGCCGCCGCCGTGCTGGTGACCGGGGCCGCGTTCTGGGCCGCCCTGGGCGCTATGTGCGCGTACCTCCTGCGCCGCGCCACGGAAACCCCTTAAGGCCGACCGCACAACTGCCACAGCCAAATGGATTCGTGCACAACCTCCGGGGGATTTTCATCCCCCGGGCCCCCTATTTACGGGTTCAACCAGGTCCTGCGGTTGCTCCCGCGCAACTCCGCCGCAACACCTCTGGCCGTTGGTCAGATCCGTAAAATGGGGGTCTGGGGGAGCGACCGCTCCCCCAACCGCAGGGGGGTTGCTGTGTCGAGCCGTTACGGCAGCGGGGCTTCCACCACGGGCTTGGCGCGACCCGCCACGGTGGTGAGGTAAATGCCGGTGAAGACCAGCGCCACGCCCGCCAGATGGTACAGCCGCAGGCGCTCGCCCAGGAACAGCCACGCGAGGCCCGTGGTGAACGCCGGCACGAGGTGCAGGAACAGTCCCGCCACGCTGGCGCCCAGCTTGGCCACGCCGTGGTTATACAGCGTAAGGCCCACCAGCGAGGCCAGCAGCGATACGTAGAGCAGGCCGATCATCACGTGCACGGTGAGGTGTACCTGGGGCCGCATGGCGTGAGCCCACAGGGAGAACGGCAGCATCACCGCCTCGCCCACCACCACCTGCGCCGCCAGGAAGGCCATCGGGCTCAGCTCCTTGGGCCGCAGCCGCAACAGCACGGAGTACAGCGCGAACACGGGCACGGCCAGCAGCGCCCATAGATCGCCCGGGTTGAAGTGTAGCCGCAGCAGCACGGCGGGATCGGCGTGGGTCACGATCACCAGCACGCCCAGCAGGGACACGCCGATGCCCACGCCCTGCAGCCCCGTCACGCGCTCGCGCAGCAGCAGCCAGGAGAGCACCACGATCACCACGGGGATCACCGTGTTGATCAGCACGCCGTTGACCGCCGTGGTCTGCGTCAGCGCCAGGTAGAGCAGGAAGTTGAACAGGGAGATGCCCAGCACGCCCAGCGCCGCCAGCACCATCCAGTCCCGCCGGATCGCCGCCCGCTGCGCCCACAGCTCGCGCCAGGTGAACGGCAGCAGCCACGCCAACACCAGCGACCAGCGCCAGAAGTTGAGCCCCAGCGGCGTGACCTCGCCCCGCAGCCAGCGCCCGACGATCCAGTTGCCGGACCAGATCAGCATGTTCAGCACGAGCAGCAGGTACGGCGACGTGAGCAGGCGCATGGGGGCGAGCGAAGCGGCGCGAGACGGCATGGGCTGCGGACGGCGGGGGGTGGGCTACGCGGCGGCGCCGGGTCGCGGCGCCGGGGCCGTGGCGGCCGTGGTGAGGTAGATGCCCAGCACGATCAGCACGATGCCCACCGCGTGGTAGGCGTGCAGCGTCTCGCCCAGAAACAGCATGGCCAGCACGGTGGTGAAGGCCGGGTGCAGGTGCAGGAACAGCCCGGCCTTGTTGGGCCCCACCGCGGGCACGGCGTGGTTCCAGAACACGAACGCCAGCACGGAGGCGAACACCGCCGTGTAAAGGATGACGCCCAGGGTGGCCGGCGTAAATGCCATGTGCCCGCCCCGCAGCACGTCCCAGGCGTAGATGGGGCTCATCGCCACCACGCCCACCGCCGCGATCGTGGCCAGGAACACCAGCCCGTCCAGTTCCGCCGGGCGGCGTTTGAGCAACACGGTGTACAGCGCCCATATGGGCACACTGGCCAGCGCCCACAGATCGCCCGGGTTGAAGTGGAGCTGCAGCAGCACCGCCGCCTGTCCGCGCGTGACGATGGCCAGCACGCCCACCAGCGACAGGCCGATACCCAGCGCCTGCCGCGCCGAGATGCGGTCGCGGAACAGCAGCCAGGAGATGCCGATGATGACCATCGGGCTGGTGGAGTTGAAGATGGCCGCGTTGATGGCGGTGGTGTACTGCAGCGCCAGGTAGACGATCTGCTGGAACAGCGCCACGCCCAGCAGGCCCAGCAGCACCAGCAGCCGCCAATGCCGCCGCAGCACCGGCCGCGCCGCGCGCAGGCGCGGCAGCGCGAACGGCGCCAGCAGCACCAGCGCCGTGCTCCAGCGCCAGAAGTTGAGGCCGATCGGGGTGATGTCCGCCCGCAGGGCCCGGGCCAGCAGCCAGTTGCCGGCCCAGCACAGCATGGCCAGCACCATCAGCAGGTAGGGGGAGGTCAGCGCGCGCACGGGAGACTCAAGCCGCCCCCAGCAGGGCCGCGGCGCGCTCGCGGGCGGCCTGGGCTCCGGCATCGTCGGAGAGCGCGGCGAGGGCCTCGGCCGTGCGCTGCCAACTCCAGGCGCTGCTGGGCTTGGCGGCGGTGCGCTCGGCCAGCAGGTCGCGGGCCACGTCCGCCCGGCCCGCCTGCAGCGCCGCCACGATCAGGGTCTCCGCCACCACGTCGCGCTGGGCGTGGCTGCCCCCGGCGCGGTGGAGCTGCGCCCGCACGCGCTGGATGCCAGCCAGGGCCGCGTCGTGGCGACCCTCCCGGAAGGCCGCCAGGGCCTCGCAGAGGGGCAGCGTGACCTCGCGGAACACGGGCGCCCAGCTCCCCGGACGCCCGCAGGCGTCGTCCCGCAGCGAGGCCAGGTGCTCCGCCACGGCATCGGCGCGGCCGGCCGCAACCAGGGCCATCGTGAAGTGCATGTCGTTGAAGGGATTGGCGTGGTCGTGCACGCGATCCGCGGAGAACTGCGCCAGCTCCTGCCAGCGGTCGCCCACGTCCACCCCGTACAGCTCCAACCGCCACAGCAGCGAGGCGGCGTTGTGCATCACGAGGTAGAAGTCCAGCCGGCCCGTGCGCACGTGCTCGTCGTAGATGTCCAGCACGGCGCCGAACTGCTCCAGCTCCAGGTGATACAGGCTGCGGTGCCACCACAGGTGGTTGATGAAGTCGTTGGCCCCGCCCCAGTGGCCCTTCAGGCCATCCAGCCAGGCAATGCCGTCGCGGTGCCGGCCCTGCATCTCGATCACGTGCGCCACGGCGTGGGTGGCCCAGTGGTCCGCCGGGTTCAGCTCCACCCCGCGGCGCCCGGCGCGCTCGGCCTCCGCGTAGTCGCCGCACTCCTCCAGCCCAAAGGCGCGCATGCCCAGCAAATAGTGGTAGCCGGGCGCGCCCTCGTCCCAGTGCGTCAGGGCCCCACCCACCGTATCGCGCAGGGCCTCGCGGTCGCCCTGCCAGAACTCGAACAGGTGCGCCATGCGCAGCGCCAGCAGGTCCAGCGGCCAACGGGCCACGATGCCCTGCAGGATGCGCGTGGAGCCCGCCACGTCCCCGGCGATCCAGGCACGCAGGGCGTCCGCGTGCAGCCGCTCGCGCTCCGTAGCACCGCCCAGCAGGGGCTCGGCGCCGGCCAGCGCCTTCTGCGCGGCGGGCACCAGCGCCGTGTTGCCCATCAGCATCATCAGGTAGCCGCGCAGCACGTGGGCGTAGGCGCACTCGGGATCGGCCGCCAGCGCCGCCTTGACCAGGTCGGCGAGGTCGGCCCGGAACCCCGCGTAGTGGTCCGCCACGGCGGACAGCGCGCGCGCCGCCTCCTCGCTGCGGGTGCTCAGCTCCAGTCCGCGCGTATCGGTGAACATGGCGGCCTCCGCCGGCTGGGGTGGGTGGGCATGACAGGCGCCCCGGCACGCCACTGCGCTGCGCCTGCTGCGGCGCCCGGGGACGATGTTGCGGGCCAAGCTACCGCCCGCCCCGCAAGGGTGTCAAACGGGTCGGGTTGCCGGGTGGGTGCGGGCACCACGTGCCGTCTGGCACGGCCTGGGCAGCGCCATTTCAGCCAGACTCGTCATTCCGAGGCACGCTTTGCGGGCCGGGGAATCTGCTTTATCGCCAGTACAACCGATTCCTCGCTGCGCCCGGAATGACCATTCGCGGCGGGGAGACCCCCGATTTGGGGCGGCTCTCCGCCCGTTACGCCGCCATTTCCAGGATGGCCAGTACCTCTTCGGGACTTTTGATGGGCCGCGGGTTGGTGTGGATCCAGCGGTCGTGCATGGAGTGCTCCGCCACCTCGCGGAAGCGCTCCGGCCCCACGCCCACGTCGCGCAGGGTACGCGGCAGGCCCAGCGCGGAGATCAGGTCGCCCACCACCTGCGCCGCGTCCTCCCCCGGGCGGCCCAGCGCCTCGGCCACGATGGCCTGGCGCTCGGCGTTCGCGGCGCTCCCCGCGGCGTTGTAGCGCAGCACGTTGGGCAACATCACGCAGGACGTGTAGCCGTGCGGCACGCCGCAGGTGCCGCCCAGCACGTGCCCGATGGCGTGGCTGGCGCCCATGGGCACGCCCGCCTCACGGTTGGCCATGGAGAGCCACATGCCCAGCTGGCACTGCTGCCGCCCCTCCAGGTCGTCCGGCCGTGCCTTGCTGCGGCGCAAGCCCTCCCCCAGCAGCCGCAACGCCTGCCGCGCGGCGCCCTCCGTGTACGGATTGCAGGCAAGGGAGCAGAGGCCCTCCACGGCGTGGTCCACCGCGCGCATGCCGGTGGAGAGCCACACCCACTCCGGCGTGTGCACGGAGATCGCCGGGTCGAGGATCACCGCGCGCGGCACCAGCAGCGGGTGCTCGAACGACTGCTTCACGCCGATGCGGTGATCCGTGCAGCCCGCCAGCGGGTTGAAATCCCCGCCCGACAGCGTGGTGGGCACGGCAACCATGCGCACCGGGGGCGGCTGCAGCGTGGGCCGGTGCTGGCTGCCGTCCGCCTCCACCACGATGCGGTAGGCATCCAGCCCAGCCACGTCCCGCACGTCGTGGGCCAGGCAGAGCTGCACCATCTTGGCCGCATCGGTGAGCGAGCCCCCACCGATGCTCACCAGCAGGTCGGCGCCGGCCGCCCGCGCGCCCTCGGTGGCCTCCAGCACGGCATCGCGAGGCGTGTGGGGCGGCATGCCCTCGTACAGCCCCGCGCAGCGATGGCCCAGCGCCTCGCGCACGCTCGCGATGGCGTCCGTCTCGTGGTTCAGCGTGCGGCTCACCAGCAAGAACACCCGCTGCGCGCCCAGCCGCTCCACCTCCGCCGGCAGCGCCTCCGCCACGGGCTGTCCGCTGTACACGCGCTCCATGGCGCGGAACTGCACGGTCAGCTGCTGCACCATCCCCATTCCTCCCAAGCTCAAGCAAACACAAACATCCATGCGGGGGCCAAGGGCCCCCACACCCCCGATACGGATTCGAACTCCGGCCAGCGCCGATTCAACCCGTTGCAGGGTCCAGGGAGCGCCGCTCCCTGGTAGGGGTATGGGGGCGAGGCCCCCATGGAAAATTGCCTTGCTGGTGTCGTTAACCCGCCGCCTCCACCTGCACGAGGCACTCCTGGAAGCGGGCGCCGCCGCCCAGGTCGGTGGTCTCGGCGGAGGTGAGGCGGTTCACGTTGCCGCGTTCGCCGGAGTGCGCATGGTCGCGGGGCCACCACACGGCCTCCGCCACGCCCACGCCAGGCCGCACGTCCTCGGTCACCTCCACGCCCAGGAAGCACTCGCCACGGTCGTTGAACACGCGCACGCGCTGACCCTCGTCCAGGCCCCGCGCCGCCGCATCGGCCGGATTGAGCCGGATGCGCGCGGGCCGGTCCAGCTTCCGCGACGAGGGCGTGTTGGCGAAGCTGGAGTTGATGAGGTGGTGCGCGTGGGGCGTGCAGAGCTGCAGCGGGTAGCGCGACTTCAGCGCGTTGTCCTCGTGACCCTCCGGCGAGGGCACGTATTCCGGCAAGGCGGAGAGCCCTTGGGCCGCCAGCGCCGCGGAGACGAACTCGAACTTGCCGGAAGGCGTGGCCAGCCGGCCCTCGCGCCAGGGCTGCTCGGGTGGGTGCAGCTTCAGGGCGCGCCCGGCCCGGAACGCGGCCAGGTCGAAGCCCCCGGGCGGGGCCCAGTCGCTGTGCAGCAGGCGCTCGGCCAGGTGCGCGAAGCCCCCCGTGTACACCGGATCTTCGATACCCAGCCGCCCGGCCAGCGCGGCAAAGGTGTCCAGGTTGCTGCGGGCCTCGCCCTGGGGCGCGATGGCCTGGGCGGAGTACTGCACGTAGCGCGTGCCGCTGCCGGCGCCCACGTCCTCCTGCTCCAGGAAGGTCGTGGCGGGCAGCACGATGTCCGCGAAGTCCGTGGTGTCCGTGGGCATCTGCTCGTGTACGGCCACGAACAAGTCGGGCCGGCGCAGCCCGGCGTGCACCTGCGTCTGGTCCGGCGCCACGGCGGCGGGATTCGAGTTGTAGGCGTACAGCGCCATCACGGGTGGGTCGCGCAGTTCGGTGAGGGCGTGACCCAGGTGCAGCATGTTCACCGTGCGGGCGGGCGGGTCATCGGGCCGCGGCGCGGTGAGATAGGCCAGGTCCAGGTGGCCGTTGGCCCAGCCCTGGCGCATGAAGCCGCCGCCCCGCGCCTCCCACGCCCCCGTGAGGGCGGGCAGGCAGGCGATGGTGCGCACGACCATGCCCCCGTTGCGGCGCCGGGTGGGCCCCAGCCCCAGCCGCAGGAACGACGCCCGCGTGCCGCCGTACTCGTGGGCCAGCCGCCGCACGTCCTCGGCCGCCAGCGCGGTGATCTCCGCCACGCGCTCCAGCGTGTAGGGCTCGCAGGCGCGGCGCAGATCCTCGAAGCCCAGCGTGTAGCGATCCACGAAGGCCGCGTCGTACAGGTTCGCGGCGATGATCTCGCGCATCAGGCCCAGCGCCAGGGCGGCGTCCGTGCCGGGCCGGATGGGCAGGTACCAGTCCGCCTGGCGTGCCGTGTGGTTGCGGTGCGGATCGATCACCACCAGCCGCGCGCCCGCCTTGCGCGCCTCGCGGATCAACGGCAGCAGGTGCAGGTTGGTGGAGACGACGTTGCTGCCCCACAGGATAATGAGCCGGCTGTGGGGCAGTTCCTCGATGTCCGCCGCCAGCCCTGCGCCCGTGGTGTACTTCTGGCCCTCCACGGCCTGCGTGCTGCAGATGGTGCGCGCGAGCCGGCTGGCCCCCAGGGCGTGGAAGAGGCGGTGCCCGATGTGCATCGAAACCCGCCCCACCGAGCCGCTGTAGGAGTAGGGCAGGATCGCCTCGGCGCCGTACTCGGCCATCACGCGACGGAAGTTCTCCGCGATCTCGTCCAGCGCCTCGTCCCACGAGATGGGCGCGAAGCGGCCCTCGCCCTTGGCCCCCACCCGCCGCAGCGGCGTGCGGATGCGCTCCGGATGGTACACGCGCTCCGTGTAGCGGTTCACCTTGCCGCACAGGAAGCCCCGCGTGATGGGATGGTCGGGATCGCCCGCGAGCGAGACGATGCGGCCGTCCTCCACGCCCACCCGCACGCCGCAGGCGTCCGGGCAGTTGTGGGTGCAGACGGCGGTCGTGTACGTGACGGTCATGGGCGCACCTCCCCCGGGGTCACGGCGCGGCACGGCAATACGGAGTGTTCTGGCAGGATTAGCCCCGTGCCGCCGGGGCGTCAAGGGCAGGTGGATGTTGTACGCGCCTCGATCGTGCACCGGTGGTGAGGGTGCCTCGACAGCAGAAAGCTGTCATTCCGACCGCCGGAAGGAATCTGTTGTGCCTGCGATCCAGCAGATTCTTCGGCCTGCGACCGGGCCTCAGAATGACACACGGAGGTGAAGCGGGGCCCTTCGTCTGGCACCGGCCAGCGCCTACTCCGCCAGGGTGGTGGGGTCGAGGGGGTCTTCCACGCCGAAGAGGGAATCGCGGGTGACGAGGCGGGCCAGGCGCTCCTCGCTCCAGCCGTCCGTGCCGGCGGGGCGCTGGGGGATCACCAGATAGCGCGTCTCCGTGGTGGTGTCCACCACGCGCAGCTCCGTGCTGTCCGGCACGTGCGTGCCCCACTCGGCGACCACCGCGCGGGGGTCGCGCACGATGCGCTTGCGGTAGGTGGTGCCCTTGTACCACGCGGGCGGCGGGCCGATGAGGAACGTGGGCGAGCAGGAGCACAGCGTGCACACGGTCACGTGGCGCACGGCGTCCGTGTTCTCCAGCAGTTCCAGCCCCGGCGCCACCGTGAGGTCGAAGCCCAGCTCCGCGGCGGCGGCCTTGGCATCGGCGCGGGCGCGCCCGGCAAAGGCGGGGTCGCTCCAGAAGCGGGCCACGAAGCGCGCGCCGTTCTCCGGCGTGCGGGCGTCCTCGTCCACGATGGACTGCGCCAGCTCGGCCGCGGTGATGATGCCCTTGGTCTGCAGCAGCTCGCGCATGGCGGTCTCGACGACCTCGAAGGGGACGCCGTAGCCGCGGTGTTCGTGACCCTCGGCGTGGTCGTGGTGCTCGCTCATGGGGGGCTCCGCTGGAAGGTGCATGCCGGACGGACCGCCGTCCCCGCGTTGCGGCGGCGGCCCGGGGTTCCGGCCGTCGGTGTGCGCGGCTAGGACGGCTGGTGCGTCTTGTAGATCGTCTGGATCTGCTCGATCAGCTTGGCCAGCGAGGTCTTCTCGGCCAGCGGCGGCTTGTCGTTGCAGATCGTGCCGTCCTGCGCGAAGCAGGAGTCCAGCCACACGGCGTAGGGCTCCCGCTCCTCGTCGCCGTCGTGGAAGCGCACTTCGGCGATCAGCTTGCGGTTGGTGGCGGGCGCCAACGAGCGCAGCACCACCACATAGTCGCGGGACTTGATATAGCGGCTCTGGATCAGCATCACAAGCGCGCTGGTGCCCTGGATGGCGTAGGTCTTCACGCCGATCACGTCATAATCCGCCGAGTCCGTGCCCGAGAACAGGGGCGAGGCAATCGCCGGCGCCGCCAAGCCCAGCAACACCGCGAAGATCAAAATAGGTTTCATTTGGCCTCATTATCGATTGGGTAACCGCGTTATCCAACTTCCGGGGCCGTTGCGATCGAACCGGTGTGGCAGCCCCCGCGAACCGCCAACGATCAGGAAAGGTGGGGCCGGCACTGTGCCTGCCGGGCCCGGGGTCGGGAGCCGTGGCGGCAGAAACGCGCCAGGCACCCTCCTGCCAGCGGTGCCTGCAATTATTCTGCCCGTTCCAGCCAGTGCTCCAGAATGTCCATCAGCAGCGTGTCGGTGCGGGGGCCGTGGTAGCCGGGCCACAGCTCTGCCTGGGCAAAGCGCACCTGATACACCGGCACCCGCGGGGTGCCGTCCTTGCCGTAGGCCAGCGTTTCCGGGTTGCGCGCGGTCTCCACGTACTGCACCACCACGCCACGCCTGCCCTTGATGTACAGCGGCGTGCGATGATGCCCGGGGTGGGCGTCCGCGCGGATGCGCACGCGGGTGCCCGGCGCGTAGGCCGGCGCGGCACCCGCCTTGTCAGTGCCGGTGGCAGCCATCAGTGTCCTCCGCCGCCCTCGCCGAAGCGCGCCTGCACCTCGGCGATCTTGCGCTGCAGCTCCGCTTCGTCCAGGAGCCCTTTTTCCACCAGGATGCGCCGGATGGATTCCACCCATCGCTCGTAATACGCATAGCCCGCGTATTCGGTTTCGTTGAGCGATTCGATGCCGCGGCGCAACTCATCCACGCGCATCACGCGCTTGTCCGGGTGCGAGAGCAGGCGCAGCAGCGCGCCGACGCGCTTTTCGAACGCGTGGGGCTCGTGCTCCTCGCGGTCCACCGGCTCGTCGCCGGGCAAGCCGCCCACATCGTGGACGCCGTGCGGGGGTGCGTCAGCCATGACAGGCTCCTGTGCTGGGTCAAAAAACTTGGCGTTCTTCATATCCTGGATGGGCGGTCAGGGCAACGGTTGGAGCCGGAAGCATCGTGGCCCCGTTCCGGCGACCTTTGCTCAAACCTGCGCCACGGTCCGGGTCCGGCTGCACACGCAATGGGCAAGCCCATTGGTGTACAGGGTCGCTTGGTGTAAAGGGTCGCGCCGGGATGGGCGGTGCGTTTCCACGCCGGCCACGCCGGTGTAGGCTGGGAGGGCACGTTGCGGCGGGTATGCCGCGACCCCACCGGGCCCCGAATTGCCATGCACTCCCTGGAACGGCGCGTCCTGCACACCCTGCGCGAGCACGCCCTCGCGTCGCCGGGCTCGCGGGGACTCGTCTGCGTGAGCGGCGGGGCCGATTCGCTGGCGCTGCTGCACCTGCTGCACGCCGCGGCGGGCCCGCTGGCGCTGCGTCTGGACGTGCTGCACTTCGACCACGGGTTGCGGCCGGAATCCGCGGCGGAGGCGGACTGGGTGGCGCGCCGGGCCGCCACGCTGGAGCTGCCTTGCCACATCGTTCGCACGGAGCACCTGGCGGCGCGCCGCAGCGGCGTGCAGGCGGCGGCTCGCGCCTGGCGTCGGGCGGAAGCGCAGCGCCTCGCGGCGCAATGGGGCGCGCAGTGGGTGGCCACGGGCCACCAGCGCGAGGATCACCTGGAGACGCTGCTGCTGAAAGCCCTGCGTGGCGCGCACATTTCCCGCCTGCAGGGCATGGCTTGGCGCCAGGGCCCGTTCGTGCGGCCCCTGCTGGGCTGCGCCCGGGCCGAGCTGGAGGGCTACCTGCGCGCGGGCGGACACGACTGGCTGGAGGACCCCTCCAATCGCCTGCCAAAGTACAAGCGCAACCGCGTGCGGCACGAGCTGCTGGCCCTGCTGGATGCGCTGGCGCCGGGCGGCGCCGCGCATCGGTTGGCGGCTCTGGAAGCCCAAAGCGCCCAGGTGCGCGAGCTGTTGGACTACGTGCTGGCAGCGCATCCGGTCCCGGCCAGCGCTCCCGGAACCGGCGAGCCGGGCGCGGCCCCCTGGCTGGACGCCACCGCACTGGCGGCGTTGCCCCGGCTGGCGGCCGCCGCGGCGCTGCACGCGTTCGTGGTGGGCCGGCTGCCGGGCGCGCTGGACGCCGCGCACGTGGCACAGGCCCTGCGCCTGCTGGAGGGCGGCACGCCCGCCTGGAGCCTCGACCTTTCCCACGGCCGGCGCCTGCTGCGGCGCGGGGAGCGCCTGCTGCTGGGCACCCAGCGCGCCGAGTCCGCACCGCCGGTCTGGCACGAGCTGGGCCCCTGGCGCGTCAGCGCACCGGCGCACTGGCAGGTGGCCGGGGGTCCCGCTCCCGCCAATGGCGGTGCCGATGGCGGTGCGACACCCGAAAGGCTGACGCTGCACAACCTGCCGCCGCGAGCGGACCTGCAGCTGCGGCTGCGAGCGCCCGGCGACCGCTTCCACCCGCCCTGGAAGCCGCACCCGGTGAAGCTGGCGGCCTTTCTGCGCGATCAGCACGTGCCGCTGTGGGAGCGGGAGGGCCTGCCGCTGGTGGTGCTGGAAGGGCAGGTGATCGCGGTGTACCCGCGCTTCGTGGCCCGCGGCTATGCCGCGCCGGCGGAGGCTGCGGGCCCCTCCGTGCCGCCCGGCCCGGCATTGCGCCTGGAGATCCGGCCCGGCTGACGCATCCGGGCCCCGCCTGCCTCCGCCCCAGGGTCCCGCTGGCGCGGCATGGCGGGAGTCCATCCCCGCGTGCGCGAGCACGGGAAAGTTTTGCCCTTGAGCGGGATTCGGGTATAATTTCTCCTGTTCCACAGGCAATTTGGCGGGCTTTTCAGCCGCCGGGGGGAATTCACATCTACATCGCCATGGGCCGGCCTTCGGGCGCAACCCAAGCGGAGCGGTCTTTTGAACAATCTGTACAAGAATCTCGGCATCTGGATCGTGATTGGGATGGTGCTGTTCATCCTGTTCAATCTGGTGAACACCGCCCCCTACAACTCCTCGCAGTTGTCCTTCTCGGACTTCATGGCGCAGGTGCGCGCACAGAAGGTGAGCGAGGTGACGATCCGCGGCAATGAGATCAGCGGTACCTTCGACGACCGCACCAAGTTTCAGTCCTACACCCCGGACTACCCCAACCTGGTGCCCGAGCTGATCGACCACGGCGTGCGGGTGCGCTCCGAGCCGGCCAACCAGGGCGGGCTGATGCTGGCGCTGCTGAATAGCTGGTTCCCCATGCTGCTCATCATCGGCGTGTGGCTGTTCTTCATGCGCCAGATGCAGGGCGGGGGCAATCGCGCCCTGAGCTTCGGCAAGATCCGCAGCCGCCAGACCGATGCGAAGAACAATCCCATCACGTTCCGCGACGTGGCGGGCATTGACGAGTCGAAGGACGAACTGCGCGAAGTGGTGGAGTTCCTGCGCGATCCCCAGAAGTTCGAGCGCCTGGGCGGGGAGATTCCGCGCGGGGTGCTGCTGATGGGTGGGCCCGGCACGGGCAAGACCCTGCTGGCCAAGGCCATCGCCGGCGAGGCAGGCGTGCCCTTCTTTTCCATCAGCGGTTCGGACTTCGTGGAGATGTTCGTGGGCGTCGGCGCCAGCCGCGTGCGCGACCTGTTCGAGCAGGGCAAGAAGAACGCGCCGTGCATCATCTTCATCGACGAGATCGACGCCGTGGGCCGCCATCGCGGCACAGGCCTGGGCGGGGGTCACGACGAGCGCGAGCAGACGCTGAACCAGCTTCTGGTAGAGATGGACGGCTTCGAGACGAACCTGGGCGTGATCCTGATCGCGGCCACCAACCGGCCGGACGTGCTCGATCCCGCCCTGCTGCGGCCCGGGCGCTTCGATCGGCACGTGGTGGTGCCGCTGCCCGATATCCGCGGGCGCGAGGCGATCCTCAAGGTTCATACGGGCGGCGTCACCCTGGCGTCCGGCGTGGATCTTTCCGTGATCGCCAAGGGCACGCCGGGCTTCGCCGGGGCGGACCTGGCCAACCTCGTCAACGAGGCCGCGCTGTGGGCCGCGCGCCAGAACAAGCCCGCGGTGAACCAGGAGGACTTCGAGTTCGCCAAGGACAAGGTGCTGATGGGCTCCGAGCGCCGCAGCATCCTGATCCCGGAGGCGGAGAAGCGCGTCACGGCCTACCACGAGGCCGGGCACGCCCTGGTCGCGGAGCTGATCGAAGACGTGGACCCGGTGCACAAGGTCACCATCATCCCCCGCGGCCAGGCCCTGGGCCTCACGCAGCTACTGCCCGAGGACGACCGGCACAGCTACAGCCGCAAGCAGCTCACGGGGCAGATCGCCATGATGCTGGGCGGGCGGGCGGCGGAACAGCTCACGTTCAATCAGTTCACCACCGGCGCCTCCAACGACATCAAGCGCGCCACCGAGCTGGCGCGGCGCATGGTGGTGCAGTGGGGCATGAGCCCGGAGATGGGGCCGGTGTCCTTCTCCGACGGCCACGAGCAGGTGTTCCTGGGGCGCGACCTGATCCAGCACCACCGCTACAGCCAGACCACCGCCCGCAAGATCGACCGCGAGGTCAAGGGCATCATCTCCAGTTGCTACGACCGCGCGATCAAGCTGCTCACCGATCACGCCCCCATCCTGCGGGAGCTGGCCGAGGCGCTGATCGAGCTGGAAACCGTGGACGGCCAGAAGGTGCGCGACATGGTGCGCCGCTTCACGCCGGACCCGGCGCTGGCCTCCTGAGCCCTCCGGGCCACCGCCGGATGCAGAGCTGCAGCCATGGTGAACCACATCGTCAACCTGCTCACCAATGTCCGGCCTCAGGACATTGTGGACATCGCCCTGCTCACGGCGGTGATCTACTGGCTGCTGAATCTGATCAAGGGCACCCGCACGATCCCGATCCTGGTCGGGCTGACGGTGCTGCTGGGCGTCTACGCGATGGCATCGTTCCTCCAGTTGGATGCCATCGGTTGGCTGATGGAGAACCTGTTCAGCTCGGCCGTCGTGATCCTGGTGGTGCTGTTCCAGGCGGACATCCGCAATGCCCTGGCGCGCGTGGGCATGACCACCATGTTCCGCGAGATGAGTGCCACCGCGCAGCGCAACCTGATTGACGAGGTGGTGCAAACGGCCTATGCCCTGGCGAAGCGTCGCATCGGCGGCACGATCGTGCTGGAGAACGAGACCGGCCTGCGCAACTACATCGAACGGGGCAAGCAGATCCGCGCAGAGCCCACCATGGAGCTGATGCAGTCCATCTTCCACACCAGCTCGCCACTGCACGACGGCGCGGTGATCATCGACCGCAAGGGAGAACTGGCCGCCGCCCGCTGCATCCTGCCGTTGTCGAGCAGCCTCGTGGGCAGCTTCTCCCTGGGCACGCGCCATCGCTCGGCGCTGGGCCTGTCGGAAGAGACCGACGCGGCGGTGGTGGTGATTTCGGAGGAACGGGGCCAAGTCTCTCTGGCACACGTGGGTCATCTCAAGCGGGACCTGGACGAAAACGAGCTTCGCGCCGAGATCACCACCATTCTGCAAGGCAACGAACCGACCGATGCGCTCCCCGAAGCTCATCCGAAAGCTCAACCCGCCCGGGGCTAGAGCCAAGGGACATACCAGGGCCCAACTCCGCCGTCTGATCACGGAGAACCTTTCGCTCAAGCTGTTCGCGCTCGCGCTGGCGGTTCTGATGTGGGGCTTCGTGGCCTCGCAACGGCGGGGAGAATCCACCGAGATCAAGTTCACCACGCCGCTGGTGTTCAAGAACATCCCGACCAACCTGGAAGTGACCAACGCACCGGTGCAATCGGTGGGCGTGCTGGTGGGCGTGCAGCGCTCGCTGGGCAATTCGGTGAACCCGAACCTGTTCCAGGTCAGCATCGACCTGTCGTCCCAGCTCCCGGGGCAGCTCAACTATTCGCTGACGGACAAGAACGTCTCCTACAACAACGGCCCGCCGCCGCCCGGCATGACGGTGCAGCAGATCAGCCCCGCGGTGATTCCCATCACGCTGGAGGAGGCGCTCGTCAAGGAGGTGCCGATCCGGCCGCGCTTCTTCGGCGATCTGGCGCCAGGGTTCTCCATCGAATCCATCCAGATCCGCCCGCCCGCGGCCAAGGTGCAGGGCGCACGCTCGCGGCTGGACAAGCTGGACCACATCTATACGCGCCCGCTGGACCTGCAGGATCTGGACTCCAACGTGGAGATGCTGGTGGAGCTGGATCTGCCGGCCGACCTGCGGCTGGCGCCCAAGCAGGAGAACTTCTTTCACGCGTACATCAAGGTCACGCAGAACGTCTCGCGGGCGCTGCTGCGCGATATCCCCGTGGTGGTGGAGAACGCCAAGTACAAGTACAAGATCAGCACCACGTTGCTGAACGTGTATCTGGAAGGGCCGGAAGACGTGATGCGGAAGCTGGACAAGGAGAACGTGTTCGCCGTGCTGGACCTGTCCAAGTATCCGCCCGGTGACTACCGCGGCCAGGCACCCAAGGTGGTGGTGCCGGATACGGTGAAGGTGCTCGAACAGTGGCCGATCGTCGACCTGTTCGTCATCAACAGTCCGGCCAAGCCCGGCCCGCCTCCCAAGAAGCCCTGAGGCGGCACCGCCTGGGACTTGCGCGGCGGGTGCAGGGGGGCCTGTCACCCACCGCGCCGGGATCGGCTATACTGGAAGCCACACAGAATTTTGCCCGTATAGCGTCACATCGCCGGCGGGCCGGCCCGCCCCGACCGCAGCACTCGGGCCGCCCCGCACCAATACACGTTTCGCCAAGCATTTCAGGGACATCATGGCCAAGGACATCATCATCAACCACACCGAGCTGGAGACGCGCGTCGCCGTGCTGGACGACGGCACGGTGACCGAGCTGTATCACGAGCGGGAGAAGGAGCGCGGCGTCGTCGGCAACATCTACAAGGGCAAGGTCATCAAGGTGCTGCCCGGCATGGAATCGGCCTTTGTGGACATCGGCCTGGAAAAGGCCTCGTTCCTCTACGTGGACGACGTGCTGCCGGACTTCACCGTCTACGACGACTTCGACGAGTCGGGCGGGGAGCGCCCCACGGCCAGCGGCAACGGCCGCGGCAAGGGCCAGCGGCCGCCCATCGACCAGTTGCTCAAGGAGGGCCAGGAAATCCTGGTGCAGGTGTCCAAGGGGCCCATCGGCACCAAGGGCGCGCGCATCACCGGGCATCTCTCCCTCCCGGGCCGCAACCTGGTCTACATGCCCACCATGGACAGCGTGGGGGTCTCGCGGCAGATTTCGGACGATCACGAGCGCCAACGCCTCAAGGACATCGTCAACCGTCTGCGCCCGGAAAAGTCCGGCTTCATCATCCGCACCGTGGCCGAGGGGCGCTCCGAGGACGAGTTCCGCTCGGATATCAACTTCCTCGCCTCCCTGTGGGACAACATCCTGCAGCAATACGCCGCCTCCTCCGCGCCGATGCTGGTGTACCAGGACCTGAGCATCACCTTCCGCGTGATCCGGGACCTGCTCTCCAATGACGTGAAGCGGCTGATCATCGACGACGACGACCAGTACCAGCGCGTGCGCAACTTCCTGCGGGAGTTCCTGCCCAAGTACGCCTCGGTGGTGCAGCACTACAACCGCCGGCAGCCGGTGTTCGACTACTACGGCATCGAGGAGGAGATCGACCGCGCCATGAGCCACAAGGTGTGGCTCAAGTCCGGCGGCTACCTCGTGATCGACCAGACCGAGGCCCTCACGGCCGTTGACGTGAACACGGGGCGCTTCGTGGGCAAGGCCAGCCACGAGGAGACGATCCTCAAGACCAACCTGGAGGCCGTGCAGGAGATCGTCTATCAGCTCAAGCTGCGCAACATCGGGGGCATCATCATCATCGACCTGATCGATATGGAGTCGCCCCAGAACCGGCAGCGCGTGTACCAGGCTCTAAAGGAGGAGCTGAAGCACGACAAGGCCCGCAGCAAGATTCTCCAGATCAGCGAGATCGGGCTGGTGGAAATGACCCGCAAGCGCGACCGGGAGAACCTGGGTTGGCTGCTCTCCACGCCATGCCCCTACTGCGACGGCACGGGCCGCATCAAGTCGCTCAGCTCCGTCGCCTTCGAGCTGTTCCGCGAGCTGGAGCGCATGCGGCTGACCTCGCGAAATCTGGGCGCCCTGACCATCAACGTCCATCCGGACGTGGCCGACTACATGCTCACCGAGGAACGCGACTACCTGGAAAAGCTGCAGGCCAAGATCGGCCAGCCGTTCTCGGTGCGCTCCATGGATGCCTTCCACCATGAGCAGTTCGAGATCTACGAGTTCTGAGGCCCCTCCGACGGAAAGCACCGACGCCCAACACGCCATCGTGCCCCCGGAGGATGCCCGCATCCGCCTGGACAAATGGCTGTGTGAGCGGCCGGGCATCGTTTCGCGCGAGATGGCGCACCGGCTGATCCTGCAAGGGGCCGTGACCCTGAACGGGCGCACGACCGAGCCCGCCAAGCAGGTGCGGCCGGGTGACGTGGTGGAGTACCGGCTGCCCCCTCCCGAGGTGCTGGCCATCCCGGCCGAGGCGGCGGAGCTGGAAGTGCTCTACGAGGACAGCGCGCTGATCGTCATCAACAAGCCCGCCGGCGTGCCCATGCACCCCGGGCCGGGGCACCGGCGCGGCACCATGGTGAACTTCCTGCTGGCGCATTGCCACGACCTCTCCGGCATCGGTGGCGTTCTGCGGCCGGGCATCGTGCACCGGCTGGACATGGATACCTCGGGCGTCATCGTGGCGGCCAAGACCGACGCCGCGCACCAGCACCTGGCCCAGCAGTTCAAGCTGCACACCGTGCACCGCGTCTACCGCGCCGTCGTCGTGGGCCAGCCCCGCGGCCGGCAGGGCACCATCGACCTGCCCGTGGCCCGGCACGAGGCCCACCGCATCAAGCGCGCCGTCACCGAGCGCGGCAAACGCGCCGTCACGCACTGGGAAGTGGAGCGACGCCTGGGGTCCTTCACACTGATGCGGCTGCGGCTGGAGACGGGCCGCACCCACCAGATCCGCGTACACCTCGCCCATGCAGGCTGGCCCGTGCTGGGCGATCCGCTCTATGGCCTGGCCCGCCACCGCGGGCTGAAGCTCCCGCCCGACTTGCTGAGCCGCATCGAGGGTCTGGGCCGGCAGGCCCTGCACGCCGCGGAGCTGGGCTTCACCCACCCCACCAGCGGCGAGTGGCTGCAGTTCCGCACACCCTTCCCGCCCGACCTGCAGGCGATCCTGGAGGCGCTGGCGGCCAACGGCTGATGGGCGGGTCGATGCCGCAGCCGTTCCGGGCACTGGTGCACGGGAACCGTAGGGGCATAGCATGCCGCGCCCTTACGGCCAATCGGGGTATCCGCGGGACGATTTCGAAGCGCGACGGGAGAGCCGGCCCGGCGCCTCAATCCCCGGCGCAGTTCTCGATGAGGGCGCCGCAGGTGCGGCAGAAGACCTTGCAGTGGTTATAGACCACGTCGCGGCTGCCGCAGCGGAAGCACCGCAGCACGGGATCCAGCGCGCGGCGCAGCAAGGCCGGACGGCGTGGACGGGCGATTGTCGTGTGCGACATCGGGACGCCCCTCGCAGACAGCGGGAAGACGTGCGGGCCGACCGGCGGATGCCGGCCGGCCCGATGGGGTCACTCGGTCTTCTTGAGGTTGGAGAACACCATGCGGTTGCCGGCGGTGGACTGGGTCTGCAGCTCGATGCCCTTGTCCTTCAGCCCGGCCCGCAGCATGCGGCGCAGCCGCGAGGCGTCCTCGCTGGAGAACAGCTCCACCTCCAGGTAGTTGATGGTGTTTTTCAGCTCGGACAGGTTGTTGAAGCCCGGCGTGTTCTCCAGGAAATCCAGGATCTTGTCCTTCTCGTCGTCCGAGAAGTCCCGGAAGGCGAGCAGGTAGTTGAAGCCCTCGTCACCGATCTGCTTGTAGTAGTCCGTGATGCGGTCAATGGCCTCCTTGGCCGCTTCCCGCCCCGCCTTGTCCGATGCGGCGGAAAGACCCCGCTCCCAGTCGTAGGGCCCCGCGTTGGCCTGCAGCAGCTGCTTGGCCTCGGCCTCCGTATCGGCCACTTGGCGGCCGGTGGTGGTCTCGTACACGCTGATGCGGATGGTGCTGTACGCGGCGGAGAAGAGCCCACCCTTGGGGCCGCGCTTGCCCGCGACGTTGCCGAAGCGCACGAGCAGGTCCGCCTGCTGGTCCAGCGCCATGGCGATCAGGTCATCCACGGGCCGGTCCACGCGCGCCGCCCGCTCGATCTGCTGATAGACCTTGGCGGTGGCGGCCTCGTTGAACAGGCGGAAGCCCGCCTTGTTGAACTCGTCGCGGATGCCCTGCAGGGCCGACATCGTGGCGCCGTTGTTGCGGTCCAGCGCATTGGGATTGTCGGAGTGGTAGATCACCATCACGCGCTTGTTGCCCATCTCCTTGTGCAGGATGCGCAGCGCCGAGAGGCGATCCTTCAACAGGTCCTGAGCCACCTCCGCGCGGATCTTCACGCGGTAGGACTGCTGGTCCGCGGTGGGCCCTTCGTCCAGGATCGTGTACTTGGTCACGAAGCCCTGGGCCGAGGTGAGCACCTTGTCGCGGATGATCTCGAAGTTCTCGCTGACCGTCTTGGAATCGAGCACTAGGCCCACGCCCTGCTCCACCGCATTGCGCTGGGCATTGAGCAGGGCCTGCTTGCGGGCGCCGGCCATGTTGTTGTTGAGGATGGCGGCCAGGCCTTCGGCCTCCACCGGCGCCGCGGAGGCCAGCGGGGCCACCAGCAGCAGCAGGGCCAGCGCCAGCAGGGCGCCACGGAGTGTCATTCGCAGGGTTTGGACGGCTTGCATGCTTCCTTCCTCGTGAACGCTTGGCTCGGAGGCCCGTCTCGCGGACCGGGGAGCCGCTGCGTTGCTGGGCTGCGGGTGCGGCGCCCCCATCGAGGGCCCGCGCGGGCCGCATCCTGCGGCCCATCCCGGTGTCGAATCGTTCGGACCCGCCCGCGTCGGCCACCAGGCCGGGCCGCGGGGGCCGGGTCAGATCAGCTTGGTCTGCTCCAGATACCGCAACAGGGTTCCCAGCCAGGAGCCGATTGCGGAGCCCGCCAGCTCGTTCTGGAACATCGGAAGGTGCGTCATTACGACCCAGTATAACGCCAACGAGATCGTGACGCCCTTGGCAAATCCGACCACCCCGCCGGCGAGTTGGCTCAGCCCGCTTTCCGGCGAGCGGCGGAACATATCGCTGAAGCCCGCCAGGAACACGCCCACCAGGTAGCCCGCCACCATCAGCAGCACGAATGCCAGCAGCTCGGCCGCGCTGCGATCCTGCAGCAGCGGATTGAGCTGCTCGGCCAGCGCCCGCGAGTAGTGCGTCGCGGCCAGGAACCCGGCGCCGAGCCCCACCAATGCGAACAGCTCCCGCACCAGACCGCGCAAATAGCTGAGCAGGGTGAAGGCCAGAATGATGACGACGAAGATGATGTCGAATAGATTAATGCTCAACGCGCGGCTCCCCTGCCGAAGGAGTACGGGTATGCCTGGGCTCCCGCCGGCTGTCTGTGCGGAGGCGGGGGTCTCCCTCGCCAGTGGCGCACCCACCGCCTTCCCGGAGGCCGCGCCGGACTGCGCGCGCCGGGGCGCTCAGAAGCGCTCGATGCGGCGCAGCGCGTCGTAGAGCACGATGGCCACCGCCGAGGACAGGTTCAACGAGCGCACGCCGGGCTCGGCCATCGGCACAGTATAGCATTGTGTGGCGTATCGTTCCAAAAGTGATTGGGGCAGCCCCGCGGTCTCCTTGCCGAACAGCAGCCAGTCTCCGCGCGCCGCGGGCAGGTGCGTGTACGGCGCGCGGGCATGGCTGCTCAGCAGGTGGAAGCCCAGCGGCGGCAACCCCGCCACAAAGGACTCCAGCGCCGGCACGTGCTCCCAGCTCACGTGCTCCCAATAGTCCAGCCCGGCCCGGCGCAGGGCGGCGTCGTCCAGGTCGAAGCCCAGGGTGCCCACCAGCGTCAGGTGACAGCGCGTGGCGGCGCAAAGCCGGGCGATGTTGCCCGTGTTGGGCGGTATCTGTGGCTCCACCAGCACCACGTTCAGCGCCGGATCGGTCACGCGGAAGCGGCTGCCGGCGGCCTGTGTGCTCATGCGGTGCGTCGCGTGCGAGGGCGTGCGGCGGGGAGACTGCGTGCGGCCCGGCCGTTCAGGCCAGGGCGTGGTTCATCACCAGGCTCACATTGACCAGAACGTCGTCGCCGTAGTCCGCCACGGAGCGGATTTCGTACACACGGCCGTCGAACACGAACTCTTCCCCTGCCGCCAGTTCCTCGATATCGAGGCTGTCCAGGGGCAGGTGCAGCTTCCCGGCGTGGCCCAGAAGGCCGTAAATCGTCAAAATCATGCCTTTTCTCTTCCCTGAAAAAAGGACCGCAGCCGAACAATGGGGGTTGGATTCTGTCCGTCGTTAATGCGATAAGGGTGCCATTGCCAATACCGGTCGACACGCGACGGATTTCGGGGAGCACGCCCGCCAGGCGGCCCGGCGCCCCCGCCGCGCGGCGCATGCACCCGCAGCCTTCGGAGATGCCACGCATGGAACCCACCACACCCCGCAACACCGCGTCCCAAGCCGCCCTGGCGCAGCCGCACCTGGCCGCCGAGCAGGCCCTGGCGCAAGCCGCCCAGCCCGGCACGCGGCTGGATCTCTCCCGCATGGAGCCCCCGCGCCGGCTGGCCGAGGCACGCCTGGAAGAAGTCACGATCGACGGCATCTGCGGCGTGTATTGATGGGCCAGCCCCACCCCCAGCCCTCGGCTACCCCGACCGATGCGGCCGGCGCGGCGCCTGATGCGCGCGCGCCCCAGCCGGGCCGCCGCTACGCGCCGGCGCGGGGCTTCACGTACCGCCGGGAGCCCTTCGGGGGCATTCTGTACCACTACGAGGGCATCCAGCCCGACCCTCGCGTGACCTTCGTGGACAACGCATTCCTGATCGACCTGCTGGACGCCGTGCAGGCGCATCCGCACCTGCCGCTGAGCGAGCTGAGCGACGCCGTGCAGGCGCGTTTCGGCCTGGGGCCGGCCGAGCGGGAGCGCATGGATAGCTTCTTCGGCACCCTCATCGCGCGAGGCGCGCTTGTTCCAGAATAGCTGCATCACCGAAGCAGCCCGCGTGCAGGGCCTCTCCGCGCCGATCACGGTCACGTGGGAGGTGACCAACCGCTGCAACCTGCGCTGCGCGCACTGCCTCTCGGCCTCCGGACCGGAAGCGGATACCCGCCTGGAGTTGTCCCTGGACGAGGCCAAGGCGGTGGTGGACCAGCTCGCCGCGGCGCGGGTGTTCCAGATCCACTTCGGCGGCGGCGAGCCGTTCGTCTACCCCGGCTTCATGGAGCTGCTGCGCCACGCGCAGTCCCGCGGCTTTTGCTGCCTGTGCATCAGCACCAACGGCGCGCTGCTGGGCGAGAAGCGCATCGCGGAGCTGGAAGCGATGGGCGGCATCTACCTGCAGCTCAGCCTGGACGGCGCCAGCGAGGCCGCCTGCGACGCCATCCGCGGGCCCGGCGCCTTCCGCAAGGTGCTGGGCGCCCTGGAGCGCCTGCAAGGCACGTCCATCGTGCGCACGCTGAACTTCGTGTACTGCCGGGGAAACGCCCACGAACTGGACGCCATGCTGGCGCTGGCCCAGCGCTACGGCGCCACGCTGCGCATCACGCGGCTCAAGCCCTCGGGCCGCGGAGCGGAGGTCTATGGCGACCTGCGGCCCACCCAGGCGCAGCTCGCGCACCTGCACGACTGGCTGCAGGCCCACGACGAGGTGCTCACCGGCGACACCTTCTTCCACCTCAACGCGCTGGGCGGGGCGCCCCTGGGCGGCTTCCAGTTCTGCGGGGCCGCGCGCATGACCTGCCTCATCACGCCCAACGGCGATGTGTTCCCCTGCGCCTTCACCCAGAGTGACGTGTTCCGCGCCGGCAACTTGCGCGAGCAGGACTTCGGCGCCGTCTGGCGCGATTCGGCCGTGTTCAACCGCGTGTTCCGCCAGCGCCCCGGCGGCGCCTGCACCACCTGTGACGCCTACGAGGGCTGCGGGGGGGGCTGCCCGGCGGTCAAGCACGCCGTGGCGGGCCGGCTGGACATCCCCGATCCCGACTGCGTGCTGGAAACGGCGCGCGACCTCGCCCGCCGCACCCCCCTCGCCGACGAAACCACGCCCCTCTGCGCGGGGTAGGCTCCTCTGCAGGTAGGTTTCCACCGGCTGAGGCGCTCAGGCATCGCGGTGGGTTGCCAGCGGCTCCGCGTCGTGAAAGCGCGTGAAATCGATGCGGGTGCGGCCGTCCGGGGTGCGGCTGATCACGTCCACGAAGCGCGCGTTCCAGACGAGCTCGTCCGGGCGGTACATGCGGCGCGCATGGATGGGCTGAGCGAAGGTCTCGTCCACACCCACCAGGGACATCAGGAATTGGGCGTGCACGGCCTCCAGCGCGGCGGCGTCCAGCCCGTGCAAGGGACTGGTCTCGTCGATAATGTGGACGGCAGTCCAGGTGATCGTGAACACAGGCGTGTGGTGGCGCAGCAGGGATAGATCGTAGAAGCGCCGCATGGCTTCGCCGTCCGCGGTCACGGTGTCGCGCAGCACGGCCAGCTGCACCCGCGCATCGAAGACCTGGTTGCTGCGCGCGTTGGCCAGCCGCACCATCAGTGCCGGCTGGCCATCGAAGCGCCCCACCACGGCCGCGTGGGAGAACAGCACCCGCGCCGTGGGCCGCGAGAGCCGCGCGAACACCACGCCGGCCAGGGTCGCGAACCCAAGCAGGCCCAGCAGCACCTCCAGCGAGGCCAGTACGTTCGCGTACAGCCCCTGGGGCAGCATGGCGCCGTAGCCCACGGTGGAGAGCGTCTGCACGCTGAAGAAGAACGCGTCCATCAGCGAGCCCGGCCGCGCACCGCTGATGCTGCCCGGCACCAGCAGATAGGCCACCGCGAACAGCACGTTCACGGCCACGAAGCCCCCCACCAGCAGCGCCAGCAGCGCCCACCAGGGGCTGATCAGCAGGAAGTGGTAGAAGTCGTCGAACCAGTGGGTGCGGTAGCCCACGCGCTCGGCGACGATGCGCTCGCGCGGCCGGCCGAAGGCCCGGCGACGCTGGTCGCGCCGTTCCCATCCGGGCAGGCGCATGCGGATTCCCCCCTCGCCCGGCTCAGATGCCGACCAGGCGCTGCATCCACGTGGCCAGGTAGCCCGCGAGGAGGGGCGCCAGCGCCACGGAAAGCAGGCGCACCGCCGCGAAGCGCCAGCCCAGGATGGGCCCCTCGTAAATGAGGATGCGGTGGAAGCCCAGCAGCGACCACGCCGTGAGGTAGGCCACCAGCGGGCCAATGCCCGTGCCCGCCTTCCACAGGGACGCCACCAGCGGAAACGCCACGAACGGCCCGCCCGGGGTGAAGGCCCCGCCCACAGTCGCGATCACCAGCCCCGTCAGACCCGATTCCGCCCCCGCATAGGCGGCCACC
>DATFMP010000003.1:0-44444 GCA_035266845.1 bacterium
CACGATCTTCTGGAAGCCCTCGTCACGGATCCAGCGCTCCTCCCAGTTGTAGTCGTACTCGCGGTCCGCCGCGCGGTAGTGATCCACGAAGTCCACTGTGCGCGAGACGCCGCCCAGGTAGCGCGCGATGACGCCCTCGCTGCCCAGGGTGAGCGCCGCCGCGCCGTCGCCGTACCACATCTCCTGCACCGAGGCGCTCTTGGCGTGGCGCTGGTCGGCCGCCAGGTAGAGCAGCCCGCCGTCCTGGCGGCCCTTCACCACGTCCAGCGCGGCCACCAGGCCGGAGGTGCCGGCCTTCTGGGACGCCGTGATATCCATGGAGAGCACGCTCTCCGGCAGCATCAGCGCATTGGCCACGATGCCCGCGTTCTGCCGGTCGGCGAACGGCAGCGTGGTGGAGGCCAGGAAGATGCCGCCCAGGCCGGCAGGGTCGCTCCCCGCCAGGCAATCCCGCGCGGCCGCCACAGCCATGGTGATGGGGTCCTCGTCCCAGTTGCACATGGAGCGCTCGCCCTTGCGGTGGGACCGCAGGGCCTCGTTGCTCCAGGCGTTGGCGGCGACCATCGCCTCGCGGCTCAGGCGCAGGCGGGGTATGTAGCAACCATAGGCGGTAATTCCGTGCATGCTCTCGCTCCGAGGAGGCGCCCGCGTTGGGGGCGGTGGCGCCGTGGATCACTGCATGTGCAGGGCTGTGGCGTGCGGCCCGGGTGCATCCGGGTCCCGCTCCCGCGCCGTGCGGCGCTGCGCCGCCCGGATCGGGCGTTTTTGCGCCACATTTCTGACCTGCGTCAAATCGTACCGGCGCTCGCGGCGCTATGCTGTTAATGAGGCCGTCGGCGTCGTTCGATGCCGGGGCCTTGTCATCCCGCCATCTCGGGAGGTTCCTCCCGAGACCCCTGGGGCGGCGCGATCCGGCATTGATCCCCCGCCCGTCCGCAAAAGGAGAATGCCATGAGCGTGCACTACCTCAACGCGCATGACCGCTGCGACCGCTGCGACCGCTGCGGCAAGCTGGCGGCCGTTCGCGCAATGTCTCTGCTCACCGACCATACGCTCTGCCTGAGCTGCCTCGCCAGCGAGGTGCGCGTGATGGAAGCCCTGCGCGCCGTCGCGGACGAGCTGGCCCGGCTCGATGCCACGGACAGGGTAGCGACCCGGGGCACGGGCAATCCGGCCCGGCCCGACAACGGGCGCCCCATGCTGCGGATGCCGACCATCGTGGCGGGCTTGGCGGACGACCCGCCGGATGCCCCCATCACCTCCGGCGAGGTGCGGGCCGCTGTGCGCCGGCTGCGCGAGCGCAGCGCGCTGGTGCGCATCCCCCCGGGGGGCGCTGCCCCGCAGCGCGACCTGCCGCCGATGAGCTGACGGGCGTGCCCGCGCCCTGCACCGCGCGCGGGCCCACCGGCATCGCTACTCCAGCGGAAAGCCATACAGCCGGGCGGCGTTCTCGCACACGATCTGGCGACGGACGCCCTCCGGCACGTGGCCCAGTTCGCGCTGGATGAATTCCTGCGAATCCGGCCACACGCCATCCGGATGGGGGAAGTCCGAGCCCCACATGATGGTCTCGGCCCCCATGTGCTCCAGCAGCTCAATGCCGATCGGATCGGTCTGGTAGGTGGCCTTGCACTGCCGCCGCCAGTAGTCGCTGGGCTTCATCTTCAGGTCCAGGTCCTTGAACTGGTCCTCCCACTCCAGATCCATGTGCTCCAGCACATAGGGGATCCAGCCGATGCCGCTCTCGCCCACCACCACGTGCAGGCGGGGGTGGCGCTCCAGCACGCCGCCGTAGATGAGCCCCATCAGGTGGTGCGCCATGTGGAGCTGAAAGCCCGTGATGAACGTGGCGAAGGCGGCGCGCTGCACCTTGGGCGGGTGGTGCTCCCACTCGGGCTTGCGGCCCCCGATGGTGTGGAAGTGCACCGGCAGGCCCGCGTCCGCTGCGGCGGCCCACACCGGCTCCCAGTAGGGATCCCACAGCGGCGGCATGTCCGGCGAGTTGGCGATGTCCAGCCCCCGCACCCCGCCCAGCCGGGCGGCGCGCTCGATCTCCTCCACCGCCGCTTCCACCGGGGCGTTGGGAATGCAGGCCAGCCCCGCGAAGCGCTCCGGATGAGCCTTGCAGAAGCCCGCCAGCCACTCGTTGTAGATGCGGATCACCTCCGCGGCGGCCTCGGGATCGTCCATGCGCATGCTGGCACCCAGGATGCCGTAGAGCACCTCCGCCTGCACGCCGTCGCGGTCCTGGTCCTTGATGCGCAGGTCGGGGTCGGTGAGGCGGCGGATGCCCTGCCTGCCGTCCTCGTACAGGCCGGTGGCGGCCATGCGGTCCGAGCGGTGGATCTGGCCCGGCACGTACTCGCGACCCGCGGAGCCCATCCCGTTCATCAGGCCGAAGTCAGCGCCCTTGCGAGTGACCCAGTGCGGACCCTTGGGGCCCTCGGTCACGTAGGGCATGCGTTCCTTCAGCGCCGCCGGGGCATTGGCCGTGAACAGGTCCGGCGGCAGCCAGATCAAGTCGATGTGGCAATCCGCCGAGATGACCTCGTACTTCATGGACGTCCTCCGCTGGGGGGCACACCGCCCGGCCACCGCGCGAGGCGTCTAGCGCCGGCATGCGGCATGTCCCTGGGTCGCTTGGGGTGTGGTTCAGCCTTCCCATACCACCGATGCGCCGCCGGGTGAAAGCCCGGGGGCGATGCGGCGGGGGAGCGGTGCGGTGGGCGTGGGCGCCGCATGCGGGCGGGACGCCCGCGCCACCATTCCACCAAGTGGACGCTCGCGCCACCGATGGGGCTGATGGCCAACGCTTTTCACAACACGGCCGCATAGCTGGGGAGTTTGGGGGATAATGCTTCCCTGCGCCTGCCCAGCCCGGCGCTGTACCTACCAAGCGCCGACGCGCGGTGGCTTCATGTGATTGAGCTGCAGGTAGACGCTCTTGGCGATGCCGTCGAGCTGGTCGCGGGGCATCTCGCCGGTGATGGCGAAGTCCATGGTCTGGCCCATCCAGTAGCAGATCCGCAACGCGCCATCCTGCACGTAGCGGAAGGACGTATCGCGGCGCCCGGTCGGCGCCGCCAGCATGTAGAGAGTGAGGCGGTTGCCCTGGGCGTCCTGGTACATGAACTGGGCGGCCGGACCAGGGCTGGCCGGCAGCAGGCGGCCACCCATCAGGTCGTAGCCGTGGCGCTTGAGCACCGGCACGGTGACGGGCGTGCCCAGCCGCCGCGAGAGCCATGTGCGCAGGTGTTGCTCATGGGCGCTGGTCACCTCCACCGGGTGCACCACCTCGGGCACGAAGGTCTGGTGGGCGCGCTCGGCCTGCTCCACCAGCCGCATCCACAGGGGCCGGCCGCGCTCCAGGTGCCCGTGCAGCCACCACCCGCCGCCCCCCCCGGCGAGCAGCAGCACGGCCGCCGCTGCCGTGCGCAGCGCCACCGCGCGCCAGCGCACGCGCGGACGGAACTCGGGCAGCGTGAAGGGATGCGCCTCGGGCAGAGCCCGCAGGCCCTGCAGCGCGGCGTTCTGCTGCCGGTAGGCCTCGATGCGCAGGGCCTCGCTGGGATGGTCGGCCAGGTAGCGCTCAACGGCCATCCGCTCGGCTTCGGGCAGGAAGTCGTCCACGTAGGCGTGGAGCTGCTCCTCGCTGGGCTGGAAGGTGGGCTCGGTCATTTCACCCTCCGCAGCGTGGGTCGCGTGGATTCGGCCAGCAGCACGCGCATGCGCTCGCGGGCGCGGTACAGGCGGGACATCACCGTGCCGATGGGGATGCGCAGCAACTCGGCCACTTCCGCGTATTGCATCTGCTCCATGCCCACCAGCAGCAGCACCTGCTGCTGATCCGGGGGCAGGGTCTGCAGGGCCTCGCGCACGGCCAGCGCGCTCAGCGTCTCCGTCTGTGAGGGTGGCGTCGCGGGCGGCGCGGCCGCATCGTCCAGGGAGACCATGGTGGGCGTGTGGCTGTGTTTGCGGGCCGCATTGGCGTACAGGTTGTGCAGAATCGTCATCAGCCAGCCGCGCAGGTTGGTGCGCCGCACCCACAGGTGCGACTTGCGCCAGGCGCGCTCCAGGCAGTCCTGGACGAGATCGTCCGCGCGCTCCGGGTCCTTGACCAGGGCGTGGGCATAGCGCCGCAGCCGCGGCAGCTCCTGCTCGATCAGTCGTCCGAAGTCGTCCATGGGCCCGCCTTCCACGCACGCCTGCGCGATCGGCCGCTCAGCGGGCCGCCGCCGTCAATCCCGTCAACACCGGTGCCGCCCCATTATTCCCCACGGCTTGCGCCGGTTCGCATCCCGCCACCCATTCCGCTATACTTCGGGGACACAGTGTCACATTTCCGCGCACAGGCGAAGCACCACACTGTGGGTGCAAGGCCTCCAGGCCGGGCCCCACGCCGGCGCCGGCCTGGCGGTCGCGGATCGTCGTCAGCCTCTGGATTGCCAACAACCCCGGTTGCCGCCGCAGACGGGGCGGCCACCCATCGCAGGGAGCCCGACATGAAGATGCGACCCTATCTGCACTGGAGCGGCTTGCTCGCGCTCGCACTGCCCCTCATCGTGGCCGGCTGCATCAGCATCGGCGCGGAGTTCCGCCCGCAGGCCGTGGAACTAGTCAAGCCCGGGCAGACCACCGACCAGGAGGTGCTGAAGATTTTCGGCAACCCGGTGCGCACCGGCGTCGCCGACGACGGCTCCCGCGAGTGGACCTACGCCTACTACAAGGCCAGCGCCTTCGGCAGCTTCGAGGGCCGCGACCTCATCATCAAGTTCGATGACAACGGGAAGGTGAAGAGCTTCAGCTACCACACCACCGATCCCAAAGAGAACATCGTGCAGCCCAAGTAGGCCCGCCCGCCCGCTCCCTCCCCGGGGGCGGGCCTTCGATCCCTTGTTTTGACAGGATGCCCCGCGCCGGCGGCGCGGAGCGAGCCCGGGTCAGGCGGCGAGTCCCGCGCCCAGCGTGGCTTCCGCCCAGTCGGCGTAGGTGCCCGTCTCGATCATGCGGGCGCGCACCGGGCCGCGCAGCGTGGCCAGCTCCTCGTCGGTCGGCGCGGGCGTAGGCCCCACGGCCGAGACGTCGCCCAGGTCGAAGCCGGTGCGCTCCGCCACCTCCGCCACCGTGTGCGGGGGGTGCACGGACTCCAGCCGCAGCAGGCCTGCCTCCAAGTCAAAGCGCAGCGTGGCCATGGGCGTCACTACCTTGCTGGGGTGCCCGTGGCGCAGCACCTCGGGCGGCGTGTGCCCGGCCGCCGAGATGAAGTCCACCCGCTCCACCAGGCTGCGCGGCGTGTGCTCCGTGCGGAACACCACCGTGCGGCGCGCGGCGTAGTAGATCATGCCCCCGCCGTAGCCGCCCGGGAAGCGCACCTTGGGCCGGTCAGGATCGCCCAGCACGTGCAGGTTATAATTGCCGTGGCGGTCAATCTGCACGCCGCTCACGAAGAACAGCCCCAGGTCGCCCCGCTGTGCCAGGTAGTGGAACTGCCGCGATGTGCGGAAGGGCATGAAGGGGCTGCTCAGGATGATCAGCTCCGCGTTGGGCGCGTGCGTGGCCTGCGCCAGCAGCAGCCCCGCCGCGGGAATCATGGACAGCGCCCCGCAGGCGGAGATCTCGCCGTCCCGCACCTCGCGGGACAGCAGCACGGCCATCAGCTCGGCCTCGTTCCAGCTCGCTGCCATGGCGCCTAGTCCCCCGCCGCCTGCAGGCGCAACTGGCCGCGCTGGCCCCAGCCTTCCGGGACGAAGCGGGCCACGTACGCCGCGTGATCGGGCAGGTCGAACACGGTCTGGCGCAAGTACTCGGCGAAGGCCTCGTCGCTGCGGGCCTGCTCGGCGTACCAGGTCAGGTGCTCGTCATCGTGCGGGTAGGCTCCCGGCGCGCCAGCCGGGTGCGCACCGTAGCGGACCTCCACCACCGCATCCACCAGGATGCCCGGCATGAACGTGCCCGCGCGATCTTCCGGCGGCAGCGTGTCCACCACCTCCTCCACGGTGACGATCACCGTGCGGGAGGCCTCGGCCAGCAGCACGTTGTCGCTCTCGTAGCCAAAGCAGACGTTGCCCGCGCGGTCCGCCCGCAGCCCGTGGAACAGCGCCACGTCCGGCCGCAGGGCCTGGGCCACCACGGTCTGTCGCTCGGGATGGAACGGGTCCGGCAGCAGCTTCATGTCGTCGCGGCGCGCCAGCAGGTCCGTACCGGCCAGCCCCAGCACGGGAACGTACGGAATGCCCATAGATCCAGCCTGGATCATCGAGTAGAGAATCCCTCACGTGTTGTCGAGCGCGCGGATGCGCCCCTGCTGCACGTGCCGCTGGAAGTTGGGCCCGGTGCGCGCGAAGCGGCCCAGCGTGACGCTGCAGGTATCCACGCTCTGCGCCGCACCCGCGCCCACCAGAAAGTCCAAATTTAGCGCGCCGCCCACCACGCCCGCCAGCCGCAGCTCCTTGCGCCGCTGGCGCACCAGCTCGCGCAGCAGGGCCATGGGCGACTTCTCCAGGCCCGCGCCCATCACCACCTGGTCGCCATCGCGCACCAGGGCCGCCGCCGCAGCCAAGTCGATCCGCTTGTCTTTCATCGGGGGTCCGCCACCGCAGGTGAACATCGTACCGCCGCCCGGGCGCCGCGGTGGCCGGAGGGGCCACGGCCCGGCGTGGGCAGCCTACGCGGCCAGCATAGAGCAAAGCGCGGAAGCGGGGCAAGCGCGGGCAACCGTAGCCGTCTCCCCCCATGCGGACGGAGCCCTGACGGCTCCGAGTCCTTCGCTACAGCACTTCCGGCGAGATGGTGCCGAAGCGGCCCGCCTCGTAGTCGCGGAAAGCGTCGATGATTTCCTGGCGTGTGTTCATCACGAACGGGCCGTAGCGGGCGACCGGCTCGTTCAGCGGCACGCCCGTGAGCAGCAGCAGCTCCGCCGGCCCGGCCGCGTCCGGTGCGACGGTCAGGCGCACGGCATCGCCCACGCCAAACATACCCAGGGCCCCCTCGGGCGCCGGCACGCCCTCCGCGCCCAGCCGGGCCTCGCCGCTGAACACGTAGGCCATGGCGTTGTGCTCCGGCGGCACGGGCTGCAGGATGCTCCCGCCCGGCTGCAGCGTGAAGTGCAGCAGCATGATGGGCGTGCGGGTCTCGGTGACGGCGTGCACGCCCAGCGCCTCGCCGGCGATCACGCGCACGTGCACGCGGCCGTCCTCGCTGCGCGCCTCGGGAATGCGCGCGGCCGGCAGCTCCTGGTAGCGCGGCGTCATCATCTTGTCCCGCGCGGGCAGGTTCACCCAGATCTGGAAGCCGTGGGAGAGCCCGCCGCTGCGCAGGAACTCCGCCTCCGGCATCTCCGAGTGCACAACGCCCGCCCCGGCCGTCATCCACTGCACGTCGCCCGGGTTCAGCACGCCCTGGTGGCCGTGGGAGTCCTTGTGCTCGTTGCGGCCCCGCAGCACGTACGTCACCGTCTCGAAGCCGCGGTGGGGATGGTCCGGCGCGCCGATGGCCCCGCCGGGCGGCCACTCCACCGGGCCCATCTCGTCGATGAGCAGAAATGGATCCACGTGGGAAAGCTGCGCGGTGGGAAACGGCCGCCGCACGGGAAAGCCGCCGCCTTCCAGCGTGCGCGTCGCCTCCACCACGCCCGTCACCGGGCGTTCCGTCTGTGTCGTCATGGCTTGCATGGGGTGCTCCATCCATTCGCAAGGGGCCTTGACCGCTCTGGGTCAAGACAAATCGTTTAATATTAAACTATATGCCACCCCAGCAGACTGTCAAGGGTGCCGCACAAGCGGGTGCCGGCCGGGCCAGTCCTGGCGCGGGCCACCGGGTGCTATTGTCGCCGGTCAAGGGCGGGCGCAAAATGGGACAAGTACCTGAGCGCCGCGGTCACCGTATGCGGCGCGCGCGGGAATCCCTGGACACGAGAGGAGCCTCAACATGAAGCGAATTGGACTGCTGGCCGTGGCGCTGGCCTTGGCCGTTGGACTATCCACACTGGCCCATGCGCAGGACGACAGTTCGCGGAACTATCCGCCCGGCCCCGGCTACGGGATGGGGCCCGGCATGGGCTACGGCGGCGGCTACGGGATGGGGCCGGGCTTGGGCTATGGCGGCGGCTGGGGACACATGGGCTCCGGCATGATGGGCGGCGGTTGGGGCATGATGGGCGGTGGCATGGGTTACGGACGCATGGGCTGGGTGCTGTCGCAGCTACCGGCCGACAAGCGCGAGCAACTGCGCAGCTTCCACTTTTCCATGCGCCGCCAGATGATCGCCAAGGTGGCCGAGATGCAGCAGGCCCGACTGGACCTCCAGCAGGCGATGCAAAGCTACCCCCTCGACCGCTCCGCGGTGGAAAAGGCCTTTGACAAGGTCACCAAGGCCCGCCGCGAGATGTTCGAGCTGCGCCTGACCGCCATGATCCAGATGCAGCAGATCATCGGCAAGGAGCTGTGGGAAGAGATGCGTAGCGGCGGGTATGGCCCCGGTCCGGGCGGTCCCGGTGCCGGCCCCGGCATGATGCGGCCTGGCGGCGGCATGAGCCGCTGACGCACTGCACAAACACTCCAACGCGGGGGCCTGGAGGCCCCCGCACCCGCTATACGTGGGCCTTCGCCCTACACCCCAATCCGCCTGAACGGGGGCGCGGGGGGACTGGTGCCCCCGCTCTTCCGGATTGGCGGCTGCAGCCCGGCCCTAATCTCCCCCTTGGTGCGCCTCAGGCTTGAGCTGGCTCTGCTCGTTGAGGTGGTCGATGACGAGGCCCATACGGGCGCGTTCGCGCTCCAGATGGCGGGCCACCGCATCGCCCATAGCGGGATTGGTGAAGTAGTGCATGCTGCGGGTGGGCCGCGGGTCGAAGCCGCGCAGTTGCTTGAAGTCGCCCCCGGCGCCGGGCTCCATGCGCTGCAGGCCCTGCTCGATGCAGTGCTCGATGGCGGCGTAGTAGCACACGTTGAAGTGCAGAAAGGGCACCTCCTCGAAGGCTCCCCAGTAGCGCCCATAGAACACGCCGTGCTTCTGCACGTTGAACGTACCGGCGATCACCTCGCCGTCGCGCTCGGCCGCCACGAAGCACAGGTTGCGCCGGAAGCGCTGCGCGGCCAGCTCGAAGAAGCGCGGGGTCAGGTACAGCCGGCCCCAGTAGAGCTTGTCGATGTGATCCTTGTAGAGCCGGTAGAAGGTGGGCACCAGCGCGTCCGGGATGGCATCCCCGGTCAGCGCGCGGATGGTGACGCCCTGGGCGGCCATCTCCTTGCGCTCGTGGCGGATCTTGGTGCGGCGCTTGCTGCGGAAGGCGCCCAGGTAGTCCTCGAAGCTCCCGTAGCCGCGATTCTCCCAGTGGTACTGCATACCCACGCGCTCCAGGAAGCCCAGCTCGCGCAGCACGGCCACCTCGTCCGGCCGGCAGAAGTTCACATGTACGGACGACAGCTCGTTCTGCTCCGCGATGTGCTTGAGCACCTCGCCCAGCACGCGGATCAACTCCGCGCGGGGCTGGCCCGGCGCCGTCAGGAAGCGGATGCCGTTGGCGGGGGTGAAGGGCACCGCCACCAGCAGCTTGGGGTAGTAGGCGATGCCGGCGTTATCGGCGGCGTAGGCCCACTCGTGATCGAAGACGAACTCGCCCTCGCTGTGGCCCTTCAGGTACAGCGGGCAGGCCGCGATGAGCCGGCCGCCGGATTCCACCGCCAGGTGGTGCGGGGCCCAGCCGCGGTCGGGACGCACGCAGTCCGCCTCCTCCAGGCTGGCCAGCCAGTCCCACTCCAGGAACGGGCTCTCCTCGCCCACCAGCGCATCCCACTGGGCGCGGTCCAACTCCCGGATGTCGTTGACGATCCGCACCTGCCAGTCGCTCATGCACTCCCTCGCCGTGCCGTGGCTCCGCGGGCCATCCGCAGCCCACCCACGGGCTACCCGTGGGGCCGCTCGCTCCGCACCCGCGTGGACTTACGGCATCATGCTAGCGCATTGCACGCGACGCGCAACCGGCTCCGGGTCACCCTGCGCCAGCGGTATTTCCACCCGTTGACCTTGGGCGTCCGAGGCGTCAAGCTGGACGGGTCCCGAACAGGGCCGGGCCGCCTGCGCATACGACGGGCGAACGGCACCCCTCCGGCACCGACCACCTCCATCCACCTGGAATTGCGATGGCGAAGCAACGCGGCACGACCCAGCCCTCCGAACGCATGGTGAACATCGACGGCGTGGAGTTGCGTCTCGCGCTACCGGACGAGATGCCCATCCTGGCGGTGGGCTCCGAGGCGGTGAAGGATCAGCTGCGCGCCTGCTGGCTGGCGGCACCCAAGGCGGGCGCCACCGAGCCGCCGCTCAGTCCCCGCGTGCTGGGGCCCCCGGGCGTGGGCAAGACGACCGTGGCCTTCACGGTGGGCAAGGAATTCAGCGACGAGGTGTACATCTTCCAATGCACCTCGGACACGCGGCCGGAAGACCTGCTGATCACACCGGTGATCGACTCGGGCCAGACGATCCGCTACCACGCCTCGGCGCTCACCACGGCCATGATCCGCGGCGGCGTGTGTATCCTGGACGAGGGCAACCGCATGAGCGAGAAGAGCTGGGCCTCGCTTGCGCCCATGCTCGATAACCGCCGCTACGTGGAGTCCATCATCGCCGGGATCAAGATCCACGCGCACCCCAACTTCCGCGTGGCCGTGACGATGAATGAGGATTCGTCCACCTATGAGATCCCCGAGTACATCCTCTCGCGCCTGCAGCCGCAGGTGCGCGTGGGCTTCCCCACGGTGGAGGAGGAGAAGGAGATCATGAAGGTGAACCTGCCCTATGCGGACGACGAACTGCTGGGGCTGGTCTCCGAGTTCCTGGGGCGCTGCCACCGCTATGAGCTGCCCGTGGCCTCGCGCGACGGCATCCACATCATCCGCTATGCGGAGCGCTTGGTGGAGAAGCTCTCCATCAGCCCGGCCGAGGCCATCACCCAGGCCTCCGAGCAGATCGTGGGCGAGGAGTACGCGCAGTACCTCGACCCCACCTTCGAGCCTGAGCAGCAGCCGGACGTCAGCTTCCAGGATGCCGAGTTCTTCCTGACCCGCTTCAAGCCCAGCGGGCGCAGCAACTGACAGGGCAACGGCGGCCGGTCGGGCGTGAGGTTGCCCGCCGGCCCAACGCATCGCAGCCATGAAATCCACCGCCGCCAAGACCGAGCACCTGCCTTACGTCGCCGTGGGCAAGGTGTACGCCGTGCCCTCGCTGCACGGGCGCGTATGCTTCGCGGGGCTGGTGCGCCGCGCGTTCTTCGCGCTGCGGCCGGACGCCATCGCGGTGGAGCTGCCGCCCACGCTGGAGGCGACCATCCGCGCCGGGGTGGCGCGGCTGCCCTACCTCTCCGTGGTGGGCTACCAGGACTTCGACGAGGCGCTGGAGCAGGTGCAGCAGATCCTGCCCATCACCCCGGACGATTCCCTCTGCGAGGCGGTGCGGCTGGGCGAGGCCCACGGGGTGCCCGTGCACTTCGTGGATCGCGACGTGATCAACTACCAGGGTGGCCCCGTGCGGGCGCCGGACGACTACCTGGTGGAGCGCATCGGGCTGGAGGCCTTCTGGCGTGCCACGGACAAGACGCTGGAGCGCGCCGAGCCGGGCAGTCAGGATGCCGAGCGCGAGCAGGAGATGGCCGCCAATCTGCGCGCGCTGACGGAGCGGCACGAGCGCGTGCTGTTCGTGTGCGGGCTCACGCACCTGACGCCCGTGCTGGAGCGCATGGCCGGCGACGAGCCCGCGCCGCCCGGCGCCGTAACCCAGCGCGAGCAGACCCTGTATAACCTCGCGCACGAATCCACCGGGCATGTGCTGGGCTCCCTGCCCTACCACGCCTTCGCCTACGAACTGGTGCGCTGCGGCCTGCGGGCGCAGGACTACCCCGGCCTGCTGCCCCTGCCCAACACCAGGGGCGGCGAGCTGAGCGCCGCCCGCGATGCCTTCCGCGAGGGCCTGGAAGCCCTGCAGGCCGAGCTGCGGCAGCGGCCGCTGGGCAGCGCGGACGTGGACGCCTACGAGCTGCTCACCGAGATGGTGCAGGGCGCCGTGAAGCTCTACGACCGCGAGTGGGGCGAACAGCCCGCCCCGGCGCGCCTGATGACGCTGATGCAGTTCGCGCGCAACCTGGCGCTGGTAAACCGGCGGCTCACCCCCAGCCGCTACGAAATCGTGCTGGCCGGCAAGAACACGGTCAACGACGATTTCGCGTTCCAGCTTCTGCGCATGGTGGATCACTACCCGTTCTTCGACGAGGACTCCGATCTGCCCGAGCTGAAGGTGGAGGGCGACCTGCAGGAGGGCGAAGCGGACGGCGAGCAGCTCGTGCTGCGCCTGCGCCTGCCCCGCGCCCTTCAGGACGGGATGGACCCGGACGACCTGGATCTGGACGAGCCGCCGGAGGAGTTCGAGGAAGGCTCGTGGGAGGAGCGCTGGGAGGACGGCGAGCACCACGTCTCGCACCTGCCCCAGGACACGCGCATCGAGAACTTCTTCACCTATATCCGCGAGAAGGCCAAGCGGATCCTCTCCGACCAGCAGGTGCGCATCCACGAGATGCAGGCCAGCCTGATGGACGGCCTGGACCTGCGCGAGACCCTGCGCAACCTGCCCCGCGGCAAGGTGTACGTGCGCGAGAACCTGCCCGGCATCGGAGACGTCGGGCCCGTGGTGGTGATCTTCCACAAGCCCGGCGAGGAAGAGCAGTATCCCCACGAGAAGATGTGGTTCGCCGAGCACCACAACGAGTCCGACCTGGCGCTCTACTCCACGGAGCCCGGCAAGAACTTCGACGGCCCCGGCATCAGCCGCTGCCAATACGGCGGCGTGCTCTCGCTGTACCCGCCCACGGGCCGTGCCTTCATCTGGGGCAACCCGCGCTACGCGGACGTGCACAGCCGCGCCGAGCTGCTGCTCAAGGCTGCGATCGACCTCGCCCGCAAGCCCATCGTGGCCTACGTGGCCACGCAGGGGCCGCCCGCGGACATGCTCGCCTTCGCGGCGTCCCGCGGCGTCCACATCATGTACATCCCGCTGGATTCCCTCTCCGCGGACATCCTCAAGCGCGTGCGCACCTTCCACGTCCTCGCCGACCGCCTCATCCGCACCCTCGCCGGCAAGTACATCGGGTAGGGCGCAACGCGTGGGGCCAGGGCCCCACCCCGGCACCCGGCTGCCACGGGATGCCTCCCTCTACCCTGAGGGAGAAAGATATCGCCCGTCAGAAACCCACAGTCGCGGTTCTATCTGTGTCTATCTGCGTTCATCTGCGGCTGCGGTCGCAGTTGCAGTTGCTCTTTCGCGGCGGGCTACCACTGGAAGTCGGAGAACATCTGCTGCAGGATCGCCTCGGATTCCTCCAGGGGCGCGCGCTGCTCGATGGGCTGCTTGAGGTAGGCGGTGATGGCTTCGATCTTGTCGAGCGCGTAGTCGATGCGGGGGTTGCTGCCCCGCACGTAGGCGCCGATGTTGATAAGGTCCTCGGCCTCCTGGTAGGTGGCCAGGGTGGCCACGAAGGCCTGCGCATCGCGCTTGTGCTGATCCGAGATCACGTCGGTCATGACGCGGCTGGTGGAGTGCAGCACGTCCACGGCGGGGAACTGGCCCCGCGAGGCCAGGTCGCGGCTCAGCACCACGTGTCCGTCCACGATGGAGCGCACGGCATCGCCGATGGGATCGGCCAGGTCGTCGCCTTCCACCAGCACTGTGTAGAACCCGGTGATGGAGCCGTCCGTATCGGAGCGCCCGGTGCGCTCCAGCAGGCGCGGCAGCGCGGCGAACACGCTGGGCGGATAGCCCTTGGTCGTGGGCGGCTCGCCCGCGGCCAGCCCGATCTCGCGCTGGGCCATGGCGAAGCGTGTGATGGAGTCCATCATGAACAACACCTGCTGCCCCTTGTCGCGGAAGTACTCGGCGATGCTGGTGGCCAGGTAGGCCGCGCGGGTGCGGATCAGTGCGGGCTGGTCGGAGGTGGCCACCACCAGCACGGAGCGCTGCAGGCCCTCGGGCCCCAGCTCGCGCTCGATGAACTCCACGGTCTCCCGGCCGCGCTCGCCGATCATGGCGATCACGTTCACGTCCGCCGTGGTGTGGCGGGCCATCATGCCCATCAGCACGGACTTGCCCACGCCGGAGCCGGACATGATGCCCACGCGCTGGCCCTGTCCGCAGGTAAGCAGGCCGTTGATGGAGCGCACGCCCACGTCGATGGGGTACATGATGCGGCGCCGGTGCAACGGATTCAGTGGCTCGCTGTACAGCGGCATCTCCTCGCTGCAGACCACCTCCTCGCGGCCGTCAATGGGCTTGCCCAAACCATTCAGTACGCGCCCCAGCAGCTCGTCGCCCACCGGCACGGTGGGTGGTCGCTCCTCGGGAATCACACGGCAGTGCGGGCCGATGTCCGGCATCTGCTCCAGTGCCATCAGCAGCACGCGATCGTGCTTGAAGCCGATCACCTCGCCCATTACGCGCTGGCCGGTCTGCGGGTTGTAGATCGTGCACAGGCTGCCCACGGGCGTTCCGGGGTTGTACGCCTCGATGATCTGGCTCACCTGCTGCACCACCTTGCCCTGGTGCCGGATCAGCTGCGCCCCGCGAATGAGGGACAGGTAGCCTTCCAGGTTGGGCAGGTTGCGCGTGTAGAGCTTTTCTTCAGCCGCCATGGGAAGGACGCTCCGGCTTGGCAGGGCCCTTGCCGCCCGCGCTGCCGGGCGTGGCAGCATCCGAGGCGGGGCGGGGCTGGCGGGCGGGTGGATGGCCCGGCTGCCGACGTGCGGCCGTACGCCCGGCGGGCGGCTTGATGTCCAGACCGGAGCGGCCGGGGGCACGCTGCTGCAGCAACAGCGATTCCCGCTCCGACAGGGTCTGCGAGAGCTGCTGCTCCAGGTGGTAGAACTGGCTCTGGAAGGTCAGGTCGATGACCTCGCGGTCCGTCTCGATCAGCACGTTGCCCGGCCGCAGGTCCGGCTTGGCGCGCAGGGTGAGCGCCTGCTCCTCGTCCAGAAAGCGCTCCAGCGTGGGCCGCGCCGCCGTGGCGAACTGGTAGTCCTCGGGATTGAGCCACACCCGGAAGGTGCCCTTGCCCTCCAGCCGGGCCAGCGTATTGGCCAGCAGCTTGGTGATGACCTGTTTGTTGATCTTCAACTCGGTCTGCAAAATCTTCTTGGCGATCAACAGCGCCAAGCGCACGCCGTCCTTCTCCGTGTAGAAGGCGACGCGTTTGCGGAACTGGCCGATCTCCTGAAGTATCGCCTCCATCCGCTCCAACTGGGGCGAAGCCTCCTCGTGGCGCTGCTTGAGGCCCTCCTCGCGCCCGGCCTCGAAGCCTTCCAGACGGGCCTGCTCGCGGGTCTCCTCCAATTGCGCATCGGCCTCGGCGACGATGCGCTCGGCCTCCGCCTGGGCTTCGGCCTTGATGCGCTCGGCCTCCTCATAGCGCTGCTCGGCCTGGCGGTTGAGCGAGTCCACCTCACTGCGCAACTGGCGCACGTAGAGTTGGGCTTCCTCCCGGATGCTGGCCGCGTAGCTCTCTGCGTTGGTGAGCAGCGTGTTCTCGCGCTGGAACTTCAGGGAGGCGAAATCGGGCTCCGGCTCGTGATCGGCCCCCACGCCCGCTTCGAACGTCGAGGCATCGGCCGGCTCGATGCTGTGCTCGATATGGAACTCGGCTGTGCCGAGGGGCTCGTCGTCTGGCGGGGACGCCGGGGCGTCCTCGCCTTCGTCAAAAACCTGCGGCCGGTAGGGGCGGTATTCCATCCCGCGATTCTCCTCGTCGTCCAGGCGGTGGCCTTCCATGGCCGGGCCTCTCGGGCGTCATGCAGTGGGCGGAAAGGTGCGGCCGGCTAGCGTTTCTCACGCAGCCAGGCACGCACCAGCGAGGCTGTCGCCAGGGGGTCGGTGCGCGCGATCTCGATGATCTTGTCGCGCGCCGGCAGTCCCACCTCGCGCTCGGTCGGAATCTCCAGTTCCTCGCCTTCCAGCTCCCCGATGGTGGCTGGTAGCCCCATCAGCAGGTCGAGATCCTCCGGCTTCTGGCTGAGCCGCTGCACCATGGGGCGGATCACAAACAGGATCATCGCCAGCAGCAGCACGCCGAGGAACGTGTAGCGCAGGATATCCAGGAAGAACTGGCGGTTGCGCTGCGTCCGCTCGATCTGCCGCGACACGTCCTGCTCCAGTGCCTGGTTGAAGCGGATGTTGACGACCTCCAGGGTGTCGCCCCGCTTCTCGTTGAAGCCCACGGCCGCCTTCACCAGATTCCGGATCTGCTTCATCTCTTCGGTCGACCATTCCTCCCACTGGGTGGTGATGATCTGGCCGGTGTTGGGATCGGTGATGGGCTTGTACTTGCCGTCGATCAGCACGGATACGCTCAGGCGCTTCACCGCGCCCACCGAGGGCTCGCTGACCACGTGCTTGACGCTGGTCTCGAAGTTGCGCACCTGGGACGACTTGTTGATCTGGGAGACGTTGGCCACCTCGCTGGCCCCGGCCTGCGTTTCGGGCAGGTTGGAGGCCACCCCGGGGATGCCCACCGGGATGGAGCGGGTACCGGTCGAATTCTCGCTCGTGGTCTGCTCGCTGCGCACCACGCTGCCGTCCGGGTCGTAGATGTCCTCGTTGGTGCGCACCTTGTCGAAGCTCAGTTCGGCCGAGACGCTGGGCTTCACGCGGCCCGCGCCCACCACCGGCTCCAACTGCGCCAGGATCTTCTGCTCCAGCGAGTGCTCGAAGTTACGGCGGAAGGCGAAGTGATCCTGGAAGTTGTTGCTCATGTCGCCGTTGGCGATGTCACGGCTGAGCAGCTTGCCCGTCTGATCCACGACCACCACGTTGTCCTTGTTCATGCCCTCCACGCTGTTGGCCACCAGATAGGCGATGGTGAGCACCTCGTTGCGGCCCAGCTCGGCACCGGAGGCCAGATCCACCACCACCGAAGCCGTAGGCTTCTGCTCCTCCTGGATGAACAGGCTCTTCTTGGGCAACGCCAGGGTGACCTTGGCCGAATGCACGGCATGGATCTTGGTGATGAGCCGCGACAGCTCACCCTCCAGGGCCATGCGATACTTCACCTGCTGCTGGAACTCCGTCTCGCCGATTCCGCTCTGGCCCACGAACAAATCCGCGAAGCCCAGGCCCCCACCCAGCGTCACGTGCTCGCGCGCCAGATCGATGCGGGCTTCGTCCGCGCGGTTGGCCGGCACGAGGATCGAGCGGCCGCCCGGCCCCACCAGCGTGGGGATCTGGCTCTTGTCCAGCTTCTCCTTGATCGTCGCCGCGTCCTCGTTGCTGATGTTCGAGTACAGCGGCGTCCAGGTCTGGCGGTTGGAGACGTAGATCAGGGCGGCCATGCCACCCAACACCACCAGAATGACGGAGAAGAGGATGATGCGCTTGGCGAAGGAAAGACTGTCGAAGAATGCCTTGAACTGGTTGCCGACGTCCCGCACCGGATTTGCCCGTTCCTCGGCCATATGGGTCAAACTCCCGCGTCAAGAATCCATTCGTTGCATGGACACCGGCCGATCGCTCCCTGCAATCGTTTGCGCGCCGGTGCTGAGTTTGTCATAGCCGCGGTGTCGCGAGCAATAATGACCCAGACCTCCTTGTCTGCTGGGTGGCTGGCCCGGGGGACCTGCCGCTTGCCTGCTAGGAAAGCAAAATTCGTTCCCTCCGGGCTGCCTCCTCCTGGAAGCGGGCCGGACGGGCCGATGCCTGCGGGTGCGTCCCGGCTTGCGCGGGGATCACACCTGCATGCGCATGATTTCCTGGTACGCGCTGGTCAGCTTGGAGCGAACCTGCAGGAACAGGCGCAGCGAAAGATCGGCCTTTTGCAGGGCGATCATCGTACCGTGAATGTCCTTGTCCTTGGACGTGGCGAACTCGTCGATCTTGCGATCGGCGTTCAACTGCAGGTTATTCACGTCGTTGAACAGCCGGGAGAAGGTATCTCCAGCGCTGTCCACGAGGGTCTGGCCGTCGCGCTCGGGCTTCATGCCCTGCGCGACCACGGGCTGGATGCTGGACAGGTTGACCATCTTGGCGACCTTGGCTTAGGGCTTGTCCTGCGGGGGCTTGCTCGTGATGTTCTGGTGCAACTGACGCAGCTGCTGCTCCACGCGCATCAGGGTATCGAACTGCTGCTTGGCCGCGCTGTAGCCCGCCTTGATGGAGCTGGCGTCACCGCCCGCGGGGGTGATGGAGCTCTGACGGGACACTTCATTCATCTGGGTCACGGCCTGCTCCAGCGTCTGGCTGAAGCTCTGGCCGCTGACCGGCTCCTTGCGCGCAGGCTTTTCGCTGGTGCGGGGCTCGGCGATCGGCCGGATGTTCCCGATCTTGTTGTCCGTCATCTCGCTTCCTCTCCCGCAGCTTCACGCGCCGATCTGCGCGCGTCCCTGATTGGTCCGGGTGGGGGGTCGCCTCTCCCGGAAATGCTAGCAGCTACCCTTGGTCATGCAAAGCGCTTGCCTTTCCCGACGCCTATGCGCGGGCAATTTCCAGCGCCTTGAGGGCCATGTTCTTGGTGGCGTTGAAGGCCGCCACGTTGGCCTCGTAGGATCGACTCGCCAACATCAGGTTCACGATCTCTTCCATCGGATTGATGTTGGGCATCGCCACGTAGCCTTCCTCGTTTGCATCGGGGTGCGAGGGGTCGTAGCGCAGGATCGGCGGCCGCTTGTCGATGGCCACGCCCAACACCTTGGCGTGCAGCGGCTCGTAGGGGTTCATCTGGCTGCGCAGCTCCTCGGCAAACGTGCGCTGGGGCGGCAGCGCGCCGAAGATCACGTCACGGCGGCGGTACGGGCCGCCCTCGGGCGTGCGTGTGGTTTCCGCGTTGGCGATGTTGTCCGAAATGATGTTCATCCGGAAGCGTTGGGCGGCCATCCCGGACGAGCTGGTGCCCATGGCGCTAAGAAAATCCATTAGAAGTCTCCTTCACGAATGCTCATGCGCAATTGGGCGAACTTGTTCGAGACCATCTGGGTCAGGGCCTGGTAGACCACCTGGTTTTCACCCAGTTTCACCATCTCCCGTTCCAGATCCACGGAGTTGTCGTCCAGGTTCCCCACCGGGTTGGAGGTGAGGATCACCTGTGGCTTGACCTGCGACAGGGGCAATATTTGCCGACCGTCCAGGTGGCGCGGGTTGGTGACCTCCAGCGGGCCGGGCTGGTCGGCCTTCATGGCTTCCCCCAGGGCGTTTTCGAAGACCAGATCCTTGGCCTTGTAGCCGGGGGTTTCGATGTTGGCGATGTTGCTGGCCAGCATCACGTTGCGCTTGGCCCGGAAGTCCAGGCTCTTATGGAGCAACTGCAGGTGCTGATCGAAAATGCCTCGCATGGTGCAACCTCTGCGGCACAGGTTGGGGCCGTTCCTGGGCGGCAAGCGTGCATGCGCCGTGCCTGCCGCTCGGCCCCCTTTTGTGGTCGAGGATGCAAGGGCTGGACCCCGTCCGCTCCGGCGCGGCCCGGGGCCACCCGCGGACGGTGCGTCAGGGCTGGAGCGGCAGGTAGAGCTTGTGGAAGTCGGGGATGTAGCCGTTGTCGATCTCGTCCAGGCGCAGGTCGAGGCGCATCTGGGTACGCTCCGCATCGCCCTGCAGGTCCACTGGAATGTCCACGGTCTGCGAGGTGCCGGGGTCGAGGTACACCCAGGCCGGCTCCGGCGGCGTGCGGAACGAGCCGAACCAAACATCCAGCGAGAGGCGCAGCAGCAGCGGGCGCTGCAACGGGTTCTGCATGCGCACGCGGGCCAGCCCCTTCAGCTGCACCCGCTTGGGGATGGTGTCCACTGAGGCCAGCAGGCGATCGCGCAGCGCCTTCCAGTCCTTCGCGGCGAGTCGCTTCTGCAGGGCATCGGACAGGGCCCGGCGGCTGTCGAAAGCCTTGCCCCGCAGCGGGCGGAGTTGCTTGATCACCGCCAGCGGAATCTCCTCGCGCTCGTATTCGCCCATGGACCAGCGGGTCAGCATCCACTTGCCCTGGTCGGGATCGTCCAGGGGCGTGGGCCGCCCGGTCTGGATGAAGGAGAAATCCAGCACCGCCGTGCCGATGGCGGCCGCATCGCCGATCGGATCGTAGAGCGCTCGCGCCGCACCTTCGGCCACGCGCCGCTCCCTGGGGTTCTGCGCCTCTTCGCGCAGCTTGAGCAGCAGCGGCACGTCCTCCTCAGTGCCGAACTCCTCCAACCGGTAGATCAGCCGCCAGCGCCCGGGCAGGGGCTCGGGCCGCTGCAGCGCCTGCAGCAACGCCTGACGCGCCGCGGCAGGATCCTTGCGCAGCGTAGCCAGCGCCAGCCACTGCTGCTGCGTGTCGCCGCTCGCCAGGGCCACGATCTCCGCCGGCGTCGCATCGGGCGCCGGCGCCTCCTTGGCCGCCATGCCGGGCGCGGCCTGCAGGAGCATCAGCAGCGTACTCACCAGCAGCAGCGCGAAAAGCCGGGGCCGGAACATGAGCGGGAAATTGGCGGTGGAAGGTGTACGGCGGCGCGCCTGCCCGAGGCGGCCCAGCAGCCGAAGCTTGACTTTGCCGGGGACGCACGGCAAAGATAATTGTTTAGCGCAGCCGACTGGAGAAGCCAAGTTGAACCGGCCCCGTTCCGGTCGCTGTCACGGACTCAGAGATAACCAATCGAGCCGCTCAGGACAATGAAAACCGTTTCCATCCGCAAGGAAGACACACAGCCCAACGGCCAGTACGCGCCCGAGTGGCTGGTCGTGGATGCCGAGGGCCAGTCCCTGGGGCGGGTCGCCAGCCAGGTGGCCCGCATTCTGCGCGGCAAGCACAAGCCGATCTTCACGCCCCACGTGGACACCGCCGACTTCGTCGTGATCGTCAACGCGGCCACCGTGAAGCTTACGGGCAACAAGCTGCGCGACAAGTGGTACTATCACCACACGGGCTATCCGGGCGGGCTCAAGGCCATCTGGGCCGAGCGACTGCTGGAGCAGAAGCCCACCGAGCTGCTGCGCCTGGCCATCAAGCGCATGCTGCCGCGCTCCCCGCTGAACCGGCAGATTCTGCGCACCAAGCTGAAGATCTACGCCGGCGCGGAGCATCCTCATCAGGCCCAGAAGCCCCGGCCCTACAAGCTGCCCTACTAGGGCACGGCGCACCTCACAGTCCAGGAACGCGAGTCCATGCAAAGCCCTCAGCAATACTACGGCACCGGCAAGCGCAAGACGGCCATCGCCCGGGTGTATCTGCGGCCCGGCAACGGCCAGATCGTCATCAATCACAAGAGTCTGGACGATTACTTCGGCGACGACGCGCACCGCTACATGGTGCGCCAGCCCCTGGAAATCACCGAGACCCTGGAGCGCTTTAACGTGCTCGTGAACGTGCGGGGCGGCGGGGCCAACGGTCAGGCCGGGGCCATCCGCCATGGTCTGGCACGTGCACTGTCGCTGCTGCCTGAAGAGGAAATGCGGCCCACCCTGAAGCGTGCCGGCCTGCTGACGCGCGATGCGCGCGAAGTGGAGCGCAAGAAGTACGGCCAGCCCGGCGCCCGCAAGCGCTACCAGTACTCCAAGCGCTAGACTCCCTCCGCTTGTCCTGCCCGCGCTACGGTGCCCCCAGGCGCTGCAGCGCGGGATTGATCCCCGCAATCAGGTCGGCCGCGGTGAAGTAGGCGGCCGTGACGCTCTCGCGCTGGCAGTCCCGCGCCAGCCCATGCAGGTACACGCCCAGCAGGGCGGCCGGTAGCGGCGCCACGCCCTGTGCCAGCAGCCCGCCGATGAGCCCGCTCAGCACGTCGCCCGTGCCGCCGGAGGCCAGCCCCGCATCCCCGGTGGGGTTGAGGAAGGCCTCGCCGGAGGGCGCGGCGATCACCGTACCGGCCCCTTTCAGCACCAGCACCACGTTCCACTCCGCCGCCAGCCGACGCGCCGTGCCCAGGCGGTCCGCGCCCAGTGCGTCGCGCTCCAGCCCGGCCAAACGGGCCAGCTCGCCCGGGTGCGGCGTAATCACGGTGGGGCCCGGCCGCGCCTGCAGGTGTCGCGGCTCCAGGTGGAATAGTCCGTCCGCATCGATCAGCAGCGGCTGCGCCACCTCGGCCACCAGGCGCTGCACAAACCCGCTGGTCTCCGCGTGCCGCCCCACGCCGCACCCCAGCACCACGGCCGAGCGCTGCGCGGCGGCCTCCAGCAGCGCTGGCGTGTGGGCCGGGGCAAAGTGCTCCGCCGGACCCTCTTCCACGGCCAGCGTCATCAACTCCGGCGCGGCGGTGAGGAAGCGGTCCCGCAGCGTGCGCGGCACGCCTGCGGTGACCAGCCCCGTGCCGATCTTGAGACCGGCGATGGAAGCCATCAGCGCCGCACCGCCCATGCCCGCGGAGCCGCACACCGTGAGCAGGTGGCCGAAGGTGCCTTTGTGGCCCGCCGCCGGCCGGGGCGGCAGCAGAGCCGCGGCAAAGTCCGCGGTCAGCCGCCAGGTGGCCGGGGCGGCATCCGCCCAGCGCGGGGGAATGGAGATCGCCGCCACCTCTACAGCGCCGGCATGCGCCGCGCCGGGAAACTGGTAGCAGCCGGGCTTGCCCACCTGGAAGGTCACCGTGTGTGTGCAGCGCACAGCGCGCCCGTGCACCTGCCCCGTGTCGCTGTTCACGCCGGAGGGCAGGTCCACCGCCACCACGGGCGCCCAGCTCCCCGCAGCGGCCACGTTGATGGCGTCGATGAGCGCTCCGGCGGCACCCGTCACGTCGCGGCTCAGGCCCGTGCCGAAGAGCGCGTCCACGATGGCGTCCGCCTCGCGCAGCAGGGTGCGTGCGCCGTCCGGATCGGCCGCGGCGTCCAGGGTCTCGCCGAAATGGGCCCAGGCCTGGGCGTTGGCCAGGGCATCGCCGCCGCCGGGCTGCCCCAAGCGCAGCACCGTCGTCTCGTGTCCACGATTGGCCAGCAGGCGGGCCGCCGCGTAGCCGTCGCCGCCGTTGTTGCCGCTGCCGCAGCACACCGCCACGGGCCCCGGCGCGCCCCCGCGCTCGGCAAGCAGGGCGCTTACGCGATCCGCCACGGCGCGGGCCGCGTTTTCCATCAGCAGCCGGCCGGGCAGGCCCAGTGTCTCGATGGCGTACGCATCCATGCGCCGCATCTCCTCGCTGCTGGCGAGGCGCTGCAGCAGGTGTCGAGGCAAGTCGGGCGGGGCGGCGTGGGCCATGCGCACGGGCGGAGATTCAGGGGAAGCTGAAGGATGCGGGCAGGGCCGGCCGGGCGCCGACATGCGGACGCGGCACCGTGCGGGGTGCCGCGCACGGCTCAGTTCTGCAGCCGGGCCGTCTGCGGGTCGCCGCGGGTCTGACGGTACACGCGGATGTTGCCCAGATTGCGGCGCTCGTTGTTGGTGAGCGAGAAGTGCTGGTTGCTGGCGAAGAACCGCGGGTCCTTCACCTGCAGCGTATGGTCGCCGCCGCTGACGCCCAGGAACTGGAAGATGCCATCGCGATCGGTGACGGCCACCCCGTCATCCGGGACCAGGCGCACTTCCACGCCCTCGGCCGAGCCGCCCTTGTCCCGCACCAGCCGGCCCACCACGCGGCCGAGCGCCTCCACCAGCCGCACGGGTTGCACCTTCAGTTCCTCGCCCTGGGCCACCTGCACCGGCAGAGCGACGGGCTCGTAACCCTTGATGCGCACCTGCAACTGGTGCTCGCCGGCGGGCACGTTGGTGATGCGGAAACGCCCATCCGGGTGCGTTACGAACGTGACGTCATCCAGCGCAAAGCGGATGGAATGCTGGGCGTATTCGGAGGGAAACAGGATCTGGCCGTGCAGGTCGCCCGTCCGCGTCACAAAGGCGACGAGGCCGTTCACATAGGACTGCGCCTGCATATCTCCACCGCCTGCTCCCAGGTCGCAGCCGACGAACACGACTGTACCGAGGAGGGCGAACGCAATGGCAAACTTTTTCATGCCGCGCAAGATTGGCTGACGGTGTGCCCGTCCATGGGAAGGATCACCCCGCTCCGGGCTCATCAAATGCCATAGATTCGTTATCAATGTCAATTAGTTATATCGGCAAGTAGCTCGAATACTTGTGGAACTGCGTGAAATTGCGACCCCTTGCCTCCCGATCACCCCGTCTCCATGGGCAGCAGCACCATGAACACGGCGCCGCGCTCGGCGCCGGGTCGGTAGCGCAGCACGCCCTCGTGAGCGCGCACGATCTGGTAGCTGATGGCCAACCCCAGGCCGGTGCCGGCCCGCTTGGTCGTGTAGAACGGCGTGAACAGCCGGTCCCGATCCGCCTCGGGCACGCCGGGCCCTTCGTCCTCCACCTCGATGCGGAAGTAGGTGCGCGAAGGGTCGGGCAGCGCCTCGCGCTCCTGCCAGGGCCCCAGGATCTGCGTGCGCACGCGCACCCGGCCGCCTTCCGGGCTGGCCTCCGCGGCATTGCGGATCAGGTTCAGGAACACCTGGTGCATCCGGTCACGGTCGGCATACAGCTCCGGCAGCGATGGGTCGTACTCGCGCTGCAGTTCCACGGGCGCGCCGGAGTTGGCCACGAACCACAGCACCTCGTCCAGCAACGCGTGCAGGTTGAAGTGCGTGCAGCTCAGTGGCGGCTCCGCACCGTAGCTCAGCATGTTGCGGATCAGGCGCTCCAGGCGTTCCAACTCCTTCAGAATCACCCCGGGGAACTCGGCGAACTCGGGCGTCTTGGCCAGCCGGCGGGCCAGTAGCTGCGTCGCGCCCTTCACGCCGCTCAGGGGATTCTGCAGTTCGTGCGCCACGCGCTGCACCATCATCCCCAGCGAGTCGATCAGCCGCGCCTCATGTGCCGCCGATTCCGCCCGGTCCTGGTGCGTCTCGTTCCACAGCACGATCATCGCGAATTCCACAGGTTGACCCGCCTCCAGCACGGGATCCACCTGAGCCCGGATGCGCAGCGGCACCTGCTCCGGCCCCTGCTCGATGCGCAGACCCGAGACGATGGAGGAGGTCTCGCGCTCAATGGCGCGCCGCACCGCCTGGGTCACGCGCGTATCCGCGGGGAACAGCCGCTCCACCGTGACCTCGGCCAGCCGCCCTGGCGGGAGGTGCCAGAACAGCCCTGCCGCCGGATTGGCCATTCGCACGCGGCCGTCCCGGCTCACCACCAGCAGGGGTGTGCTCAGGCTCTCGACGATGGCAGTGGCGTGCTCCAAGGGCTCTCCCTCAGGGGCCCGGCTGTGGGCCGGGCGGGGTTTGACCAGTGCGCCGGGCGGGGTACACTGGTTTCTCGAACCGCCTGCAGTAGGCAATCGGTCCACTGTATCGGCATTTGTACCGCAATGGCAGCCGTTCCGCGCAATGCCGTGGACGGAACCGCGCGGCACCGCTTCCGCAGCCCCCACCGGGACACGCATGGACGCACCGCAAGTCGCCATCGTCGGCGCCGGCTTTGCCGGCAGCGAGGCTGCCTGGCAGCTCGCGCGCCGCGGCCATGCCGTGCGGCTCTACGAGATGCGCCCCCGGCGCATGACCGAGGCGCACCAGAGCGGTGACTGCGCCGAGCTCGTCTGCTCCAATTCCTTCAAGAGCATCAGTGCCGAGAATGCCCACGGCCTGCTCAAGGCGGAGCTGGCCGTGCAGGGCTCCCTGATCCTGGAGGTCGCGCACGAGACGGCCGTGCCTGCCGGTCAGGCCCTGGCTGTGGATCGGGAGCAATTTGCGCGCCGCGTCACCGCGCGGCTGGAGGCGGAACCCCTGGTGGAGTTCTGCCGCGACGAGGCACGCTCGGCAGAGGCGCTGCTGGCGGCCCACCGCGCCGTGATCGTGGCCAGCGGCCCCCTCACGTCGCCGGAGTTGGCGGAATCCCTGCGGGCATACGTGGGCGAAGGCTACCTGTACTTCCACGATGCCATCGCGCCCGTGGTGATGGCGGACTCCATCGACCGCTCCGTGGCCTTCGCCGCCTCGCGCTACGGCAAGGGCACGGCCGACTACCTGAATTGTCCGCTCAGCGAGACAGAGTACCACGCCTTCGTGACGGCCGTGGCCGCGGCCGAGAAGGTGGCCTTCCATTCGTTCGAGTCTCTGCGGCCGTTCGAGGGCTGCCTGCCCATCGAGGTGATGGTGGAGCGCGGCCCGCTCACGCTGGCCTACGGGCCCATGAAGCCCGTCGGCCTCACCGACCCGCGCACAGGGCGGCGGCCCTTCGCGGCCCTGCAACTGCGCTGCGAGAATGCCCAGGGCACGCTCTACAGCATGGTGGGCTGCCAGACCAAGATGACCTGGCCCGAGCAGCGCCGCGTCTTCCGCATGATCCCCGGCCTGGAGCACGCGCAGTTCGCGCGGCTGGGGTCGTTGCACCGCAATACCTTCCTCAACGCACCGCGCCTGCTGGACGAGGACCTGGCGCTGCGGGACGAGCCGCGCCTGTTCTTCGCCGGGCAGATCACGGGCGTGGAGGGCTATATGGAGTCCACGGCCATGGGACTTTATGTGGCCAAGCGCATAGCGGCCCGGCTGGATGACGTGGAGCGGCCACGCCCGGGCAGCGCCACAATGACTGGTGCCCTCCTGCGCTACCTGCGCGAGACTCCACCGGAGCGCTTCCAGCCCATGAACGCCAGCTTCGGCCTGCTCGATGCCGCGCCCGACCCGGTACACAAGCGCGAGCGCAAGGCCTTCTATGCGCGCCGCGCGCTGGCGGAGATGGAGCGGCTGGAGGCGCTGGAACGGCCGCTCACGCCTGTCGCGGCAGCCTCCACGCGCCCCGCTGCACCCTAGGCTGTGCTTTGAACAGCATTTCGGCCATGGGGCGTTGCCCCCACCCCCATGGGGGAGCGAGGCTCCCTGAACCCTATCTGTGGGTAGAACCGCGTCGGCCTTGGTCAGGGTCTGTATCGGGGGGTGCGGGGGCCCGCGGCCCCCGCAACGGAGTGCTTGCGGTCTTAAGCGGCCCCGCCGCTTAAGTCCCCGGCCCCAAACAGGGCCTGCCCGGCATGGGGCGCATGCCTTGTGCCCGCAGGGCGCCGCGCCCAACCCGGCTGGCTCTGCGCCACCCCTCAAGGCAGCGAACCATGGAAGCCTCGCAAGTGCTCTCGCATCGGCTCAACAACGCGCTGCACGCCGTGCTGCTGCTGGGCGGGCTGGCCCTGCTGCTGATGGCCATCGGCCTGGCGCTGGGCGGCACCACAGGACTGCTGTGGGTGGGCGTGCTGGGCATGCTGGGGCTGTTGTTCACGCCGCGCATTTCGCCCGCAATGATCCTGCGCATGTATCGGGCGCGCCCGCTGGCGCCCGCCGAGGCACCCGCGCTGTACGAGTTGGTGGGGCAACTGGTCCAACGCGCCGGCCTGGCCCAGACGCCCGAGCTGTTCTACGTGCCCACGCCGCTGATGAACGCATTCTCCGTGGGCCGGCGCGACGAGGCGGTAATCGCCGTGACGGACGGACTGCTGCGCGGGCTGCCGCCCCGCGAGCTGACCGGGGTGCTGGCCCACGAGATCGGCCACATCCGCCACAACGATATGTGGATCATGTCCCTGGCGGACGGCGCCAGCCGCATCGTGCGCGCCATGTCCTTCATGGGTCAGGTGCTGATCCTCGTGAACCTGCCCATGTATCTGCTTCAGTACGGTTCCATGCCATGGGTGCCCCTGCTGCTGCTCGTCTTCGCCCCCACGCTGAGCGCGCTGCTGCAGCTGGCCCTCTCGCGCAACCGGGAGTTCGACGCGGACGTGGAGGCGGCGCGCCTCACCGGCGATCCGCTGGGGCTGGCCAGCGCGCTGGTGCAGCTCGAGCAGCACCAGCAGCGGTTCTGGCGCCGCCTGCTATGGCCCGGCACGCCCAACGAGCAACCGTCGCTGCTGCGCACCCACCCCAACAGCGAGCAGCGCATCGAGCGCCTGCGCTCCCTGGCGCCCGCGGAGGAGCCCTCCGTGGAGGAGCCACCGCCGTCCTTCGCGCCTCCGCCCTGGAGCACACCCCTGGGCTCGCCGCGTCGGCGCTGGCACGGGCTGTGGTATTAGGCCGCAATGTAGGGAAGCATGTAGAGCAGTACCGCCATGGGGTCGGCGGCTGTCATTCCGAGTGTCGCGAGGAATCTGCTGGAGCCAAGGCCAAGCAGGTGGGTCCACTTGCCCGGTGCTGAACCCGGCAAGGCCGTGGGGCCTATTGAATGAGGTAGTTGAGCTGCAGAGGCTGGTCCTTGCGTTGGAGGTCCAGCGTGATCTCCCGCTCGTTGCGGAACATCGTGAGCAGGCGGAGGGCCTGATCGGCAGTCGTGATGGGCTCGCCGTTGACGGCCTTGATCTTGTCGAAGTTGTCCAGCCCGATGCGGTCGAAGATGCTGCCGGGGCGGATGTTGCGGATCTGGAAGCCCGATCCGGTGGCGTCCGTATAGGGGACGACGCGGGCCGACTTCAGCACCTCGGAGAAGTTCTCGAAGGCTTTGCTCACCTCAGCGCTGGGCACGCGCACCTGCAACACGTTGCCCTCCTGCGTCATGGGGAACGGCGCCGTGGAGGCCTCGTTCTGGCTCGGCATGACGCGCCGTGGAGGCGGGGCCAAGCGGCGATTCACCTGAGGCACGGCCACCGCGGCGGTCGCGGCGGACTTCGTGGCCAGGTCGAAGGTGACCCGCTCACCCTGGTAGCGCACGACGATCTTGCTCCGGTACACGGCGATCAGCTTGCCCTGGTTCGCCGCGCAGTCGCGCGTGGGCTCCTCCACCATTGGCACGCAGTCCCACAGGCGGTACACCTTCTCGTTGCGGCCAGTCGCGTCCGCGATGAGGGCAAAGGAGCGCTTGCCCATGATCATCGTGCCGGTCAGCGTCAGGTTTAGCGGCACCTTGACGGCCACGGGCACCGTGGGGGCGCCGGCCGTGCCGGCCGCGGGCGCCGACCCGCCCGGATTGACCTGGGAGCGTCGCGCGCCGAAGATGTTGTCCGTGAGTACCGGCTGAAAGGTGCTCAAGGGCATCTTTGCCAGCTCCGCCTGCTCCTGTTTGGGCGCCGCGACCGCCACGGCGAAGGACACATCGGCGTCCAGCCGGCGCTCGAGCACCTGCATGGACAGGGCAGCCGACTCGTACGAGACGGTGCCGGCCATTGCCAGCGCAACCAACCAAGCCAGAGGGCGCAGCGGTACCATGTTCCTGCCTGTCAACGTTGGGCCGGCCGCGGCGTCCCTTGACCCGGGATCACGCGCCGCAAGCCCTGCCGCCCGAGGAGCCCCGCCGGTATGACTTCCGTTTCCGCGAACGGTTCAAGCCCGCCCACCCGGCCGGCGGTGGTGCTGCTGAACTTCGGCGGTCCGCGCAACCTGGAGGAAGTCCCGGGGTTTCTCTTCGAGATCCTGCGGGATCCCAATACGATCCAGCTCCCCTTCCCGCAGTGGGCCCAGGACCTGCTGGCGGGGCGCATCGCCCGCCGCCGCAGCCACGAGGTGACCCGGCAGTATGCCGCGATCGGGGGCTCCTCGCCCATCGTGCCCGCAACGTTGCGCATCCGCAATGCCCTGGCCGATGCCTTGCGCGAAGCGGGCTGCCCGCTACCGGTGTACGTGGCCCAGCGCTATCTGCCCGGCGATGCCGAGGCTACGGTGCAGGTCCTGCTGGCGGACGGGGTGGATGCAATCTTCGCGGTGCCGCTGTACCCACACTTCAGTTACGCCACCAGCGGATCCTCCTTCGAGCAACTGGCCGACCTGCTCGCCGCCGCGGGCTGGGAGGGCCGCCTGGATGCGCTGCGCTCTTATCCGGATGCGCCGGGCCTGTTGGAGGCCATGGCGGAGCGGCTGGAGGCCACCCTGCGCGAGAAGGGCCTGCAGCCGGAGGGCACCGTGATCCTCTGCTCGGCCCACGGCCTGCCGCGGGTATACGTCGATCAGGGTGATCCCTACCGGCTGGAGCTGTACCGGACGATGGAGGGGCTGCGCCTGCGCTTTCCCCAGTGGCGCTTCGACCTGTCGTTCCAGAGCCGCGTGGGGCCCGCGGAATGGCTGAAGCCCTACACGGACCAATACGTGCCGCAACTGGCCGCGGAGGGCGTGCGCGATCTGGTGTTCGTGCCCATCAGCTTCGTGAACGATCACATCGAGACCAACTACGAGGTGGGCGTGACCTACTTCGAGCTGGCCCGCGCCCATGGCCTCACACCGCACCGCGCACTGGCCGTGGAGGATCACCCGGCGCACATCCGCGTGCTGGCCGATGCCGCCGCGCAGTGGGCCGCGGGCCGCGCCGGGGTGCCGCTGACCGAGCTGTTGCCATCCGATCAGCACTTCGCCCGCGTGGGCCGCTGGGCCTGGGGCCTCTGGCTCGTGGCCCTTTTCGCCGCCCTGCTCTTCGCCCTCACCTGAGGCCCACACCTCAGCCCCCCAGCGCATATAGGGTGCAGGGAAGTCGTTCCCTGCCGGGGGTTCGGGGGCAGCGCCCCCGAGCCGCGTACGCTGGGTATAGCCTACTGCGGCAGGTGGCCGCGCCGGACGAGCACCTGGGCGCCGCACTCGCTGAAGGGGGCGTGAGCACTGCCATGGGGCTGCCGCACCCAGGTGCCGGCGGGATAACGGCCGTGCTCATCCTGGATTTCGCCCTCCAGCACGAACAGTTCCTCGCCGCCCGGATGGTCGTGGTGCGGCACCTGCGCGCCGGCGGCAAAGCGGGACAGGTAGACGGTCTCCCCCGTCGCTTCGTCGCGAAACAGGTCCAGGCGCCGGATGGCCTCGGGCGGACCCTGCCAGCCGCCATTGCGGGTATCCATCACCAAGCGCGCCTGCTCCGTCGGCGCCATCTGGCACAGCCGCACCAGCAGCGTGCAGCCGTCCTCGCTGTAGGGCGCGTGGGCGGAGCCGGGTGGGTTGCGGATGTACGTGCCCGCGGGATAGCGCCCGTGCTCGTCGCACAGTTCGCCGTCTAGCACCAGCAGCTCTTCACCCCCGCCGTGCTCGTGGCGGCCAAAGCGACTGCCCGGCGCATAGCGCACGATGGAAACCGCACGTGCCACCTCCTCCCCGTTGCGCTCCAGCATGCGCCGCTCCACGCCCGGCTCCGGAGAAGCCACCCAGTCCAGCGCCGGCGTGGCCAGCACGACGCGTTCATGCAGATCGGCATTCAGCAGCATTGGCGCCTCCTCGTCGGTCGGGTAGATCGGACTGTCGGAGGTTCTCCCCCCTCCGGCGTTGTGCCCAGCATAGCAGCGGCTCTCCCTGCACAACAGCCACGGGCGCCGATTTCATCCTCGGACAGCGAGACCCGCGGCGCCACCTTGCCAAGCACCCCAGCAGGCGCGACCATGGAGCGGTGGCTTCCGGCACGATGCCGGGCGGCACGGCGTCCCCCGGATACCCCCTGCAACGAGCGAGGCATGCGCTACTGGCTGATGAAGACGGAGCCCTCCGCATTCTCCATTGACGATCTGGAACGGATGGGCCGCGAGCACTGGGACGGCATTCGCAACTACCAATCCCGCAACCACATGCGCGACGACATGAAGGTGGGCGATCGCGTGCTGATCTATCACTCCAGCACAGATATCCCGGCCGTGGTGGGCACGGCCCGCGTCGTGCGCGAGGCCTATCCCGACGACACAAGCTGGGACCCCGACAGCAAGTACTTCGACCCCAAGAGCAGCCCGGACAATCCGCGCTGGGTGATGGTGGACGTGGCCTTCGAATCGCGCTTCGCCCAGCCGCTGCCGCTGGCCCGGCTGCGCGAGCTGCCCGCGCTGCAGGGCATGCTGCTCCTCAAGAAGGGCATGCGGCTCTCCATCCAACCCGTCACGGAGCAGGAGTTCCGGACGGTGCTGTCCCACGCAGGGCAAGCAGCACAGGTCCAATGAGCAGCGCGGCAAGCCCGCTCCGGCGCGAGGGCTGCGGGGGCCTTATCCTCTGCGGCGGCCGCTCCGCCCGCATGGGTTACGAGAAGGCGCGCCTGCGCTTTCCCGATGGCCCGTTGCTGGAACGCGTGCTGGGCCGCATGCAACAGGTCGTGCATCCTATCGTGCTGTCCCTGGCTCCGGGTCAGGCCACGCCGGCGCTGGCGGGAGACGTGCTGACCGCAAAGGACGGCGTGGCCAACCAGGGGCCGCTGTGGGGCTTGGTGGAGGGCTTCCGGCGACTGGCGGGGCACTGCGAGCGGGTGGTGGTGATGCCGGTGGACATGCCGTTCCTCACGCCCCCGTGGATCGCGCGGCTGCTGGACGAGATGGCGGACCGGCGCGCGTGCCTGTACGAGCACGAGGGCTTCGCCAACGCGCTCACGGCGGCGTACTCAATGGATCTGCTGCCCAAGCTGGAGGCGCTGGTGGCGGAAGGCCGGCGCCGCCCGATCTTTCTCATCGAGGGCGAGGACGCGCGCATCCTCACCGTGCCGGAAGACACGGCGCCGGCCGGGGCGCATCCCCTGACGGACGTGGACACGCCGGAGGCCTACCGCGATGCGTTGCTGCACGAGGGCATCGGCCAACCCGGGGCCCCCGAGGTTACGGTGGAGATTCAGACCGCTGCCTCGGCGGCCAACGTGTTCCCGGCCGGCTACCTGGCCCTCTATGCCGAACGCGCGGGGGACGTGCTGTTCGCCGCGCAGCAGCTCTATCCCGAGCTGACCATCACCCGTGCCGGGGCCGACGTGCGCCTCCTGCGCAACGTGGATGGAGAACCGGAAGCCCCGCTGGAGCCCCACGCCCCGCTGTGGCGTGGTGAGCACCTGCGCCTGGAGGTGAGCGGGGGCGTCTGACGCCATCGGAGATGCGCCATGATGTGCTGGAAACATCGCTCGCGGCGCGTGGCTGCCGTGCATCGTAGCGCCCTGCTGGCACCGCTGGGCGCGCTGCTCGCCCTGAGCGTGCTGGCGCCGGCACTGGGTGCGTGCAGCGCAGAGCGGACCAGTCAGGGCACCGGTGGACTGCCTGCTCTGGAGGCGGCACGTGTCTCCTTGGTGGTGGCCCAGACGCGCGCCCAGTTTCCCGACCTCTCCGGCACAGCCATTCCCTACGAGCCCCGCAAGCCACCGGAGAAGGTCGCCGGCACGGAGCCGGAGCTGGCCCTGCGCGGCGCCGCAGTCGGCGTGCAGCCCGGGCTGCAGACGGGCGACAAGCCGAAGGCCCAGGTGGCGCTGTACCTGGACAAGCAGGCCTACGCGCGCGGCTACCTTGAACTGGCGCCCGCGGGCGGGAAGCCGCAGCGCTTCCGAATCGTGGCCTACGACCAGCGCGGCGGGCCCCGCAAGGACTTCGACTTCATGTACGTGCTGGCCACGCCCGGCGAGCAGGTGCGCTACCTGGCCCTGATCGGCGGACGCTACACGCAGGACGGCGAGGACTACCTGGGCTACGAGGGCACCCTGATCGAGCCAGGGGCCGGGAACGACCTGGAGCACTGGCAGCGAGCCTGGCAGATCGACTTCGGCTATCGCCTGCCCTTCGTGCCGACGCACGAGCGCAAGGTGGATCAGGCCGTGGACCTGTTCCGGCAGATCCAGCGCGATATGGATCGCCTTGAGAGCCTGCGCGGCCGCATCACCGAGGATGAGGCCGAGCTGAAGACGCAAAGCGCCAAGCAGCCGCCCGCCAACGAAACCAGCGACCAGGCAGCCCTGCGCACCCAGCGGCTGACGAACCTCCAGTCGCGCCTGGACGCCCTGCGCGTGGAGCGCGACGGGCTGATCGAGACGGCGGAGGGGCGCTTCGTGAAGTACTATGGGTTGCGCAAGGCCATCTCAGAGGAGTACGTGGCCTTCACGCAAAGCAACCGCTACCTGTGGCTGGATGCGCAGGGCAGGCAGGACTTCTACGACAAGTGGAAGGTGGTGGAGTACCACCACCCCCGCATCGACAACATGGTCGCCACGTTCCTCACCTTCCGCGACCACGATGCCAAGGTGATGGATGCCCGCGCGGCCGCCATGGCCGTCATCACCAAGAACGATAACTGGGCCAGAGACCCCTCCAAGTCCGGCAAGAGCCGCCCGCGCTAGATGGGCTGCCGCTTCAAGTCGAATCCGGGTTGGGGCGGGCCGCCGTGGCGCTGGCGCTGGGACAAGCGCGGGCGAGGACGCCCGCGCCACTGCCCTTCGGCGCCGCCTGAGAGACAGGCAAGCCCGTCGCTACAGGTGTTGGGTCTCCGCCGGCGTGGAGCGCCAGTTGTTGGCGCGGCCGTCGGAGTAGGTGATCGGCGCCGCGATCAGTTCCGTGGGCTCCACATCGTCCAGGCAGTTCACGTACACCGCGACGAAGTCCCCGCCCAGTTCCGCAACGTGGCCGCGCGCGAAGGCGTGCACGCCGCAGTGCCGGCAGAACAGGTGGTGCATGCTGTTGGTGCCGAACTGATAATCCGCCAGGTCTCCCTCGCCGCTGAGCAGGCGGAATGCCGGCGGGCTGAGGTGCGCGCCCCACACGCGCGTCTTCGTGCAGATCGAGCAGTTGCACTTGCCCGTGCCCGCGCTCAGGTCGATGTCCGCCTCGAAGCGGACGGCGCCGCAGTGACAACTGCCCCGGTAGGTCTTGGTCATGGTCGCTTCTCCTTGCTGTGGGTGGATGAGCTTCTTTCCTTGACCCCGAGCCTACCGCCAATTGCGGACATCTTTTGTCCGCAATGTATGCGATAGTGCCGCATGGTTGATACGTCCACGAGACTGCTGCGCCTGCTGGCCGTGCTCCAGACCCGCCGCTTCTGGGCCGGTGCCGACCTCGCCGAGCGCCTGGAGGTTACGGCCCGCACGTTGCGGCGGGACATCGACCGCTTGCGCAGCCTGGGCTACACGATCCACGCGGCCTCCGGGCCGGGCGGCGGTTACCAGCTCGGCCAGGGCGCGGACCTGCCGCCCCTGCTGCTGAACGACGACGAGGCCGTGGCCCTTGCGGTGGCGCTGCGCAGCGCTGTGGATTCCTTTGTGGGGCTGGGCGAGCGCGCGATCGGCGCGCTGGTGAAGCTGGAGCAGTTGCTGCCGGCCCGCCTGCGCCAGCGCGCGGGCGCCCTGCAGGCGGTCACCGTGTCGGTCGGGGGCCCTGCGCCCGCGGTGGACCCGGATATCCTTACCGCCCTGGCGGCGGCGTGCCGGGAGCATCGGCTGCTCACGTTTCCCTACCGCGACCGCGGCGGGCAGGACACGGTGCGCAACGTGGAACCCGTGCGGCTGGCCCATACCGGCAGCCGGCGTTGGTACCTGGTGGCGTGGGATCTGGGTCGGGCCGACTGGCGCACGCTGCGGGTGGACCGCATCACCGGGCGCCCAGCCCCGGGCGATCGCTTTGTGCCCCGCGAGCCGCCGGGAGACGTGGCGCGGTATGTGGCGGACTCCATCGCCTACGCGCCTTTCCGCTATCGGGCGCGCTTCCGGCTGCGCGGGTCGGTCGCGGCGCTGGCGGAGCGGGTACCGTTCTGGGCGGGGGTGCTGGAGCCGCTGGATGCGGAGCATTGCGTGCTGAGCACCGGAGCCGAGTCGCTGGATGCGCTCGTGTTCCAGGTGCTGCTGACCCGCACGGACTTCGAGCTGATCGAGCCGGACGCGCTGCGACCCCAATTGCGCGAGATCGCGGCCCGGCTCCAGCGCGCAGCGCAGTGACGCGCCGCTGCGCCGTGAGGGCGAGTCAGAGCAGGGACTGGGCGGAAAGGCGCGGCGCCAGAGCCATGAACTCGGCGCGCACGGTGGGATCGGTGCGGAAGGCGCCCAGCAGTGTCGTGGTGGTCATGATGCCGGGGTGGTTCACGCCGCGCAGCTCCATGCACGAGTGCGAGGCCTGCACCACCACGCCCACGCCGAGCGGATCGAGCTGGCTCTCCAGGAACTGCGCGATCTCGTGCGTCAGGTTCTCCTGCAACTGCGGCCGCCGCGCGAAGTGGTTCACCACACGCGAGAGCTTGGAGAGGCCGCAGATGTTGCCATTGGGCAGGTAGGCCACGGTGGCCTCCCCGTTGAACGGCAGCAGATGGTGGGCGCAGAGGGACTTCACCGGGATGCGGTTCAGGGCTACCATACCGGTCTGGTAGCCCTCCTCCACGGGGAATACCTCCAGCGAGAAGTCCGGCTCCCGCAGTCCCGAGCAGATCTCCTCGTACCAAGCCTCGGCGGTGCGCCGCGGGGTATCCCGCAACTGGGAATGGTTCATGTCCACGCCCAGGCCCTCCAGCACTTGCCGGAAGCCCGCTTCCAGTTTTGCCAGATCCATCGTGGTGTCTGCCCGTTGCAGGGGATGGAATCGCCCGACCCGGGCCCATTGGCGCCCTGGGCCGCTCCGCTTCAGCGTGGGCCAGGGTGGCGAATATGTCAATTGCGGCGCGGCGGAATGCGCGCCGCGGCTCAGCCTTCCGGCAGGGATTGCGGGGGACAGTCCAGCGGCCGGTTGGTGAAGAAGTTGACGAGCCGGTCGTGCTCGCGCCGCGCATCCTCGAAGCCCAACTGCACCAGGGCCTTCAGGTATTCCGGCTCGAAGAGCAGATAGCTCATGAAATCGTTGTCGCCCTCGGCCTGGGCGATGTTGGAGAAGAAGCGGTGCATCGGGTTGAGCGTGTGCCCGTTGCGCACCACCCGGTTGAAGATATGCGCCGCGATGCGGCCGATGTTCTCGCTGGGCGTGATCACGAAGGGCACCACGCACTTGGCCCCCGGCACCGGCCGGTCGCCAATGAATTTGCGCTGCCGTCGTGCGTTGATCCGCTCCAGCACCCCCGGCCCGAATTCCTCCTCGAAGTCCTGGATCAGGTAGTTGATGCGCCGCATCTGGTCCAAGTCGTAATCCAGCTTGTCCAGGAACACGGTGTTCAGCAGATGCCCAATCACGTTGCTGAAGCGCGGCTCGGCTTCCAGGTCGCGGCCCGGCGGCGGCTGCGGGTCCAGCGCCGTGTGGTCGGCGCGCAGGGAAATCACCAGCAGGCGGTCCGCGCCCAGGTGGATGGCCGGGCTCATGGGCGTGTTCTGGCGCATGCCGCCATCGCCGTAGTAGCGGCGGCTGATGCGGATCATGGGGAAGATGATGGGGATGGATGCCGAGGCCAGCACGTGCCGGGGCGAAAGCGTGCAGAAGATGGGTACGCCCCCGCCGGCGGAATACGCCACCTCCGGGTGCTTCTCCACGAACAGCGCCAGCTTGCCCGTGTGCAGGTGGCTCGCCGAAACCGACACCGCATCCACCAGCCGGCGCTGGATGTTGCGGTGGATCTGCGCGAAGGAGACGTTGCGCCGCATGTAGGTGAGGAAGGGCGTCGTATCCAGCACGGATCGAAACGGGAATGTGGCGTTGGGGTCCCACTTCTCCAGGGGCCGCTGCAGACCGAAGAAGTTGGTGGCCATGAAGAAGCCGCTCTTCACCAGGAAGCCGGTGAGCGCCCGCTTGTCCGCGTAGTAGATGTCCTCGGCAGTCAACTCCTCCCAAAGCTTGCGCAGCCGGGCGCCCTGGAACAGCGGATCGTGCTCGGTGGCGGCCATGTGTGCGGCGTTGATGGCGCCCACGCTGGTGCCGCAATAGATGCGGAACCGCGGCTGATCCCCGATGGCCTTGGCCAGTTCCGTGCGCACATAGTAGATCACGCCCGCCTCGTAGGCCCCGCGCGCCCCGCCACCGGAAAGGACGAGGGCGTAGATCGGGCTGTCCTGCTCCGCCATGGCTTGTCTCCCGCTCCGCACGTCATCCACCGCCCGTACCGCCACTCCCCCGCACATGCCGCCAGCCTGGAATGCCGGCGCCTCCCTTAATCGAAACGCTGCAACTGGTAGAAGCGGTTGCGTCCGGAAAGATCGCTCTCCAGATAGAAGGTAGGCCCAGGCACCAGTGGGGTCTGGTCCTGCACCTCCTGCATCAGCAGCGTGATCTGCGCCCCAGAGACATCCAGCCTCACCACGGGGTGGTGGAACACCCGGAAGTAGAAGCGGCTCACCACGGGATCCCCCAGCAGCTTCAGGAACAGCGGCTCGTCGTTCCAGCGCGGCATCGTTTCCGGCCCCGGCAGCGGGTCGGTAAGGGCGTACATGCGCCGGAGCTGGTAGCGCTCGGGGCCCTCCTCCACCACAAGCCAGCGGGCGAGCCAGGGCCCAGCCGGATAAACGCCCACGGTAGTCTCCGGCGTGGCCAGTCCGCGCACGCGGTAGGTGACGATGCCCCACTGCACCGCCCCGGCCAACAGGTACGCGCCCGCCAGCACCCCGGCCGCCGGGGCGATCCAGCGCCGCCAGCGCGGCAGCGCCTCCGTGGCGATCAGCAGCGGGAACAGCACGAGCAACAGCAGCACGTGCCCCGCCGGCAGGATCGGCAGCGCGATGCGCTCCGCCGTCCAGGGCGCCAGCAGCGGCCAGCCCGCCGGCGTCAGCAGTGACAGCACCACATGCGCCGCATAGCCTGCGCCCAAGCCCAGCGCCATCGCCAGGGCCGGGCGCGGCGAGAGCGCGAAGCCCACCAGCACGGCCAGAGCGCCGATCAGCGCCAGCCCATACAGCGGCGCCTGAAACAGCGGCTGCGCGCTGAGAAAGCCGATGCGGTCGTCCGTAGTGACGTGCTGCACGGCCGTATCCAGAAACGGCAGCAGCGTGCCCAGCACGTACAGGGCGAAGCCCCGGCGCCCCCAGCTGCGCCGGAGGGCCGGGTAGTGCCAGGCCAGCGTGCCCAGCAGAATCGCGGCGGTGCTGTTCAGCAGAAGGTCGCGCTCGATCATTGGCTCATGAGGTTGCCCGGTGGCCGGCGCCCCACCGCCGGATTGCGCGCGACGCCGCTAAAGCAGGCCCAGCAGATAGCCCGCGATGCCTGCGGCGCACACGCCCTGGTAGGCGATGCACTGCGCCTGGCCCAACTTCTTCATCTTCGGATCGTAAACGTAACTCCAGATGGGCGTCCAGAAGTAGAAGCCCACCAGTTGATCCTCCGTGTTGTAGAGCCGGTGATTCTCCGCCCAGCCGATGAAACGCCGCTCTTCGTTGTGCCGCACGAGGAAGAGCTGCGCTCGGCCCTGGGTCATGACCACGCCGATCGCGCCACGCAGGGCGCCCTTGGCGTCTTCCAGTTCCACGTAGTTGGGATAGATCATCGCCCGCCCTAGCGGTTGCTTCTGGGGATCGACGATATCCGCCTTGATGGGCGGGATCAGGGGTTTGTCCGCGGCCAGGGCCGACCCGGCGATCAGCACGAGCAGCAGCGGAATGGACATCAGGCGCTTCATGGGCACTCCCTGGAGGGCCGGCCGTGGGCGCGCCGCTTCGGGCGGACTCCCCGGCGCACACCCGCAAGCCGTGCACGGGGCGTGCCCGGCTGACCGAGGCGGCGGCGCGCAATCGGGCCGCAGCAGGCGGTGGCTCGGCAGCTTGTCGCAACGCGGCACCTGGGGACCGCCAAGCCCTCTCTTCCGCCCCCGCGGCGGTCGTGCTACACCTTGGGGAACACGCCCAACCGCTGCTGCCTCACAGTCCGGAGGGATGGAGGCAACGGCCGCCCGTCCGGCTTCCAGCTCCCACGCTTGATGAATCTTAACGACCTCTTCCACGAAATCAAAGACGATCTGGGCCAAGTTGAGGCGCTGATACACCGCCAGCTCAACACGGAAATCCCCCTGCTCAACGAGCTGGCCGCCTACATCCTGGACTCGGGCGGCAAGCGCCTGCGCCCGGCGCTGGTGATCTACTGCTCGCGCATGTTCGGCGGGGCGGACGAGCGCACATACATCGCGGCGGGCTCCCTGGAGTTCCTGCACACAGCCACGCTGCTGCACGACGACGTGGTGGACGAGGCCGATACGCGGCGCGCTCAGCGGGCCGCACGCATGGTGTGGGGCAATCCGGCCAGCGTGCTGGTGGGCGACTACCTGCTGGCCACGGCCTTCCGCAACCTCACCAAGCTGGGCAACCAGGACGTGCTGGACACGATCTCGCACACCACCACGCTGATGGCCAAGGGTGAGATCCTGCAGCTCATCCGCGGCTACGAGTCGGCGACGGAGGCCGACTACCTGACGATCATCATCAACAAGACCGCCTGCCTCTTCGCCGCCGCGGCCAAGATCGGCGGGGCGTTCGGCGATGCCTCCCCGGAGCAGTGCGAGGCACTGTACCGCTACGGCAACGACATCGGCATCGCCTTCCAGATCGTGGACGACGCGCTGGACTACGTGGAAGACCGCAGCAAGGTGGGCAAGCCCCTCGGCACCGATCTCAAGGAGCGCAAGGTGACCCTGCCCCTCAGCCGGCTGCTGCAGGTGAGCAGCGGGGCTGAGCGCGAGCGCCTGCAGGCCATGCTGGCCAAGGACGTCATCGAGGATGCGGACGTGCTGGAGGTGGCGGGCATGATGAAGACCCACGACGTGCTGCCCTACACGCTGGGCGAGGCTCGCAAGTATGCCGAGCAGGCCCGTGCGCACCTGGCGGTGCTTCCGGATGTGCACGAGCGCTTCGTGCTGAGCGAGATGGCCCGGCTCGTCGTCGAACGGGAGTTCTGAGCCTCATGCGCCGACCCGAGCTACCCGGCGTGCATCCGCTGCTGCACCAGGCGCGGCAGGTGCTGGCCGCCCACCTGGCCGGCCGCGACTGGCGGCACGCCGTGCCGGCGGAGCGCACGCGGCCCTCGCGCGGCTGCTTCGTCTCTCTCAAGCTGGCCGGCCGCCTGCGGGGCTGCATCGGCACGGTGCTGCCTGCGCGGCCCTCGCTGGAGGAGGAGGTGGCCGAGAATGCCGTTGCTGCGGCCACGCGCGATCCACGCTTCGCGCCCCTGCGCTCGGCCGAGCTTTCCTTCGTGCGCCTGTCCCTCGATCTGCTTACGGCGCCGGAGCCGGTACAGTCCGTGGACGAGTTGGACGCGCACCGCTACGGGGTGCTGCTGCGGCACGAGCGCCGGCTGGGCGTGCTGCTGCCGGATATCCCGGGCGTCACCTCGCCGGAGCAGCAGATCACCATCTGCCTGGAGAAGGCCGGACTGGCTCCAGGCTCGCCGTATGTGCTGGAACGCTTCGAGGTGGAGCGACACAGCGAATGATGCTTGCCAGTAGGCCCCGCACTCTGGAAAGATCGCGACACCAGCGGCAATCGCGCGACGACGGCCGGGCCCATGTGCCCGCCTGATCCGCCGCCGCCCCCGGCAGGATGCCACGCACCAGCAAGGATGCTGCGATGACCCGCTGTTCCCGCCCGCGCCGTACTCTGCTTTCGCTGACCCTGCTGGGTTCGCTGCTACTCGCCGCGCTGCTGGCCGTACCGGCGCCGGCCCGGGCCGAACGGGCGTCGGCCGCCACGCTGGGTGCCGCCGCCCAAGCGCCGGCTGTGGCCCCTGCGGCGGCAATCGCGACCACACCCACCACCGCGCCCACGCCCGCGGCGGCCAGGGGGCCCGTCACGACGCCCGAAAGCGCGATGGCCCTGCCGTCAAGTGATGACGACGCGGCGGACGCTGACGACGCTGCAACGACCGACGACGGCGGCGCGGCCCACTATGACGGGCCGGACGGCATCCGGCCCGGCCCGCGGCCAGGGGGCCGTCCGCTGGAGTTGTACCGCAACCGGATGGTCGACAGCCTGATCCACTTTTTCACGGAGCGAAAACGCGACGTGCTGGAGCGCGGCTGGCGGCGCTCCGGGCGCTACCTACCCATGATCCGACGGGTGTTCCGCGAGGAGGGCGTACCCGAGCAGTTGGCCTACCTGGCAGCCGTGGAGAGCAACTTCAATCCCCACGCGCGCTCGCCCGCGCGGGCGGTGGGCATGTGGCAGTTCACGGCGCCCACAGCACGCAAGTTCGGCCTGCAGCTCTACCGCCCTTGGTACGACGAGCGCATCGATCCCGTGGCCTCCACCCATGCCGCGGCGCGCCTGCTGGCCTATCTCTACGACCGCTACAACAACTGGGAGCTGGCCCTGGCCGCCTACAACGCGGGCGAGGCACGAGTGAACCAGGCGCTGCAGTGGGCGCGCCGCCACCATCGCAGCACGGACTACTGGAGCCTGCGCCTGCCGCGGCAGACGCGCGGATTCGTACCGGCCCTGCTGGCCATCGCGGCCATCATGGAGGCACCGCAGGCACACGGTCTGGCGGACCTGCCACGCGACCAGCCGCTGGACTCGGAACCCGTGGAGATCCGCAGCGCGGTGACGCTGGGCGATCTGGCCAGCCGGCTGAACATTCCCGTGCAGGAGCTCGTGGAGCGCAACCCGGCCTGGCGGGGCGGCCTGTTGCCGCCACTGAAGGATGTGGGGCCCGTTCAGCTCTGGGTGCCACCCGGCACGGGCGCACGACTGCTCGCGTCGTTGGATCGGCAGCCACCCAAGACTATCCCCTGGCTCGTGCACAAGGTGCGCGAGGGCGATACGGTTTCGCAGATCGCCCACCGCTATCGCGTGCGCGTGCGGGACGTGCTGGCGCTGAACCACCTGGGCGCGCACACCCTGCTGGCCATCGGGCAGCCGCTGCTCGTCCCCGTCGCGGCCGATACACCGCTGGCGCGGGTGGCCTCGCGCGCACCGCGCTTCGTGCCAGAGACGAGCCCCGTCCCCGCCGTGACGCAGCTGCGGCTGCACCGCGTGCAGTCGGGCGAGTCCCTGTGGAGCATCGCGCGCGAATACGGCGTGCGCATGACGGACCTGCGGACGTGGAACCGGCTGCCCGGCTCCGTACTGCAGCCCGACCAGGAGCTTCTCGTCTATCTGCCGGAGGATTGGACGGCCGCCCGCTGAGGGGCGGCCAACGACAGGAAGAGTCTGACTGCGGCGATCAGTCGCGCAGCAGCGGCTGCAGGCTGGCCTGCTGGTCTTCGGTGAGATTTTCGAAGGTGAGCCCCACGTTCCACACGGGACGGATTTTGCCCACGCGCTCGAACCACACGACCTTGGCTGGGCTCTCGTGCATCGCCGACTGCGATTGCTCGTCCTCGTACAGGGTGACCTGCACCATATCGCCCTTGGTGAGCTCCACCTGCTCCAGGAACTGCATCCGCACGCCGTGGCGGGAGATATCGCGGGTGGTGCCGCGCACCGTGTGCCGGCCCTGCGTGATGGACACGCCGGTCATGCGTTTGTAGCGCCGGCGGTCGCCGCGGCGATTGAAGCGTTCACCCCAGCGCTCGAACTGCTTGCTGCGCACCCGGTCGGACTGCATGGCGGTGTAGAACAGGTAGTTGTTGCCCGCCTCACAATTGAGCACCCCGGAGTTCTCGAACCACCCCATGGATCCACCGCCGTAGGGGATGTAGCGCCCCTCCTCGGTGGTCTCGTGTTCCGACTCCAGTTGCTCATCGCCCTCGGCGGCCGTCATGCCCGCGGACTTCGTGGCTTCCACTGCGCTGGTCGTTTCCGTCATGTTGCCCTCGAGAAGAAAGCTGGCTCCTCGCCGCCCATCTGGCGAGCCCGGGCAGAGATTGCCCGCGCCCCAGGGCGTGGTCGCGAATGGCTCTACCTATAGCGGGATCGCCTTCAAAAATAAAGCACACCCTGACGGAGGCCCCTTTCGCGGGCTGCTCCGCGCGTCTTCTGCCGCGGCCACCCTGCGCGACAGGCCGGCCACCCCACGCGGTTATTGTCACCAGGTCGCCCTGCCACCCTGCCTGCGCCTACGCATAGGGCGCACTACCGTTTTGTGTTCCCCGTTGATATCACGCTCGCGCTGGCCTATCCTGTCAGTTTAACCGAATTGAGGCCGGGGCCAAGCAGGACCCCTGCCGCCGGGTCTCCGCACGGGAGGCTCCCACCAGAGCGAAGGGCGGATGGCATGATGGATTTCGAGAAGGCCGGCGGCTTGATCGCCGCGGTCGTGCAGGATTACGAGACCGGCGAGGTGCTGCAGGTGAGCTGGCAGAACCCCGAGGCCTTCGAACTGACCCGCAAGACGGGGCGCATGCACTACTACTCGCGCTCGCGGGCCAAGCTCTGGATGAAGGGCGAAACCTCCGGTCACATCCAGGAGGTACAGGAGATCCGCATCGACTGTGACGAGGACGCCGCAGTCTACAAGGTAAAGCAGGTGGGCGGAGCCTGCCACACGGGCTATCGTTCCTGCTTCCACCGGCGGCTGGAGCCCAATGGCGACCTGACCCTGCTCGAGGCCAAGAAGCTGTTCGACCCGGCCCAGGTGTACGCCCAATGATCCTCAAACTGGGCATTCCCAAAGGCAGCCTGCAGGACGCCACCGTCGAGCTCTTCCGCAAGGCCGGCTTCAAGATCACGATATCCTCGCGGTCTTACTATCCCGCCATTGACGATCCGGAGATCGAGTGCCTGCTGCTGCGCGCGCAGGAGATGGCGCGCTACGTGGAGCAGGGCCTGCTGGACGCCGGGCTGACGGGCTACGACTGGGTGGTGGAAAACGACGCCCAGGTGCACGAGGTGGCCGATCTGGTTTACTCCAAGACGGGCAGCGGCAAGGCGCGCTGGGTGCTCGCCGTCCCAAGCGATTCCACCATCAAGAGCGTGAAGGACCTGCAGGGCAAGCGCATCGCCACCGAGGCCATGAACCTCACGCGCCGCTACCTGGAGCGCAACGGCGTGCAGGCGTCGGTGGAATTCTCGTGGGGCGCCACGGAGGTCAAGCCGCCCTACCTGGCCGATGCCATCGTGG
>DATFMP010000004.1:0-35781 GCA_035266845.1 bacterium
GCCATCGTGGCCAACGGTCACGCCGCCGAGGTTTCGTCCCTGGACCGCGCCGAGCGCCGCCGCGCGCTAGAGATCGCCTTGGACGAGGTGGGTGACCGCGTAGCGTTAATCGCGGGCGTCTATACGGACAACACGCTGGAGGCGGCGGACATGGCCCGCGAGGCCAAGGCGTTGGGCGCTGCCGGCGTGCTGGTATTTCCGCCCACGCTGTTCATGTGGGGCGCACAACTACGCCCGGAGATGGCCGTCACGCACTTCCGCACCATTGCCGACGCGGTGGACCTGCCGCTGGTGGTGTTCGAGTATCCGCCCGCGGGCGGCATCGGTTACAGCCCGGAGACCCTGGCCCGGCTGGCGGAGATCGAGACCGTGGTGGCCGTGAAGGACTGGAGCAATGACATGGTGGCCCTGGAGCGCAACCTGCGCGCCCTGCGCGCCACGGGTCGCCCCGTGTCTCTGCTCTCCAGCTACACCATGTCGCTGATGGGCAGCTACCTGCTGGGGGCAGATGGCTCCATCTCCGGCATGGGCAGCGTGGCGGCCGATCTGCAGGCGGACCTGTTCGCGGCCGTGCAAGCGGGTGACCTGGAGCGCGCGCGGGCCCTCAACGACCGGCTCGATCCGCTGGTACGCGTGTTCTACGCCCCACCCTTCGTGGACATGCACAACCGCATGAAGGAGGCGCTGGCGCTGTTGGGGCGCATCGAAAAGGCCGTGGTGCGGCCTCCCCTGGTGCGCATCGGCGACGAGGAGCGCGAACGCATCCGCCAGGCCCTGGTGGCCGCCGGGCTGCTCTCCGCCGGGCGGGCCCGCAAGGCCTCCTGAACCGCACCGGCCGCAGGACAGCGGCCATCGAACAACCAGCGCGCAGGCGACGCCCCCCACGGAGGCGAACGTCCCCGCCCTGGCCGGCGACCACACCGCAGGCTTTCCCCAACCACAGCCGTCCCCATATCGCAGGAGGCCGAGCGCCATGAGCGCGATGTTCTACGAGGACTTCGAAGTCGGTGCCGAGTTCACCACGACGGGCCGCACCGTTGCGGAGAGCGACATCCTGCAGTTCGCCGCGCTCACGGGCGACTGGAACCAATTGCACACGGACGAGGAGTACGCCAAAAGGACGCCCTACGGACGACGCATCGCGCACGGGCTGCTGGCCCTCGCGCTGATGGAGGGCATGAAGTACCGGCTGGGTCACGTGGACGGCACGGCCATCGCGTCACTGGGCTGGAACGTGCGTTTCGCCAAACCCCTCTATATCGGCGACACCGTGCGCGTGCACGTGCGCATCACGGCCATGCGCGAGACGAGCAAGGTCGACCGCGGCATCGTCACCGAAGAGGTGCAGCTCCTCAATCAGCACGACGAGGTGGTCAGCGACGCGGAGCATCTGCTGATGATGCGCCGGCGCGGGCACTAGCGCTTGGATTCAAGAACTGGTGATGGGGCGAGGATGCAGGTGTTCTAACGTTCCGGTCGGATGCTGCCGCGCTCAATGACGTAGATGTGGTCCAGCAGATCCGCCAAGTGCTGCTCGTTGGATTCCGCCAGCAGCACCGAGAGCCCCTCGTCCTTCAGGTCGGACAGCACGGCCGCCAGGCGTCGGGCCAGTGCGGGTGCCACGCCCTCGAACGGCTCGTCCAGCAGCAGCAGCTTGCTCCCACACATGAGGGCCCGCGCCAGTGCGACCAGCTTCTGCTGCCCGCCGCTGAGCGCAGTGGCGGGCCGCGAAGCGAACTGCTGCACTTCTGGCATGAGGCGGTAGATCCACGCCAAGCGATCCTGCGCATCTTCCAGGCGCGTGGCCCAGGCGGGCAGCAGCACGTTCTCCTCCGTGGTGAACTCCGGCACCAGGCGCCGCTCCTCTGGCATATAGCCGATGCCTAGCCCGGCCCGGCTGTAGGCGTGCACCTTCTGCAGGTCCATGTGATCGAACTCCATGCGCCCGGACTGCACGGGCAGCAGACCCATCACGCTGCGCATGAAGGTCGTCTTGCCGGCGCCATTGCGGCCGATCAGGCCGCACATCGCGCTGGGCCGCACGGAAAGGTCGGCATCGCGCAGGATGTTGGCGGTGCCGATATTGACCACCAGCCCTTGCACCTCAAGCATCGCTCGCCCCCTCCTCACCGTGCGGGACGCGGTGCAGCGTCTCGCCGATCACGTGCCGCCTCACCTGTGGATCGTCCAGCACCTGCTGCGGTGACCCGTCCGCGATGATGGTGCCCTCGGCGAAGGCCACCACGCGGCTGCCAAAGCGGGCGATGATCTCCATGTCGTGCTCAATGAAGAGCACCGTCACGCCCGTGTCGTGCAGCGCGCCCATCACCACGTCCATAATGCCGAACTTCTCCTGCACGCTCACACCGCTGGTGGGCTCGTCGAGCAGGATCACCCTCGGCCGATGCGCCATGGCCATGGCGATGTCCAGCAGCTTGCGCACGCCCTGCGGCAGCAGGCCCACGAGCTGCCCGCGGTACTGCTCCAGTTCGTAGCGCGCAATGATCTCATCCGCGGCATATTGCAGATGCGGCTGGCGCAGCGGGCGCCAGAAGGGGATGCGCTCGCCCTCCGCCACGCCCAGGGCGATGAGCAGGTTATCGGACAGCGAGATGGACGAGAACACCTGCGGCACCTGGAACGAGCGGCAGATGCCGCGCCAGGTAATCTCCCGCGGCGACAGCGGCGTGATGTCCTCGCCCTGGTAGAGAATCGCGCCGGCGCTGGGCTTCAGGTAGCCGGTGACCATGTTCACGAACGTGGTTTTGCCCGCCCCATTGGCACCGATGACGCCGATCACCTCGCGCTCCTCGATGGACACGGAGATGTCGTTCGCGGCCGTCACCGAGCCGAATGTCTTGGTCAGCCCCTTGGCTTCCAGCAGCGCCATGTCACTCCTGCTTGCCGAGCCGGGTCACCAGCGACCACAGGCCATTGGGGAGGAACAGGATGATCAGCAGCAGCGAGGTTCCCAGCACCATCTGCCACGTATACGGCGAATACTGGATGGCGAAGGAGCGGATCAACTCGAACAGCAGCGCACCCACGAACGGGGCGATGACGTTCCCCGTGCCGCTGAGGATGGTGACGAACACGAACTCGCCGGAGACCGTCCAATACGTCATCGCGTCCGGATCGACGTGGCCCACGGCAAACGCCGTGATCGCACCGCCGGCCCCGGCCAGCGCCCCGGCGATGATCACCTTGACCCAGACCACGCGCACTACCGAGACGCCCAGGTACTCCACGCGGATCTCGTTGTCGCGGATCGCCGCGGCCAGGTTGCCCATCGTGGAGGTGAGATAGCGCTGCACCCCGAAGGCCGCCAGCACAACCAGCAGCGCCGTCCACAGGTAGATGCAGAGCCGCATTGTCGCCCCCTCCGGCGCGTAGCCGAAGAAGGTGGGCTGGATCACGTTGAATCCGTCCGTGCTGCCCAGGGCCTCGGTCTTGACAAGGATGCCGTAGAGGATCATCGAGAACGCCAACGAGAGCATGGCGAAGAAGATGTCCCGGTAGCGCGCCAGCAGCAGGCCCACCAGCGCCGCCACCGCCGCGGCCAGCACCGTGGCCACCACGGTGAGCAGCACGATATCGCTCACGCCCAGGTACAGGCCCAGCATCCCCACGGCGTATCCACCGGTGCCATAGAACAGCGCCTGGCCGAAGGACACCAGCCCGGTGCGCCACAGCACCAGCAGGCCCAGCACCACCAAGCCTTTGGCCAACGCGAGGGTCAGCAGGAACGCTGCCCAGTCCGGCAGGGCGAAGCCCACCGCGGCCAGCAGGGCAAAGGCGACCAGCACGCGCAGCAGGGATCGGTCGGCACGCATGGTCAGATCTTCCTGGCTTCGGCGCGGCTGAACAGCCCTTGCGGCCGGAAGGCCAGCACGAGCGTCATCACGCCGTAGATCACGAACAACTCCACCTGCGGCAGCAAGTGCACCGCGGCGGCGCGGATGAGGCCCACGATGAGCGCACCGATGGCCGCGCCGGGGATGCTGCCCATGCCCCCGATCACCACCACGGCAAACGCGACGACGATCACCTCCACACCGATGCCCGGGGCCACGGAGATTTCCGGCGCCGTCACCGCACCGCCCAGAGCGCCCAGCATTGCTCCCAGGATGAAGGTAATGGTGAACACAAGCGTTACATTGATGCCCATGGCTTGTGCCATCTCGCGGTCGTGGATTACGGCCAGCAGCAGCTTGCCCCAACGCGTGCGCTGGATGGCCCACCACAGTCCCGCGCCCAGCACGACCGCAAAGCCGATCATGGCCAAGTCGTAGTTGGCGAAGGAGAGGACGCCGATGGACGTATTGTCCAGCAGGGAATAGGGCTGGAAGGCAAAATAGGGGCTGGTGCCCCACACCAGCAGGATCACATCCTCCAGGATCAGGAACACCGCGTAGGTGACCAGCACGATGATCACCTCGTCCCGCCCGTACATGAAGCGCAGCAGGCCGCGCTCCAGCACCAAGCCCAGCACCAGCCCGACGACCACCGCGGCCACCAGCAGCAGCGCGAAGCTGCCCAGGGGGGGCCAGCCTGCGTCGAAATACACGCCGATCAGCGTGGCGGCCGTGTAGGCGCCGAAGGCGTACAGGCTGCCGTGGGCGACGTTGAGGATCTTCATCACGCCGAAGATCAGCGTCAGCCCCACGGCCACGATGAATAGCCAGGACGAATAGACCAGCCCGTCCACCAGGATAGCGACCAGGGTGAGCATGGAGCGAGGCTCTTGCTACAGGATCGGGAAAGCGCGCGGGACGGGCCGCATCGCCCGTCCCGCGTGGGTGCCTAGTTGCACTTGGCGCCCTTCAGACCGCCCTTGATCCAGTCCTCGCTCTTCACCCCCACCGGCGGATTGACGCACTCCGCGGGGAAGCGCTCCACGTTGGTGATGGTGGCCCTGCCGGCGGCCTTGTCGAAGTGATACTGGCCGTAGGCCGTCTCGGTGATGGCCTGGTGCCCATTGCCGAGCGCCATGTTCACCGTCGTGCCGAAGGCCTCGTAGGTCAGGTGTTCGAAGTTGGGAATCGCTTGCTCCCGCGTGGGGAACTTGCCGCCCATCTTCTGTGCCGTCTTATCGTACGCAACCTTCAGGCCCAGGATCGCCTGCGCCATCTGGTACGAGGGATACACCGGCGGCGTACCGTAGTGGTCCGTGTAGGTCTTCTGGAACCAGCGATTCAGCGCCGTATCGCGCGCGAGCACGCCATAGGGGCCGCGGGCACCGATGATGACGCCGTTGGGCATCTTGGCACCCATGCGGAACATGTTCGCCTCACCGGTGGTGAGCACCAGCTTGGAGCGCTTGGCCAAGCCCCGCGCACCGGCCTGGAACACGAAGCTCTCCAGGTCGCCATCCCACAGGCTGGAATGGACGATGTTCGAGTTGGACACCAGCAGCGCGGAGATCTCCGAGCTGTACTGCCCCGCGAAGAGCTTGGGCCACTGCACCGTGGTCACCTTGGCCTTGGGCATCAGCAGTTCCATGCTCAGGTGGAAGTCCCGCCAGGAATCCTGGCCCCAGGCATAGTTCTGGTTGATGCCCGCGTAGCTGCGGGTCTTGGGAAAACGCTTGGCCACGTAGTGCGCCGCGCCCACGTTGTCCATCGTGGAGTGCGCGCTGGTGCGGAACACGTACTTGTAGTTGCCATCCTCGAAGATGCGCGGCGTGCCGCAATCGAAGAAGACGGTGAGCATCTTCAGCTCTTCCGCCACGGGCGCAATGGCCAGGCAACTGCCGCTGGAGATGTAACCCACCACGGCATCCACGTGCTCGCGCTGTACCAGGTTGCGAAACTCCTCGACGACCTTCGTGGTGCCCCCGGCCTCATCGATGATGACCGCTTCCACGTTCGCGCCGCCGATTCCCTTCGTGTTGTACGGCGAGGGTAGGGAGCCGCTGTTGATGGCGTCCACTGTCAACTCCGCCCCGTTGCGGCCCGGGATACCAAACGGCCCGGCCGCCGCGCCGGACAGGAAGGTCACGATGCCGATCTTCATCGTCTCGGCCCGCGCCTGCATGGGCAGCGCGACGAGCAGCGCCAGCAGCGCCGCCAACACGAAGGTCAGCCCACCCCAAGGGCGACTCGAACGGTGCAGAATAGCGGCGGAACGCCGCGTGGTCACGGTGCTCATGGAACCCCCTCCCTAGATTGTCTGGTGCTGCAAGATTGCGCGGAAGCAAGACTTGTCGGGAGCCACCGCAGCGGCGCTCCCTCCTTCCCCCACGCCTTCCCTATCCCAATTCGCGGCCAGATTCAACCGGCCGCTGGCCCGCCACCGGGGCTGGCGCACGCCGGGAGCGGCCAACAGGCTCCGTCGGCGGGCTCGACTCCCGACGGTGGCATCCAGGCAGCACGGGCGCGGTTGGGCGCCTGCGGAAACTGTGTTAAGAGTCCCGGAACACCGGGGCGAGTGCCCCGTCAGGGATCAACGCAGCAGCAACCCGCACGCCAGAAATCATGAACGAGCCCAAGCCATCGGACGGCACGGTGGAGATCCACCTGCAGGTCAATGGACACACCCATGCACTGCGGGTGGAGCCGCGCACCACGCTGCTGGAAGTGCTGCGCGAGCGGCTGGACCTCACCGGCGCCAAGCCCGCCTGCGACCGCGGGGAGTGCGGCGCCTGCGCCGTGCTGCTGGACGAGCAGCCGGTCAACGCCTGCCACTGGCTGGCCGTGCAGGCCGCGGGGCACGCCATCGTCACGGTGGAGGGCCTCCGCGAGCGGCCGGAGTTTCGGCCACTGCAGGAAGCCTTCGTGGCACAGGATGGCGGCCAGTGCGGCTACTGCACTCCCGGCTTCGCCGTCGCAGCCTATGCGGCGCTGCGCGACGAGCCGGACCCGAACCCGTTGGCCCTGCGTTGGGCACTGGTGGGCCACATCTGCCGCTGCAATGCCTATGAGGCGATTCTGGCGGCCATCCAGGATGCCGGCGGGCGCATGCGCTCGCGCTGAACCCGCGCCGCCGCGCCTATCTCTCCACGGTGGAAGCCTGCTCACGTCACCTCTTGCGGAAGCCCATGGAATCCCCCCTGCACATCGTCGGCACGGACGCCCTGCGCCAGGGACTGGCGGAGAAGGTGCGCGGCGACGCCCGCTATACGGCGGACCTCAAGCGTCCCGGCATGCTCTACGGGCGCATCCTGCGCTGTCCGCATCCCCACGCGCGGGTGCGCGCCATCGATACGGCCGCCGCCGAGCGGGCCCCCGGTGTACACGCAGTGCTTACCCATCACGATGCCACGCACGGGCGCATCGACGCGGATCTGGCCGCGCTCGATCCCGAGCTGCGCTACGTGGGGGACGAGGTGGCAGCCGTGGCGGCGGAGACGCCCGCCCAGGCGGAGGACGCCCTGGCGCTGATCCGCGTGGACTACGAGGTGCTGCCGGCGGTCTTCGATGCGCGGGAGGCCCTGGCGCCGGACGCGCCGGCCGTGCACCCCGGGGGCAACCTGGTGGATGGGCAGCGCGTGATCGTCGAGCGCGGCGACCTGGCCCGGGGCTTCGCCGAAGCCGCGCAGGTGTTCGAGGGCACCTTCCGCACGCAGGTGCACGGGCCGGTGGGCATGGAAACCCGCGCCGCGCTGGCTGAATGGGAGGGCGACCACGTCACCGTGTGGAAGACCAGCCGCGCCGTGCACGCCATGGATCGCCCCGCGCTCTCCAGGGCGCTGGGCATCCCGCCCGAGCGGATCCGCGTGATCTGCACGAACATGGGCGGGGGCTTCGGCAACAAGGACGAGAGTCGGCTGGCCAGCATCGTGGCCCTGCTGGCCCGCAAGACAGGGCGGCCCGTGCGCATCGAGTACGGCCGGGCGGAGGAGTTCATCGCCGGGCGCAACCGCCAGTCCACGGAAAACCACCTGCGCATCGGCGTGGCCGCGGACGGCGCCCCGGTAGCCATCGAGCTGCAGAGCGTGATGAACGCCGGCTCCTACGTGGCCTCGGGCCGCAACGTGACCCGGCGCATCGGCCAGGGGCCCGTGTACCTCTACCGCTGCCCCAATGCCCGCTTCGAGGGCGCCACGGCCTATACGAACCGCCCGCCCGGCGGCTCGTTCCGCGGCCTGGGGGCGCCGCTGGGGCACTTCGCGCTGGAGGTGCTGATCGACGAAATCGCCGAGCACCTGGGTGTGGACCCGCTGGACTACCGCCTGCGCTACCAGGTGCCGCCGGAAGGCCAGCCCGGGCAGCGCACGACACCGCCCGGCCAGCACATCCCCGACGAGCCGGTGGAGGGCGGCGTGCCCTTCTCAAGCAACGGCCTGGAGGCCTGTCTGCTGGCCGGAGCCGAGCGCTTCGGCTGGCGCGAGCGGCGCCAGCCCAACGGCACTGCGACGGGTCCGCGCCGGCGGGGGCTGGGCGTGGCCATGGGCGTCTACAAGGGCGGGGTGGGCCGCGAGGCGCAGGCGCTGGTGCGCATCGCGCGTGACGGCAAGGCCCACGTGGCCGTGGGCGTGGTAGACGTGGGGCAGGGCTCCACCACCATCCTGGCGCAGATCGCCGCGGAGGCCCTGCAGATGCCCCTGGAGCGCGTGGAGATGACGATGGCCGACACGGCTCACACGCCGCCGGGGCACATCACCGCAGGTTCCAGCACGACCTTTTCCACCGGCAACGCCGTGAAGCTGGCCGCCGAGAGCGCGCGCAACCGCCTGCTGGAGCATGCCGCGGCCATGATGGGCGTGGCCAATGCCGAGCTGCAGGGTGACCGCTTCGTGGCCCGCGGCGATGAACAGCGCAGCCTGGGCATCGGCGAGGTGCTGGAGCGCCTGCCGGAGGACGTGCAGGGCGAGGCCACGCTGGTGGTGGGCAGCAGCGAGGTCATCGTCAATGCCTTCGCCGCGCACTTCTGCGAGGTGGAGGTGGAGCCGGACAGCGGGCGCATCCGCATCGTGCGCTACGTGGCCGCGCAGGATTCCGGCCGCATCGTGAATCCGCGCATGGCGGTCAGCCAGGTCTCCGGGGGCGTGTTGCAGTTCCTGGGCATCGCCCTGCGCGAGGAACTGCTCCTGGACGAGCGCTCCGGGGTCACGCTGAACCCGAGCTTCCTGGAGCACAAGAGCACGGCCTTCGTGGACTTCCCGCCCATCGAGGTGCTGTTCCCGGCCGGCCCCGATCCGCTGGGGCCCTTCGGGGCCAAGGCTCTGGGCGAGCCTCCGGTGGTACCCGTGTTCGCCGCGGTGGCCAATGCGGTGGCGAACGCCATCGGCGTGCGGCTGCACGAGGTGCCCTTCACCCCCAAACGCGTGCTGGCGGCCATCAACGCCCAGCAGGGAAGCGCGCGATGAAAGCCTTTGCGTTTCTGGAGCCCGCCAGTGTCGGCGAGGCCGTAACCCGGCTGGCCGAAGGCGGCAGCGCGCGGATCATTGCGGGTGGCAGCGATCTGCTGGGCGAGCTGAAGGAGGGCACCGCCCATTACGAGCGGCTGGTGAGCCTGGGCAGGATCGGCTCCCTGCGCGCCATCGCACCGGCTGGCGATGGCCTGCGCATCGGGGCCGCGGTGACCCTGGCCGAGCTGGAGCACGAGCGGCGCCTCGCCGGGCCCTATCGCCTGCTGGCCGAGGCCGCGCGGGGCGTGGCCACACCGGAGATCCGCAACCAGGGCACCCTGGGTGGCAACCTCTGCCAGCGTCCGCGCTGCCTGCACTACCGCAGCCCCTGGATCGACTGCCTGAAGAAGGGCGGCACGGACTGCCCCGCCAAGGACAGCGAGCACCAGCCCTACCTGGCCGTGATGGGCGCCAGCGACTGCTTCGCCGCACACGCCTCCGATCTGGCCCCGCCGCTGCTGGCGCTGGATGCCGCCGTGGTGGTGGCCGGGCCGGCCGGGGAGCGCACGCTGCCCCTGGCGGAGTTCTTCACCGGGCCGGAGCGCGACGTGCGGCGCGAGAACGTGCTGGGCCCGGACGAGGTGCTGACGGCGGTGGTGCTGCCGGGTCGCGCGGCGGACTGGCGCGGCACCTACCTCAAGGCGCGCGAGCGCACCGCGGGCGACTTCCCCCTGGTCAGCGTGGCCTTCGGCGCGCGGATGGAGGGAGGCGTGCTGCGCGAAGTGCGGCTGGTGCTGGGCGGCGTGGCTCCCGTGCCCTGGCCGTGCCCGCAGGCGGCCGCGCTGCTGGAGGGCCAGGCACCCACGGCGGAGATCGCGGCGCGGGCCGCCGAGGCGGCGTTCGAGTCGGCCCGGCCCCTGGCCGGCAGCGCGTACAAGGTGCAGCTTGGGCGAGCCCTGGTGACGCGGGCCATCGAGCAGGTGGCCGCGGGCTGAGCGCCCGTGCCGGGTCACACGCCCCGCCCACGGGCGGAGCTTCCTTCATACCCCGGGGAAGGGACCATGAAAGCCAAGACCAATGCGGCGCCGACCGAGGTGCCGCGCTACTTCACGGAAGAGCGCTCCGCGGACGCCGTGGTGGCGCGCATGGAAGCCGGCGCGGACCTGCGCCTGCGCGAAGTGATGGCCGCGCTCGTGCGGCATATTCACGCGGCGATCAAGGAGGTCGAGCCCACGGAGGAAGAATGGATGGCGGCCATCCAGTTCCTCACGGACACAGGCCACATGTGCACCGACTGGCGACAGGAGTTCATCCTGCTCTCGGACACGCTGGGTGTCTCCATGCTGGTGGACTCCATCAACCACCGCAAGCCCTCGGGCACCACGGAATCCACCGTGCTGGGGCCCTTCCACGTGGCTGATGCGCCGCGGCGCGAGATGGGTGACGACATCTGCCTGGACGGCAGCGGCGAATCGCTGTACGTCTCCGGCCGCGTGCTGGATGGCTCGGGCGCGCCCATCGCGGGCGCGGAGTTGGACGTGTGGCAGGCCAACGGCGAGGGCTTCTACGACGTGCAGCAGCGCGGCACCCAGCCGGAGATGAACCTGCGCGGTCGCTTCACCACCGGCCCGGACGGCCGCTATTGGTTCCGCTCCATCAAGCCGTGCTCCTACCCCATTCCCCACGACGGCCCGGTGGGCAAGCTGCTGGACCGGCTGGGGCGGCACCCGTACCGGCCCGGACACATCCACTTCATCCTCCGCGCCCCGGGCTTCCAGTCGCTCACGACGCACCTGTTCGTGCCGGGCGATCCCTACCTGGAATCCGATGCGGTGTTGGGCGTGAAGGAGAGCCTGATCGGCGACTTCACCCGCCATGACGACCCCCCGCGCGCCGCGGAGTTGGGGCTGGCCAATCCCTTCTGGGTGCTGCCGGCGGATTTCACGCTGGTGCCCACATAGCGGGGAGACGGCGGTGGCTGCTCAGCTCGGCGTGTCGCCGGCGAGGGTGATGCGGTTCATGATGCGCCGGAAGCCCGCGTAGTCGTTGACCGCGTTGTGCTGCACGGCGCGGTTGTCCCAGAAGGCCAGCGAGCCCGGCCGCCACGAGAAGCGACAGGTCAGCTCCGGCCGCACCTGGTGCTGGAAGAGGAAGCGCAGGATGGGCTCGCTCTCCGCCTCGGTCATGTCCTTGAAGCGCACCGTGTGCGCCACGTTGACGTAGAGCGCCTTGCGGCCCGTCTCCGGATGCGTGCGCACCGCGGGATGCTCGGAGACGTACACCTCGCGCTCCGGTGCCCGGCCGTGGTCGCGGATGCGGTCCTCGCGGGTACGCGAGGCATCCGCCTTGGCCGAGCTGTTGATGGCCACCAGCCCCTCCAGCAGCCGCTGCATGCCCGGGGAGAGCGTCTCGTAGGCCAGGTACTGGTTGGCGAAGATCGTATCGCCGCCGTGGGGCGGCACCTCGCGCGCCAGCAGCAACGTGGCCATCGGCGGGCGCTCCAGGTAGGTCGTGTCCGAGTGCCACACGCCGCCGAAGTTCACCGTCTCGTGCTCGAGCTTGGCCACCTCGATGATCGTCGGGTAGCCCTCCAGTCCGCGCACGAATGGGTATTCGTTGGGATCGCCGAAGCAGCGGGCGACATCCAGGAACTGCGGCGGCGTCAGCGCCTGATCGCGGAAGAAGAGGACGAGGTGTTCCAGCAGGGCCTGCCGCAGGGTCGTCACGACCCCATCATCGAGATCGCGCGCCAGATCGATCCCGCCGATTTCCGCGCCCACGGCGCCGGCCACCCGGCGCACCTCGATGGATTGGCTTCCCACAAGCGCTCTCGCAGAATACGACCGCACGCCGGCGGTCAGGCCACCTCCAGCCACTCCTTGCGCACGCGCTCGTCGTCGCGCAGCTCGGCCGGCGTACCCTCGTAGACGATTTTGCCGTGACCCATCACGTAGACCGTGTCTGAGATGCGCATGGCCATGGTCAGCTTTTGCTCCACCAGCAGCACAGAAACGCCGCGCTGGCGGATCTCCCGGATCAGCTCCACCAGCCGCTCGACGATCATTGGGGCCAAGCCCTCTGTGGGCTCGTCGATCAGGATCACCTTGGGATCACCCAGCAGGGAACGGCAGATGGTGAGCATCTGCTGCTCGCCGCCGGAAAGCGTGCCCCCCTTGCTATGGGCCCGGTTGCGGAGGTTCGGGAAGAAGTCCAGCAGTTCGTCCACACTCCAGACACCCTGGGTGTTGATCGACTTCATGCCCAGCAGCAGGTTCTGGTGCACGGTGAGCGTGGGAAAGATGTCCCGGTTCTCCGGCACGTAGGCGAGCCCCTGGCGGGAAATCTCGTAGGGCTTGCGCCCGGCCAGTTCCTGTCCATCCAGCTGAACGGAGCCCCGGGCCGGTGGCACGAGGCCCATCAGTGCCTTGAGGGTGGTGGAGCGGCCCACGCCGTTGCGGCCCAGCAGCGCCACAATCTGGCGCTCCGGCACCTGCAGGCTGACACCCTGGAGGATATGGGACTTGCCGTAGTAGCTGTGCAGGTTGGAGACCTGGAGCAGGCTCATGCCGCGCCCTCCTTGCCCAGATAGGCCTCCTGCACCTGGGCGTTGGCCCGGATGCGCTCCGGCGTGTCCGTGGCGATGATCGAGCCGTAGACCAGCACGGAGATGCGGTCCGCCAGGTTGAAGACCACGTCCATGTCGTGCTCCACGATTAGCAGCGTCTTGCCCTCCGTGGCCATGCGGATCAGCCCCACCGTATCGTCCGTCTCCGAACGGCTCATGCCGGCTGTGGGCTCGTCGAGCAGGATCACCTGCGCGCCCGAGGCGATGGTCATACCCACCTCCAGCGCTCGCTGCTCCGCATAGGTCAGCGTCCCGGCCAGCACCTCGCTGCGCGAATCCAGGTGCAACTGCCCCAGGATCTGCGTGGCGCGCTCGTTCAGATCGCGCAGGCGGCTGACCCGCTTGAAGAGGGAGAAGTGGTAGCCCATCGGCCACATCAACGCGCAGCGGATGTTCTCGAACACGCTGAGGCGGTGGAAGATGTTCGTGATCTGGAAGCTGCGGCTAAGGCCCTGGCGCGCGATCTCGTAGGGCGGCTGCCCCGCGATGTTCTCGCCGCGCAGCAGGATCTCGCCGCTGTCCGGCGCATGCCGCCCGCTGATGAGGTTGTACATGGTGGACTTGCCTGCGCCGTTGGGCCCGATCACGGCATGGCGCTCGCCCTCCTCCACCTGCAGGTGCAGGTTGCGGATCACCTCGGTGCGGCCGTAGCTCTTGCAGATGTCCTTGAGCTCCAGAATCATGGCTCCTCGTTCCCGTTGAGGCGCTCGTTGACGGCCTGCCAAGCTGCGGTCACCGAGGGAATGGCGTAGCGCAGGAGCAGGTAAAAGCCCACCCCCTGTCCAACCAGCATGACCAGCCAGGGCCAAACGCTGGCCGGGCTCCACGTGATCCCGAACAGGGGGATCTCGGCGCCGGCCGCGTACAGGGCGCTGGACCAGTGGTAGATGAACTCGATCAGGAAGATACCCGTCGCCACCAACAGCACTGCGGGCACGGCTGCGATGCCGTAGGACCGCACCAGCAGCCGCCACAGACCGTCGCGCAGCACGGGGCCGTGGACATAGATGATGCCCGCGATGCCGCCGGGCGCGAACATCACGATCAGCACGAACAGGATGCCCTCGTAGACCAGCCAAGCGTCCGTGTAGTTGCTCAAATTGAGCTGTAGCGTGGTGATCAGCGCGGCCCCGATGATCGGCCCGGAGAAATACGTCATTCCGCCGATGAAGGTGTTGAACAGGACGTTGCCCGACTCGGTGATGCTCATCACCTCATAGTTGATGAGCTCGTTGCTCACCGCCAGGAGTCCGCCCGCCACCCCCGCAAAGAGGCCGGAGATGCAGAACACAGTCAGCCGCACGCGGTAGGTGTTGAAGCCGATGAAGCGCGCGCGCTCCTCGTTGTCCCGCACGGCCAGCATCAGTCGCCCGAAGGGCGTGCGCGTCAGCCCGTACAGCAGCGCGCCGCACAGCAGCACCCAGAACAGGATCAGGTAGTAGACCTGGGACGCCGAACCGAACGTGAAGCCCAGCCAGCCCTGTCGCCAAGCCGAGATGCCCTCCTCCCCGCCGGAGAGGTTGTTGAGCATGATGGTCAGCGCCGTCATCAGCTCGCCCACCGCCAGCGTAATCAGCGCGAAGATGGTGCCGTGGCGCCGCACGCAGAACATGCCCAGCAGGAAGCCGAACACGAGCCCACCCAGGCCGCCGGCCAACGGCAGCAGGGGTGTGGGCACATAGAACGCCCCATTGCTGATCCAGGCCATGAGCTGGATCGTCCAGAACGCGCCGACGCCGTAGTACACGGCATGGCCGAAGGAGAGCAGGCCGCTCTGGCCCAGCAGCAGGTTGTAGGCCAGCGCGAAGATGATCGCGATACCGATCTGGTTAAGCAGCGAGATGACCGCGAGGTCGCCCAGCAGCGGCACCAACAGCAGCACGATCAGGGTCGCCGCGCTCAGCCCAAGCTTCGCGTAGGTCATGCGGCTGATGGTCTTGCCGGCCAGGGCGCCGGTGTCGCCGCCGCTTTCGATGACAGTTTTCATACTTCGCGTTGCCCCATCAGGCCGGTGGGACGGAAGATCAACAGCACCAGCATGAGCAGAAACGGCAGCACGCCCGCGGTGTCCGAGATTTTGATGTGGACGAAGTCATAAAGGGGCGAGCTCATGCTGACCTGCGTGTGAAACACGTTGAGCAGATCGCTGAGCGAGTACTCGAACGCCACGGCCAGCGTATCCATCAGGCCGATGATGATCGACGCGATGAAGGCCCCGGTCACCGAGCCCAGTCCGCCCACGACGATGATGACGAAGATAATGAGCCCCACGTGGTAGGCCATGGACGGCTCCGTCACGTAGAAGTTGCCCATGATCGTGCCGGCCAGCCCTGCCAACGCGGCCCCCACGCCGAACACGCCCATGAACACCAGTGGCACGTTGTGGCCCAGTGCCGTCACCATCTCCGGGTGCCCGATGGACGCCTGCACGATCAGCCCCACCCGCGTGCGCTTGAGCATCAGGAACAGGGCCACGAACACCAGCACGGCCACCACGAACATGAACAGCTTGTAAGCGGCGAACGAGGAGTTGTAGAGGCGGAACAGCGTGAAGTGCAGCAGCGCCGGCACCCGATAGGGCACGGCGGGCTGGCCCCACACCAGCTTCACCACCTCCTCGATCAGGAAGAACAGCCCGAAGGTGAGCAGCAGCTCGGGAATGTGCCCGTACTTGTGCAGGCGGCGCAGCAGGTAGCGCTCAATGGCGGCGCCGACCAGGCCCACCAGCACGGGCGCCACGAACAGGCCCACCCAGAAGTTGGTGAACTGGGCGATCTGGAACGCGAAGTACGCGCCCAGCATGTACAGGCTGGCATGGGCGAAGTTCAGCACGCCCATGATGCCGAAGATCAGCGTGAGCCCGCTCGACAGCATAAACAGCAGCATGCCGTAGATCAGGCCGTTGATCGCGGACAGTACGAACAGTTCCATGGATTCGCTGGATTGGAGTCGGTGCGGCACGGAGGTCTGGCGGTGCAACCCGGCACTAGCCTCATCCCCGGCATGCGCACCGGCCCGTCAGCACAGGGCTGGACGGGCCGGCAGGCAATCGGGAAGGAAGGCGACCCGCCGGCATTGCCGGCAGCCGGGCGCCCGTGCCTCCGAGGGTGTTACGGCCGCCGCATGCGGCAGGTCGTAGGCACGATGGTATTCTTCGTGTCCACCCGTTCGTACGTCTTGAAGCCCAGACCGGAGTTTTCCACCGTGTATTTCACGTTCTTGGTGAACTCGTTGACGTAGATGGGCAGGAATATCTGGTGATCCGCCTTGCGGATGAACGTCTCGCCGCGAGAGAAGTCGCGGTGCATGCCCTCCAGGGTCTTGGCCAGCTTGATGGAATTGAAGGACTTGGACTGCTCGGCAGCGTGCACCAGGTAGTCGAACATGTATTGCACGCGGAAGTAGTAGAACTCCTGCTTGAAGCGGTCCTTATACTGCCGGTACATCGCGCGGTCGGTGATGCTGGAGTCGTTCAGGTTGCCTTCCGAGACGTTCAGCAGGCCTTCGCCCTGCGCACCCAGCGCCGCCGGCACGCCCAGGAAGTCCGCGTAGTACCCGGCAATGCGAGCCTTCAGCCCCGACTGCGCGGCGGCCTTGGCCAGCAGCGACATGTCCGGACCCCAGTTGCCCGTGATCAGCAGGTCGGCCCCGGAGGTCTGCACCTTGTTCACGTAGGGCGTGAAGTCCTTCACCTTGGCGATCGGGTGCAGCTCATTGCCCACGATCTTGGCGCTGGGAATCTGCGCCTTCAGTTCCCGTACCGCCGCCGCAGCCACGGCGCGGCCGAACGAGTAGTCCTGGTCCAGCAGGTACACCTTCTTGGGCGCACCGGCTGCCTTGAGCGCCGCCACCAGGGCCTTCATCTTCATGTCGGCGTTGGCATCGAAGCGGAAGTGCCAGAAGTTGCAGTCCTTGTTGGTCAGCGCCGGGTCGACCGCGGCGTAGTTGAAGAACAGCACCTCCTTGCCCGGGTTGCGCTGGTCGAACTTGTTCACCGCATCGGTGATGGCATGGGCGATGCCGGAGGAGTTGCCCTGGGCGATGATGTTGGCGCCATCCGCAATGGCTTGGCGCACCTTCTCCACGGCGACCTTGGCGTTGAGCTGGTCGTCGTACTTCATGATCTCGATGCGTCGGCCGTTGATGCCGCCTTCCGCATTGATCATGTCCGCGAAGAAGTCGAAGTGGTTGGCCCCCAGTTCACCGGCGATGGAGAATGAGCCCGAGAGCGGGTCGATGTAGGCGATCTTGAACGTGTCGGCGGCGCTCGCAGTGCTGGCCAGCCCGAAGAGGGCGACAACAGCCACGAGCGCAAAGACGTGGAGTCTTCGCAGCATACGGATACCTCTGCCATGTTTTTCGATGCGCCCCCCAAGCGGGGCGCGGTAGGCGAATTCGTTTCCCACATAGCCATATTGAATGAGAATCTGAATGTAAAGTCCGAATGACGGCCCGGCTGAGCCTGAACCCCTGCTGGAGGCCCACCGCAGGCCGCCCCGCAGAATGGCCAACCGTTGCGCCAGCTTGGATGGCCGTTCCGCGACGCGCGGCGCGATCCCGAACAGGCGGCCGACAGGATGGGCCGCGAGCCGCTCCGCTGGACGCGCCGCGGCCACCTCACGCCGCACACCCCCTGCTTGGAGTGCCCTCATGATCGACAAGCTGCTGCCGGTGACCATCGTGGGCAGCTACCCGCAGCCGGAGTGGCTGATCGACCGGACCCTGCTCTCCAAGATGGTGCCGCGCGTGCCGGAATCGGCACTGTGGCGCATCCCCGAGCCACTGCTGGAGCAGGCCCAGGACGACGCGACGCGCCTGGCCATCCGCGACCAGGAGCGGGCCGGACTGGACATCGTCTCGGACGGAGAGATGCGCCGGGAGAGCTACTTCAACCGCTTCGCCAATGCGCTGGAGGGCATCGACCTGGCGCACCCGGGCACCGCGCGCAACCGCCGCGGCCTGGAGCAGCCCGTGCCGCGCGTGGTGGGGCCGATCCGGCACGCGCGGCCGGTGCAGGTGCGCGACACGGCCTTTCTGCGGGCCAACACGGAGCGCGCCATCAAGATGACCGTGCCGGGGCCGTTCACCATGGCGCAGCTCGTCCAGGACGATCACTATGGCGATGAGCGCGCGCTGGGGCTGGCCCTGGCCGAGGCGGTGAACGCGGAGATCCGCGACCTGTTCGCGGCCGGGGCCGACCTCGTGCAGGTGGACGAGCCCTACATGCAGGCGCACCCGGACAAGGCCCGCGCCTATGGCGTGGAGTTGCTCACCCGCGCCCTGGAGGACGTGGGCGGCCCCACCTGCGTACACATCTGCTTCGGCTATGCCGCGCTGGTGAAGGAGCGGCCGTCCGGCTACTCCTTCCTGCCCGAGCTGGCGCAGACCCCCTGCGACCAGATCTCTATCGAGACGGCGCAGTCGAAGCTGGATTGCCGCGTGCTACGAGAGCTGGAGGGGAAGACCATCGTGGTGGGCGTGCTGGACCTGTCCGACCCGGCCGTGGAGACGCCGGAGGTGGTGGCGGAACGCATCCGCCGCGCGCTGCAGCACGTCCCGGCGGAGCGGGTGATCGTGGCGCCGGACTGCGGCATGAAGTACCTGCCGCGCGACGTGGCCTTCGGCAAGCTCTGCGCGATGGTGGCCGGCGCCGCGCTGGTGCGTGGCGAGCTGGGCCGCCCCCGGCCCAGCATCTGAGCCTCCACGGCCCGGCTACGGAGCGAGGGCTTCCATCGCGTCGAGGTCGGGACGCCGCTCGCCGTTGGGGTGCAGCAGCTGGATGCACACGTGGCTCGCACCGGCATCGAGGTGCTGCTGGATGCGCTCGCGGATGGCCGCGGCATCGCCCCAGACCACCATGGCGTCCAGAAAGCGGTCGTTGCCGCCATCGGCCAACTCCGCCTCGCTGAAGCCCAGGCGCAGCCAGTTGTTGCGGTAGTTGGGCAGGGTCATGTAGTGCGACAGGTTCTCGCGCGCCACGGCCCGAGCCTTGGCGGGGTCACGCACCATCAGCACCTTCTGCTCCACGCACACCCAGGCATCCGGCCCCACGATACCGCGGGCCCAGCGGGTATGCTCCGGCGTCACGTTGTAGGGATGGATGCCCTGCGTGCGTTGCGCCGCCAGTGCCGTCATCTTCGGCCCCAGCGCAGCCAGCACGGTGGGCGGCGTCTCCTTCAGCGCCGGCGCGATGGTCGCGGCCTTCTCCATGCCGTCCAGGTAGGCGCGCATGGTGGGCACGGGCTTGCCGTAGCTGTGACCGCGCAGCGTCTCCACCATGGGGATGTGCGAGACGCCCAACCCGAGCAGGAAGCGGCCGCCATAGAGCTTGGCCAGCGTGTGCTGACCCTGCTTGGCCGTGGCCGCATCGCGCGCGTAGATGTTGGCGATGCCCGTCGCCACGATGAGGCGCTCCGTGTGGCTCAGCAGGAAGCCGCCCAGCGCGAACGACTCGTGCCCCCGGGACTCCGGGTACCAGAGCGCCGCATAGCCCAGCCGCTCCGTGCGCTGCGCCAGTTCCGTCAGGTCGGCCGTACTGAGGGCGTCCGTGGGGCACCAGACCCCGAGCCTGCCCAGTTTCATCGCGTCGTCTCCTTGTGGCTGCGGGTGACCGGGTGATGCCGGCGACACCAAAACCGCCCGGCGGGTCCCGGTCCCTGCGACAGCCCTACTCCTACGACAGACGGCGGCCCGGCGAAAGGGGGGGCTGAGCACATGACTATGCGCACGGCCCCACGCGGCAGCCGCCCTGGCGCGCGGGGCATGGGTGGGCGCACCGAATGGCTTCGTTTCGCAATCCCGCATGCACGCGCCGCCTGCTGCCGACCAGCCCTGCCCCCGGCCGGGGCGATTGGCTCCGTTTCGCAATTTTCTCTTCGGCCCGCCACACCGCCACCCTGGCCGCTTCGCGCGGATCCATTCTACCGCGGCGGCCCGCCGAGCGCAGCCGAAATAGCCGGACAATTGCGGACACAGGTCCGCACCCAGTGTGCCTGAGGGCAGCGTAGGGGCCACCCGCGTGATGCCCGCGAACAGGTTCCGGGTGACAAACGCCTTCCCGGCAAGCGGCAGATGCCTCAGACCAGCAGATCGCCCTTGACCAGCCAGTAGTAGAGGATATAGAGGCCGCCTGCGGCGACGAAGAGGGCCGTCGCGGTGTGCAGATAGGGCATCGCGCGGCGCACGCCCCGCACCAGCACGCCCTCCCGCAGCAGGGCGGCGGCCAGCGTGAGCACCGTCACCACCGCGCCCATGCCCAGCCCGTAGCCGATGAACTGCGCGAGGCCCCCGACCACACCGCCCGCGGCCACCGCGCTGCCCACCACGACCAGGAACACCGGCAGCGTGCAGCTTACGGAACACACGCCGAAGGTGAGGCCGTAGAGGAAGTAGCCGCGCAGACCGCGGCCCTGTCCCGCGCTGAGGCGCGTGCCCAGACGCAGCAGCGCGTCCGAAGACACGTGCCGGCCGGCCAGCATCCAGACGCCCAGGCCGACCAGCGCCACACCGATGGCCACGCTGACCCAGGGCATCACCGGAATCACGAAGCGCGCCCCGGCCGCCACCAAGCCGCCGATGACGCCAAACAGCAGCACGAAGCCCAGCGAAACCACGCTGGATACGCCCAGGGCGCCCGCCATGCGCTGCAGCACCGGGCGCTCGTGGTAGCCCTCGTGCCCGGAGCCCAGGAACAACGCCAGGTAGACCGGCAGCAGCGTGAAGCCGCATGGATTCACGGCGGACATCATTCCCGCGCCGAAGGCATAGCCCACGGGCAGGGCATCCACGATCCGGCCCATCGCGCCGGAGGCGCCCAGTTGTAGCGTGCTGATCGGATCCATAGGGTGGTCACCCTGAAAACTCGTTGATGCAACGACTCCCCAGCGCACGACGACGCTTCGCCCGTGCCCATTCCGTTCCGTTCCAGAGTTGCATGAAGTAACCTGCCCTGGGTAGGTTGCACCGCAACCCGAACCAGGAAACCAACCCATGAGAACCTTCGTCGGTATGGCGGCAATCGCCGTGGCTACCTTCCTGTTGGCTGTGCCCCCCCAGAGTTGGGGCCAGGGCATGGGCTCCAGCAGGATGGGCGGGATGGGTGGCATGGGCAGCATGATGGCGCCACCGCCATCCGTTGGTGAGAATCCTCTGCCGATCTCCAAAGCCGTCATCGCAAAGGGCAAGACGATTTACGACGCCAATTGCGTGGTGTGTCACGGAGCCAAGGGCCGCGGGGACGGCCCTGCCGCAGCCGGCTTGAATCCGCGGCCGCCGGACCTGCGTGCGACCGCCATGTGGAGCGACGGACAGATCGCCGCGCAGATCCTGAACGGCCGTGGCCAAATGCCACCCTTCGGCAAGACCCTGGACCGCACCGCAGTGTGGAGCATCGTGCACTACGTGCGTCGCCTGCAAAAGTAGCGGCGGCTTCCAAGCACGCCCAGGCATTCATCCATGGCGTGTCATCACGGCCAGCGGAAGGTAACGTCGCCCATATTGCGCACGCCACGGATGACGATCTCGTACGCATCCGGTGCGCGCGCCAGCGCGAACTCCAGCCGGCCACGTGCGTGGTGGCCGCGCAACGTCACCGGAGCCACCGGCCGTAGCGTCTGGCCCGCGACGCGCAACTCCGTCGCCGCCTGGAGATCGAGCTGCGCCAGGTCGCCGCTGTGGGTATTCACCTGCACGTCCACGAGGAAGTGCCCATCGGACACAGCCCGCGGCGTCAGGACAAACATCACCTCACCTGCGCTGCTGCGCGCGGGACCCGCGCCATGGGCGGGTCGTTGCGAGGCCCAATAGAGCCCGCCCACCACGACGACGATTCCCAGCGCCAACCAGGGTGCCACACGGCGAACCCCAGGGCCCTGCCCGACGGACGGTTTCGTGCTCATGCCCACGCCTCCCAATAGATGGCGAATGCCATGACGAGAACCGCGGCCGCTGCCCCGTAGGGCAAGGCGCGGCGTACCGGCCAGCGCAGCAGGGGAGCGAGCAGCCTGCCCTCCGGCGCGTACAGGTGGTGGCGCTCCATCTCTCCCAGCAGATAGAGCACGCCCACCGCGTTCGAAAGCACGCCAGCCAGCAGGAACAGGCTCTGGTAACTGCTGAGGAACAATGTGGCGCCGGCGAACCCCATCAGCGGCAGCACGTCTGCCAGGTGGTGCGCGCAGCAGGCCACCATCGACACGGCGCTGGCCCCACCGGAGGCCACCACGCCCGAGGCGTGGGGCGAGACACCGGCCTTGGCCAACGCCCGGCTGTACCCGAACAGACCCGCCTGCAGCGCGAAGCCCGCCACCAGCAGCGTCATCCAGTACCAGAGCGCCAGGAAGCTCTCCCAGGCAAAGGCCGGGCCGTTCAGCAGCGACAACGTGACCCCATACCCACCGGCCAGCGCCACAACCGACAGAGCGGCCCAGCGCCAGCCCGTGCGCCGGGCAGCCGCGAAGTGCATCGGCTCTACAGGTGACATCACCGGCATGACCTGGCTAACCATGAGGCTTCTCCAGGGTGTGTGTGCGCTGCAACACGCCGGCAATCCGCAGGGCTTGGGTGCGCAACGGCAGCCCACCGCGCAGCTGGTAGCCGCGCCGCAGCCACCAGCCCACTGCGGCGGCTACGTAGCAGCCGGCCAGCCACAGGGCCACGCCAGGGAGCACCGCGCCCCAGCCGTGCAGGGGCAATAGACTGTAAGGATCCAGCCCGAACAGCGCGGCAAAGAACCGCCCGGCGGCAGCCGGCCAGAATTGCAGCGCCACGCCATAGCCGGCCAGAGACAGGGCGGCGGAGAACGGTGCCCAGCCGGCCATGTCCCGCAGGTTCGTACGCATGAGAAGTTCCTCGATTGAGGTGTGGAGCGCCCGCAGGCCTCCGCATCAGCAGCAGTTGTTCAGTTGTGCCAGCAGCGCCTCGCGACGCTCGCCGGCACCCTCGGGCGCCAAGGCGGGGCCACCCGGTCGGACTTGCACCGGTGGGGCCGCTCCCTGGGCCGTCGCCCGGCCCAGCCACGGCGCCCCCAACATCCCGGCCAGCACGACGCCCCCGCCAACGGCGCCCAGCCACGCCCCCAGCAGCAGCGCGTAGGCTGTGGCAAAGCCGACGAGGACGAACGCGGTCTTCCAGAGCAGCACGCTTGTGGGAGAGCGGCCGGCCAGGGCGCGCTCCCCCAGGCCCGCCAGCCCCACCACCGAGCCGCCCAACAGCACGGCCGGCAGGCGTGGATCCACCGCCACGCCCAAGCGATGGGCCACGAGCAGGCCGATCCACGTGCCCGCCACGCCTGCGCACAACGGGCACAGGCGTGGCAGCACGGCCCTCCGCAGGGCCCAGGCAATAGCGGTCAGCAACCCGATGGATGCGAACGTCGTCACGAACAACAGGGTTGTCATGGTGACCTCACAGCGCGTAGATGAGCAGGCCCAGGGCGACCATGGCCGCACCGCCCCACAGCCGCATGGCGCTCTTGTTGTCGCGGTGCCACGCCTGTGTCTTCTCCACGAGCCGCTTGTCCGAGGCCACCAGCAGGATCAGCACCAGGGGCAGCACGAAGATCACGTTGTAGAGCATCAGGTAACCCAGGCCCTCCCAGGCGGTCGCCTGGTCGTGCAGCAGGCCCACGGCCATCAGGTATGGTCCGCCCGTGCAGGGGAACTCACACAGGCCCACCAGCGCCCCCAGCGGAAAGGCCACCGTCAGCGACGCACGGTCGATCAGCGTGGCGATGCGCTGATGCGCGGCGTGGGGCACGGCCAGGCGAGGCATGCCGGGCACCAGCTCGCCTGCGATGGAAAGTGCCCCACCGCCCACCAGCAGGGCCGCCCCCAGCCTGGCCATGAAGTGTGGGGTATCGAACAGGTGCAGCACCTGTAGCAGCCCCAGCCCGATGCCCAGGTACACGGCGAATACGCCGGCCACGTAGAGTCCGCCGATGGCCAGCACGCTGGAGCGCAAACGCCCCAGCGCGAACAGGAAGGCGATCGTGACAAGCAGGATCGAGAACGCGCAGGGATTCACGCTGTCGATCAAGGCCGCCACGGAGATCAGCGGCAGCAGCCATGTGCCGCGGTCACTGATCTGCCACAACCAGCCCGCGGAGTGCGGACTGTACTGCAAGCCCCATGCGGCCCCCATCAGGGCCAGGGTGCCGACGGCCAGCAAGGCCGCCTTTCTCCAGCGTCGCAATGCGGCGATCATGGTCTGCGCTCCTTGGTGGGCACGGGGTTACGGGGTGACGTAGGCGGTGAAGCTGAGCTGCAGCACGCGCCGCTCGCCCAGCACCACGGAGACCACCCGGTCGTTGCGGCCCAGGCCAGCGGGACCGTGCGCATTGGGATCGAACGTGGCTTCCACGATGGCCTGCTGACCGGCCGGAATCACGCGGTTGATGGTCGGAATCGGGGGTCCCATCCCCGGCATGCCGAAAGGCCCCACGCGCTCGGTGCCGACCAGCAGCGTGGCCTCGGTGCACATGCACGAGGTGTAGATCTTTTGCACGAGGGCCGGCGTACCGCTGTCGTTGCGCACCGGATACCGGAACGTGATCTTCCCGTTGCGCATGGAAACCTGCCCGAAATCGTGAAAGCTCGTGGCCGCGCTGAGGATGCCGGTGGCGTTGGCGACCTGCTCCGGCGAAGCACCGCCCTCGCGGTTGCCCATCGTGAACAGGGCCACGCCGGCGATAGCCAGCACGGCGATGATGGCGAGATACAGCCGGCCCGCGATGTGCCGGGAGCGCCCGGTGCGGCGCTTGGCCTGCGAGACTTGGTTGCGGTTGCCTTTCATGGTTCTGCTCCAGTTCGGTTTGCCTGCAGAAGAATTCAGCGGGCCTCAGCGGGCCGCGTCGGGGAGGCGGGCGCAGGGCGCCGCGAGGCCAGCAGCGGGGCCATCTGCTCCTCGATCGCGGACCAGGTGAGCGGCCCGATGTGCTTGTGGGTGATGAAGCCCTGGGCGTTCACGAAGAACGTCTCCGGCACGCCGTAGAGGCCCCAGTTCAGCGAGATGTCGCCGCGCTCGTTGTCCAGCGCGAGGTAGTACCGCTTGCCGTAGCGGCGGGCGAAGGCCTGGGCGGCCTCGCGCGTGTCCTGAATGGCGATGCCTATGAAGCGCACCGGCTGCCCGGCCCGCTCGTACTGCTCGTAGGCCCGCTCCAGCAGGGGCGCCTCCGCCTTGCAGGCCGTGCACCAGCTCGCCCAGAAGTTGAGCACGAACGGCGTGCCGTGCAGGGCTTCCAGGCTCAGCGGCGCACCGGTGTCCAGCTCGGTCACCGCGAAGCCCGGCGCCGGCCGCCCCACCAGCGGCGACTGCACGATCTTGGGATCGCGTGTGAAGCCGAAGGCGAACAGGCCCGCCAGGCCGATGATCACGGCCATCACGGTCCAGAATTTCCACGAGGTCAGCATGGCCTCGCCTCCACGGTTGCCGGCGCGGGCCGCAGCCCAAGCGCCGGGTTGCATCCGGAATGTGCGGGATGTCCGGGCGTGCGCGGTCACGGCGGCCGCACTGCGGCAGCGCGCGAGTCAGGCGTGCCCGGTGCCGGTCACGCCACAGGTGCGCACCGGCAAACGGATAAGCTGGGAGGGAGGTCTAGATTCGGAACAGCGTCGCGCGGTGGTGCAGATCGGCGCGGTGGGGAGTCCTGCGCCGCACCATGCTCAGCACCGGGCGCCGCAGGGCCACGATGGCCAGCAGCGCGGAAAGCAGCGCCGTCACGGCCAGCAGCGGGGCCGAGGGCGCGGGCAGCCGGGAAAGGCCGGCGGCGTGCAGGTTGCTGCCGGCACCATCCAGGCAGCAGCTCAGAACCGGCAGGGATTCGCTCAGGGGCGCGGGCGCGGCCATCATCGTCTGGCCAGCCACCCCGGCGTGCCCCGACACCGCCAGGACAGGCGCATGCGCGGTGCCCTGCAGCCCGTGACACCAGAGCAGCAGCCCGGCGGCAACAGCCGCCAACATTCGCAGGGAGGAGGTACGCCGAATCATGGGTTTTATCGTACGATGCCTTCGCGCCAGTGCTGAATGCCTCGTCCAGGGCAGCGATGCCCCGCGAGCGACCCAGGCCCAGTGTGGGTCATCCATCAAGGAAAGTCTACGCCGCGCATAAGCGCGAGACATTGACCCAGGTCAAGCGCCCCAAGCCAAGTATTCGGATGATAGGCCCGCACCCTGAAGTGGTACAGCGCGGACCCAGGGTTCCACATATTGCGGCGCTTAGGCGCCTCAGCCCGCGGCGTTGCGATCCTCCAGGATCATGCGGCTGCCTTTCTCCGAGATCAGCAGGGTCGGGGCAGCCGTGTTGCCGGAGCTAATGGTGGGCATGATGGAAGCGTCCACCACGCGCAGGCCTTGCACGCCACGCACACGCAATCGCGAGTCCACCACCGCGCCGTCATCGCTGCCCATGCGGCACGTGCCCACCGGGTGAAAGATGGTGGTGCCCACATCCCCGGCGGCCTTCACCAGGTCGGCGTCACTGGTCAGCTCCGGCCCCGGCACGAACTCGGCGGGCTGGTAGGGCTTCAGGGCGTCGGCCGCCACGATGCGCCGCCCCAGCCGCAGGGCATCCACCGCCACGCGCTGGTCCTCCTCCGTGGCCAGGTAATTGGGGTGAATCTCCGGCGGCGCCCGGAAGTCCGGCGTGGTGATGCGCACGTAACCGCGGCTGGTGGGCTGCAGGTTGCACACGGAGACCGTGAACGCGGGGAACGTGTGCAGCGGATCGCCGAACTTGTCCAGCGACAGCGGCTGCACGTGGAACTCCAGGTTGGGCCGCTCGCGGGAGGGGTCCGACGGTGCGAAGGCGCCCATCTGCGAAGGCGCCATGGTCAGCGGGCCGCGCCGGAACAGCAGGTACTCCAGCCCCATCTTGGCCTTGCCGAACAGGCTGTGCGTCATCTCGTTGAGCGTGCGCGTATTGCTGACGCGGAACGCGAGGCGCAGTTGCAGGTGGTCGTGCAGGTTGCCCCCCACGTCCTCCGCTGCGCACACCACGGGGATGCCCAGGGAATCCAGCAGCGCCCGCGGGCCCACACCGGAGAGCTGCAGCAACTGGGGCGAGCCGATGGAGCCCGCCGCCAGGATCACCTCGCGGCTGGCCGCAGCCTGACGCGTGGCGCCGCCTTGGTCGAACTCCACGCCCGTGGCCCGTGTGCCCTGGAAGAGCACCCGGCGGGCCTGCGCACCCGTCAACACGGTCAGGTTGGGCCGGTGCAGCACGGGCTTCAGGAACGCCGTGGAGGCGCTCAGGCGCACGCCGCGGCGCTGGTTGACCTCGAAGGGCCCGCTGCCGAAGTTATTGCCGCGGTTGAAGTCATCGATGGCGGGGATGCCGGTCTCCCCGGCTGCGGCCTGGAACGCGTTCAGGATCTCCCAGGACAGGCGCTGGGACTCTACGTGCCATTCGCCGCCCGCACCGTGCCATTCGTTGGCGCCCCGGTGATAGTCCTCCACGGACTTGAAGATGGGCAACACGTCGTCCCAGCGCCACGAGTCGTCGCCCGCAGCGCGCGCCCACCCGTCGTAGTCCTGCTTCTGGCCGCGCATGTAGATCATGGCATTGATGGACGAGCTGCCGCCCAGGGTGCGGCCACGCGGATAGAGCAGCGAGCGTCCGTTCAGGCCGGCCTCGTTCACCGTGTGGAAGCGCCAGTCCGCACGCGGGTTGTTGATGCAGTACAGGTAGCCCACCGGGATCTTCATCCAGATCCAGTCGTCCTTGCCGCCTGCCTCCAGCAGCAGCACGCGCAGGGCGGGGTCGGCGGAAAGTCGGTTGGCGAGGGTGCATCCGGCGGTCCCCGAGCCTACGATCACGTAGTCGTAGCTGGGCGTCGCTGCCGTGGATTCCATGCGAATTGCTCCATTCCGATGGGTTGTCTCTACAATGCCATGCCCCCCAGCAGGTATTCGCAGCGCCGCGCAGCACCGTGCGATGCCCATCCAGCGAAACCGCCGCTCTTGAAGGCACCGCGCAATCCCGTCCGCATGCTGCAGGTCGTCTGGCCCTTCCATAACGCGGAACGGACGCGATCGGAAAGGCCGCGGCCGCAGCGGGGCCCGGAGGCGCACGGCACCACTGTGGCGGAAGGCATCGAGGCGCACGTGGCGGTGACAAGCAGTGGTTGGGCTGATCGGCGGCCAGGTCAGCGTGGGTAGGGCTCCAGACAATATGCACTGTCAATTGACAGATTTCTGGCGTCGGGCGATCCTTGCAAACCGGAGGGCGGACGATCACCGAATGCGCCATCGTCCGCACGTTAGAACTGCCGATACCAGATCCTGAACGGTCGCAGCCGATGGCCAAAGTGCAGCTCACCCGGCATCTGTATGCGTTCTTCCCTCAATTGGAGGGGAAGGAGCTCATGGTTGCAGGCTCCACCGTCGCCGATGTGGTGCAGGGGCTGGAAGCGATCGCTCCAGGCTTTGCCTTCTATGTCTGCGACGAGCGCGGCCGGCTGCGCACGCACGTCAACATCTTCGTCGGGGAAGACCGGGTCGCCGACCGCGCACGGCTGACCGATCGGGTCCAGACCGATTCGCGCGTCTTTATCATGCAGGCACTCAGCGGGGGGTAGGCCACCACCCTGCCCGCGGGGAGGTTTCCCATGTCAGACCGCATCCTCGTTGGTACACGCAAGGGCGCATTTGTCGTCGGCAAGGGCCGGGGTGGCTGGACGCCCCACCTGGCCGGACATGCCGGCATGGGCGTCAACTTCCTGGCGCGCGACCCCCACACCGGCGCGTTGTGGGCCGCACTGGGGCACGGACACTGGGGAGCCAAGCTGTCCCGCTCCGATGACGACGGCAAGAGCTGGGCGGACGCATCGCAGGTGAAATACCCCGCGGATGCGCGCTATCTCGGTCATGCGATCCCCAGCGAAGACAGCACGGAAATCCCCGGCCCTACCCAGATCAAGCCCGCCACCCTGCTGAAGCTGTGGACCCTTGCCTTCGGTGCGCCCGGAACCATCTACGTGGGCACCATTCCCGGCGGACTGTTTGTCAGCAGAGACGGCGGCGAGAGCTTCGCGCTGAACCTCCCGCTGTGGAACCATGAGTCGCGGGGCGGCGACCTATCCAACGGCGGGGGCTCGGGCGTCACCCACTGGTTCGGCACGCCCGCGTCCGAAGGCGGCGAGTTCGCTCCGGGCATCCACTCGGTGCTGGTCGACCCGCGCGACCCCGATCGCGTGCTGGTGGCAGTCTCCACCGCCGGCGTGCTGGAAACCCGCGACGGCGGCCAGAGCTGGCGCAGCCGCAACAAAGGCCTGGTGATGGACTATCAGCCGGACCCAACCGCCGAGTGGGGCCACGACCCGCACAGCATCGAGCTGTGCCCGGGACAACCCGACCACATCTGGCAGCAGAACCACTGCGGGGTCTTCTACAGCTCAGACGGCGCCGAGACCTGGAAGAAGGTCAGCTTTCCCGATCAGGGCGTGCACTTCGGCTTTCCCGTGGCGGTGGACGTGGCTCACGGAGGGACGGCCTGGGTCGTGCCGGGCAAGGCGGACATGGAGCGCATGGCCATCGACGGGGGCTTGTTCGTCGCACGCACGCAGGACGGCGGGGAGTCCTGGGAGATGCTGCGCGAAGGTCTGCCGCAGAAGCACGCCTACGATGTGGTGTTGCGCCACGCGCTGGGCATCAGCGGCGACCGGCTTGCCTTCGGCAGCACCACCGGGAATCTGTACGTCAGCGAGAATCGGGGCGAGAGCTGGAGCACCGTCGCCAACAACCTGCCGCCGATCTACAGCGTCCGCTTCGGCTGAAGCTGGCGATCTGCCGCCCCCACAAACCAAAAAGGCAACGCGAGCACGAACTACAAAAGGCGTCACGGTGACCCGTAACGCCTTGAAATATCCAGTAGCGGGAAACGGGACTTGAACCCGCGACCCCAACCTTGGCAAGGTTGGGCTCTGCCACTGAGCCATTCCCGAAAAAGTTGCCTATCGGAAGGGTTGAGGACAGGCCAAAGCGGTGGGTTCTATCGGTCAGGGAACAGGGCGGGGCGCATAGCCACCTTCTCATCGAAAATCCCGGCTGGGCACGGGCGCCGCATCATGGGATAGCTCGGGCTCCCAGAACTGTTCGACCACCAAGTGCACCACGCCCTCCTGGCTCTGCACCGTGCCGATGACGCCGAGGAGATTGGCGGTGCGGGCCAGCACGTGCTGGGCGCGAAAGACGGCCTCCCACACCACCAGGTTCACCCAACCCGTCTCGTCCTCCAGGGTCATGAAGGTCACGCCATTGGCGCTGCCGGGGTGCTGGCGGTTGATGACCAGCCCCCCATAGCGCACGCGGTGTCCGTGAGGCAGGCGGTTGATCGTGGCCGCGTCGAGCAGGCCCAGGGCCCGCAGAGCCGGGCGCAGCGAGGCCAGGGGATGCCCGCGCACACTGTGGTGGCTGTGGTGGCGGTCCCAGGCGATGGTGTCCAGCGCGTCGAGTGGGGCGAAGGCGGGCGCACGCTCCGCCGCTGGCAGGGGCAAGCTGGAGCGGGACTGACGCGCGACGCCGCGCACGGCCCACAGCGCGGTGCGCCGATTCTGCACCAGTCCATCCAGCGCACCCGCTTCCGCAAGCCGCAGCAAAGTCTTCTCGTCCAAGCCCGTGCGCGCCACAAAGTCCGATACGTCAATGAAGGGTGCGGTTTCGCGTATCTGTCCGATGCGCATGCCATTCGCCTTGCTGAGGCCTTTGACATAACGCAGGCCCATGCGCACAGCGAAGGGGTGTTCCGACATTACCCCCGCCACAGGCTGAGTGCTTTCCAGCGTGCACAGCCAATCGCTGTGGTGCACATCGAGAGGACGCATCTCCACGCCATGGCGTCTGGCATCTTCCACGATCGTCGCGGGGTGGTAAAAACCCATGGGCCAGGCGTTGAGCAGACCACAGATAAAGACCGGCAGATGGTGGCAGCGCAGCCAGGCACTGGCATAGGCGATCAACGCGAAGCTGGCCGCGTGGCTCTCCGGGAAGCCGTATTCGCCGAAGCCCTTGACTTGGTTGAACACCGCCTCGGCAAACTCGCGGGCGATGCCCTTGGCCTGCATCCGTGTGACAAAGCGGTCGTGGTGCTGCTCGATGCGCCCGGAGCGGCGCCAGGCGGCCATGTCGCGCCGGAGCTGATCCGCCTCTCCGGGGGTGTAGTCCGCGGCTACCACGGCCAGCTTCAACACCTGCTCCTGGAACAGCGGGATTCCGAGCGTCTTTGCCAGCACCGGCTTCAGCGATTCGTGAGGAAAGGTCAAAGACTCCTGCCCCCTGCGGCGGCGCAGGTAGGGATGCACCATGCCGCCCACGATGGGGCCGGGGCGCACGATGCTGATCTCCACCACCAAGTCGTAGAACTCGCGCGGCCGAAGGCGCGGCAGCATCGCCATCTGAGCGCGCGACTCGATCTGGAATACGCCGATCACGTCCGCCCGGCAGATCATGTCGTAGGTGGCCGTGTCATCCGGCGGGAGGATGGCCAGGCCGATCTCGGTGCCGTCCGGTAGGCGATGCAGACCGTGTGCGCGTAGGAGCTTGAAGCACTGGTCCAGATGCGTGAGCGCGCCCAGGGCCAGCAGGTCTACCTTGAACAGTCCCAATGCCTCGCAATCGTCCTTGTCCCATTGGATCACGGTGCGCCCGGGCATGGTGGCATTCTCGATCGGTACCAGCGTGTGCACCGGCTCGTGTCCCAATAAGAAGCCACCGGGGTGTATGGACAGGTGACGGGGAAAGTCCTGTAGCTCACTCACAAGCCTGACCAAATGCTGGTGCCGTGGCTGCGCCGGGTCCAGTCCTGTGTGGGCCAAGTCTTCCGGAGCAAGATGTGTGTACGAATCGAGCGTCTTGCCGATGCGGTTCAGCAAGGTTTCCGGCAGACCTAGCGCCTTACCCACGTCCCGCACCGCGCTTTTGGAACGGTAGCGGATCACGTTGGCCACCATCGCCGCCCGCTCGCGCCCGTACTTCTCGTAGACCCACTGAATGACCTCCTCGCGGCGGTCGTGCTGGATGTCCAGGTCAATGTCCGGTGGCTCGGCGCGCTCCATGGACAGGAAGCGCTCGAAAAGCAGATTCATCTTCACCGGATCGATGGCGGTGATGCCCAGGCAGTAACAGACGACGGAATTGGCGGCGCTGCCGCGCCCCTGGCAGAGGACGCCGTTAGCACGGCAGTATCGGACGATCTCGTACATGGTGAGGAAGTAGCCTGGGTAGTCCAGCCGCGCGATCACGTCCAGCTCGCGCTCGATCTGGACTGCCACATTCTCCGGCACCTCGCCCCCGTAACACTCGCGGGCGCCCGTGAAGGTCAGTTCGCGCAGCCAATCCAAGGAGCTCCTCCCGCTGGGCAGCCGCTCGGCGGGGTAACGGTAGCGCAGGTCGGCCAGGGAGAACGTGCAGCGCACGGCCACCTCTCGCGTGCGCGCCACGGCCTCAGGCAGGTCCACGAACAACCGCGCGAAGGCTTCCGGAGAGTAGAGGGCGTGCAGGTCGTTGGGCCGGGTCAACTGCCCGGCAGTGTGCACGGTCACCCCATGGCGGATGCAGGTGAGCACATCCTGCAGGGGCCGCCGCGCTGGCATGTGGTAGAGCACCTCGTGTGCGGCGACCAGCGGCAGCGCATACCGCTGTGCCCGCGCGCGCAGGCGCTGCTCGGCGCGCACCTCCGCATCCTCGCGGTGACGGGCCACCAGCGCGTAAAGCCGGTCACCGAACGCTTCCCGCAGTGCCTCGGCCACAGTATCGGGCTCGGCCTCATCCACGAGCAGGCTGCCCGCCCCGCCCCATAGGGCGAGCAAGTCGCCGGTGTGGGCGCAGACCTCGCTCCAGGTCACGCGGCTCTCGCCCTTGGGGGCGCGGAGCCGGCCCACCGTGAGCAGGCTACAGAGGTGCGCATAACCCGCCCGCGTTTGCGCCAGGAGGAGGATGCGCGAACCGTCGTCCACACTTACCTGCGCCCCCACCAGCAGCTTGAGGCTCAATTCACAGGCTTTGACGTGGGCCTTCACCACACCGTACACGCCGTCGCGGTCGGTCAGGGCCAGCGCGGGCAGGCCCAGCGCGTGCGCGGTTTTCACCAGCTCTTCAGGGTGTGAAGCCCCCTCCAGGAACGAGTAGTGGCTCTTGCACCAGAGCGGCACGTAGGTATCCACGGCACGCCTCCCGCTACTCGACCCAGCCCTGACAGAACCAGCACCCGTTGCGGCGGTCGTAGTAAACCCAATGCACCATGCCGTCGTGACTCTCGGCCAGATAATAGTCCCGCCACTGTTCACGCGCCCACCAGCCGCCGGAGATGGAGAACGGACCGTGCAGGACTACCGACGCGTCCGCGGGAGGCGCGTGGTTATACTTCCGACGGATGGGATCGCACGGCCAGTCCGGCAGCGGTTCCGGGTTGGTAAGCAGGCGCCGCACCAGCGTGGGCCGCGCCACCGATTGGTGCCGAGGCCAGCCTAGTCGCTCCAGGGGCTCCCAGGTGAAACGCGCCTCGGGTAGATGTCCTTCGCGCAGCACTGCGCGCAGCACGGCCCGCTCGCCATACTCCGCCCGCATCTGGGCCAGGACACGATTGGCCGCAACCAAGTCGCGCCGACGTCCATGGGGCAACAGGGAAAGCTGCTCCACGCCACGGGGGCGCGGCTCCGCACGGAGCACGATCTCCGTGACTCCCATGCTGAGTTGCACCTGTTCCAGGCGCAAGCGCAGCAACTCCAGGATCAGGCGCTCCTCACGGGTGGGCGGGGCTGGCCGCACAGCCAGGGTATGCTCGGTGCGGTCATCCAGCATCAGCGTCAACCGCAGCGTATGCAGCGCCTCCTGCCTCGCGGCCAGTTCTCCCAGTAGGAACGGCAGGCGCTCTTTGACGAGGAACAGCAGGCGCGCCGCATTATTCTCGGGTGGATCGACGAACACCAGATCGGTCGGCGGCAGGCGCTCGGCCTCCGGCTGCAGGGGTTCGGCCAGGGTCCCCGCGGCCAGCCGGTGCAGTTGGTACAGGGCCGGGCCGAAACGGTCCGCCAAACCGTCTGCCGGAAGTCGCAGCAGATCGCCCAGCCGGTGCAAGCCCAACTGTGCCAGTGCCTCCAGTTCCCCGGGCACCAAGCCCAGCCGAGCTAGCGGCACCCGCCTGGCAGCCCGGCGCTCGGTACCGGAGTCTCGGAATACACGCACACCCCGCTCAATCCGTGCCAGGGCATGGCAGGCGAAATGGTCCCAACCCACCACGACCGCAACCCGCCAACCCTGGGCCGCCACGGACTGCTGGAGTGCCTCACCCCAGCGCTGTGGATGATGATACAGGCGCTTGAGACCGCGTGCGGACAGCCAGAATACGCCAGACTCGTCCATGGACGGCTCAACGTGCGGGCTGTAGGCGTGCAGGTGCGCCGTCAGCTCGACGACCGCTGCGCGCACCGCGTCCGCCGCCACCACGCGAGCGCGCAGGTCGCCGGCCAGGGACAGTGCTGCGGTGTGGCGCATGCCGGGCCGCAAACCGCGCCGCCAAGCACGGACATTGACCCACAGCAGGGGGGCCTGCGCCCGCGCCGACGCCACTACTGCGACCGGATGCACCCGCAACGCCGGCTCGGCCCGCAGCACAAGCTGTAACGGCAGCGCCGGCACGCTAAGGCAGGCCAGGGACACCATGGAGTACCTCTTCGTGGCGCCAACCGGCGCCGTGGCGCTTGTCCTTGAGTACCGTCACCATGCAACGGTAGCGGTCCGCCCCGCTGCGTTCCTGCAGCGCTGCAGCCCGCACCGCCACCAGTGAGCCCAGCGAGGGAGCCGCTGCGGCCTTGCGGGTCAGACACAGCACCAGCGTCTCGTGGCGCTTGGCCTGCTGCACCAACCGCCCCAACAAGGCATCGGGTACCTGTGTCACTCCCGCCAGGTCCAGCACCACCAGCCCGAACGCGCCGGAATGCGCCAGCCGTGCTCCGGCCCGAGGCACCTGCGCTGGCTCCGGCACGTGCACCACGGCGAGCTGGGTCAGGTCCACAGCATGGGTGGCTGCGTCTGGCGGGTAGAAGTGGCTGTCCGGGGGCGAGACCCAGGTGGCCAGATCCCCCACCCTTTGCGCCTCGGCCAGCAGCCGCATGGCGACGCTCAGCGCGGCGGAGTTGCCTCCGGCCGAAACCTCCACCAAGCGCCCGGCCAGCGTCGCGAACGACCAGCGCGCCGGAAGAACCGCCGACGCCTGCTCGTGCGGCAAGCGCAGCCGCGGGTGCCGCAGGGTCAATTGCTGGAGCACGGAAGAAGCGGCCACGCCCAACCTCCGAGGGTTTTCACGGCACCTCGTGTGGAGGTGCCCATCGATTTAGCGATAGCTGATTAGACAACAAAAATTACTTCCGCTGCGTTACGAACGCAAGTGTCGAGGGGAAAAAGACCTTTCCCAATCCGGATGGCCGGATCTGGGCAGAGGTGCGCTGGGTAGTCTGGCAGCGCGGTTTGCTGCCTAGGGTTGACCGAGTACGTGCCCCAGGTGCGCGAGGTGTTCGCTCAGGGCTGGATATCTAAAATGTACATGGAGTACCGCGAGTTCGAGGCTTGTCTGACAGAGTCCCTAGAGTCGCAGTCCTGCAACGAACGACCCTCGGACCGCGACTTCGGCTACTTCGGGGACGCCATCAAGGAATGCTCCCACTGGTACGGCTTTTTCACGGCCTATCTGCGCGGCAAGGAGCGCCGGGAGCACCAGCTTCGCGCCCGCGAATAGGAGCTATCCCGAAAATGCTCTGAGGAGGATCATGGTGCAAGCCAGTCTCAGCAGGCCAAGGAAGTTGGCTGCGTGATACTCCCAGCGGACGGTGAGGCGGCGGAAGTTGTGCAGCCAGGCGAAGAAGCGTTCGACCTTCCAACG
>DATFMP010000005.1:0-7574 GCA_035266845.1 bacterium
CCGGTCACGAGTGGATCGGAATCTTGCGTGCTGCCTTCTGGGCCGCGGGCGTCTTGGGCAGGGTCACGCGCAGCACCCCGTTCTTGAAGGTGGCATCGACCTTGGACGCGTCAATTTCCGGCCCCACCCGCATGGAGCGGCGGAAGGTGCCGTAGGAGCGCTCGCGCCGGAGGAAGTCCTTGCCCTTCTCCTCGCTCTCCGCGTGCTTCTCGCCTTTGATGGTGAGCAGGTTGTCGGTCAGCGAGACGTCGATGTCCTTCTCCTCGATGCCCGGAATCTCCACCGTGATGGTGAGCTCCGCGGGATCGTCGGTCACGTCCATGCGCGGATTGAAGTCCGCGAGCCAGTCCGGACCGCTGTCCAGCGTCGGCAGGTTCCAGAACGAACCCCTGTGGCCGAAGACGTCGTCGAACATCTGGCTCATGCGCCGCTGCAGCTGCGTGAGCGGATGCTCGGGCGGCTGTGGGGCAGGAGTCTGCTGCTGACTGGGTTGTACCGGGTGTTCTTGCGTTGCCATGATTCCTCCTTGAGGCGCCGCCGCAGCTCGGGCTTTCCGGCACCCATGCGCCAGAAAGGCGGGCGCGCGGGCCTTCATCCAGTGATCGTGCGAGTACACCGGTCGGGCGCCTTCGCAGCCATGTCGCCGGCGGCTCTTCTGCCGGGAGGGCATGGCCGGCGCCGCACCGGCCCCAGCCCACGGAGCGCTGCCCGTCCCCTTCCGGACGGCACAACCGTCAGGACGGGCGGCATCACCTCCGCAGGCGGGGAGGCGTCCCTGTCTTCATTTTATCCCAGCGATGCGAATGGTGCAGGGGGTCCCGGGTTCGTCCAGCTAAGGGTCCAGACAAGGCCTGCGGACGATGCGTGGGCGGAAGCGTGGACACGCGGTGGGCACAAAAAAGGGAGCCGCGGCGCTGAGCCTGGCTCCCTGATCTGCGTGCGACTGCTGCTTCCAGCGGGGCGGACGGGACTCGAACCCGCGGCCTCCGGCGTGACAGGCCGGCGTTATAACCAACTTAACTACCGCCCCTGGCTGCTGCAACGGTGCTGACGACGCCGTGAGCGTGGGCCAGCCTCCGAATCCAATACCGTAGATTCTACCGAGATGGTTGTCAATCTTCCACTGCCGAGTGGCCGAGGGGATGCGATGCTGCGGGCTTGCCGGCGCGACACGAGGTGCAGGCAACGTGCATTGGTTGTGACGGCGTGAGCGATATGCGTCTGCGCGAGGCACGCACAAGCCTCCGGAATCCGGCAGTAATTTCAAACAGGTGGAGATTATTTCACGCACGATAAGTCCTCGCGGGTTGCACACATGAGCCTGCTGTTCTAGCCTCTAGGCTCTACCGATCCGTCAGACAATACGATCCTGATATCAAAGGGTTGTGCAGCCCGTGCGATTGCGCGGGGCGGTGGATCGCTATTTTCCCCGGCGTCACCAATTGATTGCCCCCACCGCACATCCGCGCCGAACCATTGCAGGGAGGAAGCCATGCGAACGCTGAATAGATGGATGATGGCGCTGAGCGCCGTGGCCGCGGCAGCGGTGCTGACTGCAACGCTGGCCACGCCCAGCCAGGCCGAGACCGCGCTGCAGCGCATCAAGCGCCAGGGGTTTGTGCGCGTGGCCTTCGCCAACGAGGCACCCTTCGGCTTCGCCACGGCATCCGGCACGCTGACGGGCGAAGCGCCGGAGATCGCGAAGGCGATCTTCAAGAAGATGGGCATCAAGGAGGTGGACGGCGTGCTCACCGAGTGGGCCTCGCTGATCCCGGGCCTGCGTGCGGGGCGCTTCGACGTGATCGCGGCCGGCATGTTCGTGACGCCCAAGCGCTGCGCGCAGGTGGCTTTCTCCGAGCCCACCTACAAGCTGGGTCAGGCCTTCCTGGTGCGCAACGGCAATCCGAAGAACCTGCACAGCTACGGCGACGTGCGCCAGCACCCGGACGTGAAGCTGGCCGTGATGGCCGGGGCCGTGGAGCGAGGCTACGCGCGCGACGCGGGCATCCCGGACAGCCAGATCGTGGAACTGCCCGATCAGGCCAGCATGCTCGCCGCGGTCAAGTCCGGCCGGGTGGATGCCGCCGCGCTGACGGCGCTCTCCATCCAGCGCATGGCGGACAAGGGCGGGGATTCCGTGCAGCGGGCGAAGCCGTTCCAGACACCCGAGAAGGCCATCGGCTACGGTGCCTTCGCCTTCCGCAAGGAGGACCAGTCCCTGCGGCGCGAGTTCGACAAGTACCTCAAGGACTTCGTGGGCAGCCCTGAGCATTTGGCCCTGGTGAAGAAGTTCGGCTTCACCAAGCTGGAGATGCCGGACACCACCACCGCCGCGCTCTGCGCCGGCAAGTAGCTCCCGCGGGCCGGGCGGCGTGATCCATAGCACCGCCCGCCGCCCTCCCCAGGCCGCCACCGGGCGCGGCGTGCGGCCGGTGGCCGTGCGTCTGTGCGGTGCGCGGCGGCCCTGTCGGGCCCGGAGCCGATACCGATGCTGCAGTTCCTGCCCCAGCTTCTGCAAGGAGCCGTGGTCACGGTGCAGATCACCGTGCTGGCCTCCCTGCTGGCGGTCGCTATGGCCTTTGCCGCGGGCTTGGCGCGTCTGTCGCACCTGTGGCCGGTGCGGGCGGTTTCCGCGGTATACGTGGAGATCTTCCGTGGTTCTTCGGCGCTGGTGCAGCTCTTCTGGCTGTTCTTCGTGCTGCCCTTCTTCGGCATCACGCTCTCGGCGTTCCAGGTGGCCGTGCTGGGCCTGGGGCTCAACGTGGGCGCCTACGGCTCCGAGGTGGTGCGGGGGGCCATCGTGGCTGTGCCCAAGGGGCAGTATGAGAGCTGCACGGCGCTCAACATGACCCGCTGGCAGATGATGCGCCACATCATCGTGCCGCAGGCGGTGATTACCATGCTGCCGCCCTGGGGCAACCTGTTCATCGAGTTGCTCAAGTCCACGGCGCTGGTCTCCCTGATCACCCTGGGCGACCTGACTTTCAAGGCCTATCAGCTCAACCAAGCCACCTTCCGCACGGCGGAGATCTTCTCGCTGGTGCTGCTGATCTACTTCGCCATAGCCCTGGTTATCACGGGAGGCATGCGCCTGGCCGAACGCCGGCTGGGTCGCGGACTGGCGCGGGGGGGCCTGGGCTGATGCACTTCGACTGGGCCTTCACGCTGCAGATCCTGCCCCTGCTGGCGCGGGCGGCGCTGACCACCATCGAGGCCACGGTGATCGGCTATGCCTTCGCGTTGGTCGCCGGGCTGCTGCTGGCGCTGCTGCGGCGCAGCCGGCGTCGCTGGATCAGTTGGCCCGTAGGCCTGTTCATCGAGTTCATCCGCAGCACACCGCTGCTGGTGCAGCTCTACTTCCTGTTCTTCGTGTTCCCGGACTACGGCATCGTGCTCTCGGGCATGGTGGCCGGGGTGCTGGGGCTGGGCATCCACTACAGCACCTACACCTCCGAGGTGTACCGCGCCGGGCTGGAATCCATCCCGCGCGGGCAGTGGGAGGCCGCCACGGCGCTGGGCTTCAGTCCGCTTCGGGTCTATACGAACGTCATCATCCCCCAGGCCGTGCCGCCCGTCGTGCCGGCGCTGGGCAACTATCTGGTGGGCATGTTCAAGGATTCGCCGCTACTCTCCGCCATCGCCGTGGTGGAGCTGATGCAGCGGGCGAAAATCATCGGCTCGGAGACCTTCCGCTACCTGGAGCCGGTGACACTGGTGGGGCTGTTCTTCATCGGCCTCAGTCTTATCGCCGCCTACCTCATCCGCCGGGCCGAATGGCGGCTATCGCTGGCCTACCGCATCACCCGGCAGAACCCCACCAAGTGAGCGCCCGCGATGGCTGAACCGATCGTGCAGTTCCAGAGTGTCACCAAGCGCTTCGGCGAGTTGGTGGTGCTGGACGCGCTGGACCTGGACGTGGCCCCCAACGAGCAGCTCGTCATCATCGGCCCCAGCGGCTCGGGCAAGTCCACCCTGCTGCGCCTGCTGATGACGCTGGAGCGTCCCAACGACGGGTACATCAAGGTGGCCGGCGACTACCTGTACCACATGCCCCGCAACGGCGGGCTGGTGCCGGCCGACGTGCGCCACATCCGCAAGGTGCGCGCGAACATCGGCATGGTGTTCCAGCAGTTCAACCTGTTCCCCCACATGACCGCCCTGCGCAACGTGAGCGAGGCCCCCCGGCTCGTGCTGGGGCTGAGCAAGGAGGAGGCGCGCGCCCGCGCCGTCGAGCTGCTGGAGACCGTGGGGTTGGGCGACAAGCTGGAGAGCTACCCCGCGCAGCTCTCGGGCGGCCAGCAACAGCGCGTGGCCATCGCCCGGGCCCTGGCCATGCGCCCACGCATCCTGCTGTTCGACGAGGTCACCTCCGCGCTCGACCCGGAACTGGTGGGCGAGGTGCTGGGGGTGATGAAGCGTCTGGCCACGGAAGAGGACCAGACCATGCTGGTCGTGACGCACGAGATGGGCTTCGCGCGGGACGTGGCCGACCGCGTATGTTTCTTCGATGGCGGCCGCATCGTCGAGCAGGGCCCGCCCGCGCAGATCTTCAGCGAGCCCCGCGAGGCCCGCACCCGCGAGTTCCTCCGCGCCGTGCTGGAGCCGGGCGGGTAGGCCCGGCAATGTCCTTCTGAGGCCCGCCCCGCGGGCGCTCAGTCCAGCGTGACGAAGATGCAGTTGCGCACCTTGCCCTGCACGGCGCGGCTGATGTGTCCCTTGCCGTGGGTATCCTCCACCAGGAACACCTCGCCGGGGCCGATCACGCGCGTCTCGCCGTCGCTCACCGTGATCTCCACGCCGGCATCCAGATTGATGATGTATTGGCGGCGGGGGGCATTGTGCCAGTCGTAGTCGTAGTCCGCCTGCACCTCGCGGAAGATGATGCCCGTGGCCGGCAGGCGCTCGCTCATGCGCCCGGCGATGCCCTGCTCCTTCCACTTCACCTCGTGCTCGTCGAAGTGCGTCTCGCCCTGTTCGTCCACGTACAGGCGGGTGATTTTCATGCGGGCTCCTTTGGGTTTTGGCAAAGGCCGCCGGCGTGGCAGCGAAGCGGCGTGATTCGTGGTGCCTACAGGTCGTACAGGCCCGGGCCGTGCTCGCGCAGCCAGGCTTGCCGCTCGCGGTAATCCGGCAGCACGGCGGCCACCTGCGCCCAGAAGCGGGGTGAGTGGTTCAGCTCCACCAGGTGACACAACTCGTGCACCACCACGTAATCCAGCACGGGCGGCGGCGCCAGCACCAAGCGCCAGTTGAAGTTCAGGCCGCCCTTGGCCGAGGCACTGCCCCAGCGCCGCTGCTGATCCTTCACGCGCAGCGCGGCCGGACGCACGGCCAGGCACGCCGCATAGTGCGCCATGCGTTCTTCCAGCACGCGGCGCGCGGCCTCGCGGTAGCCCGCGACCACGTGCTCGCGCAGGGCGGTGCCGCGCAGGCCCTCGGCCTCCAGGCGCTGCAGCGTGCGTGCAGGCAGGCCCAGCCAGAGCACGCCGCCCTGCAGGCTCAGCTCGCAGCGGCGGCCGTTGGATTCCACCGCCAGCGGATACCATGCGCCCTGGAAGGGCAGCAGATTGCCCGGCGCGCACTCCAGCGGCTCGCGCCCCCGCTGCTGCCGCTCCAGTTCCGAAGTCTTGGCCAGAATCCAGTGCTGCTTTTCACGCAGGAAGCCATCCACCCGGCGCTGCGCCATGCGCAGGGGGGCGTAGACGATCACACCACGCTCGGGGTCCACGCACACGGCCACGGTGCGCCGGCGTGGGCTGCGCTGCAGGCGATAGGGCAGGCGCCGCTCCGCCAACACGATCTCGGCGGGCTCTCCGGGGGCATGCCTGGCCATTGTGCGCATCGCCTCCTTGCGTTGCGGGCGGGTCCCGGGCGCTCCCTGCTTGGGAGTCGTCCCGGAATCGTGTATACCAGTCCTGTTCGAATGAAAGCCCGTCCGTATCCCATCCGTCAACTCCGGCCGCTCCCGCAGCCCTGAACGCCGCACGGGTGCGCGCCCTATCATCGGCCACGCATGCAATTCGACGTCTTCGGTATCGAGAATCCCCTGATCGACCTGCTGGTGCAGGTGCCCGACGAGTTCCTGGAGCGCATGGAGCTGAAGAAGAACCACATGCAGCTCATCGACGCGTCGCGCCACGGCTTCCTGCTGGAACACCTAAAGGAGTTTTCGGTGCAGACCGCCGCCGGCGGCTCCTGCGCCAACACGCTTCTGGGCATCGCCCAGCTTGGCGGCCGCACCGCGTACTGCGGCAAGGTGGGCCGGGATGTCCACGGCCAGGTGTATGTGGAGAAGCTGGAGGAGGCGGGCGTGAACTCCTTTGTACGGCTGGACGGCAGCGTAACCGGCAGCGTCATCATCCTCGTCACACCGGATGCCGCCCGTACCATGAACACCTTCCTCGGTGCCTGCCAGGAGCTGACCGCCGCGGACGTGCCCCTGGATGCCCTCAAGTCCTCGCACCTGCTCTACATGACCGGCTACCTGTGGGACACGCAGAACCAGCAGGAGGCTGCCGCGCTGGCCCTGCGCACGGCGGGCGCGGAGGGCATCCACGTTACGATGAGCCTCGCGGACCCCTTCTGCGTGCATCGCCACCAGCAGGACTTTCTGGACATCATCGACCGCTACGTGGACTTCGTCTTCGCCAACCGGGACGAAGCCCTGGCGCTGACAGGCACCGACAGCACGCACGACGCCATGCGCGAATTGCGCAAGATCTGCGACGGCGCGGTCATCACGCTGGGCGGGCGCGGCGCCTACATCACGCGCGGCGAGGAGCACGTGTACATGGATCCATTCGCCGTGCAGCCCGTGGACACCACCGGCGCGGGCGATGCCTTCGCCGCGGGCTTCCTGCACGGCCTGTCCCAGGGCCAGTCGCTGCACCATTGCGGGCGGCTGGGCAGCTACTTCGCCTCGCGCGTGATCCAGCACATGGGGCCGCGCCTGGAGGGCGATGTGCGCGCCCAACTCGCCGAAGTGCTGGACGACGTGCGGCCGTAGCGCCCGCGCGGCTGCCCCGCCCATGGACTTCGATCTGGAACGCGCCCGCGCGGAGACCCCCGGTTGCGCGGAGGTGCTGCACCTGAACAACGCCGGCGCGGCGCTGATGCCGCTGCCGGTGATCGAGGCGGTGCAGAGCCACTTGGCCTTGGAAGCCCGCATCGGCGGCTACGAGGCGGCCGATGCCGCACATGCCCGTCTGGAGGCCGCCTACGACAGCGTGGCGCGCCTGCTGGCCTGCCGGCGCGAGGAGGTGGCCTTTGTGGAGAACGCCACGCGCGCCTGGGACATGGCGTTCTACTCCCTGCGGTTCGGGCCGGGCGACCGTATCCTCACCTCCGTGGCAGAGTACGCCAGCAACTACATCGCCTACCTGCAGGTGGCGCGGCGCACCGGCGCGCGGGTGGATGCCGTGCCCAACGACGAGACGGGGCAGCTCGACGTGGCGGCGCTGGAGCGCATGCTGGACGTCCGCGTGAAACTGATCGCCATCACCCACGTGCCCACCAATGGGGGCTTGGTGAATCCCGCCGCCGCCGTGGGGCGCGTGGCGCGCGCCGCGGGCGTG
>DATFMP010000006.1:0-3674 GCA_035266845.1 bacterium
CTGCGCGTGGCCGACCTGCAGGACGAGGAGCTCAGCGCCTTGGAGCAGGTGCGCCCCCGCCGCGAGTTCTGCTGGACCTGTGCGCCGGCCCTGTCACATCACATGGTGAATACTGCCGGCCCCGGCGACACGGTCATCTACGTGGACGCGGACCTGCTGTTCTTCGCCGACCCGGCCGGGATGCTGGAGGAACTGGGGCCGGACGGCCACATCCTCGTTCACGAGCATCGCTACACGGCGGATCGCCAAGGCTGGGAGGCCAGCTCAGGCCGGTTCAATGTGGGATTCATAGCCTTCCGGGTGGGTGACGAGGCAAGGGCCTGCACGGCCCGTTGGCGCGAGCAGGTCATCGAGCGCTGCGAACTGGACCCGGAGCACGGCTATTGCGGAGACCAGGGGTATCTGGACGAATGGCCGGAGCGCTACTCGGGTCTGCGCATCCTGCAGAACATCGGCGGCGGCGCGGCCCCATGGAATGTCGCGACCTACAAGGTTGGCGGTAGCGTACGCCATCCCACGGTGGACGGAGTCCCCATCGTCTTCTTCCACTACCACGCGTTCCGCACCGTGGCCGTGCGGCCCTTCGGGATGATTGCCGCCCAGCCCGCCGGGGGTTACGATTTCGACCGGCACGCTATCCGGATCCTGTTCCGCAACTACGCCAAGCGGATTCGTGTACTGACCCGACGTGTGGCTCGCGCCGGATTCGCGCTCGCAGCGGATGTGCACCTTTCACCCCGGGATGCGGTCCGCGGCTGGCGGTCCGGTCGCTGCATCCCCGCTATCTGAACTGGCTGCTCGGGCCGCTTACTCGGAGATACGATGGTGTCGCTGCTGCGCCGCACGATCAGGAGGGCTGGCAACCTGCTGGTGGGGGCTTCCGCCTGGGGGCTTCCGAAAGATCAGATGGACCTCGCCGGAGACCGGGACATCGAATGGGCCTGGGTAGCGGCCAAGCTGCCGCTGCGGGCCGGCAATGTGCTCGATCTCGGGCCGGCTACGTCCAGCACGCCCCTGATGGCGGCCTACAATGCCACCTCGGTGATCGGGTTCGATCTCAACCCGGTGGAAGTGCCTTTTGCCGCGCCCAACCTGACCTACGTCCGGGGTGACATCCTCAACGGCCAGTTGCCGGCGGGTCCGTTCGATACGATCATCAACTGCTCGACGACGGAGCACATTGGACTGTCGGGCCGCTACGGCAACCGGGAGGACCCGGATGGGGATCTCACCGCCATGCGGCTGCTGCGGGAAAAGCTGGCCCGGCCCGACGGTCGCATGCTCTTCACGATCCCAGTGGGCATCGATGGCGTCTATCGTCCCTACCACCGCGTCTATGGCTCCGAGCGGCTGCCCCGCATCCTGAGCGGATACGAGGTTGTCGAGGAGGCATACTACGCCAAGACCGATGGCGTGAACGTCTGGAGGCCGGTGAGTCGGGAGCGGGCGCTGGCCGTGCAGGGCTCCGATCGGTTCTACGCGTTGGGACTGTTTGTGCTCCAGGCTGTCCACGGCTGACGGCCGCGCGCAAGGAGAGACACACCGTGACCAGACTCAAGCGAGCCGTGGCGCTGCTCTTGCCGCCGATCGTCGTGACGGCATTGCGGCGGCTGCTGCGCTGGGTGCGCGGAGCCCGTTCCCAGGGCGCCGGCTCGTCGTTTCTGGACGGCACGGTGGAATGGGAGGTCGTGCCGGAATCGGAGTGGACCACCACGGACGGCTGGTCGCATCCGTCTGTGGTCAAGATGCAGACGGACAAGTGGCCTGGCTTCCTGGCCTCGATCCAGCGGCCACTGCCCCTCGGTGTGTCTCACGAGGCTCCGGCGGGTGCGCCGGTGGACGTCAGCGCCCACAACACGATCCTGACGTTCGGCTATGTGCTCGGCCGGGCTGCGGCGGGGCGCACCGCACTGAGCGTGCTGGACTGGGGCGGCGGCATTGGCCAGTACGCAGCGTATGCCCACATGCTCCACCCGCAACTGCAACTCGACTACGTGGTCAAGGACCTCCCTGCGGCGGTGGAAGCCGGACGGGAGCTCGTACCCATGGCTGCCTTTGTCTCGGACGACGAGCAGGCGCTGGGGCGAAGCTACGACTTGGTCTTCGCCAGCAGCTCGCTGCAGTACCATCGGGACGTCTACGGCTGCTTGAACCGCTTGTGCGAAAGTGCGGCCGGTTGGTTGATGGTGACGCGCACGCCGTTCGTGGATCAAGCCGATGACTTTGTCGTCGTGCAGCGGCCGCACCGTTATGGCTATCTGACCGAGTACACGGGCTGGTTCCTGAACCGCCAGCGATTCGAGGCCGCAATGAACGGGCAGGGCTTCGAGTTGGAGCGGGAATTCCTGCTGGACGAGCGTCCTTATGTACCCAACGCTCCTGAGCAGTGCACCTACCGGGGCTTCCTGTTCAAGCGGCGGCCGGAATAGCGCATGACCCTCTACGCGACCTATTTCGACTCGAACTTTCTGGTGCGGGGCATTGCCGCCCTGCGCTCGCTGGTGCGCCACGCGGGCACGCCTCCGCGTGCGCTGGTGCTGGCGCTGGACGACCGCTGCGCGGACGTCCTGCGGGCGCCTGAGGCGGTGCCCGGCCTGACCCTGGAGGTGATGACGATCGGGGAGATGGAGGCGCGCTATCCTTCACTGCGGGAGGTCCGCCCGACACGCTCGGCGGTGGAGTACTACTTCACGCTGACGCCCTTCCTGTGCGAGGCGGCCCTGGAGCGCGTGGCGTCGGGCGAACGGGCCGTCTACATGGATGCCGATCTGTTCTTCTTCGCCGATCCGGAGCCTGCCGTGCGGGCGCCGGGCCAAGCGGATATCACGGTGGTCGAGCACCGCTTTCCCGACCGGTTGCGCCATCTGGCCGATGCGTATGGACGCTTCAACGTGGGCTGGCTGACGTTCGCGTCGGCTCCTGCCGCCCGGGTCTGCATCGATGACTGGAAGCGGCGCTGCCTGGACTGGTGCGGCGATCAGCCGGACGTGCGCGGATTCGCCGACCAGAAGTACCTGGAGCACTGGCCGGTCCTGACCGACTCGCTGACGGTGCTGGAGCATCCCGGAGTGAACCTGGCGCCGTGGAACGTGGCACGCTTCCATCTCGCGCTGGATGCCGCCGGACAGGTGACGGTGGACGGTCAGCGGCTGATCGTCTTTCACTTCCATCGCTTCCAGCGCATCGCTACGGACCTCTACGAGGCCGACTACGCCGGCTTCGGCCGGCTGCCGCGGGTGCTGACCGAGCGCATCTACGGCACGTACGTGCCGGAGTTGGCCGCGATCGAACGGGAGGTGCTGGAACGCTGGGGGTGGGCGCCGGAGGGCCGGCTGGTGCGCTTCGCCCGACGCTTCCGGTCCTTGCGCGACTCCGCGCTGTACCTGCTGTCCGTGTGGCGCCTTCTCACCGGCGAGCGCGTGCTGATGCGGGGCGATCACAGCGTGGGTATTCTCCGGAGCCTGAAGTATGTCTGATTCGGCCACTCCAACGCCCATTCCGCTGGCCGATCCGCGCGAAGGCAATGTGCGCCTGAAAGCCGAGCTGCTACGGGCCGTTGAGCAGGTCATTGACCGCGGTTTGTACATCCTGGGGCCGGAGGTGGCCGCATTCGAGGCCGAGTTGGCCCAGCGAACGGGAACCGAGCAGGCCGTGGGGGTTGGCAGCGGCACGGA
>DATFMP010000007.1:0-18485 GCA_035266845.1 bacterium
GAGCTGGGCTCGGCCCGCGAAGTGGTGAGCCGGCTCCTGAAGGACTTCGAGCGCCAGGGCCTCGTGAAGCTGGGGCGGGGCCGCATCGAGGTCGTCAATCCCGAGGGCCTGCGCGGGTTCATCGCCCAGAAGAGCGGCTAGTACCGTATCCCGGAAAGGCCCGCAAGCATTCGGGGGAACACGTTCCCCCGAACCCCCTGATTGGGCGGCAGTGGCTGGCGAGCCAGCCACTGCCGCGAAAACGGGTTCCAAGGGCGTTCGGCCCTTTACAGTGCCAGACACGCCGGCGAATCCTGACCTTACTTGCGAGACACCACACCAGGGGAAACGCCCGTCACCCCATGGGCGAATGCCTAAGCTCTCAGCCCGCTCGCGCCAGCCTTGCCTACCAGCACAGGGCGAAGCTGGGGAACACCTCCGACTTCTCGCCGCGCAGATCGCAGCCGGCCTCCATCAGGCCGCTGTCCGGGTCGCGCTCCGCCGCCAGCAGATAGCCCTCCGTCCAATCCCCCGCCAGCTCGATGTCGTGCCCGCGGCGGGCGAGGTCGTCCAGCGTGCCCTGGCCCACCAGCGGCTCGATGCGCAGGCGATTGGGGGTGTAGTCGTGCGGGGCGAAGAAGCCCGGGAAGTGCTCCGACGAGAACTTGGGCGCCTCGATGGCGGCCTGGATCGTCATGCCGAACACGGCGCGGTTGAGGAAGAACTGCAGCATCCACTGGTCCTGCTGATCGCCGCCCATGCTGCCCCACACCATCCAGGGGCGCCCGCGCCGGAACGCGAGCGAAGGACTGATCGTCGTGCGGGGTCGCCGGAAGGGCGCCACGCGGTTGGGGTGGTGCTCCGGCCCCAGGTAGAAGGTCTGCATGCGGTTGCTGAGCGGGAAGCCCAGCGCGGGAATCACCGGCTGCGAGCAAATCCAGGCGCCGCTGGGCGTGAAGGAGGCCATGTTGCCCTCGCGGTCGATCACGTCCACGTGCACCGTGCCCGGCCCCCAGGCGCGTCCGGCCAGCCGCTCCGCCTCGGGCAGCAGCGCCGTACCGCGCCGCGGGTCGCCGGGCCGCAGCTCCGCGTTGGCGCGGGCGGGGTCGATCAGCGCAGCCCGCTGGCGCGCGTAGTCCTTGGAGAGCAGACCGGCCAGCGGCACGTCCACCTGCCGCGGATCGCCGTAGTATTGCTCGCGGTCCGCATAGGCCAGCTTCAGGGCCTCCACCACCGTATGCAGGTAGTCCGCCGAGTTGTGCCCCTGCGCCGCCAGGTCATAGCCCTCCAGCAGGGCCAGGCTTTGCAGCAACACGGGGCCCTGGTTCCAGGGGCCGCACTTGAAGACCCGCGTGTCATGGAAGTCCAGCGCGGCGGGCTCCTCCAGCAGGGTCTCGAAGCGCTCCAGGTCGCTGCGGCGCAGCAGGCCTTCATGATCGAGGGCGAAGCGTTCCAGCTCCGTAGCCACGTCGCCACGATAGAAGGCATCGTGCACGGCCTGCAGGCCCTCCTCGCGGTTTCCGCCGGCATGCCGCTCCACCTCGGCCAACTGATCGAACAGCGCGGCGGTGGCCGGGTTGGCGAGCAGGGTGCCCTCCGGCGGCACGCGGCCTCCGGGCAGATAGACGGCCGCGCTGTCCGGCCAGCGCGTGCGGAATTTCTCGGCCAGGGCGGTCAGCCCATAGCGCTGCTGGCGGTGCAGGCCCTTATGTACGGGAAAGCCCGCGCGCGCGTAGTGCCTCGCGGCATGGCTCACCTCGCCGAAGCTCATGCGCCCGAAGGCGCGCAGCGCCGTGAGCATGGCGCTCAGGGCGGCCGGCACGCCCGCCACCAGCATGCCCTCGTCCGGCATGTCCTTCAGGCCGCGCTGCAGGTAGGCCTCGGGCGTCGCCAACTCCGGCGCGGCCGTGTTGCCGTTCACCGCCACCACGCGGCCGCTGCCGGCCTGGTAGATCAGCATCGGGCACTCGCCACCCACCGTGTACATGTTCGGGTTGACGATGCCCTCCACCAGCGTGGCGGCCACGGCCGCATCCACGGCGGTGCCCCCGGCCTTCAGCACGTCCGCGGCGGCCTGGGCGGAGAGGTAGTGCTCCGTGGCCACGGCGCCCTGCGTGCCCAGCAGGCGCGGGAAGTACGGATTGCGTGCGGTATCGTCGGTGCCGAAGGACCTCGTGCTCATGTGCGCTCCCGATGCTGTGACGCGTGACTGCACGGCGGTGGGCCGGGCCATCCGCCCTGCCCATGCCGGCGGCCGGTTCTCGTGTGTCGGGCTGGGACCTGTGGCGACACGGCCCCCAGGCGACCGGGGCGTCCGCGGGGAGCGGACGCCCGCCCCGGAACGGGGTGCGCTATGCGGATTGGCACGCCGCTCCAGGCCGACCGTGTCTAGGTAAACGACTCCGCGCGGCAGGTCAACCGGGCGTCCCGTCCCACAGGGAGCCCTGGCGGGCTCCCGCGGCGGAGGGCCAACAGCGGCGTCCGATGACGCCGCCCTGGCTCAGTCGGCCCGCTCGATTTGCTCCAGCAGGCGCAGCGCGATCTCGCGGAAGGCCACCGCGGTGGGGCTGTCCGGCGCGGAGACCGTGACCGGGGTGCCGAGGTCGCCCCCCTCGCGCACGGCCATCTCGATGGGAATGCGGCCCAGGAACGGGATGTTGTTCTGCCCGGCGGCGCGCTGGGCGTTGCCCTTGTCGAAGATCGGAGTCTCCGTTCCGCACTGGGGGCAGATAAACGCGCTCATGTTCTCCACCAGGCCCAGGATGGGCACGTCCACCTTCTGGAACATGGCCACGGCCTTCACGGCGTCCAGCAGGGCCACGTCCTGTGGCGTGGAGACGATCACGGAGCCGGCCAACTCCAGCAACTGCGTGAGCGTGAGCTGGGCATCGCCGGTGCCGGGGGGCAGGTCGATGATCATGATCTCGCCACCGGGCCAGCGCGTGTCGCGCAGCATCTGGTCCAGCACCTGGTGCACGATGGGCCCGCGCCAGATCGTGGCCGCGGCTTCCTCCACCAGGTTGCCGATGGACATCAGCGTGATGCCGTACTTCTCCAGCGGGACGATGCTATTGTCGTCGTTCAGGCGAGGCTTCGTGTTGCGCAGCCCCATCATGATGGGCACGCTGGGGCCGTAGATGTCCGCATCGAACAGCGAGACCTTGTGGCCAAGCTGGCTGAGCGCGATGGCCAGGTTCACCGCCACGGTGGACTTGCCCACGCCGCCCTTGCCGCTGCCCACGGCGATCACCGCGTCGTAGTTGTCCAGGTACGTCTCGTGCTGCGGACGCTGCGGCGGACGCGGCTGGGCGCCGGGCGGCGGACCCTGCGGCGCGGGCCCGGGGCTTGGCGCGGGTTGGGCCTGATCGGCCATGCGCACGGTGACGCGGGCGATGCCGTCGATCTGCTTGCAACGGGCCTCCACCTGCCCGGCGACCTGCTGCCGTGTGGCCTCGTCCTGGGGCAGGTCCAGCGTGATGGTGACTGCGTCGCCGTTGACGACGCACTCGGTCACGGCATCGGCCTCCAGCAGGTGCTGGCCGCCATCGGGCAGGGTGATTTCGGTAAACGCTTGTTCGAACTGGTCTTCGAGGGTTGCCATCGGGTCCATGGATTGCTGTGCGGTGCCCTGGCGGGCGAGTTGCCGGAGGAATCCGGGCCGCAGGGTCAAAATTGAATGCTAATCGCGAACCTGTCGCAAAGCAAATGCCGATGCCGCCCGCTGCTCCCGACCCAGCACCACCAGCGCCCGCCGGGCTGACGCTCGACCCGGCGCTGGAGGGTGCGCGCGTGCAGGCGGTGCACCAGCCGGACGAGCGCACGGTGGTGCTGGAGACGCACCGGCCCGGCCAGGGTGCCGCCCGCTGGCTGTTCAGCGTGGATGCGGCGGCGGCCCGCTTCGGCCGTACGTTCGTCCGGGCCACGCGGGGTGGCCGCCCGCCCGTGTTCTGCCAGTGGCTGCGCACGCGGCTGGAGGGCGGGCGCGTGGAGGCGCTGCGCCTGCGACACCCGCAGATCCTCGAGCTGAGCGTGGCGCACGGCGGGCAGCACTGGCGCCTGGTGCTGGAGCTGAACCGGCGCGACAGCAACCTGCTGCTGCTGGATGGCGACGACCGGCTGCTGATCGCTCTGCGCCATCCCAGCCTGCCGGACCGCAAGCTGAGTCCGGGCGAGCCCTACCAGCCCCCGCCGCGCCTGCACGCCTGGCCGCGGGGACTGCCCCTGGCCGAGCGCTACCCGGCGCCGGACGAGGCCGCCGCCCGCGACCGAGAGCGCGCCTGGCTGGAGAAGGCGGCCTCCGCCGCGCTGGACGCCCGCCGCACGCCGGCCCTGCACGAGGCGCGGCGGGCGCTGAAGCGCCTGCGGCGGCGCGTGACCAACGTCGAGGCGGACCTGGCCGCGGCGCGGGAGGCCGAGCAGTGGCGCCGCCGGGGCGAGCTGCTGCAGATCCACCGCGGGAACCTGCGCGCGGGCATGACGTCCATCACCATCCCGGACGTGTTCGAGCCCGGCCAGCCGCCCGTGACCATCCCCCTGGAGCCCCAGGCCGAGCCGGGCGAGAACATTGAGCGCTGCTTCCGGCGCTACCGCAAGCAGCGGGCGGCCGGGCCCTACGTGGAGCAGCGCCTCGCCGCCACGCGGGACGAGATGGCGGCTTGGCAGGCCCTGGCGGAGCGATTGGAGGCCGCGGATTCCCTGCCCGCGCTGGAGGCACTGGCCGAGGCCCTGCCGCCCGGTGCGGGTGGGCTGCGCAGGCTGCTGCGGGGCGAGACGCCCGCCGCCCGGCCGGCGCAAGACCCCAGCGCCGGGCCCATGCGGCGCTACAGCGCGGACGGCTATGCGATCCTCGTCGGGCGCTCGGCCGCGGAGAACGACCGCGTCACGTTCCGTCTGGCCCAGGGCCGCGACTGGTGGTTCCACGCGCAGGGCGTGCCCGGCAGCCACGTGGTGGTGCTCAATCCCTCCGGCAGGGCGCTGCCCCCGCGCACGCTGCACGAGGCGGCGTGGCTGGCCGCGTACTACTCGCAGGCGCGGGCCGCGGGCAGCGTGGACGTGGACTATGCCCAGCGCAAGCACGTGCGCCGCGTGAAGGGCGGAGATCCGGGGCAGGTCACCTACAGCCAGAGCAGGACGCTGCTGGCCCGGCCGGACGATGCGGAGCTGCGGACGGTGCTGGAACGGACAGAGCCGGCGGAAGCCTGAGCCCACCGCCCGCGGGCACGAAACAAGAAAGGGGAGCCGTTGCGGGCTCCCCTCACATGCTGCGACTGCCTGGCGCTGGCCTGCCGGCCGCGCCCCGACGGCCCTACTTCTTGATCTTGTCGTAGTAGGACGGATCCTTCGACACGATCGCCTGCAGTTCTTCCGCAGCCTTGTCCATCTCGCCCAGCTTGGTGTAGGCGATGGCCTTGCCGTGATGCACGTCCAGCGCGCCCGGATCGCCCACCTTCGCGGCGTTGTCGAACATCTGGACGGCCAGCATCTGGGCGCCGTCACCGCCAAGCTGCAGTTGATCCAGCGCGCCGGCGTAGTAGGCATTGGAGAGCACGCCGCTCAGGGCCACGCCGTTGGCCAGTTGGAAGCTGGAATCCTCATTGTAGAGCGCTTCCAGCTTGTCCACCGCGCCCATGGCGTCACCCGCATCGCGGCGGTAGATGCCCTCGGCGAACATCACCATGTGGTTCTCCTGCGCATCGGCGCCCTTGTCGCTGCCGATGGCCGAGGTCACCGCTTCCAGCGTCTGGGTGGCGGCCGCCGGATCGCCCTTGGCGGCTTCCAGCGTGGAGATGTCATACGCGAAGCGCGTGGCCGCGTGAGCCCCGTAGTCCGCGTACGGCGCCTGACCCGATTGCGCGAGCTCGGTCATCACGTCCACGGCGCGCTTGGTGCTCTTGGCGCCGGGAATGTTGATGAGCGTGGCCCCCAGCAGGTACTTGGCCTTGCCGAAGGCCGGATCGGCCTTCACGAGCTGGTCGAGCACCAGCAGTGCTTCGTAGGGATTGTTGTTCTGCAGCAAGGCGTAGCCCAGGCCATAACGGGCTTCCTCGAACACCGGGTTGGTCTCCGGGATCTGGCCCTTGCCGTCCTCAAGCGTCCATACGCTGGCCTGCAGGCTGTCCAACGCATTGTTCATATCGTTGGACTTCAGGTAGTCCACGCCTTGCAGGTATTGCAGCGTGGCCAGGCGCAGACGATTGTTCGTCGTCGGATTGGTGTCCATCAGCTTCTTCGCGTCCTGGATGTCCGCCATGCGGCCCTGGCTGAACGCGATTCCGGCGGGCAGCAGCAAGGCCGCCACCAAGAGGAGGGAAGCCCATAGCTTGCAAGTCTTCATTGCCGATCCTTTTCTGAAGAGTTTCAGCAGGGTAGTCGGTTCGAGGTGGGTCTACGGCTGAGCTTGGAAATCTGGGTTACACGTACCACCCCACCCGGGACATTGCAACCTCGATCGCCCGCCGGGACGCGTTCGGCTATGCGCCTTGCGAGGCCGGTGCCGGTGCCGGCAGTCCCAGCAGCCCGGCCCAATCCGGCGGTTCGGGCCCGGGCGGCACGGGCAGCACCTGGCAGTCCTGTCCTTCGAGCCGCCGGCCGCGCAGGGGGTTCACGGTGGCGTGCGCCGCGTGCTCCGCCCGGATGAAGCGATAGGGCAGGTGCCCGTCGCGGCCCGGCGGAATGCCCAGCCGCGTCGTGCGCACAACGGCCCGTGGGCGGCAGCCCACGTCCAGCAGGCGCAGGCCGCCCGTGCCGATGGGCACGCCGTCCCAATCGGGCACGCGCAGGCCCAGCGCCTTGCACAGCAGCGTCTGCCCGGAGCATACGCGCCCCGGCGGCCGCGGCTTGCCGGAGGGCAGCGGCACGCGGCGCTGCATGGCGGCGATCACCGCCGCGGCCCCCGGGTGCTCCGGCGGCACGTGCGCCGCCTTGATCAGCACGGCATTGCCGGCCCCGGCGCAGCTCACATTGAATGAGTCGCCCCCACGCGCATAGTACATGTAGATCGTGCCGGGGGGCATGAAGAGCGCCTTGCGCTTCTCCGTGTAGCCCAGCGATGCGTGGCTGGCCTTCTCGTCCAGGTAGTAGGCCTCCGTCTCCACGATGCAGGCCCACAGCGCTTGCCCCTCCACCTCGCGCCAGAGCAGCTTGCCCAGCAGGTCGCAGGCCACCACCTGCACGTCGCGATCGAAGAACGCGGGCGTCAGCGGGGTGCCGGGGGGCGTATCGGACATCGGGCGACCGGGCAATCGGCTTCGTTTCGCAAAATCGCCCGCACGGGGCGCCAGGCCGCGTCCCCCAAGGGTTCGCGGGCAAGGGCAGTATAGCCCATGCCGGGCACGGGGGCCACGGACAAGAGCGGACAATGGGGGATGTGGGGGCCTGCGTCAGGCAGACGCGGCCCTGCGTCCCGCCGCTACGCCTTGGGCGCGGGCGGGTCGATAAGCTGGGGGTCCTGCGGTGCGGCCTTGGGCTCGTCCGGCACGCGGACGCGGGCAGGGGCCGCTCAGGTGGAAACGCCGGCGCGCGGCAGCACCCACACCTGCAGCACCAGGTAGATCACCAGGAAGGCGAGAAATCCGAACGATTCCATAGGGCCTGGGTCGGTAGCGCGCGCGCGACGCGCCGGGCAGCCCTCCGCAAGCAGCCCGGCGCATCCGCGGCGGTCAGGTAAGGCGGATCAGGCCTGGGGTTTGGTCAGGGCCTTTTCCAGCATGGCGGCGTATTCCGCCTTGGGATAGGCACCCACGCGCACGTCCAGCACCTTGTTGCCCTCGAACAGGGCCACGGTGGGGATGGACATGATGCGCAGCGCGGCGGCCACGCCCTGGTTCTCGTCCACGTTCAGCTTGGCCACCTTTACGCGGCCCTCGAAGTCATCGGCCAGCTCGGCGATGGTCGGGCTTACGGCACGACAGGGGCCGCACCAGGGCGCCCAGAAGTCCACCAGCACGGGCTGCCCCGCGTCGATGATCTCCGTTTCGAAGGTCTGGTCCGTCAGTTCAAGCAGCGTTGGATTGGAGCCGTTGCCGGTCATAGCGCTTCCTCTACTCGATATTGCCAGGCGCGCCCCCCGCCCAAACCTGGGCCGCGGTGTCACCTGAGCTGTTCTCTGTAGATCAGAATACGGCCCATGCGGCCCGCCGGTCTGTAACCTTCTTACACACCGCCGGCCCGGGCGGGTTGCTCCGCGACGGCGGCTTCCAGGGTGTGCCCACGCCCGCCTGGAGGCAAGGGCGCCTGCCCGCGCCAGGGCTCCACGCGGGCAGATGCGGCCTTACCAGCCGCACGCCGGTCTGGTATGGGTGGCGTTGGAAAAGCGGGGCCCGTTGACCGACAATGGGGCCACGCACCCGCGCCGGGCCGGTCGGCGCGCAACCTGCCGGAAGAGGAGCCCCGCCGTGTCCACCCAAGCCGCCGTCGCCCAGCTCGCCCCGGGCGTGGACCTGTACGACCCGACCGAGGAGGTGGCGCTGCTGCGCCAGACCGTGCGCCGCTTCACCGAGCGCGAGGTGGAGCCGCAGGCGCTGGAGTACGAGCGGGCGGAGAAGTTCAACCGCGCGCTGTTCCGGCGGCTGGGCGAGCTGGGGCTGCTCGGCATCACCGTGCCGGAGGCCCACGGCGGGGCGGGCATGGACGCGGTGGCGGCCGTGGTGGCGCACGAGGAGCTATCCGCCAGCGATCCGGGCCTGACGCTGTCCTACCTGGCGCACAGCATGCTGTTCGTGAACAACTTCTTCCGCAACGCCAATGACGAGCAGCGCGGGCGCTACCTGGACAAGGTGGTCTCCGGCGAGTGGGTGGCCGGCATGTGCATGAGCGAGCCGGATGCCGGCACGGACGTGCAGGCCATGAGCACCACCGCCGTGCGCGAGGGCGACGGTTACCGCATCACCGGCCGCAAGATGTGGATCACCAACGGCGCCGTGGACGATGGCGAGCTGGGCGACCTGTTCCTGGTCTACGCCAAGACGGGCGGGCGCATCTCCAGCTTCGTGGTGGAGAAGGGCACGCCCGGCTTCTCGCTCGGCCAGCGCATCAAGGACAAGCTGGGCACGCGCAGCTCGCCCACGGCCGAGCTGGTGTTCGATCAGTGCGCGGTGCCGGTGGCCAACCGGCTGGGGGAGGAGGGCGACTCGCTGCTACACATGATGCGCAACCTGGAGATCGAGCGCCTCACCCTGGCCGCGATGTCCCTGGGCATCGCCCGGCGCTGCCTGGACGTGATGAACGGCTACGCCATAGAGCGCCAGGCCTTCGGCGAGCCCATCAACCGCTTCGGGCAGATCCAGCGCCACATCGCGGAGTCCTACGCGGAGTTCATGGTGGGCCGGGCGTTCGTGTACGACGTGGCGCGCCGCATCCGGCTCGATGCGCCCGGGCACCGCATGGAGACCGACGCCGCCAAGCTCTTCACGGCCACCATGGCCAAGAACGTGGCGGACCGGGCCATCCAGGTGCTGGGGGGCAACGGCTACGTGGGCGAGTACAACGTGGAGCGCATGTGGCGCGCCGCCAAGCTGCTGGAGATCGGCGGCGGCACCGTGGAGGCGCACCACAAGAACATCGTGCGCGACCTGGCCCGCGACCCCCACTTCTACCGCTAGCGGCCGGGGCGGACAGAAGCCCCCCGCCTCCTCAGTCGTGCCCGGCCTTCCAGGCGGCGGTGAGCACCTGCACCAGCTCCGGTTCGAGCTTCTCGAAGGCCACGCCGATGCGGCAGCGGCCACCGTTGTTGGCTTCGCAGTGCCGCACCACGGCATTGACCTGCACGTTGCCGCTAATCAGGAACAGCTCGACGGGGGTGCCGATCTCCAGCGGCGCATCGGCTTCGAAGGCCATGCCGGATTCGGAGATGTCCAGGGCCTGGGCTGGGTGCGCGGCGGACGGGCGGTACTGCAGCTCGGCGCGGTATTCGCGGCGCGGGTGTCTGCGGCGTTCGGTGGGTGGTTGGGCCATGCGGGGGGTCTCGCTCCTTCTTGCTTGATTTGCGGCGGGTTCGGTGCCGTGCCGGTGGATGGGTTGCCTCGGCGGGGTGCTGCGTCCGCTGCGGGGCAGGCCGTGCCGGGTCCGGGGGCGCTCCCCCCAGCGCATATCTGCAGCATAGGGGCAGATGTTGGAGATTCTGCGGGGGAAATTTGGAGCCCCCCCGGATTCTGCTATACTTGCGGGCAGGTGCTGCCGCGCTGGCCCATCCGGGTCGCGGTCGCGCCTCGCCCCCGTGTGCAGGGGGCTCGGGTCCTCTCGCAGTCGTCATGGCCTCCCGCGATTCTCGATGCCCGCTTCCGTTCGTAGCGTCGCACCCTCCGCGCCCAGGGCCACCTATCGCCTGCAGCTTGGCCGCACGCTGCCCTTCGCGGCGGCGGCGGGGCTGACGGACTACCTGGCCGCGCTGGGGGTGAGCCACTGCTATGCGTCGCCCATCCTGCGGGCCCGCAGCAGCAGCGCCCACGGTTACGACGGGGTGGACCCCACCCAGCTCGACCCCAAGCTGGGCGGCGATGCCGGCTTCGCCGTCTGGGATGCCGCCCTGCGCGAGGCGGGGCTGGGCCTGCTGCTGGACATCGTGCCCAACCACCTGTGCGTGGTGGGCGGCGAGAACCCGTGGTGGCAGGACGTGCTGACCCACGGCCGCGGCTCGCCGCGGGCCATCTGCTTCGATATCGACTGGGACCCCCCTGATCCCGCACTGGCCGGGCGCGTGCTGCTGCCCTTGCTGGGGCAACCTCTGCCGGAGGTGCTGGCCGCCGGCGAGCTGCGCGTCGTGTGTGCGGATGGTGCCCTGGCCGTGGCCTATCACGAGCACCGCTGGCCCCTGGCGCCCCATAGCTGGTCCCGGGTGCTCACGCCGCTGACGTGGCGGCGTGGCGTGCCCGCGCCGGAGCGCGCGGAGCTGAGCGCCCTGCTGGCCGGCTTGCGCCGCTTCCGGCCCCCGGCTGCCGTGACACGGCCACTTTCCCCCCGCGTGCTGGGCCTGTGGCAGGCCGCGCAGATGCGGCTGGCGCGCCTGCTGGCCGAGCATCCCGCCCTGCTCTCCGCGCTGGGTGCGGAGTTGGACGCCCTGGCCGCCGAGGCCGCGGACTACCCCGCGCGGGGCCGCTGGGCGCGGCTGCTGGAGGGTCAGGCGTGGCGTCTGGCGTACTGGCAGGAGGCCGGGCAGCGCCTCAACTACCGCCGCTTCTTCGACATCACGGAACTGGCTGGGCTGCGCCAGGAGGACCCGCGCGTGTTCGCCGCCACCCACGCCCGCGTGCTGGAACTGGTGGCGGCGGGCTCCGTGCAGGGTCTGCGCATCGACCATCCCGACGGGCTGGCGCACCCGGCGGGCTACCTGCGCCGGCTGCGGCGTGCGCTGCACGCGGCCCTGGCCCGCGTGCCGGACGGACACGGCGAGCGCAGGCGGCTGCAGGGCCCCGCCGGGGGTTACGTGGTGGTGGAGAAGATCCTCGACCCCGGCGAGCGGCGCCGCGGGGACTGGCCCGTGGAGGGCGGCACGGGCTACGACATGCTCTACCGGCTCAACGCCGTGCAGGTGGACACCACCCACGCCGCCGCCTTCCGCGCCGCCTACGCCCGCTGCACCGGCGATGCGGAGCCCTTCGCCGAGCACGTGCACGCGGGCAAGCGCCTCGTGCTGCGCACCGCGCTGGCGGGCGACGTGGCTCGGCTCGCCCGGCGCCTGCAGGCCCTGGCCGCGGGCACGGAGGCTTGGCGGGAGGTGGGGCCGGATACCTGGCGCAACGCGCTGGAGGCGCTGGCGACGTGCATGCCGGTCTACCGCACCTACGTGGCCGATGGCGGCCCCGCCTCCACCGAGGACAGTCACTGGCTCGCCGTCGCGCTGGCCGAGGTGCGGCGCCGCCGGGGCGAGCTGGACCCGACCCTGGTGGACTGGCTGGGGGCGTTGCTGGCCCATCCGGCTGAGGCGCTGCCGCGGGCGGCCCGGGCGGCGCAGGCGTGGGTGACGCGCTTCCAGCAGCTCACCGGCGCGGCCATGGCCAAGGGCCTGGAGGACACGGCGTACTACCGCTACGTGCCGCTGGTCTCGCTGAACGAGGTGGGCGGCGACCCCGCCACGTTCGGCATCAACCGCGAGGCCTTCCACGCCTGGAATCGCTCGCGGGCGCGGCGCTGGCCGCACGCGCTCTCCGCCACCGCCACTCACGACACCAAGCGCGGGGAGGACGTGCGCGCCCGCCTGAATGCCCTGTCCGAGGTGCCGGAGCAGTGGGAGGCCGCTTTCCACGACTGGCAGCGGCTCAATGCGCGGCACCGCACGCCGGTGGGCGACCTCACCGTGCCCGATCCCATCACGGAGTATCTGCTCTACCAGACCCTGGTGGGTGCGTGGCCCCTGGGCGGGCGGGCGGACGTGGAGTGGGCCGGCTTCGCCGAGCGCATCGCCGCCTACCTGCTGAAGGCCGTGCGCGAGGCCAAGCGCCACACGAGCTGGACCGAGCCCAACGCGGCCTACGAGGAAGCCCTCGCGCGCTTCGTGGCCCACCTGCTGGCGCCCGCGCGGGACAATCCCTTCCCGGAGCAGGTGGAGGCCTTCCTGGCGCCCCTGCAGCGCGCCGGGCTGCACAACTCGCTGGCCCAGACGCTGCTGAAGCTGGCGCTGCCCGGTGTGCCGGACTTCTACCAGGGCACGGAGCTGTGGGACTTCAGCCTGGTGGATCCGGACAACCGCCGCCCGGTAGACTTCCAGCGGCGCCGCGAACTGCTGGAGGCCCTGCCCGATCCGCCCACGCCCGCGGCGGCCGCGTCGCTGCTGGCCACCGGCCCGGACGGGCGCATCAAGCTGCACGTGATCCGCCAGGGCCTGGCCTTGCGCACTCGACGCCAAGCGCTCTTCTCCGGCAGCGACTACCGGCCGCTGGCCGTGCGCGGCGAGCGCGAGCGGCACGCCATCGCCTTTGCCCGCACGCGCGGGCGCACGGCGCTGGTGGCCGCGGTGGGGCGCTTCTTCCTGGGCCTGCCGGGGGGCGCGGCCGCGCCCTTCGCGCTGCCCGTGGGCAAGGCCGTGTGGGGCGATACCGTGCTGGAGGGCGCGCGCGGCCTGCCCGGCGGCACGTGGCGTGATGTGCTGACGGGGCAGGAGCTGACGCCGCAGCGGGAGGCCCACCGCCTCATCTTTCCCCTGGCGCGGGTGTTTGCCCACCTGCCCGTGGCCCTGCTGGAGCGCATCGCATGACCGCACTGCCCACGCTGACCGAGCGCGCCGCCGGGGTGCTGCTGCACCCCACCTCCCTGCCGGGCGCCTATGGCAATGGCGACCTGGGAGCGGAAGCCTACCGCTTCGTGGACTTCCTGGCGGCGGCGGGGCAGCGCTGGTGGCAGATGCTGCCGGTGCACCCCGTGGGCGAGGGCTACTCGCCCTACACCGGGCTCTCCGCCTTCGCCGGGGCGCCGCACCTGATCGCGCTGGAGCCGCTGGTGCGCGAGGGCTGGCTGACGCCCGCCGAGGCCGCCCCGCCCTCCCGCGACCACCCCGGCCGTGCCCACTATGCCCGCGCCCTGCGCTTCCGCGAGTCGCGTCTGCGGCGGGCCTTCGCGCGCTATGAGGCCGGGGCCCGCGCGGCCGAGCGGCGGCGCTGGGCGGCCTTCTGCGCGGCGGAGGCGGACTGGCTGGAGGACTACGCCCTGTTCGCCGCCATCAAGCAAGCGCAGGGCGGCGCGCGCTGGATGGAGTGGCCGGAGCCCGTGCGGGTGCGGCGCCCCGCGGCCCTGCGCGCCGCGCGGCGAGAGCTGGCGGAGGAGATCCGCTTCCGCACCTTTCTGCAGTACCAGTTCCACCGCCAGTGGCAGGCGCTGCGCGCGCACTGCCGGGCGCGGGGCGTGGCGCTGCTGGGCGACGTGCCCATCTTTGTGGCGCACGACAGCGCGGATGCCTGGGCGCACCCGGACCTGTTCCACATGGATCGCCACGGGCGGCTGCCCATCATGGCCGGGGTGCCGCCGGATGCCTTCAGCGCCAACGGTCAGCGGTGGGGCAATCCGCTCTACAAATGGCCCCGCCACCGGGCCACCGGCTATGCCTGGTGGAGCGCCCGGCTGCGGGCGACTTTGCGACGCTTCGACGCCGTGCGCCTTGACCACTTCATCGGATTCGTAAGATACTGGGCCATTCCAGGCGGGCAGCGCACCGCTCGCCACGGGCGCTTCCGCCCTGGGCCAGGGGCGCACTTCCTGAAGCATCTCCAGGCCGAGTTCGGCCGCCTGCCCCTGATCGCGGAAGACCTTGGCATTGTCACGCAGGCCGTGACGGCGCTGCGGGAACTGTTCGACCTGCCGGGCATGCGCGTGCTCCAGTTCGCGTTCGGCGGCAACGACCCGGCCAACCCGCATCTGCCGCACAATCACGACCGCAACGGCGTGGTCTATACGGGCACGCACGACAACGACACAGCCGTCGGCTGGGCCCATGCACGGCGCGGCCGCCCCCTGCGTGCGGAAGTGCAGCGCGCCCTGGACTACCTGGGCCAGCCCGGCGGCCCGGATACCCCAGTGCACTGGGCGCTGATCCGCTTGGCGTACCTCTCCGTGGCGAACCTGGCCATGGTGCCCGTGCAGGATCTGCTGGGGCTGGGCAACGAAGCCCGCATGAACCGCCCCGGCGTCGCCCGCGGCAACTGGGATTGGCGGCTGGCGCCGGACGCCCTGACGGACGAGTTGGCCGAGCGGCTGGCGGCCCTGGTGCGGCTTTATGGCCGTATCGATGATCGCACAACCTGACGATGCGCCCATGAACCAGCACATCCTCATCGAAGCGATCACCCCCGCGGTGGATCAGGGCCGCTACCCCGCCAAGTGGGTGGCGGGCCGCCCCTGCGTGGTGGAGGCGGATATCTTCCGCGATGGCCACGAGGTGCTGCGCGCCGCGGTGCGCTGGCGGCGCAAGGGCGAGCAGCGCTTCACGGAGGCGCCGATGGAGCCGCTGGTGAACGACCGTTGGCGCGGCGAGATGTACCTGCCCGAGAATACCCGCTACGAGTTCACGGTGGAGGCCTGGACGGACGTCTATGCCTCCTGGCTGGAGGACCTGCGCAAGCGCGTGGCGGTGGCCGAGCCCGTCGCCAGCGAGGTCATCGAGGGCACCACGCTGCTGGAATCGTTCGTGGACGGCGCCAAGGGCGCGTACGCGCGGACCCTGCGCGAGGCGGTGCAGGCCCTGCGCGCCTGGACGGCCGACGGCGGTGCGGCCGCCGCAGCCAAGTCCACAGCCACGTCCACAGCCAAGACCGCAACCAAAGCCGCCGGCAAGCGCACGGGCGCCCGCAAGAGCGCCGCCGACAACCCTGGCGCGGCGACAGCCGGCGCCGGCACCAGCACGCCGGCCGCCGACAATCCGGGCGCGGCGGCCCTGGCCATCGCCGAGGCCCCCGCGCTGCTGGCCGCCGTGGCCGCCACGCAGCCGCGCTTCGGGGCGACAGCGTACGAGCCGTTCCTGGAGCTGGTGGTGGATCGGCCGCGCGCGCTGTTCGGGGCATGGTACGAGCTGTTCCCGCGCTCCCAGGGCCCCGTGCCGGGCGAGCACGGCACCTTCGCCGATGCGGCGCGGCGCCTGCCGGACATCCGCGATCTGGGCTTCGACGTGGTGTACCTGCCGCCCATCCACCCCGTCGGCACCACCCACCGCAAGGGGCGCAACAACGCGCTGCGGGCCGCGCCGGATGACCCGGGCAGTCCCTGGGCCATCGGCAGCAAGGACGGCGGGCACATGGCCGTGGAGCCGCGCTTGGGCACGCTGGAGGACTTCGACCGCTTCGTGGCCACGGCGGAAACGTTGGGCATGGAGGTGGCGCTGGACTTCGCGCTGCAGGTCTCGCCGGACCATCCCTGGGTGCGCGAACACCCGGAGTGGTTCTACCACCGCCCGGACGGCACCATTAAGTACGCCGAGAATCCGCCCAAGAAGTACCAGGACGTCTACCCCATGAACTTCGACACGGAGAACCGGCAGGCGCTCTGGGACGAGATTCGCGACGTGATGGAGTTCTGGGTGGGCCACGGCGTGAAGATCTTCCGCGTGGACAATCCGCACACCAAGCCGCTGGCCTTCTGGCAGTGGGTGATCGGCGGCATCCAGCAGGCGCACCCGGAGGTGATCTTCCTTTCCGAGGCCTTCACGCGGCCCAAGGTGATGAAAGCGCTGGCCAAGGTGGGCTTCACGCAGTCGTACACCTACTTCACCTGGCGCAACCACAAGTGGGACCTCACCGAGTACCTCACGGAGCTGACCGACCCGGAGCGCGCGGCCTACTTCCGTCCCAACTTCTTCGCCAACACGCCGGACATCCTGCACGAGGTGCTGCAGACCGGCGGGCGCCCGGCCTTCAAGCTGCGCTTGGTGCTGGCCGCCACGCTGTCGCCGTCCTACGGCATCTACAGCGGCTACGAGCTGTGCGAGAACGAGGCGGTGCCGGGCACGGAGGAATACCTCAACTCGGAGAAGTACGAGATCAAGGTGCGTGATTGGAACGCGCCGGGCAACATCCGCGAGTTCATCGCGCGCGTGAACACGATTCGCCGCCAGAACGCGGCGCTGCAGGAGCTGACCAACCTGCGCTTCCTGGCCACGGACAACGACCAGATCCTGTTCTACGCCAAGAGCGATGCGGCCCGGGACAACGTGCTGCTGATCGCCGTGAACCTGGACCCCCACACCCCGCAGGCCTGCACGGCCATCGTGCCGCCGGACGTGATCGCGGACGAGCCCGTGGGCGCCTACGAGGTGCACGATCTGCTCACCGGCGCGCGCTACACCTGGGGCGCGTCGAACTTCATCCGGCTGGACCCGCAGGCGGAGCCGGCGCACATTCTACGCGTGGAACGAAGGCATCCATGAGGAGCAGGCAACCACCGGCGCTGCCGGACGATCCGCTCTGGTACAAGGACGCCATCATCTATGAGGTGCGCGTCCGCTCGTTCGCGGACAGCAATGGCGACGGCATCGGCGACTTCCAGGGGCTCACCGGGAAGCTGGACTACCTGCAGGACCTGGGCGTCACCGCGCTGTGGCTGCTGCCGTTCTACGTCTCGCCCCTGCGCGATGACGGCTACGACATCGCGGACTACACGCGCGTGCACCCGGAGTGCGGCACGCTCAACGACTTCAAGGTGTTCCTGCGCGAGGCCCACAAGCGCGGCCTGCGCGTCATCACCGAGCTGGTGCTGAACCACACCTCCGATCAGCACCCGTGGTTCCAGAAGTCGCGGCGCGCGCGGCCGGGCAGCGCCTGGCGCAAGTTCTACGTGTGGAGCGACACGGGGCAGGAGTATTCCGACGCGCGCATCATCTTCAAGGACTTCGAGAGCTCCAACTGGACCTGGGACCCGGTGGCCAAGGCCCACCTGTGGCACCGCTTCTATTCCAACCAGCCGGACCTGAACTTCGACAATCCGGCGGTGCGCAAGGCCATGTTCCGCGTGATGGACTTCTGGTTCGAGCTGGGGGTGGACGGCATGCGGCTGGATGCCGTGCCCTACCTCTACGAGCGCGAGGGCACCAACTGCGAGAACCTGCCCGAGACGCACGACTTCCTGCGCGAGCTGCGGGAGCACGTGGACAGCCGCTTCTCCAACCGCATGTTCCTGGCGGAGGCCAACCAGTGGCCCGAGGACTCCGTGGCTTACTTCGGCAGCGGGGACGAGTGCCACATGGCGTTCCACTTCCCCATCATGCCGCGCATGTTCATGGCCATTCAGATGGAGGACCGCTACCCGATCATCGAGATCCTCGACGAGACCCCGGCCATTCCGCAGAACTGCCAGTGGGCCCTGTTCCTGCGCAACCACGACGAGCTGACCCTGGAGATGGTCACCGACGAGGAGCGCGACTACATGTACCGCATGTACGCCCACGACCAGACGGCGCGCATCAACCTGGGCATCCGCCGCCGGCTGGCCCCGCTGCTCAGCAACAACCGCCGCAAGATCGAGCTGATGAACGGGCTGCTGTTCGCCCTGCCCGGCACGCCGGTGATCTACTACGGCGACGAGATCGGCATGGGCGACAACATCTACCTGGGCGACCGCAACGGCGTGCGCACGCCCATGCAGTGGAGCCCGGACCGCAACGCGGGCTTCTCCCGCGCCAGCCCGCAGCTGCTGTTCCTCCCCGTGACCATGAACCCCGAGTACCACTACGAGGCGGTCAACGTGGAGACGCAGCAGAACAATGCGCAGTCGCTGCTGTGGTGGATGAAGCGCCTGATCTCCCTGCGCAAGCGCTACCCGGCCTTCGGGCGGGGCGACATGGTCTTCCTCACGCCGGCCAACCCCAAGGTGCTGGCCTTCCTGCGGCGCTCGGAGGATCAGGTGCTGCTGGTGGTGGCCAACCTGTCGCGCTTCGTGCAGGCCGTGGAGCTGGACCTGCAGGCGCACAGCGGGATGGTGCCCGTGGAGCTGTTCGGCATGAACCGCTTTCCGCCCATCGGCGACTGGCCCTACCTGCTCACCCTGGGCCCGCACGCCTTCTACTGGTTCGTGCTGCGCAGCCCGCCCTCCGAGGC
>DATFMP010000008.1:0-9155 GCA_035266845.1 bacterium
CAGGCGCCGCGTAACAGCTCGAACACGCCGCCCACGGTTTGGTCGCGGTTGAAGCCCATCTCCTCCACCGTGGCGCCCACCACCAGCCGGCCGTCGCCGCGCGGTACCACGTACACGTCCGGCGTGCGCAGGTTGTGGCGCAGCCAGCCTTCCGGCGCGCGGATCGCGAGCATCTGCCCTTTCACCGGGCGCACCCAGGGCCGCAGGGCGCCGTCCAGCCCGGGGATGAGCCCGGACCAGCTCCCCGCGGCCAGCAGCAGGTGCTCGTGGCGCCACTCGCGGCCGCCGGCCACCACGGCCGGGGGGCCGTCGTCCAGCAGGCGCACCTCGTCCACGGGCGTGTGCTCGTGCAGCGTGCCGCCGGCCTTCACGAAGGCCGCCTTGAGCGCGTCCACCAGCAGGCGGTTGTCCACCTGATAGTCCGCCGGGATGTGCAGCGCGGCCACGACGTTGTGGGAGAGCGCGGGCTCCAGTTCCTGCGCTTCGCGGCCGTTCAGCCAGCGCACGGGCAGGTCCAGCTTCTGCTGATACTCGAACAGGTGCCGCAGCTCCGCCGTGTCGTCCGCGTGCAGGGAGACCTTCATGCCGCCCTCCATGCGGAATCCCACACTGCGGCCCGTGTACGCCTCCACCTCGGCCACGAAGTCCGGATAGAGCCGCAGGCTCTCCTGGCCCAGCCGCAGGTTGAGGTCCTCCTGGAAGTGTACCTCGCCCACGGGCGCCAGCATGCCCGCGCCGGCCCAGGAGGCCTCGCGGCCCGTCTCGCCGCGTTCCAGCAGCGTGACCGGCTCGCCGCGCAGGCGCAACTTCCAGCCGATGGACAGGCCGATCAGCCCGCCGCCGATGATGAGGGTGCCCTTTTCCATGCGTCGTGCCGTTCTGCGGGGTGAAGTAATGTTGGCGAGTGGGGGGGCCAGGGGGCTTGCTCCCTGGTAGGGGTATGGGGGCAAAGCCCCCATGGCCGGCGTGCCTTTCAAGACACAACATTACGAGCGCAGCCAGGAGATTTCGTGCTTGGTGCCCTCCTGCATGTCCACCAGGCGCCGGATCTCCTCGTCGTTGTGATTGAGCATGGGCGCGTGCAGCCGCACGGTGGGGTCCGCCGGGTTGACGTAGTAAGCGTCGTGGTGCTGCGCGTTGGTCTGGGCATAGGGTGTGTTGCGCCCGCTGAGCAGCCACTCTACCTGGCCGTGGCAGGTGCAAAAGTAGTCGCTGAAGCCGGTGGGAATCTGCACCAGCCCGTCCATGCTTTGGCCCGTGTGCTGCTCCGGACTGAACACCTGCCGGTACACCACGGTGCCCTTGATGCCGAAGCTGGCCGTGCTGCCCGCCACCAGATAGCGACCGCCCGTGTTCACCACCAGCAGCAGGGCGCCGGCCACCAGGTTCAGCACGCCCGCGCTCATCTCGCTCAGCAGCAGTTCCAGGGTAGAGCCGCCGAACACGGTGAAGATGGAGCCGTCCTCCAGGGAGACCACGCAGCGCCCGCCGGGGGCCACCTTCACCAGCGCGCCGGAGGCCACCTTGTCGCCCACGCGCAGCGCCTTGCCGTTCGCGGAGGCCTGCCCCACCAGTTCCTTCACCTTGCCGCCCTCGTTGGGCATGCGCTTGGAGAACAGGCCCTCCCAGTCGATCGCCTGGGCCTCGCGGGGCAGCACGGTCGTCCCCAGCGCGGCGGCCAGGGAGGCGCCGGCGCCTGCGCGCAGCAGGGTGCGGCGGGTGAAGCGGGGGCCGAGCGGGGGCATGGGCGTCTGGCTCCGGTTGGGGAATCGCTCAGGTGATGCGCCGCCGGGGCGAGCGCGCGAAATCATACAGGAAGTGTGCGCCCCCGGCCACCGCCAGGGCAAGGCCCGCCAGAAACCACGCCCAGGCGAAGCGCGGCGGCAGCCCGCCGCCCAGGTAGTGTCCCGCATCGCGCATGAAGGCCACCAGCACCAGCGCCCCACCCAGCAGCGGCACCGCCCACTGCACGCGACCTGGGGCAAGCAGGGGCCGCGTGCGCGCCAGCCACAGGTACGCCGTCGTGAAGGCGATCATGGCCAGCGAGATCAGCACGGGACACAGCACGGGGGCCACCCACACCGTGGGCAGCAGGAACAGGATGTCGTAGGTGAGCAGGCCGGCGGGCCAGCCCAGGAACACCTTCAGGAACGCGTAGTAGCTGAGGTCCCACGCGCCGAACACCAGCATGTAGGCCAGAAAGCGCAGAAACGGGCGCGGGTGGAACAGCCAGGCCGGCGCCAGCATCAGCGCCAGCGTGGCCACCTCGCGCGCCAGCTCCACCTGCAGGGCGTGCGCCTGCAGCGGTTCGAGGCCGAGCCGCATGGGGAACAGGCTGTCGCCCGTCTCTCCCAGCAGCGCGCGCAGGTACACCACCACGGCGGCCTCGATGAGGCCAAAGGCGACGCCGAACACCCACAGCATCGCGTAGGACGAGCCGCGCGGTGGGTCGGGCAGGGCGATGGTGCGCATGGCGGGCCGGCGGATCAGCTCTGCACGAGCACGTGCTCCTCGCCCAGCCAGGCGGGCGAGCGGGCCTGGTCGATGAACGTCGCCTCGTCCTCGCGGATGGCGCGCATTACGGCCCGCGCCTCGGGCGATTTCGCGGGCGCCTGCATGGCCTCCACGCTGTCGAACCAGATCTCGGCCACGCCGTCGTAGGGCTCCGGTGCTCCCCTGCTGGCGCGCATGGCCTCGCTGAGCTCCCCGTGGCTGGGGTGGTGTTGCACATAGCGGCGGATGTTGAGCAGCCCGGCCGCATCGCGCACCAGCGGGCCGTGGGTGTTCAGCCAGTAGTCCCGGAACTGCTCCGGCGTCAGGTGCGGCTGGCGCCGCAGGCAGTAGACCATCTTGATCATGGCGCTTCTCACGGATGAGAGGTGGGTTCGCCTTGGCTCGGTTCGGCAGGGTTCGACTTGCGTGTCGCCGCCGGCTACACCACGGGCGAGCGGCCGCCGTCTACGTTAATGGCGCAGCCGGTGATGTACGAGGCCGCATCCGAGGCCAGGAAGCAGGCCAAGTTGGCGAATTCCTGCGGGTCGCCCATGCGCCCCAGCGGCACCTGCTGGCCCTGCTCCGTCACGAACTGCTCGAAGGAGAGGTCCGCCGCGCGGGTCTGGTGGCGCTTCTCCCACTGCTCCGTAACCAGGATGCCCGTGCACAGCGCGTTCACCAGCACGTTGTGCGGGGCGAACTCCCCGGCCAGCACCTTGGTGAGCGCCATGCCCGCCGCGCGCGTGACCGCCGTGGGCGCGCCGCCCGGCTGGGGCGCCTTGGCGCCGGTGTTGAGCACGTTGATGATGCGGCCCCAGCGCCGCTCCTTCATGCCCGGCAGGGCCAGCCGCGCCAGCCGCACCGCGGCGAAGAGCTTCAGCTCGAAGTCCGACTGCCACAGCTCGTCCGTGATGCTCTCGAAGGCGCCCGTGGCCGAGGTGCCCGCATTGTTGACGAGAATGTCCACCTTGCCCAGCCCGCCCACGGCCTGCTCCCACACGGGCGGGATGCCCGCGGCCTGGCTCACGTCGCCGGCGACGGCGACCACCTTGCACCCAGGCGCAGCGGCTTCGATCTGCGCCTGCGCGTCCGCCAGCACGTCCGGCCGGCGCGCCACGATGGCCAAGTCCGCGCCTGCCTGGGCGAAGGTGCGGGCCATGGCCAGCCCCAGTCCCTTGCTGCCGCCCGTGACGAGTGCCGCCTTGCCTGCCAGAGAGATCTGCATTGCTGTGCCTCCTGCTTGCCAAAGGGGTGTGGGCGCCGCCCTGAAGCCCGCTTACCGCACAGGGGCCCGGCGCCACGGTGCGGACACCATAGCGCAGGGGCCGGGGGTTTGTCGCGGGCCGGCACCCCCTGGGTAGGACGCCGGCTCCGGCGCGCACAGCAGGCGGGCTGCCGCGCTGTCACACACTCATGTGATGGTAAGGGGCTGATTTTACACGATTATTCTTGCGAGGCAGAAAAAGCCGTGCTAGAAACTGAATCATCACATCAGCATACAGCGATGCGAATATCATGCGCGCGGCCCTCGGGAGCGCATCCCAGGCAAGCGCGGCGGCCCGGCACGACGAGAACGCGAGGAGGCACGCACCATGGCTCAGAACGGTCACCGCTACGAAACCCTGCAGATCCACGCCGGCCAGCAGCCGGACCCCACCACCGGGGCCCGCGCGGTGCCGATCTACCAGACCACCTCATATGCCTTCCGCGATACGGCACACGGGGCCTCGCTGTTCGGCCTGCAGGAGTTCGGCAACATCTACACACGTATCATGAACCCCACCACGGACGTCTTCGAGCAGCGCGTGGCGGCGCTGGAGGGCGGCGTGGCGGGGCTGGCCACGGCATCGGGGCAGGCCGCGCAGATGCTGGCCATCACCAACGTGGCCCAGGCCGGGGACAACATCGTCTCCACCAGCAACCTGTATGGCGGCACCTACAACCAGTTCAAGGTGACGCTGCCGCGGCTGGGAATCGACGTGAGGTTCGTGGACGGGGACGACCCGGCGGGCTTTGCGAAGCTGATCGACGATCGCACCAAGGCGCTCTACGTGGAGACCATCGGCAACCCGCTGCTCAACGTGCCGGACTTCGAGGCGGTGGCCAAGGTGGCGCACGACCACGGCATCGCGCTGCTGGTGGACAACACCTTCGGCGCGGCGGGTTACCTGGCGCGGCCGATCGAGCACGGTGCGGACGTCGTGGTGGCCTCCGCCACCAAGTGGATCGGCGGCCACGGTACGTCGATCGGCGGCATCATCGTGGATTCGGGGCGCTTCGACTGGGGCAACGGCAAGTATCCGCTCTTCACCGAGCCCAGCCCCAGCTACCACGGCCTCAACTTCAACGAGGTCTTCGGCAAGGGCTCCCAGTTCGGCAACATCGCCTTCGCCATCCGCGCCCGGGTGGAAGGTCTGCGCGACCAGGGGTCGGCCCTCAGCCCGTTCAACGCGTTCCTGTTCCTGCAGGGTCTGGAGACGCTCTCCCTGCGCGTGGAGCGCCACTGCGCCAACACGCTGGCCCTGGCCCGGTGGCTGCGGGAGCACCAGCAGGTGGACTGGGTGAGCTACCCCGGCCTGCCGGAGCACCCCTCGCACAAGCTGGCCCAGCGCTATCTGCGGGCGGGCATGTACGGCGGGGTGTTGGCCTTCGGCATCAAGGGCGGTCAGGCGGCCGGTGCCAAGTTCATCGATGCCGTGCAGCTCGCCAGCCGGCTGGCCAACGTGGGCGATGCCAAGACGCTGGTGATCCACCCCGCGTCCACCACCCACCAGCAGCTCTCCGCGGAGGAGCAGGCCGCCGCGGGCGTCTCGCCGGAGATGGTGCGCGTCTCCGTGGGTCTGGAGCACATCGACGACATCGTCGCGGACTTCGACCAGGCCCTGAAAGCCTCGGCCTGAGGCCCTGCCGCGGCCGTCCGGCAATTCGGGCCCGCTCCGGGTGACGGGGCGGGCCGGCTTGCGATAGAACGATCCGAATGCGGGCGCGCCGGGGCGATGGGCTCCCGGCGCCCCGCCTCGCTCTGTCCTGCTCGCGAGCCCCCCATGAAGATCACCCGCATCCGCGCCGACTGGCTGCACGTCCCCATCCCGGAGGACAAGGCCTCCACCAGCGACTTCGGCCGCAACACGTCGTTCAACACGACCCTGGTGCGCGTGGAGACCGACGCGGGCATCATGGGCCTGGGCGAGGCCAAGGCCTCCGTGGGCAGCCTGGGCAGCCAGGCCGCGCTGGTGGCCACCATCGAGCAGGAGCTGGCTCCGCTGCTGGTGGGCGAGGACCCGCGGGACGTGGCCCGGCTGTGGGAGCTGATGTACAACGGCTCGCGCGCGCACCATGCCCTGCGCCACGGGCGCGTGTTTCCGGTGCTGGGGCGACGCGGCATCACGGTGTCCGCGATCAGCGGCATCGACATGGCCCTGTGGGACATCCTGGGGCGCTCGCTGGACGTCCCGGTGCACCGGCTGCTGGGAGGCAAGGTGCATGCGAAGCTGCCCGCGTACGCCTCCGGCGGCTGGGCAGACGAGCGTGGCATCGGGCGCGAGCTGGCCGGCTACGTGGAGAGCGGCGGCTTCCGCGCCGTGAAGATGCGCGTGGGCGCCATGGATGGCGACGTGATGACCTCCGTGCGCCGCGTGCGCGCGGCCCGCGAGGCCCTGGGAGACAGTATCGGCATCATGACCGACGCCCACGGTACCTTCGGCGTGGCCGAGGCCAAGCGCTTCTGCCGTGAGGCGGCGGACGTACGCCTGGAATGGCTGGAGGAGCCGGTCTCCGGCGACGACAAGCGCGGCTGCGCCGAGGTGCGCGCCACCACGGACATCCCCATTGCCGCGGGCGAGAGCGAGTTCACGCGCTTCGACTTCCACGAGCTGGCCCGGCTGCGCGCCGTGGATGTGTTCCAGCCCGACCTGGCCATTTGCGGAGGCATCACGGAGGGCATGCGCATCGCGGCCTTGGCGGCCACCTACCAGATCCGCCTGGCGCCGCACCTGTGGGGCGGGGCGCTGATGTTCTCCGCTGGCCTGCAGGTGTGCGCGGCCTCGCCCAGCGCCTTCATCGTGGAATACTCCCTGCTGCACAACCCTCTGCAGGCCGAGCTGGCCACGGAGCCCATCACGGTGACGGATGGCGAAGTGGCCGTGCCCGATCGTCCGGGCCTGGGCGTCACGCTGAATGAGGTGTTCGTGGAGCGCTATCGCGTGCAGGGCTCGGCGCCGTAGCGGACACTGCACCGAATTGACGGCCAACCCAGTTAAACCTGGGGGAGCAGGCTCCCCCGGACCCCCGCTTTACGGGCTTGTCAGATTCAACCCCGCGCCTGCCGCGACGACACGAACCGGCACAACCAGCATTCAGGCCAATTTATTGGAGAGCCGGGGGATGCAAATCCCCCGGATGTCTTTGCAAGGGGTTCTGGCTAGTTCTTGGGTGGCGCCAGGGCCTTGGCCAGGGCCGCGGCCACGTCGTCCAGGCCGCGCTCCGTGCGGGATTCGGGGCGCTCGGCGCCCAGGGACGTGCCCGCCATGAATCGGTAGACGTCGGCGGCGCCCCGCATCATCCCGCCCGGCAGCCCGGCCGCCTCGAAGGCCCGGCCGTGCTCCTCCATCTCGCCCACGAAGCGGTGCGCCTTGGGCGGCACGGTGGGCAGGCTGCGCTGCAGCCACGGATAGAGCGCGGGCTGGCTCAGCCGCAGCTCTTCGTCCAGCGGGCCCTGCAGGCCCATGGCGTGGGCATAGGTGAAGAGCACGCCGCCCAGGGCGTTCAGGCCCTTGGTGAGGCTGGCGTAGCAGGTCTTGAACGCGGAAGCGTGCCCCACGGGCCCCTCCAGCACGCGGATGTCCAGTCCGTGCGCGCCCAGTGCGGCGAATGCCCCCGCGTGTGCTCCCGAGGCGTAGAAGCGCGTCTTGCCCGGCACGCGCGGGGGCGGGCCGATGATGGACGCGTCCACGTAGGGCGCGCCGGCGGTGGCGATGGCCTCGCCCACGGCGCGGGCCGTCTCCGCGGAGACGGCGTTGCAGTCCACGTAGAGCGGGGCTCTGCCGGCGGCACGCATGGCCGCGGCCACCTGCTGCGCGGCCGCCACGGCATCGGCCGGCACCAGGATGGAGAGGATCGCGTCCGATTCGCGCACCAACGTGGCAAGCGAGCCCACGTCCTCCACGCCCGCCCGCGCGGCCAGGGCGCGGGTGCGCTCGCTGCGTCCCTCCAGCGCGGCGATGGGGCGCAGCCCGTGCGCGGCCAGCACCTGGCCCACGGTGGCGCCCATGTCGCCGGGGCTGTGGATGCCGATGGTGCGCAGGGGCATCGGGTTCGGCGCGCTAGGGGCGCCGCTTGACGCGGTGCTTGATGATGTAGTCGCTGGCGGACTTGAAGATCGGCTTGAGGTGCTTGGGCAGCTCCTCCTTGGATTCCTCCAGCCCGTTGACGATGCGGGCCAGCAGCTCCATGTCGTAGTCGAACAGGCGCTTCACGTTCAGCTTGCTGAGCGCAGCCACGAGCTGTTCATGGCTCTCCAGGGCCACCCCCCCACGGGCCGATGAGCGCGCGGGGCCCGACAGGATGGACGCGGCGGTCTCGAGCCGCTTTTCCAGCTGCCCTTCCAGGCGCTCCCCGCCGAACAGCAGCACGCCGCGCATGTTCTTGTCGCCCGGATTCTCGAAGCAGTACAGGAGGCAGTTGCGGGGCAACCCCAGGTTGTCCGCCACCACCTTGTAGACCCCCGCCGCATCGCGCTCCAGTCCCTCGGCGCTCTGGAACAGCCGGTCAAGTTGCGGCACCTGGAAGCGCTTGCGGATGTACTGCGGCACCTGCTGATTGGGAAACCGCTGGTTGAGCCGCAGCCTCAGCGTGTTGCCCAGGAATCCCTTGTGCTTGGTCGCGATGCCCACGGCAAACGGCGCGCCGGAGATCACGGAGCCGAACAGTTCGTCAATCAGCGTGTCCCAATCCTTGCGCTGGGTCGGCTGCGCCCGTGTCTGACCGGCGGACGATGATGCGCTCATCATGGCTTCCATCGGTTGCGGGTGTCGATTGTCGGGGCGGCGGGCCTCCTTGGCTGCGCCCTGTGGGCCGGACGTGTTCCTGGCACCTCACTTTAAGACAACAGGTCCCGTCGCGCAATTTCCCTTCCAGCGCACTTCCTGGCGCCGTGGGTTGTCATAAATAGCATAATTTATGGACAATTGTACCAGAATAGCGGCGACAGGACAATCCCGCGAATGCACGATGGACGGGCTCCGCGAGCCCATGATACGCATCCGGGTCGCGCCATGGGGCTCCGGATGGCCTGCCCAGCCGGGTTGCACGGAGGGCACGGCGGGTGGGTGCTGGACCTTGTGCGGTCCGTGGGGAGTGGGCCGGATGTGCGCCGCCGGTGACCGCAGCCTTTCCCCATGGACGAAGGCGCGATATACTGGTGCGCAAAGCGCATTTCGGGCGCGGCGCCGGGATCGTGCGCGCGTCAGCACTCCACCAGCGGGGACGCTCCATGCAAGTGTCTGTCGAAGAATTCCTGAAGAAGCGCAAGGAATCGCGGCCTTCCTACGTGCTCGACTTGCGCGGCATGGACGAGTACAGCGATCACCACTTGGCGGGGGCCCACAACCTGCCGCTTGAGTTCCTGGAATCGAACCTGCACCGGCTGCCGTTCGCGGGCGAAC
>DATFMP010000009.1:0-6563 GCA_035266845.1 bacterium
GCACAGGCAGTCTTCGGCACGACGGACCCGCAGCATCCGGGCGTGCGCCCCCTGCTGGAGACGCGGAGCACGGTCTACGTGGGCGGGGAGGTGCGAGGACTCAAGGCGCCCCAGCACTTCGACTTCCACGAGCTGCGCCGCACGCCGGCCCAGCTCAGGGAGGAGTTCGCCCGGCGTGGGTGGAATCGCGTGGTGGGCTTCCAGACCCGCAATCCCTTGCACCGCTCGCATAGAGAGCTGATGGTGCGCGCTGCGGAGCAGGTGGGGGCACGCCTGCTGCTGCACCCTGCCGTGGGCCCCACGCGGCCAGGAGATATCGACCCCTACGTGCGGGTGCGCTGCTATCGCGCCATTATGGGGAAGTTCCCGCCGGAGTCGGTGCTGCTGAGCGTTCTGAACCTAGCCATGCGCATGGCTGGGCCGCGCGAAGCGCTCTGGCACGCGATCATACGCCGGAACCACGGCTGCACGCATTTCATCGTGGGACGGGACCATGCCGGGCCGGGCTCTGACGCCACGGGCAAGCCATTCTACGGACCCTATGAGGCGCAGGACCTGATGGCGCACCACGAGGAGGAGGTGGGCATCCGCATGGTGGCCTTCCAGGAGCTGGTGTATGTGAAGAACCGCGCGCAGTACCACCCGATCGATGAACTCGGTCCGGAGGACCAGGTCGAATCGATCTCCGGCACGGAGCTGCGGCGCCGGCTGCGAGCGGGCGTGGAGGTTCCGGACTGGTTCTCGTATCCGGAGGTCATCGCCGAACTGCGCAAGTCGTTTCCGCCCCGGCACCGGCAAGGATTCACCCTGTTCTTCACGGGGCTCTCCGGAGCGGGCAAGTCCACGATCGCACGCATCCTGGCGGCCCGCTTCATGGAGCACGGTGAGCGGCCTGTGACCCTGCTGGACGGCGACGTCGTTCGCAAGCAGCTTTCCAGCGAGTTGGGATTTTCGCGGGAGCACCGCGATTTGAACATCCTGCGCATTGGCTTTGTCGCCAATGAGATCACCAAGAATGGCGGTATTGCCATCTGCGCGCCGATCGCTCCCTACGCGGCAACGCGACGGCAGGTACGCGAGCTGATCTCCGCCCAAGGGGGCTTCATCGAGGTGCACGTGGCAACGCCGCTGGAGGTGTGCGAGCAGCGCGACCGCAAGGGGCTTTACGCAAAGGCAAGGGCCGGCCTGATCCCCCACTTCACCGGCATCAGCGACCCCTATGAGCCGCCCGGGCACCCCGAATTGCGGCTGGAGACCAGCGAACAGACACCTGAGGAAACCGCACAGGATGTGATCGCGTACCTGGAGCGTGAAGGCTTTCTGGTGTGAGCTTCCTATTCGCAACGGGTGGTGACGAGCCAGCCACCGTTACCTTCGCAGGCCCTGCGCGTGATACGGTGATGCCGACCGCGATGCAAGCGGCCTGTGCAATGAGTTTCGATTCCACGAGCGACCCGTTATGAGTGGCCTACCCTTCATTGACCTGCAAGCCCAGCGTCGACGGCTTGGCAAGCGCATCGATCAAGCCATGGCCCGCGTGTTGGAGCATGGCCAGTTCATCATGGGCCCGGAAGTGCGCGAGTTTGAAGCGCGTCTGGCCGAGTTCTGCGGCGCAAAGCACGCGTTGTCCTGCGCGAGCGGCACGGACGCGTTGGTGCTGCCCCTGTTGGCCTGGGGCGTGGGACCCGGCGATGCGGTGCTCGTTCCGTCGTTCACCTTCGTGGCCACGGCGGAGGTCGTGGCCCTGGTCGGCGCGACGCCGGTGTTCGTGGATGTGCTGGCCGACACCTTCAACATGGATGCGGAAAGCCTGGAATCGGCGATCGGCGAGGCGCAGCGGCGCGGGCTCAAGCCCCGCGCGGTGATTCCGGTGGATCTGTTCGGTCAGCCGGCAGACTATGATCGAATCCTACCCATCGCACGGAAACACGGCCTTCAAGTGCTTTCCGACACCGCCCAAGGCTTTGGGGCGCGACTGAACGACACGAAGACCGGCTGCTTCGGCGACGCAACCGGCACCAGCTTCTTCCCGGCCAAGCCGCTCGGCTGCTACGGGGATGGCGGGGCCGTCTTCACCGACGATGACGGCATGCTGGACGTGCTGCAGTCCCTGCGGGTACACGGCGGGGGCAAGGACAAGTACGACAACGTGCGCATCGGCCTCAACGGGCGGCTGGATACGCTGCAAGCGGCGATTCTGCTGGAAAAGCTGTCCATTTTCGAGGACGAACTGGTTGCGCGCCAGCGCATCGCGGATCGCTACAATGCCGCGCTGGAGGACATTGCTACCGTGCCGCGCGTGATGCCCGGAGCCACATCGTCCTGGGCGCAGTACACGATCCGCCTGGCCAACCGCGACGGTGTGGCAGCTCACCTCAAGAGCCAGGGCATCCCTACGGCCATCTACTATCCGATCCCCCTGCACAAGCAGACCGGCTACGCGCACTACCCCGCCGCACCGGGTGGCCTGCCTGTCTCGGAGCAACTGGCGGCCGAGGTGTTGAGCCTGCCCATGCACCCATACCTGGAACCCGATGTGCAGGACCGCATCGTCGCCGCCGTGCGGGAGGCCCACGCCCAGGTCGGGGGCTAGGTTCTGTTTTGAAAAGCGTTCGGCCATGGGGGCGTTGCCCCCATACCCCCACCAGGGGGCGAGGCTCCCTGTACCTTATTTTCGGGTGGAACCGCGCCGACCTTGGTCAAGGTGCGTATTGTAGGAGTGGGGGCCCTCGGCCCCCGCGTTGGAATTCTTGTGGCTCTAAGCGGCCCAACCGCCTAAGAGCAACCTCCCAAACAGAGCCTAGGGCACCCGCTGGACAGACTCAGTCACCGGTAGCACCTCCCGATAGACCTCCAGCGTGGCGGCGATGACCTGTGCATCGCTGAAGCCGGCCAGCACCCGCTCGCGCGCGGCCTCGCCCAGCCGGGCCCGCAGCGCTGGATCCGCGATCAGCCGTCGTAGCGCTTCGACCAGTGCGGGCACGTCGCGGGGCGGCACCAGCAGCCCCGTCTCGCCGTCGCGCACGATCTCGTGGCAGCCCGGCCAGTCGGTAGTCACGCTGGGCCGGCTGCACGCCCCAGCCTCCAGCAGCACCTTGGGCAACCCCTCTCCGTAGTAAGTGGGCAGACAAAATACGTGACAAGCCGCCAACACGGTGGGCATGTCATCCCTCCGCCCCCACCACTCGACGGCGCCCTCAGCGGCCCATTGCTGGAGTTGCGTAAGCGGCACCGCCCCTGGATTGCCCAGGTCCGGCTCGCCAACCAGGGCGAAACGCGCTTGCACGCCTTCGGCGCGCAGCCGCTGGGCGGCCAACACAAACTCTCCCACGCCCTTGTGCCACAACAGCCGGGACGCCAGCACGACCAGCGGCGTACCGGAGGGTTCCGGCGCGGGACGGAAGCGCTCCGGGTCCACGCCGGAGCCCAGGATCAGCACGGTTTGCTCGGACCGCGCCACTCCGCGCCGCAACAGCGCGTCGCGGTCCTCCGGGTTCTGAAAGATGACGCGCGCGTGACGATGCCTGAATACAAGGCCGTAGCCGGCGGCCACCGCGCGCCGCAACAGGCGGGCCTTCAGGTCTCGGCGCGAGAAGAGCAGTCCCAGGCCGGCGACCGTGCTCACGGTAGCAGGCACCCGCAGTAGGCGCGCCACGAGTCCCCCGTAGAGGATCGGCTTGGCCGTGATGTGGTGTGCCAGGTCGGGCCGCAAGCGGCGGTAGAGCCGCCACAGATCCCACAGCGCGACGAGTTCGCGCCACGGCCCGCCCAGTCCCCGGACAATGCGCACTGGCTCCCAGCCGAAGCCCTCCGCGACGATCTGCCGGTCGCCTGGGCCGGACGGTGTGGCGACGTGCACCTGCCAGCCCTCGGCCACGGCGGCGCGGGCCAGAGATAGCCGATGTGAGAGAAAATAGTCTGAGTCGTTGACGACGTAGAGCAGGCGACGAGTCATGACCGGCAAGCGGATGGGCTGGGCGGGCGACCGGACGGTGGAGCGATCCGAAGCGGGCAGCGGCAGGAACGACCGTCGGCAGTCAGGCGCGCCCGTAGACGTCCTCAAAGCGAACGATGTCATCCTCGCCCAGGTAGCCGCCCTGTTGCACCTCGATGATGCGCAACGGCTCCTCGCCGACGTTCTCGATGCGATGCTTGGCGCCCTGAGGCACGTAGAAGTAGTCGTTGGCGCCGTACTCGCCCACCTCTTCGCGACAGGTCAGGCGGGCCCGCCCCTGCACGACCACCCAATGCTCCGCCCGATGATTGTGCATCTGCAGTGAGAGTTTCTGATGGGGTTGTACCTCGATCAGCTTCACCTTGAAGCCCGGCCCCTCCTGCAGGATGGCATAGGAGCCCCAGGGGCGCACGGTCTCCGTTACGCAGTCCGCCTCGGGCCGGCCGCGTTCCTTCAGATGCTCGACGAGTTGTTTGACGTCCTGCACGTGGGACATGTCGCACACCAGTACCGCGTCGTCCGTGTCGATCACCACAAGCCCCTCCACCCCCACGGTGGTGATGAGCCGCTTGCCGGCCCGCACGTACGTGTTCTGCGTTTCCAGCGTGATAGCATTGCCGGAAACGGCATTTCCGCGCGCATCCTTCGGCGCCTGGAAGTACATCTCGTCCCAGGTTCCCAAGTCGCTCCAGCCCAGATCGGCGGGCACCAAGCGCAGCCGGTCCGTCTTCTCCAGCAGCAGATAGTCGATGGACTGCCGGGAAAGTCGCGCGTAGATACGCTCTATCAGCTCCGCGCTTGTCCAGTCGTTGTCTTTCAGGTATCGCGCGTGTTCGCGGAAGTGCCCCATCATGGTCGGCGCGTGGTGCTCAAACTCCTCCAGTAGGGTGCGCACGTTGAATACGAAGATACCCGGATTCCAGAGATAGCTCTCCTCGGCCACGAGCCGTTCGGCGGTCACGCGATCGGGCTTCTCGATAAACTGCTCCGCCTGGAAGACCCCCTTGTCCACTTCCCGGCCCAGCTTGATATAACCCAACATGGTTGAGGGCCGGTTGGCCGGCACTCCCACGGCAGCCAAGCCGCCATCGCGCACGGTGTCATAAGCCTTCTCCAAGGCTTGATCGAAGGCCTTCTCGTTCCGAATCATCTGGTCCGACCACATCACCACTAGGGTAGCGTCCGCTTGCCGGTGCGCCACGCGCAGGGCGCCCCACAACACCGCGGGCGCGCTGTCGCGTCCAATAGGCTCGCCCAGCACATTGTGTTCCGAAAAGCCCGGGGCCAACTCCTGGAGTTGGGCGTGCACCGCGGCTTCATAGGCGCGGCTGGTGACGGTGATGATGTGCTCGGGTTCGATCAAGCGGGCCAGGCGCTGGAAAGCGGATTGCAGCAACGACTGCTTGCCATTGCCCAGGGGCAACAGTTGCTTGGGATAGGCGCTCCGGCTCAGCGGCCACAACCGGGTACCCGCCCCGCCGGCCAGGATCAGTCCGTACATGTTACGTCGCATACGTCATCAGATAGAGATTCGTCGGCAATTGCAGCACTGGCGAGCACGCCCTCCATCCGGCAATTCCGATTGTCCAGGGCCAAGCCGATTGTCGGAAGCGGCGCTGCCATCTGGAGCCCCACGATACCGGCACACTCGCGGCGTTCCTGCTTCGTGTGGCATGTGACTCCTCCGCTTCGTTGCCCTCGCAATGCTCGTTTGGATCAGTATCAATCAGAAAGGCGTGACCCATCACCCAAAGTCTCGGGTGTGTTAACTGGGCGCGCCCATTTTCAGCCCTTGCGGTGGGTTTGGTGAATTGCTCCCGCAGCCCGGACAGCGGCTACAGATTAGCCCCAAATGCCTGCGTGCACAATGCCAACGCCGTGCTCGTGGCCAGCGGACCGCCCCCAAGACGACCGCAAGCGCGCCCACAATTGCCGATAAGCTAGCCTCGTCTGGCCCCAGTACAGCACGGTCGCGGTCAGCCGGCGCAGCGGGTTGCCCCGCACGATCGGGAAGTGTGATAATAACAACTTATGCGAGGTCAGGCTCGAATAGAGGAGGTGCCCATTCGACTGGGCAATCCACTGCAATGCGGAGTTTTGCGCGAGTGGGTGTGAATTACAGCCTTGAAGGCAAGCGCGTCTGGGTGGCAGGCCATTTAGGGCTGGTTGGCGCGGCGATCACGAGGCGGCTAGCGTCGGAAGGCTGCGAACTTCTGACGGTGGCGCGGAATAGGGTGGACCTGCGGCATCCGCAGGCAGTCGAAGCGTGGATGGTAGAAAGCAGGCCTCAGGCCGTGTTTGTGGCGGCTGCCAAGGTGGGCGGGATTCATGCCAACAGCACCTTCCCGGCGGACTTCCTGTACGACAACCTGATGATGGAATCGAGCATCATCGACGCCGCGCACAAGACCGGCGTGGAGAAGCTGCTCTTCCTGGGGTCATCGTGCATTTACCCTCGCGAGGCTCCCCAGCCGATTGTGGAGGAGGCCCTCCTGACCGGTCCGCCCGAGCCGACCAACGAGTGGTACGCCATCGCCAAGATTGCCGGCATCAAACTTTGCCAAGCCTACCGGCGCCAGCACGGCTGTGACTTCATTTCGGCCATGCC
>DATFMP010000010.1:0-35797 GCA_035266845.1 bacterium
GCACGTTGAGGCTCATAGCGGCACCCCCTTGCTCTTCAAGTAGATTTCACATTCTGTGATGAATCGTGAGGCGTATGTAATACAAGATGAAGGCGGGGTCTTTAGGAATCTGGGTCTAGAATCCGGATCATAATCCGCTAGATTTCTATCAGCCCGAAAGCCAGGCAATGTTCCAACCCAGTAATCGCGATTTGAAAAATCTCCAGGAAGTTTTGTGATCAATTGATGGTCATTTGATCTGGTATTAAATTCAGCAGAACTGATGACACGTACCGCGCGGTTGGCGCAATACATTGCGTAGTAAGATCGTGAAACACAATGGCGCCAGTAGTGAGATGAATTGGTTTTCTTTGCCAGACGCAGATGTTGCCGTGCGAGTTTATATAGGCAGCGCGCGTAATCCCGGCGGACGGAGAGGAGCTTAGGGGCAAGTATGTTCAGAATGCGGTTGCATTCGCGCCCTTGGAGCGTGTCAGAGAGGAACTCGATAACAGTGGGCGCGCCTTCGAGCAATTGTACGTCGCGCATAAGCGGTTCGAGATAAGGTGGCGTAGAAGGGGTGCGATTGCTGTGTGGATAGTACTTGAAAGAGGTAGACAGTGGCAAGTACGGAGATTTTGCATTGCGATCATACTGGCAAAAGGAAAGTCGGGCTAGGGGAGAGGGTGGACAGTTCGAGGACACGTAAACTGTGGACAGCAAACCTTGGGCGCGACGGTAGGGCGGCGATTGGAGGCGAAGCTGCGGCCGGCCCTGCCGGGCGGGGTGAGACTCCCGCACGGGCTGAAGTCCCCTCCCGTCCCAATTTGACCGATCTCTCCCGCTGCGCCCGCAGCCCCTCCGCAGTACAATAGCCCAACGCGCGAAGCCTTGATCCACGCTGCTTCGCGCGATTCCCACAGAAATTGCGAAACGAACCCAATACGGGGAGCGCGAGGGGCGCCAGTCCCTCGCCCGCCGTTGCTTTTGTACGGAGAGACCTACCCATGGCCACGGACAAGCAGATCGAGGCGAACCGGAGGAATGCCAAGAAGAGCACAGGCCCGCGCACGGAGGAGGGCAAGGCGAAGTCGGCCCAGAACGCAAGGAAGCACGGACTGACCTCGCGGCGGATGGTGCTGGCGGACGAGGACGCGGCGGAGTTCGAGCAGTTGCGGCGCAACCTGCACGCGGAGTTGTGCCCGGAGACGCAGCTCGAGGTGCTGATCGTGAACCGCATCGCCGCCGTGCAATGGCGGCTGGCGCGCGTGCCGGCGCTGGAGGCGGAGCTGATGGACCGGCTGCGCTACGACATGCTGACGGAGGACCAGGGGCTGGGCGGGGCGTGGTCGCTGGATTCCGGGCCCTACGGCGGGGCGCTGGCGCGGCTGGCTCGCTACGAGACCACGTTGGAGCGCAACGCAGCGCGGCTGCTGGCGGAGCTGCGGCGCTCGCAAGTGCACCGCCGCCAGCAGGAGCGCGCGGAGTTGGCGCAACTGGCCGCGGAGCGCGAACGCGCCGCCCGCGAGCGGGACCTGCATGGGCTGCACGCATCGCACGCGCAGGCCAGCGGCTGGCCGGGGGGCGGCGCAGGGGCGTCGCCGGCTCCGCTGCGAAACGAAGCCGATGGGGGGCCGGGGACGCCTTACGCGCCGCTGGCCTTGGGCACGTCGGGCCACGCCGCGGGGTCGGCCACGCCCTCGGTGGGCGCATAGGTGCGCTCGCGGTCGTGCGGCCCGGTGAGGTCGAACACGGGCCCGCGGGGCACGATGCGGTAGGGGTTTACCGACGGATGGCTGCGGAAGTAGTGCTGCTTGATGTGGTCGAAGTCGCAGGTCTCCGCCACCCCGGGCATCTGGTACAGCTCCTTGGTGTAGTTCCACAGGTTGGGCAGGTCCCGCAGCCGGGCCACGTTGCACTTGAAGTGGTAGTGGTACACCGGCTCGAAGCGCACCAGCGTGGTGAACAGGCACCAGTCGGCCTCGGTGGGCACGTCGCCGCACAGGTAGCGCCGGCGGGCCAGCACGCCCTCCCAGTGCGCCAGGGCCTCGAACAGCTCGCCCACGGCCTGGTCGTAGGCCTCCTGGCTCTTGGCGAAGCCGCAGCGGTACACGCCGTTGTTGATGGGCTGGTAGATGGCGTCGATGGTTGCGTCCACCGTCTCCCGCAGGGCGGGCGGGCAGTAGTCCGGCGTGCCCCGGCTCAGCTCGGCGAAGGCGTGGTCGAACATGCGCACGATCTCGCGGGACTCGTTGTTGACGATGGTGCCGCGCTGCTTGTCCCACAGCACCGGCACGGAGGCGCGCCCGGTGTAGTCGCCGTCGGCGAGGCGATAGACCTCGTGCAGGTAGCGCCGGCCGTTCACCGTGTCCGGGATGCAGCCGGGGCCCTCGCTGAACTGCCAGCCCATCTCGGCCATGTAGGGGTCCACGATGGAGAGCGAGATGGCATCCTCCAGCCCCTTCAGCTTGCGCAGGATCAGCGCGCGGTGGGCCCAGGGGCAGGCCAGCGAGACGTAGAGGTGGTAGCGGCCCGGCTCCGGGGCGAAGCCCGAGCTGCCGTCGGCGGTGATCCGGTTGCGATAGGTGGTGGTGTTCCGCACGAACTCGCCCTTCGGGCCCGGTTTGCGGTCACCCTGCACCCATTCGCCGTTCACGAGCATACCCATGCGTTGTGCTCCGTTCGGGTGGTCAGGTGCTGCGGTGTATGGCGGTGGTGTATCGCTTGGGCGCGGCAGTCTGCGGCGGGCAGGCGCTCCCTGGCGTCCAGGCTAGCATGCGTTCCGGCGTGTCCCAAACCCCGCTGGGCTGGCGGGGTGCCCGGACCGGGCCCAGGGCCCGAGCCAAGCCCGCGGCAGGCGAGGCTAGAGGGCGATGCGGATCCCGAGCGAGTAGGCCCAGGGCTGCTGCACGGCCAGGAAGGCCAGCGCGGCGCCCAGCAGGGCCAGGTTCTTCAGGAAGTGCGTGCGGTTGTTGCGGGCCACCATAGGGTCCGCATCGGCCCAGAAGGCGTGCATGGTGGGCGTCGTGCCCGCCAGGAAGACCACCAGCAGCAGCACGCCGATCGGCACCGCCACGCCCAGCAGGATGCTGAGGCCCCCCAGCAGCAGCAACACGCCCGTGCCGCCCACGGCCAGCTTGGGGGCCGGCACGCCCTTGGCCGCGACGTAGCCGCTCATCCGGTTGAGGTGCCGGAAGTGGTTGTAGCCCGCGTGGATCATGAAGCCGCCGTAGAGGATGCGGCCGACCAGAAACAGGATCTGCATAGCTCAACTCCTCGGGTCTCGGCGGGAGCCGCCGCGGCAGTGCGCCGGCGCGCTCCGCGCGTTACAGTCGGGCCAGCAGCGTGGCCACCAGGCCTTCCAGCTGCTTGACCAGGGCGGCGTCCTTGAGCTGCCCGTCTGCGTCGAAGGCCTGCTCGGCGTTGGACACGGTCACCAGCGCCGGCACGATCCAGGCGCCGCGGGCCATCAGCACTTGGCGCAGGTGCTGCAGGCTGCGCACGGCCCCGAAGCCGCCTGTGGAGGCGCCCATCAGGGCCGCCACCTTGCCGCCGAAGGGGTTGCTGCCCCGCGTGGCCCAGTCGATGGCGTTCTTGAAGGTGCCCGGGATGGAGTGATTGTATTCCGGACTGGCGATGAGCAGTCCCGAGGCGGCCGCAATGCGCGCCTTGAGCGCCTGGGCGCCGGCCGGTAGACCTTGCTCGGCCTCCAGATCCCCATCGTAGAGAGGCAGCGCCAGCTCGCGCAGTTCGATCTCGTCCACCAGTGCGCCCTGCTGCCGGGCGATTGCTACGGCCTGCCGCAGCAGCCTGCGGTTGAACGAGTCGCGGCGCAGACTGCCGCACAAGGCCACGACGGCCGGGGCTTCACTTGCCATTGTACGCTCTTTGGGGGGCGAAGGCGTTGGGAATGCGCTGGGCGGGTTGGGTCAGGCGTCCTTGAGGCCCAGCTTGCGACAGAGGCGGCCCAGCGTCTCCTGCTCCTCCGCCGTCAGGGGGGCCATCTCCTCGACGATGGAGTGTACGTGCCGCGGGAAGACCTCGGCGATCAGGGCCTCGCCGGCCGGCGTGAGGTGGACGCTCACATAGCGGCGGTCCTTCTGGTCCCGCCGCCGCTCCACCAAGCCCCGCCGCTCCAGGTTGTCGATCACCATGGTCACGTTGCCGCCGCTCTTGAGCAGCTTGGTGCCGATCCTGCGCTGGTGCATGGGGCCCAGGTGGTGCAGCGTCTCCAGCACACCGAACTGGCTCACCGTCAGGTCGCAGGCGGTGCGCCGGTGGGCGCGGGCCACCACGGAGTCCGCGGCGCGCAGCAGCTTGATGTAGGCATCCAGCGCCCGAACCTCGCGCGCCTGGCCCTGATAGTGCGTTCCCATGGCCCATCTACGTTAAAAGACGATACGTAAAACTACCCCGCTCATCCCGGGAGTCAAGCGCGGTGTGTCGGAAAAGTGGATGAGCCCCTTGGGGGCCTGGAGCTGCGCGGACGAGGCCGCGGGACGGAACGGCGTATTGGCGCCCGGCGCAGCGGTGGCGGGGCCCGACCGGGACTACATCTGCCCGACGCGGATCCCGAAGCGGTCGCGGATCATGAGTCGGATCTCGCGGTCGTTCTCCAGGCCGGCAAAGCGCAGCTCGGTCTCGATGGACGTGAGCACGTTCTTGATGTCGTCGGAGTCGCGCGCGGCGAGGTATTGCTGCCGCACCCGCTTGGTCTCCAGGTTGGAGAGCACCGTGCTGCGCAGCCGCTCCTTCACTTTGGTGATCGCGGCCGGGTCCATGTTGCGCATGAGCGATTCGATCTCGCTCTGGTTCAGCCCGCGCAACGACAGGCGCACCCAGATGGTATACAGGCTGATCGGCGACGGCGCCTGCGCCATGGTGGCCGGTGTCGCCGTGACAAGCAGCAGCAGGGCCCCCAGCAGCGTCCATTTCAGCCAACGTCCGGTCATCGCGCCTCTGATTCGCAGAAGGTTTGCAGAGCCATTCGCGGGGCGCCGGCGCATCTCAGCCGTTGCCCCCCATTACACCACGGCCCGCCGCGGCCTGTCCAACGGCGGCGGGCCCCCGATGCGCACCGTCGCGGCACTGACCGCGCGGTGGCTTGGGCGACCCACCGGGGCCGGGGGGCGCACCGCTCCACGCCTCCCGCCATGGGAGTTGCGCCGCACCCCGGCCTCGTCCGCGCGGTGACGCCGCGCATACGGGTCTCGCCTTCTTTATCGGCGGGGCGGGGGCGAAACTTGAGGCGGCTGCGCGGGGATTGGCTTGCGGCCCGCCGGGGCTTCTGGGAGACTGGGGACGCACCCTCCGCGCCGGAGGCACGCCCCCCATGGACCGAATGACCCGCTGGCTGGCCCGACTGAGCATCCGCGACTGGGAGCGGGTGGACGACCCCGCCGTGCGCAGCCGCTACGGGTTGCTGGAAGGCTGGGTCAGCATCATGGGCAATCTGCTGCTGGCCGCCATCAAGCTGGCGTTGGGCCTCGCGCTGGAATCCACGGGCCTCATCGCGGATGCCGTGCACTCGCTCAGCGACATGGCATCCTCGGTGGTGGTCATCATCGGCTTCCGCATCTCCAGCAAGCCCCCGGACCACGAGCATCCCTTCGGCCACGCCAAGGCGGAGTACATCGCCACGCTGGTGGTCTCGCTGCTGATGATCGTGGCGGCCCTCCAGATCGGCGAGGAGAGCGTGACCGGTCTACTGCGCGGCGAGGGCAACACGCTGTCGCTGCCGCTCACCTGGGGGGTCTTCGCGGCGCTGGTGGGGCTGATGATCGCCAAGGAGGCCATGGGGGGCTTCTCGCGTGCGCTCGGCCGCATGATCCATTCGGACGCCTTGGCCGCCGATGCCTGGCACCACCGCACGGACGCCATCTCCACCGGCGTGGTGATCCTGGGCCTGGGCGGCCGCAACCTGGGCCTGCCCTGGCTGGATGGCGTGGCCGGGCTGGTGCTGGCCGTGTGGATCGCCTACGAGGGCGCCAAGCTGGCCTACGATGCCATCTCGCCCCTGCTGGGGGAGACCGCCGCCGCGGAAGAACTCGAAGCGCTGCGGGACATCGCCCAAAGCGTGTCCGGCGTGGTCAGCACGCACGACATCAAGGTGCACCGCTACGGGCACTTCTACTTCACCACGCTGCACTGCGAGCTTTCCGACCGGCTGGACGTGCACCGCATGCATGAGATCTCGGTGATCATCGAGACGCGTATCCTCAAGCGCTTCCCCGGCGAGTGCGTTGTGCATATGGACCCCGTCAACCTGTTTCACCCCCTGCTGCACCGCGTCTCGGACGCCATCAAGGACGCCGTGGTGGGGCATCCCGACCTGGTGGAGTTCCGCGACTTGAACCTGTCCGGCGAGCCCGGCCGCGAGCACGGCGAGGTGGAGGTGGCCGTGACGCCCGAAGCCTCCGAGGCGTCCTACGACGAGCTGGCCCGCTACGTCCGCGAGCAGGTGCGCCGGCAGTTCCCGGAGCTGGAGCTGACCGTGCACCTGAAGCTGGACTTCACGGCCGCGCCGCTGACGTCCAAGGCCCCGGCCAGCGATTGACCCCCCGGCGCCAACGGCGGTAGGTATACCCAACATGCCTTCGCGGGCCGGTCCTTCGCCCGCAGCGGCCGCACACGCCACGCACAGGGAGGTGCCGGAAGCGCCGCCATGACCCCGCGCTGGATCGTCCACCCACAGGCGCCGCAGGCAGGGCGCGACCGGCTCGGTTCCGGATTGGGGCTGCACCCGCTGGTGGCGGACCTGCTCCTGCGTCGCGGTGTGCGGGATGCCGCGTCGGCCGAAGCCTTCCTGCATCCGCGCCTGGAGCACCTGCACGACCCCTTCCTGCTCAAGGGCATGGAGGCTGCTGTGGCGCGCATCGTGCGCGCGTTGCAGGCGGGTGAGCGCATCGTGGTCTCGGGCGACTACGACGTGGACGGCATTACCTCCACTGCGCTGCTGACGGACTTCCTGCGGGCCGCGGGCGCGCAGGCCCTCGACTACTTCATCCCCAACCGCTTCGAGCACGGCTACGGCCTCACCGCGCGCACAGTGGAGGCGCTGTTGGCCCGCCGGCCCGCGCTGGTGGTCACCGTGGACAACGGCATCACGGCGGTGGACGAGGTGGCGCAGTTGCAGGCGGCCGGCATCGACACCATCGTGACGGACCATCACCTGCCCCGGCCTACGGGCGTGCCGGAGGGCATCGTCGTGAACCCGGTGCAGCCGGGGTGCGACTACCCGTTCAAGAAGATCTCGGGCTGCGGCGTGGCCTTCAAGCTGATCACGGCCCTGCGCAAGGCCTTGCGCGAGGCAGGCTGGTGGAGCATGCAGCGGCCGGAGCCCAACCTGAAGGACTACCTGGACCTGGTGGCCATCGCCACGGTGGCGGACGTGGTGCCGTTGACGGGCGAGAACCGCGTGCTGGTGCACTACGGGCTGCAGGTGCTCAACCGCCTGCCGCGTCGGCCGGGTGTGCAGGCCCTGCTGGCCGCCAACCCTCGCGGCAATGGCGATGCGCCGGTCACAGCGCGCACCATCGGCTTCCAGATCGGCCCGCGGCTGAACGCGGCCGGCCGCATGACTGAGGGCTCGCTGGGCGTGGAACTGCTGCTGGGTCGCGAGCCTGCCACGGTGGCGGCGCTGGCGGCACAACTGGAGCAGGAGAACGACAACCGGCGCGCCAAGGGCGAGGCCATGTTCCGCGAGGCCGTGCGGCGCATCGAGACGGACGGCGCGGCGGATGCGGGCGGCATCGTGGTGGCCTCGCCGGAGTTTCACGAGGGCATCATCGGCATCGTCGCCAGCCGGCTGGTGGAGCGCTACCACCGCCCGTGCCTGGTGTTGGCGGAGAACGGCACGGCCTTCAAGGGCTCCGCACGCTCTGTGCCGGGGGTCAACGTAACCGAGGCCATCAGCGCCGGGGCGCACCTGCTGGAGCAGTACGGCGGCCACGCCGGGGCGGCCGGCTGCACCCTGCCCAAGCCCGCGCTGGCGGAGTTCACGGCGGCCTTCCAGGCGGCCTGTGCGCGTCTGTCCGCTGCGGCCGAAGGGCCCCAGGTGCTGCTGGACGCCCGCCTGCGGCCGGATGCCATCGATTCCGCGCTGGTGGAGCAGCTCGCGCGGCTGGAGCCCTTCGGTCACGAGAACGAGGAGCCGGCCTTCCTGCTGGAGCAGACGGCGCTGAACGTGGAGCCCGAGGTGCTCAAGGCGCGGCACCTCAAGTGGCGCATCCAGCCCTCGCTGGAGATGGTGGCCTGGAATATGGCCGAGGGCTTCGAGCCCGCGCCGGAGCTGTGGTACCGCGTGCGGCTGGGGTTCAACGAGTACCGCGGGCGGCGCTCCGTGCAGCTTACCGTGGACGAGGTGCAGCCGCGCGCGAGCGTCGCGGGGCCGGCCGCCTGAGGCGGCGCGGAGCACGGGCTTGGGCCTCTCCCTGGATGCGCGCATCACGCTGCTGGTGCTGCTGGCCGCGCTGGTACACGCCACCTGGAATGCGCTGGTCAAGGCCGGGCGCGACCCCCTGCTGCTGATCGCCACGGTGAGCGGCGTGAGCTGCCTGCTCAGCGCCATGCTGCTGCCCTTCGTGCCCGCACCGGCGCGGGCGGCCTGGCCATACATCGCGGCGGGCGTGCTCGCCCACAACGGCTTCAAGATATTCCTGATCCTGGCCTACCGGGCCGGGGACCTGAGCAAGGTCTATCCGCTGGCGCGGGGCAGCGCGCCCCTGGTGGTGGCTGCCTTCGCGGGCGTGGTCGCGGGCGAGGTGCTCAGCGGCGCGGAGCTGGCGGGCGTGGCGCTTATCTCCGCCGGGCTGGCCAGTCTCACGCTGGAGCCACGCCGCGCGGGTCGGGCGGATGCCTTGGCGGTGGGCTTCGCGCTGGCTACGGGCCTCTTCATCGGTGCGTACACCCTGGTGGATGGCGTGGGCGTGCGGCTCTCCGACAGCTTCCTGGGTTACACGGCGTGGCTGTTCTTCTTCGACGGCATTCCCATGATGGTCCTGGCCGTGACCCTGCGTGGTCGGCAACTGCCCCGCTTCTTCCGCGGGGAGGGCCGCACGGCCGTGGTGGCGGGCTGCTTGTCCCTGTTCGGCTACTTCATCGTGGTGTGGGCCCTGCAGCAAGGTGCGATGGCTCCGGTGGCGGCCCTGCGCGAGACGGGCGTGATCTTCGCGGCGGTGATCGGCCGCGTGGCGCTCAAGGAGCCCTTCGGCTGGCGCCGCATCCTGGCCGCCGCGCTAGTGGCCGCCGGCGTGGCCGTGCTCAACCTGGGCGGATAGGTACTGGGTGGAGGTGCATCTTCGAACGACTGCACCGCCAATGTGGACTTGGCCAGACCCTTGCGGTTTCGTCCCCCAAAAGGGTGCAGGGAACAGCGTTCCCTGCCGGGGGTCTGGGGGCAGCGCCCCCAGGCGGCCCCCTCAACTTAGCCGTTAAGGACGTGACATGGGCAGCGACCTCCTAATCACGGGCGTGGTGCTGGGCGCGGCGCTGATGCACGCGGCCTGGAACGCCCTCGTGAAGACGGGGGACGACCGCGTCGTGACGCTGGCCCTCCTCAGCACCGTGTGGCTGGTCATCGGCGGGGCCCTGGTCGCGGTGCTGCCGGTGCCCGCGCGGGCCGCTTGGCCGTTCGTGCTGACCTCGGTGGGGCTGCACTACGTGTACCTGCTGGGCTTGCTGTGGATGTACCGCGAGGGCGACCTGAGCCACGTGTACCCCATCGCGCGGGGCAGCGCGCCACTGCTGCTGGCCGGGGGCTCGGTGCTGGTGGCGGGCGAGGTGCTGCCGCCGCCCGAGTGGGCCGGGGTGGCGCTGGTGTCGCTGGGCATCCTCAGCCTCGCGCTGCAGGGCGGCGGGCGCCGCCGGACCGCGTGGCGACCCACCGGTGCCGCGCTGTTCACGGGGGTGGTCATCGCGGGCTATACGCTCACGGATGGCCTGGGCGTGCGCCACACGGGCAATGCGGTGGCCTATGCCGCGTGGCTGTTCTGCCTGCAGGGGGTGCCCTGGGTTGCGGTGCTGCTGTGGCTGCGCTTGCGGCAGCCGGCCCGCGTGCCGGCGCGGTTGGTGGGTCCCGGCCTGCTGGCGGGCGGCCTGTCCATGCTCGCCTACGGGCTGGTGATCTGGGCGCTCAGTCTGGCCCCCATGGCTCCCATCGCCGCACTGCGGGAGACGGGCGTGATCTTCGCCGCGGCCATCGGCGCCCTCAAGCTGGGCGAGCCCTTCGGCCGCCGCCGCATCCTGGCCGCGGCCCTCGTGGCCTGTGGCGTGGCCGTGCTCAACTGGCCGGGTTAATTGCCGAACGCTTGCCAATAGCAACACTTCCGGTGGAGCCATGCTCCCCCAGACCCCCTGAGCACCGGTGTTCCAGAATGCCGGGGTGTTTCTCCATTGTGCGACGGCGACGTTCACGGGCCGGTTTCGACCACTGCCGCGTGACCATTCCAAAATGAGTGTGGCGTTCGCGAACCGCTCAGATCCAAATCGTCAAATGGATCGATACAACGGAGGGCGGGTCAAGCTGCCTATTGCACTGCATCGCAGCCCTCCCGCAAGCAGGGGTATTCATCTTTCGCACGAGTTTTTTCGCACGACCGCGCGGCGGGCCTGCAGGCGACGCAGCCAGGCCGTGGCAGCAAGCACCACGGCCTGGGGCCGCGCCGTCCTGAGGTTCAGGTGATTTGCCCGCTACGGGGGGAACTCGTCGTAGAAGTGGATCTCAACATGATACACGACCCCCTTGGGGCGATCGGCGCCGGGATACGGTCCGCAGTCCGGGCCACCCCAAACGAAGTTCTTCAGGTAGACCTGGATGCCAACGTGTCCGATCCCGTCATACTCGGACGCGAGTCGGAAATTGCTCCACCCCGCGGCCGGGTGCCCGTAGTACCCGCCGACCTGCGGCAAGGTGAATTCCAGGCCACCGATGGAAACGGTCGGATCGCCGTTGCACTGGTACTGGTGACCGTAGGTGACGAATAGGCGGGCCTTGCGCGTTGCCCCGGGCGGCACCGGGGGCACCCCGTAGCCAAACGGTCCGAGGAAGGTCGTTTGATTGTTGCCGTACACGAGGGGATTCGGATACTCGTTGTATGTGAAGAAGCCTCCGCTAAGGTAGCTGTCGTCCTTGAGCCACCCGACGTCCCACAGCACACGGCTGTATACGTGGTACAGCCCCGGCTCCACCATGGTGCCGGTGTGCTCGAGCCGGGCCAAAATTGCGTCAATCTCATCCTCCAGTGCGGCCGTCCGGCCGTCGAGTGCGCCGATGGCGTCCTGGTTCGCCGACGCCAGCGCCTGGAGCTCGGCCAGTGCACTCTGGGCAGCATTGAGCTGCTCTGCCAGCGAACCCGTCTGGCTGCTCAGCTCATCAACTTGTGACTGGAGAGACTCGAAGGGCTTTCCGTTGGGGGTGCCACCTGCGGTGAGGGGCGGTGCGCCAAGCCCTAGCAGCAGCGCCAATGTGATCAGCCCCACCAGTGTCGATATGGTTCCGCGCATGACAATAGCCTCCGTGAGGCGGCTGGGGTGAAGTGCCGTACACCGCCATGCCGGAGCCGGCATTGGGGCAGTCCCCGCAGCCCATCCGGCGCAGCGGTGTTGGGCATGAGCCCCCCAATGGACGTACCTGCGCCGGAACCGTATCGCCGGCCATTATGGTGCCGCCGGCAACTCGCTTTCGGCCCTTGCATCACCCGATCCTCTCGGGGTGCGAAGACGTCCACGCCTTCACCATATGTCGCTCAACTGATCGGTCTGTTTTCTCCTTGTCCTTGGCGAGGTTTGCAGCAGGTCCGGGTCTCGCCAGCTCGCCCGGAGCGTCGGGAAAGGCCCGTCTGCGGGGGCGCCTGCTTTGGCGCAGCCATTCCGTTGGCGGGCAATGGAGCGACGGCGGCCATTGGCCGAAACCATAGCTTGATTGTACCTTTGCGATCCCGAGTTTGGAAACCAAGAAGCCTGCGGCTTTAGCTCAACGCCGGCGAAGTCGAAGCGGGAGCCTATCTTGCTCATCTCTGCCGGCGCGAGGTTGCACGTGTGGACTCGGCCGTCGACGCAGCGAGCGGCGCAGGCAGCCGCGGCCGCCATTCGAGCCTGTGTGCAGGGGGCGCGGGGGATGAAAATCCCCCGCTTCTCGTGACGCTGTCAGACTGTGGGCGGTCTAGGAGGCGCCGCGCTTGCGGGCCGGGGCCTTCTTGGCTGCGGGGGTGGTGCGCTTGCGGGGCGCCGCGGCCTTCTTGGTGCCGCTCGCCGCCTTTTTGGTGCTGGGGGCCTTCTTGGCGCCACTGGCGGCGGAGCGGGTGCGCGTGGTGCGCCGACGGGGCTTGGCAGGCCCCTTCGCTGCGCGCTCGGCCAGCAGGGCTACGGCCTGCTCGATGGTCACCGCGTCCGGATCGGCCCCGCGGGGCAGCGAGGCGTTCAGCTCGCCGTCCGTCACGTAGGGCCCGAAGCGCCCGGCCATCAGGTTCAGCGTGGCGCCGCTCTCCGGGTGCGCGCCCAGTTCCCGAATTACGGTGGGTCCGCGCCGGAAGCCCTTGGGCTGACGGAACAGCTCGCGCGCCTCCTCCAGCGTCAGCGTGAACAGGGCCTGGGCCGAAGGCAGGCTGCGGGTATCCTTGCCGCGCCGGGCGTAGGGGCCGTAGCGGCCCAGATCCACCTGGATCGGTTCGCTCGTGTCCGGGTCCTCCCCCACGGTGCGAGGCAGGGTGAGCAGCTGCAGGGCGTCGTCCAGGGTGAGTTGCTCGGGCGTCTGGCCGGGCAGCAGGGACTTCATCTTGGGCTCCTCGCCCTGCTCGCCGAGCTGCACGTAGGGGCCGTAGCGGCCCTGCTTGAGGTACACGTTGCGCCCGGTGCTCGGGTCGCTGCCCAGCACGTCCGGCGCGCTGCCACGCTCGATCAGTTCGCGGGCCTTCTCCAGCGTCAGCTCGTCCGGGGTGATGTCCGCCGGCAGGGAGGCGCGCTCGCCGTCGCGCTCCAGGTACGGGCCGAACTTGCCGATGCGCACGTTGATCGGGAACTGGCGGTCCTCATCGCCCAGAGGGATCGTGCAGGCGGAACGTGGGTCGATCTCCGCCTGGATCAGCTGCTTAAGCCCGGGCAGTTCCCCGCTGCCGTGGTAGAAGCGTTGCAGGTAGGGCAGGGACTGCTCCTCGCCGCGGGAGATGGCGTCCAGCATGTTCTCCATCTGCGCGGTGAAGTCCACGTCCACCAGGTGCGTGAAGTACTGCTCCAGCAGGCGCACCACGGCGAAGGCCGTGAAGCTGGGCACGAGTTGATTGGCCTTCTTGCTGACGTACTCGCGCCGGATGATCGTGTCGATGATGGTGGCGTAGGTGCTGGGCCGCCCGATGCCCTGGCGCTCCAGCTCCTTGATCAGCGAGGCCTCCGAATAACGCGCGGGCGGCTGCGTGCGGTGCTCCTGGGCCTCCAGGCCCTGGCAGCGCACGGCATCGCCCTCGGCCAGGGGCGGCAGCACGCGCTCCTGATCGCCCAGCTCCGCCTCGGGATCGTCCGAGCCCTCCACGTAGGCGCGCAGGTAGCCGGGGAACTCGATCGTCTTGCCCGTGGCCTGGAACATGGCGCCGTCGCCCTCCACGTTCAGCACCACGCGCTGGCCGCGCGCGTTGGCCATCTGGCTGGCCACGGTGCGCTTCCAGATCATCTCGTAGAGCCGCCATTCCCGCGGCTCCAGCTCGTTGCGCACGGAATCGGGAGTGCGGAAGGCCTCGCCGGCGGGCCGGATCGCCTCATGGGCCTCCTGGGCGTTCTTCACGCGCGTGGTATACACGCGGGCCCGCTCCGGCAGGGACTCCTTGCCATAGAGCTGCGCGATCTGGCTGCGGGCGGCGTTCAGGGCCTGCTCGGAGAGCGTGGTCGAGTCCGTCCGCATGTAGGTGATGTAGCCGCGCTCGTAGAGGCCCTGGGCCAGGCGCATGGTATCGCGCGAGGTGTGGCCCAGCTTGCGGTTGCCCTCCTGCTGCAGCGTGGAGGTGGTGAAGGGCGCGGGGGGCTGCGAGGTGTACGGCTTGCGCTCCACGCGGGTCACGCGCCAGTCGGCCGCGGCCAGCCGCTCGCGCAGGGCCTGGGCGTCTATCTCGTTCAGGTGCACCAAGCCCTGCTTGTTCTGGACCAGCTCGCCCGTGTGGTCGTCGAAGTCCTTGCCGGTCACCAGCCGGCGGCCGTCCAGGCTCATCAGGTTGGCCTTGAACGGCTCGCCACGATCGCCCGCGAAGGTTCCGCCCAAATCCCAGTACTGCGCCTGGTGGAAGTGCAGCCGCTCGCGCTCGCGGTTCACGATCAGCCGCACGGACACGCTCTGCACACGCCCCGCGGAGAGCGCCGGGGCGATCTTGCGCCAAAGCACCGGCGAGACCTCGTAGCCGAACAGGCGATCCAGCACGCGGCGGGTCTCCTGGGCCCGCACCAGCCGCTCGTCGATGTCCCGCGGATGCGCCAGCGCCTCCAGGATCGCCTCGCGGGTGATCTCGTGGAACACCAGGCGCCGCGTGGGGATCTTGGGCTTGAGCACCTCGCGCAGGTGCCAGCTGATGGACTCGCCCTCGCGGTCTTCGTCCGTCGCCAGGTACAGCGTATCGGCCTGCTTGAGCAAACCTTTCAGCTTGGTGACCTGCTTCTGCTTATCCGAGGGGATCACGTACAGCGGCTTGAAGCCTCCCTCCACGTCGATGCCCAGCCGCGCCCAGGGCTCCTTCTTCACCGCACTCGGAATCTCCTTGGCGGACTCCGGCAGGTCCCGGATATGACCGATGCTGGATTCGACGATGAAGTCGTCCCCAACGAACCGGGCAATGGTACGGGCTTTGGTGGGTGATTCGACGATGACCAGGGACTTCCCCATCAGCGCCGCCTCCTCGTAAGGATCAAAACAAAACGCTGAAGCGATTCCCCGCACTCCAGGGAAGCGGGATCAGGCGAGCGCGTAGTGGTTCTCTGCTGTCTGGTATATTTCGCCCGAAAGTTCAAGCTCAAGCAGCAGGGCAATCAGCCGCTCGATGGGCAGGCCGGATTCTCCGGCCAACTCGTCCGGGTGTAGCGGGCCGCGCCCCAGACACTCCAGGATACGGCCCTTCTCGCCGTCATGCACCGCCTGTCGCGGGGCCGCCGGCGCCGGGGGCGGCTCCAACCAGTCCATCTGCGCGGGCTGCACGCGACGGGCCACGCGCATGGCCGCCAGCAGGTCCGCCCCGCTCATCACCAGCCCACCCTGCCCGGACTGAATGAGACGATTGGTGCCCGCGCTGTTGGGCTGATCGAGATTGCCCGGCACGGCCAGCACCGGGCGCCCGTAGTTGAGCGCGAAGCTGGCCGTGATCAGCGCACCGCTGCGCTCGCCAGCCTCCACCACCAGCACGGCATCGGCCATGCCCCCGATCACGCGGTTGCGGATCGGGAAGTTGCGCGCCAGTGGCTTGGCGGCCATGGGAAACTCGGACAGCAGGGCTCCCCGCTCCTGGATTCGTTCCGCCAGTTCCAGGTTCTCCGGTGGATAGATGCCCGTCAACCCTCCCCCCAACACCGCCACCGTGAAGAGGCCGCACTCCAGCGCCTGCGCGTGGGCCGCGGTATCGATGCCGCGCGCGAGACCGCTCACGATAATGGCGGAGGGCTCGTGTTGGGCGAGTTCCTCGATCAGCTTCCGCGTGGTCCTCTCGCCGTAGCGGGTGGGGCTGCGCGTGCCCACCACGGAGAGCGCGGGCCCCTGCGGCGGTGGCCATTGCCCCTTGCAGTAGAGCAGGGGCGGCGGCAGGTGCACCGCCCGCAGCCGCTCCGGGTAGGTCTCGCCGTCCCGGGCGATCAGGTACACGCCATGCTGGGCCACGAGCCGCTGCTCCGCGCGGAACGCGGGCACCTCCCGCGCGCGGGCCACGCGCTCGGCCAGCTCCGGGTGCAGCCCGCAGCGCCGGCTGATGGCCTCCGGGGCCGCAGCCAGCACGCTGTCCACATCGCCGAAGGCGTCCAGCAAGCGCTCCAGTGTTTTGCCCCCCACGCGCTCGACGAGATTGAGCGCCAGCCAGCTCTCGGCCGCCGCGGTCATTGCCGGGCCGTCTCCGCCGTGCCGGCGGCGTCGGTGTGGACGGCGTCGGGCCCGGTCGGGCCGTCTTCGTGCTGGGCACCCGGTTCCGGGGGCAGCGACTTGGCCAGGCGCTCCATCTCGTCCGCCAGGTCCGGCTGCTGGTTGCGGCGGTAGGAGAGGATCAGGCGCTGCAGCACCTGGTTGGCGCGGGGATAGTCCGGGTAATTGCGCAGCAGGTACAGGTAGCGGCTGGCTGCCGCGCCATAGAGTTCGCGATCGAAGTAGAAATCCCCCACCTGCCGCTCGTGCTCGGCCAGGGTCTGGCGGGCATCGCGGGCAAAGGACCGCACCTGGGGCAGGAAGATGCTGTTGGGGTACAGAAAGAAGAAGCGCCGATATTCCTGGATGATCCGCTTGTTCGCCGACTGATCGCGGTCCACCTCGCGCGAGGGGAAGAGAATCCCCGTGTAGCTTTCCTCGTGGTTGGCCTGGGCCAGCTTGTAGAGCACGTAGGGCGTGAGATGCGTGTTCTGATCGCCGGCCAGGAAGAGCCGGTAGTTGGTTTCCGCCTTGCCCCAGTCCCCCTTGCGTGAGTGCAGATCGGCGATCTGAAGATAGGCGTAGGTGCCCAACAGGGTGCCGGGGTTCTGGTCCACCACGGCCTGGAACTTGGTGATGGCTTCCGAGTACAGATCCTGATCCATCAGGCTCTGACCCTGCAGGTATAGCAGGCGCGCGGGCATCTTGACCTTCGGCTTGGGGGCCTCGCAGGCACCCAGGGCCAGCGCTGCCACCAGGCACAAGGCGGCCTTCACCCACGGCAGGCGTCGTCGCTTCATGTTCCTTCGGAGTTGAATCGGGCGTGTGGTTCCCACCAGCATTGGCGCCATTATGCCCACGGGCGGGGCCGCTGACAACCGCGGACGGCGGGGCGGCCTATCCCGCCTTGGACATACGGCCCCGTTCCAGGGTCGCATCCAGCCGGGCCCCGGCTGCGCGCGTGCCGCTCAGCCGCTGCACGCGCGCCAGGCGCACGCGCGCCGTATCGGCTACGTCGCAGTGGGCCTCGCGCACCGGCTGTTTGACATCGAGCTGCGAGCGGCCGTTCACTTCCGCCAGCAGCGCGCCCACGGCCCCCGTCACCTCGGCCTGGGCGTCGTTCTCCAGCACGGCACGCAGGCGGGAGATGCGCCCGCCCACATAGGTGCGGCTGCTGCCGAAGCCCATCAGATCCACGGGGCCCCGCACGTCGCTGAGGAAGGCGCGGCTGCCACCGTTGAGAGTCAGGTGCGCGCGGGTGATGCGGCCGGTGCGCATCACGCCGCCCAGCAGCTTGGCCACGACCTCGCTTTCCACGTTGCCCACCGTGATGGCGCCCGTCACGTCACGCAGGAACAGCGGCGTGCCACGCGGCACGGTGACCTGCAGCGTGAGCGGCAGGTGCGCCCCGTACAGGCCGAAGCCGCGTCCGGAGAACAGGTTGCCGAAGGGCCCGCGGCCCAGCAGGTTTTCCATGAACGTGCGCAGGCGGCGCTGCTTCTCCTCGCCCGAGGCGCGCTCGAACTCCACGCCGAAGTCCGTGGGGCGGGGCATCATGGAGCGCACCAGCTCCCGCTCACCGCTCAGCTTGATCTGGATGACGTGGCGCGCCAGACGCTCGCGGTCCGTCGTGCCGTACTTGCGCAGGGTGGTGTCCCACAGCGTCTCGGGCGTGGTGGCCACGATGTGGATGTCCCCGATCAACCCCTGCAACTGGAAGCGCCCGGAGCGCGGCACCGTGATGGACATGATGCGCGTCAGCACGGGTAGCGGTGCCCGGCTGGTCGTCGTGGCGCCGGCTGCGGTGGCGTCCGATGCCGGGGCGGGGCGGCCGCCGGCTGTGGCTCGCGGGGGCGGCGCGGCGCGCATGGAGCGGGCATCGTAGACGCGGCGCTGGTCCGGCTCGGACAGCACGTCGTACGCCTCGCGGATGCGGGCGAAGAAGCGGGCGTTTCCACCGGCAACGTCCGGGTGGTAGCGCTTGGCGAGCTGGCGGTACGAGGCTTTGATCTCGTCCGTGCTGGCCGAGGGCAGCACACCCAGCACCGCGTAGTGATTGCTCATAGCGAGGTTCCGTCGAGGAGCCGAGGCAGTTTGTCGAAGTCCTTCCGCAACACGGCGCGCAGCAGGTGGTCGATCAGCACCAGGTTCACCATCGCCTCCACCATCGGCACCGCCCTGGGCAGCACGCAAGGGTCGTGCCTTCCTTTGCCCCGCAGCGTGACGGACTCGCCCGTCCGGCTCACGGTCTGCTGGGGCTGGGCGATCGTCGCCGTGGGCTTGAACGCCACACGGAGCAGGATGTCCTCGCCATTGCTGATGCCGCCCTGGATGCCGCCGGACCGGTTGGTGGTCGTGTGCACCCGTCCGTCGCGCACCTCGAAGGCATCGTTGTGCTGCGAGCCGGTCAGCAGCACCGAGCCGAAGCCTAGCCCAAACTCCACGCCGCGGGTGGCCGGCAGGGACATCAGCGCCTTGGCCAGATCCGCCGTCAGCTTGTCGAACACCGGCTCGCCCAGGCCCGGTGGGACGCCCCGCACCACCGCCTGCACGATGCCGCCCACGCTGTCGCCCGCCTTGCGGGCCTCCTCGATGCGCGCCACCATGCGCTCGGACGCACCCGGGTGCGGGCAGCGCACGATGCTGGCCTCGATGGCCTCCGCGGTGACGTCCGCCGGGTCGATCTCCGCGCGCACCTCGTGCACCTGGCTCACCCAGGCCAGCGTGCGGACGTCGAAGCCGGTGCGCAGCAGCTTGGCCGCGATGGCCCCGGCGGCTACCCGCCCGATGGTCTCGCGGGCGCTGGCCCGGCCGCCGCCCTGCCAATTGCGCAACCCATACTTGGCCTCGTACGTGTAGTCCGCGTGGCTGGGCCGGAAGACCTCGCGCATCTCATCGTAGGCCTCCGGCCGCGCATCCTGGTTGGCCACCATAATGGAGATGGCCGTGCCCAGCGTGCGGCCCTCGAACACGCCGGAGAGGATCTGCGCGCGGTCCGCCTCCTTGCGCTGGGTCGTGATGTGGCTCTGACCGGGCCTGCGCCGGTCCAGCTCGCGCTGGATGTCCGCCTCGTCCAGCGGAATGCCCGCCGGACAGCCGTCAATCACGACGCCGACACCCCCGCCGTGGGATTCGCCCCACGTGGTAATGCGGAACACGGTACCGAAGCTGTCGCCCATCGCTGCTCATTCACGCGCCGCCGATGGGCGCCTTCAGGATAACAAACGGTGCGGACCGGAAGTGGGTGCACTTTGTGGAGAAGTGCTGCAGGCTCTGTGCAGCCTGCGCGGGCCCGCCTGTTCCATCCTAGCAGAAGGGCGCGACGCCAAGCAGCTATTTTTGGGCGCCCGGCTGCGGCGGTGTTTGCGGGGCGGGTCCGCCGGGCGCGGCGGGTTGGGCCGGCGGCGTGTCCAGGTGCTCGTGCACCTCGGCCAAGCGCTTGCGGGCCTCGGCGGAATCGGGCGCCAGCTCCAGCGCGCGCTCCAGGGCGCCCTTGGCCGCCGTCCATTCGCCCTGCTGCATCCGCACGATGCCCAGGCGCAACCAGGTGTGCGCATCGGTGGGGGTGGCCTGCAGCACGGCGCGCAGGTCGTTCAGGGCGTTCGGCCACTGGCCCAGGGCCATGTCCGCATCGGCCAGCCCGTTCTGGCTGCGCAGGTCGTCCGGCTGCAGGGCCAGCACCTTGCGGTAGTTGGCCTGGGCCGCCGCGGGCGAGCCGCTGCCGAGCTGCGATTCCGCCAGCCAGTACAGCACCTTCGGCTCCTGCGGGTTGCCGTCCGCCAGCCGCTGCAGGCCCGCCACGGCCCGCTCCGGGTGGCCCAGCTCGATCAGGATGCGGTTCAGGTACAGCCAGGGCCGATAGTCCGCGTCGTCCCGCTCCGCGGCCTTGCGGAACACGCGCTCGGCCTCGTCCCACTGCTTGCGCTGGAAGAAGCGCCGGCCCTTCCGGATGACCTCGTCGTACTCGTCCTCGCGGGCCAGCCCGCCGCTGGCGCGCAGTTCCTCCCAGCGATCGAAGGACGGCTCCAGGATGCCGCCCTGGTACGGCACGCTGCCCTCGGTGCGGGCCTGGGTGCGCAGAAAGGGGTCGATCGCCAGCGCGCGCTTGAGGTGTACCGTGGCCTCGCCGGTGGAAAGTCCCGCGACCAAGCCCAGCACCACGTATGACAGGCTCTCCAGCGGGTTGCGCAGACGGGCCACCGAGGCATCGGTCTTGGCCTCGTAGTAGTGCTTGAGGAAGTACAGCAGCTCCGCCCGCATGGCCTGGCGGTGGGTATCGCGAGGATCGGCCTCCAGGGCCGCGGTAACGTGCTGCAGCGCGTCCTGCAGCATCAGGTCGCGGCCGGCGCCCTTGGGCAGATAGAGCTGCGCCTGCTCCAGCAGCAGCTCCGCCAGGGCCTCGCGGGCGCGGGGGCCCAACGCCGCATCGGACGCGAGGGGCCGCAGCCGTGCGATCAGGCCCGGTCGCGCGCCGGGGTCGCCCGGCACGACCGGCTCGCCCAGCAGGGTGTAGAGCCGCTCCACGCCGGTCCAGTCCGCGGGGGGGTGCGGCTCGTTGAGCCCGGCGCGGGGCAGCATCGCGGCCTGCAGCGCGCCCAGCACCCGCTCCAGGGTGGGGCCGGGCGACTGCTCACTTAGCAGCACGCGCAGGTGGCTGGCCTTGCCGGCCAGCAGGTCGCCCTGGGCGCTGCGCACCCGCAGGTCGATCTCCACCAAGCCCAGTACCTCCTGCGTGGTGCCCTGCACGAGCACCTGCACACCCAACTCATCGAGCAGCGCCGCGGTGACGGGCGAGTCCGCATGCAGGTCCAGTTTGCGCTGCCACTGGCCGGCTGTGTCCAGGTCCAGCACGGCCACCTGCCCCGAGCGCACCAGCGCCCGGGCGATGCGCTCGGCGAGGAAGCGCCCCAGCCACCCCGTGTGTCCCGGATGGCGCAGGTCCTCGAAGGGCAGCACGGCCACCGCATACGGCGCCTTGGGCGCGTGCACGACCTTGCGTGCCGCATCGGAATTTGCGGCCTGGGCAGCGCGGGCGGAACTCGTTACGACGAGGGCAGCGGCGAGCACGACCAGCATGAGGCCTGCCGCCGCGGCGACCGGGAGGCGCCGCCGATGGCAGTGAGAAGGGCTGAGGCTATGCGTGCGGGGGCGTCGTCGGGATGTAGGCGTGCGTGGCCCCGCGGCTGTGGGGGCCGGCCACCGCCTGCGGGGTGCGGACGATCCGTGCGGCACAGTTGGGAGCACCATACGCGCGTTGGATGCGAAGGATGGCGCACCGGTTCGTGCGCCCAGGCTCATGCGGCGCACCCGGGCACAATCCGACGCGCCACCACTCGGAGCGGCGGATGCCGGTACCAACCCGCCCGCGCCCACACAGCGTGGGCCGGGCCAACGGCGCACAGGCGTCGGTGGTTCCGCGCCGCAAGCGCGCGGAGGGTGCGCGTCAGTATTCGGAGGGGGAGTGGCTGTTCCCCATCGTCCCAAAGCCGTAGCCGGGGGTCTGGGGTGCCTCGTTGGACGGAGCGGAATCGAGGCTGCCCGCTTGCGCGTCCCCGTTCTCCACACCTTCGATTTTCTGCAACAGCTCGCGCAACTTGGATTCGAGCAGTTGCCGTTCCTCCTTGAGCACACGGACTTCCGTCCGCAGACCCTCGATGGTGTCGACGGCGGAGGTAACGCGGCTTTCCAGGGCGGAGATCAACTCGTTGGACATGGCAAAATCCTTTTCACCAATGATCCTGACCGTTATGGTGGGCGCAACATGGGCCTCAGACCGCATCCTGCGTTGAGACTCACCGAATCTATACCCGAATCCTGGCGGGCGGGCAATACGAGTATCGTCATTTTTCCAATTTCCTTGGGCCCCTGCGCACGGCCCGGGCCGGACGCCTGCGCGCCGCGCGGCTCCGGGCTCGGCGGCGCCGTCTGCCCACGCCCAACTGCCTGATCACACGAACGATTCCGCTGCACCCATTGCGAGCCCTATCCCATGCCCCCCAGTGACCGCGCGGCGACGCGCATCATCGCCCACCGGGGCGCCTCCAGCCAAGCGCCGGAGAACACGCTGGCCGCCTTCCGTGCGGCGGTGGCGTTGGGCGCGGACGGCGTGGAGTTTGACGTGCAGGGCACGCGCGATGGTGTGCCCGTGGTGATTCACGACCCCACGCTGGAGCGCACCACCAACGGTCACGGCGCCGTGGCCGGGGCCAGTGCCGCGGAATTGGGGGCGCTGGAGGCCGGCGGCTGGTTCGTCCCGCCCCACCCGGGCGAGCGCGTTCCCGCCCTGGAGGCCGTGCTGGCCCTGCTGGCGCCCACCGCGCTGGAGCTGCACATCGAGCTCAAGACGGCGCGCATCGCCTATCCAGGCCTGGTGCCGGCGGTGGTGCAGCAGGTGCGGGCGGCGGGCATGGGCGGTCGCGTGGTGCTTTCGTCCTACAACCACCATTCGCTGCTGGAGGCACGCCGGCTGGCGCCGGAGATCGCCTGCGCGGCGCTGACCTACGAGGTGCTGATCGAGCCCTGGCGCTATGCCACCCAGCACGGGCTGCAGGGGCTGCACCCCCAGCACACCACGGTGGACGCGGAGCTGGTGCGCGCCGCCCACGCAGCAGGGCTGGCCGTGCGTGCCTACACCGTGGATGACCCGGAGGAAGCGGGGCGGCTGATGGCCCTGGGCGTGGACGGCATCATCACCAACCAGCCGGCGCGCCTGCTGCAATTGCGCGGCGGGATGGGCGGCACTTGATGGCAACGGGCCGGGTGGGTGCGCGCGCCGCGGCGGGGCTGGCGCGCCTTGGGGGCGTTTGTGGCACCCGCTGCGGGCGGGTACCATACGGGGTTCCCCGTGCAGGGGGAGGGTCGGGCGCACGACGGGGGTGCGTGCCGGCCGCGCAGCGAACCCGGCAGGAGTTGCCGTGCGCCTGAACAAGCGCCTGCTCATCAACGGCCGCCAGATCGCGCTGGCTTCGGATTATGTGCGCCTGCATCTGGACGAGGTGGGCACCGGCATCTTCGAGGTGCTCGAGCAGCCCCAGCGGCTCAGCCGGGCGCTCGTGGAGTTCTACGCGGCCGTGGGCGATACGGACGAGTACCTGGTGCTCACCGGGGCGGTGAAGGACACGCGACCCCTGGCCCCCGGCAGGCTGCGCATCGACGTCAGCGAGCTGAGCATGCTGCTGGACTCCACCGTGGTCATCAACCTGATGCACTGCACGCCGCGACAGGTCGTCGGGAAGATCGAACAGGCCACCGGTCTGCGCTTCCTGCTGCCGGCGGGCGCCTCGTACCTGGACGAAACCCGTCTCTCGTTCAAGTCCTACGGAAGCTGCCGCGATGCGCTGGCGCTGGCGGCCAAGCGGTGGGAGGTGGAGGACGCCGTGTGGTTCCAGCTCCCGGACGGGCGCATGTACTGGGGCCACTGGGCGCTGGGGCCCTACACCAAGGCCCCGCTGCCCATCAGCTCCGACCTCATCTCCCAGCGCGACAACGAGAAGCGCACGCTGGTGATGCCGTACATCCCCGCCCTGCGCCCGGGGATGGTGGTGCAGTCGGACTTCCGTTTCCGCATCGATGGCATCGTGTTCAGCGGGGACACGGCCCGCGTGAAGTGGACGGCGGTCTAGCGCTCACGGCAATTCGGCACCGCGCAGCCGACCCGTTTCCTGTCCTCGGAGGCCCGTTTCTCCGGCCGAGGAATCTGATTGTGGCCCCCACACAACGAGATTCCTCGCTGCGCTCGGAAGGACAGCGGGTTGAACCTGGGCCACGTCGCAGCCGTGCTTGGACTGCCCCCTGGGTGGAGACCAAGGAATCGCTTCCCCATCATTGCTGCCAACCTTCGCCCGAGGCAGACCGCAAATGGCCGCTTCGCCGCCGGAAATGGTGGACTGGATCGACGAGGACGGAAACACGCTGGCCTCGCTGCCGCGCAGCGAGATCCGCCGCCGCAACCTGCTGCACCGGGTCACCGCTACGTTCGTGTTCCATCCGGACGGACGGCTGTTCGTGCACCAACGCAGCCCGGCCAAGGACGTCTACCCGGCCCTGTTCGACCTGTGCGTGGGGGGCACGGTGGTGAGCGGAGAAGACTATGCGGCCAACGCCTGTCGCGAGGTGCGCGAGGAGCTGGGCGTGGCCGGCGTGCCGATTTACGAGCTGTTCGGGCACCGCTTCAGCGACGCGCACACCAGCAACCGCATCCGTGTATTCGCCTGCGTCTACGATGGACCCCTGCGCTTCCAGCCGGAGGAGGTGGTGGACGGCCGTTGGTGCACGGAGGCCGAGGTGGAGCGCACCATCGAAGAAGGCCGCATGTGCCCGGACAGCACCCAGGGATGGCGCCTCTACCTGGAAGCGCACGGCCGCGGGCGCAACTTCGCCCGCGAGCTGGCGCCCACCCTGCCGGCAATCGACTGTGGCCGCTGGCTGGCGCCGGGCTGAGCCGGCCACCCCGCCATGAACCCGGCGCGGCTGGAGCGTGCCAAGCCCCTGGACGGCATACCCCGATTGCTCTACAAATAGGGGCTTAGCTCGCGGTTCAGGGACTCATCGCAAGGCGAGCGGCCCGGCCCCGGGACGGCCGTGCAGTCGTTCGCGAAGTGAACTGGGGAGGCGATGAAAACGCTGCTCAGGCGGTCTTCGACCGTCGTTGCCGTACTGTTTCTGTTGTTCTTGCCAACGCTGGCTCACGCCGCGGATGCCATCGACAAGGCGGACACCACGTGGATGCTGATCTCCACGGCGCTGGTGCTGCTGATGGTGCCGGGCCTGGCGTTCTTCTACGGCGGGATGGTGCGTTCCAAGAACGTGCTGTCCACCATCATGCACAGTCTGGTTGCCATGGGCCTGATCACCATCCAGTGGGTGGTGGTGGGGTACACGCTCGCCTTCGGTCCCGATGTGGGTCACGTGGTGGGCAACCTGCAGCACCTGTTCCTGAACGGCGTGGGTATGGAGCCCAAGGGTAGCATTCCCGCGCTGCTGTTCATGGCGTACCAGGGCATGTTCGCCATTATCACGCCGGCCCTGATCTCGGGCGCCGTGGCGGAGCGCATGAAGTTCTCCACCTACTGCGTGTTCATGCTGGTCTGGGCCACGGTGATCTATGACCCCATCGCCCACTGGGTGTGGGGGCCGGGCGGCTGGCTGGGCGCCATCGGTGCGCTGGACTTCGCCGGCGGTACCGTGGTGCACCTCAGCTCCGGCATCTCCGCGTTGGTGGCCGCCATGGTGGTCGGCCGGCGGCTGGGGCATCCCACCGAGCAGATGCTGCCCAACAACCTGGGCTTCACCGTGCTGGGCGCGGGCCTGCTGTGGTTCGGCTGGTTCGGCTTCAATGCGGGCAGTGCGCTTTCCACGGGCACGCTGGCCACGCTGGCCTTCGTGAACACCTTCATTGCGCCAGGCGCCGCGGCCATCTCCTGGATGTTGCTGGAGTGGTACCACTCGCGTACGCCCAGCACGCTGGGCGTGGCCTCGGGCATCGTGGCGGGCTTGGTCGTAATTACGCCCGCGGCGGGCTTCGTGACCCCCATGGGTGCCCTGGTGATGGGGCTCATCGGCGGCGCCGTGTGCTACCTGGGCGTGTTGCTGAAGCGCGTGGGCGGCTACGACGATTCCCTGGACGCCTTCGGCGTGCACGGCATCGGCGGCGCCACGGGGGCCCTGCTCACGGGCGTGTTTGCCTCCACGGTCTTCAATCCCGGCGGCACGGCGGGCCTGCTGGAGGGCAATGTGGCCGCCCTGTGGCCCCAGGTGGCTGGGGTCGTGGCGACGGCCCTCTATGCCGGCGTGGGCACGTTCGTGATCGTCAAGGTGCTGGGCTGGACCATGGGTCTGCGCGTGCCGGACGAGGACGAGCGCATGGGCCTCGACATCACCCAGCACGGCGAGCAGGCCTACCGGCTGCACTAAACTGCTCGCAGGAACAGCGCCGGTATGCGAGGGGCTTCGGCCCTTCGTGCTCCCCATCGGGCCGGACGCGGTTGCATGGCAGTCGCGTCCGCGCTCGTCGTTACCGGGGCGCTGGACGGCCAGCCGTCCGCGCGCCGGCCTCGTCGTCGTTCGTTCAGTGCAGCAGGTCGGAAAGCGTTACCGGTTCCACGCCTTCTTCCGCCAGGCGGGGCAACTCGCGCTTGAGCACGTGCCAGGTCTGCGGGTGGGGATGGCCGATGGCGATGGCGTGTCCCTTGCGCAGCGCCACGCGCACGGCCTCGCGGAAGGCGCGGTCGATCTCGCGCTCGTCCAGGCTGTTGTCCAGGAAGACGTCGCGCTGCAGGTAGGCATAGCCCCAGCGGTGCGCCACCTCGGCCGGCACGGGCGTGGCGGAGGTCTTGCTGTTGAGGAAGAACAGATGGTGCTCGGCCAGGATGGTCTGGACCACCTGCATGCGCTCCGCGTCGTAGGTATAGGCGGAGCCCATGTGGTTGCTGGCCCCGATGGCGTCCGGCAGCACCTGCATGTACTCGCGCACCCGCCGCGCCGTCTCCGCCTTGCCTTGCGACAGCAGCAGGGGATACGGCCCGGGGTTCTCCCGCGGGTAGGCGAAGGGCTGCATGGGCAGGTGGATGATGTACTGGCCGCCCATCTGGCGCACCAGATCGCCCGACTGGCGAGCATAGGGCACGTCGGGGAGGATCGAGTACGTGATCGGGTAGCCCAGCGCGATGAAGCGCTGCGTTGCCTCCAGCGTGTGGCCCAGGTCGTCGATCACGATGGCCAGCCGCGCCTTGCCGTGACCGCCGCGCTGGGGGCGACCCTCGTGGCGGGGCGGCTCCGTGGCCCGGGGTGGGCCGCGGCCGGGGGCCTCGTCTTGCAAGGGGTGGGGCTGCGCGGTGGGTGTCGGGGCATCGGGCAGCGGGCGCACCATCACCAGGGCCGCCGCGGGCTGACCGGTGTTCGCAATTCCGCTCAGCAGGGCCAGCCCGGCGCCCAGCAATAGCAGGCCGATGAAGGCCAGGATGCCTTGGGCGGCGCGCCGCAGTCCCTTCTCGTCATCCCGCAGGTTCACCACCGCCTCCCCGCTCGGCGTCCCGGCGCCCGCCTGCGCGGGCTGTCCGCCAGTCTGTCCGATGCGGCCGCAATGTGCAACACGCAGGCGCAGGCCTGCACACGGCTTATCCCCTGTATCGGCAGATCGCGTGCAAACCTGAGCGCGCGTCCGCGCGGGGGTGTGCTCCAGTCCGCGCTTTACTCAGCGGCCCGGGGTGGGGTTACAATCGAAGCAGGGGACTTGGATGTCCCGCCTGCTACCCGCCTTTCATGGACCGATCCACATGCTGCCGAGTGCCGCCAACCCCGACCAACAGATGGAGCGCCTGCGCTGGCCCGCGCGGGAGGGATTCTACCGCCCCGATTACGGGCGCGCTCTGACCGGGGTGTTCCCCACCCTGTTCGCGCTGCTGGGCCATGCCCCGGCGGAGCCGGCCCCGCTGCTGCAGCACCTGCCCGCCGGCTCGCCGCGCCGGGCCAAGCGCGTGCTGTTGCTGTGCCTGGATGCCTTCGGCTTCAAGGAGCTGGCGCAGTCGCGGCGCTTCGCGGCGCTCTACCCGGAGCATGGCACCTGGATCACCTCGGTCTTCCCCACCATCACCAGTTGCGCGCTGTCCTCGATCTACCAGGCACTGCCGCCGGCACGGCACGGCATCACAGGGCACGTGATCTGGAAGGACTTTCCGGGCGCCGTGGTGGACATGCTGCGCATGACCGTGCCCGGCGCGGCTGCCTCGCTCAATGCGGCGGGCTTCGACGTGAACCGCTGGAAGCGCGAGCCGGGCATCCTGGACACCGCCAACGGCGTGCCGGACGGCTACCACCTCATGAACCGCCACATCGTGGGCAGCGGGCTCTCCCAGCTCATCTACGGCCGCACGCGGCTGGTGGGCTATGTGGCCGCCCTGGAGGGCTTCACCAAGGCCGCCCGGATGCTTGAGGCGCTCGATACGGGCTGGGTGGGCGTGTACATGGACGACGTGGATTCGCTCAGCCACGTGCTCACCGGCGATGCCCCGCAGATGGGGCGCACGGTGCGCCGCATCGAGGACGACCTGGCCTGGATGGCCGGCCAGCTCCCCCGCGCCGTGGCGGAGGAGACCGCGCTGGTGGTGGTGGCCGACCACGGGCAGAGCAACATCCGCGAAACCCTGCCGCTCTACGGCGAGGCGCAGGAATGGCTGGCCGCGCACACCCGAGCCGTGGGCAACTCGGGCCGTGTGCTGCACCTGTACCTGGACCCGGGGCAGGAGGCGCCCGTGGCCGCGTGGCTGCGGGAGTTCGTGGGCGACAAGGGGCAGGTCTTCACCTTCGACGAGATCAAGGCCCTCACCGGGCCACCCCTGGACGGCACGGGCGGCGGGACGGACGCGGCCCACGAGGCTTGGCTGCGCCGGTCCCTGGGCGATCTGGTGGTGCTGCTGGACGACGGCTGCAACTGGCAGCGCCGCGACCCCGCCAAGCCCCAGGGGCCCTATGAGAGCCAGCTTGTCTCGCAGCACGGCAGCCTCACCTGGAACGAGCTGTTCGTGCCCTTCCTGGTCGCCCCACTGAGCGCGTTGCTGGATACCTGAGGGGCGCGGCAATTCCTGCCCCCGTCCAGCCGCCCGGCATGCTATACTGGTCCACTTCGGCAACCTCGACGGATGCGAGGCGCATATGGTGGATTGGATCAGGATCAAGGGCGCCCGCCAGAACAACCTGAAGAACATCGACGTCGCCATCCCCAAGCAGCGCCTCGTGGTCATCACGGGGCCTTCCGGGGCGGGCAAGTCGTCCCTGGCCTTCGACACGCTGTATGCCGAGGGTCACCGCCGCTACATGGAGGCGCTCTCGCCCTCCGCGCGGCAGCTTATCGGGCAGCTCGACAAGCCGGACCTGGACGCACTGGAGGGCCTGAGCCCGGCTATCGCCGTGGAGCAGCGCGCCGGCAGCCCCAATCCCCGCTCCACGGTCGGCACCTCCAGCGACATTTACGACTATCTGCGCCTGCTCTATGCACGGGTGGGTCAGCCGTACTGCTACCAATGCGGCGCCCCCATCGCCGCGCACACCGTGCAGCAGATCGTGGACGCGGCTCTGGCCCGCGCCGATCAGCCGCGTCTGCTGGTGTGCGCCCCCGTGCAGTGGAGCCCGGAGCTGGACTTCGCCGCCCTGCTGGAGGGTTTCCGGCGCGAGGGCTTCGTGCGGGTGCGCGTGGACGGCGCGGTGTATCTGCTGGAGGAGGCCCCGCCGCCCCCCGCGGCCGCCGGCGTGGGACTGGAGCTGGTGGTGGATCGCCTGGCGCTGGCGGGCGTGGACAAGCAGCGGCTCACCGAGGCGGTGGAGTTGGCCTTCGGCTACGGCGAGGGGCTGGTGACGCTGGTATTCCTGGCCGCCGGCGGCGAGGAAGCCGTCACCTACAGCCGCACGCCGCGCTGCACCACCTGCGGCATCAGCTATCCCGCGCCGCACCCCAACCTGTTCTCCTTCAACAGTCCCAATGGCGCATGCCTGGACTGCCACGGGCTGGGCACCCAGCTCTCCGTCTCGCGCGAGCTGGTGGTGCCCGACCCGCGCAAGACCCTGGCCGAGGGCGCGATCGCCCCGTGGGAGAAGAAGACCTCGCTGGCCTTCCACCAGACCATCGAGCAGGTGGCCGAGCACTACGGCTTCAGCATCTTCACGCCCTTCCAAAAGCTGGATGCGGCGCACCAGGACGTGCTGCTCTACGGCTCGGGCACGCGCGAGCTGGAGTTCACCTACGAGGGCGAGGAGACGAGCTATCGCTACAGCCGGCCCTTCGAGGGCGTGATCGACAACCTGGAGCGGCGTTTCCGTGAGACCGAATCCGCCGCCGTACGCGAGGAAATCCGCCGCTACATGGAGGCGCGCGTGTGCCCGGTCTGCGAGGGGCAGCGCCTGCGCCGCGAGAGCCGGCACTATCGCCTGGGCGACCGCACCATCGCCCAGGTGACCGCGCTGCCGCTGCCCGCCGCGCGCGAGTGGGTGCGCGCCCTGCAGCTCCGTCCCATGGAGCAGGCCATCGCCGGGCAGCTCGTGCGTGAGCTGGAGCGGCGCCTGGGCTTTTTGATCGACGTGGGGCTGGACTACCTGTCGCTGGAGCGCCCCATGGATACGCTCTCCACGGGCGAGAGCCAGCGCATCCGGCTGGCCACGCAGATCGGCTCGGCCCTCAGCGGTGTCATCTACGTGCTGGACGAGCCCACCGTGGGCCTGCACCAGCGCGATACCGAGCGCCTGCTTGCTACGCTGGACGGACTGCGTGACGCCGGCAATACGGTGGTGGTGGTGGAGCACGACCGCGACACCATGCTCGCCGCGGACTGGCTGATCGAGATCGGCCCGCAGGCCGGCGAGGCGGGCGGGCACCTGGTGGCCGCGGGCACGCTGGACGAGCTGTGCGCGAACCCCGCCTCCATCACAGGGCCGTACCTGACCGGCGCGCGCGCCATCCCGGTGCCCGCCAAGCGCCGCCGCGTCACTTGGCAGAAGCTGGAGCTGAGCGGCGCCAGCGCCAACAATCTGCGGGACGTGCGGCTCACGGTGCCGCTGGGCCTGCTGGTGTGCGTGACCGGGCCCTCCGGCTCCGGCAAGAGCACGCTGATTCTCGACACGCTGTATCCGGCCGTGCTGGCCGCGCTGCGGGGTGAATCGTTGCGCGGGCTGCCGCTGAAGGGCATGAAGGGCATCGAGTACCTGGATCGCGTGGTGCACGTGGACCAGAGTGCCATCGGCAAGTCCAGCCGCTCAAACCCCGGCACCTATCTGGGCGTGTTCGAGCAGGTGCGCGAGCAGTTCGCCGCCGTGCCGGAGGCGCGGGCGCGGGGCTACGCGGCGCGGCGCTTCAGCTTCAACGTGGAGGGCGGGCGCTGCGAGGCCTGCCAGGGCGAGGGCGTGAAGCGCATCGAGATGCACTTTTTGCCGGACGTGTTCGTCCGCTGCGACGTGTGCGACGGCGCCCGCTACAACCGGGAAACGCTGGAGATCCGCTATCGCGGCAAGACCATCGCGGACATCCTGAACCTGACGCTGAGCGAGCTGGAGCAGTTCTTCCGCGCCATTCCGGCCATCCGTAACCGGCTGGCGCCGATGCTGGATATCGGCCTGGGCTACCTGCGCCTGGGCCAGCCGGCCAACACGCTCAGCGGCGGGGAGGCTCAGCGCCTCAAGATCGCCCGCGAGCTGGGCCGCAAGGATAGCGGCCGCACGCTGTACCTGCTGGACGAGCCCACCACCGGGCTGCACTTCGAGGACATCGAGCGGCTGCTGGCCGTGCTGCAGCAACTGGTGCGCGCCGGCAACTCCGTCGTCGTGATCGAGCACAACCTGGAGTTGATCAAGTGCGCCGATCACGTGATCGACCTCGGACCCGAGGGCGGAGACCGCGGCGGGGAAATCGTGGCCGAGGGCACGCCCGAGGCGCTTCTGGAGGCGCAGGAGCAATCCCACACCGCGCGTTATCTCGCGCCGTATTTGACAGGGTCGGGAGCGAGCGGCAAAAGGAAGGCAGACCGGGAAGGAAAGGTCCTTGCATGGACAGGGGACAATCCCTGAACTGCCATTGCGGGAGGATATGGGTCTGAAACGGATCATCGTGCTGGCGGTGCTGCTGATTGCCGTCTCCCACTCCGCCGCCATGGCGCAGGAGCGCGGGCCGCTGGTCATGCGCGCGGAGTTCGAGTGGACGGTTGCGGGCGTCGTCGCGGGTGTCGCCGTGGGCGCACTGATCTGGCTCACCGACCCGGCCAATCCCAGCAATAACCTCTCGGACAGCATCGCTTCGGGCGCGGCCTGGGGCTCAATCGTGGGCGCCGGCTTCGGAATGTACGTCCTGCAGAACTCGGTCGTGCTGCCCTCCACCGCATTCCGCGATCCCCTGGCCCCGCGCAATCGCATCAGCGCGGATCCGGTGGCGGTCGAAAGCGGACAGAGCTTCCTGCTGGCGCGCCGCGATGCGGTGCTGTCGGCGGGCCCGGAGTTCCGGCTGCCGCTGCTGGATCTGCACTTCTGACCCCCTCAACCGCGCCCGGACCATGAGAACGCTGTTGAGATACGTCGCCGCACTGCTGCTGTGCCTGATGGTGCCCGTGTTGATGCAGGCGCCTGCGCGGGCGCAGGACGTGCAGAAGCCCGTCATGCAGAACGTGTTCTTCAACGTGGTGTGGGGCTCCGCCTTTGGCGCCACGGTGGGGGTGGCGGTCTCCGTGCTAAGCTCCTCGGACAAGTCCGCGCCCAGCGACGTGCGCCAGGGGGCGTTCAGCGGGGCCACGGCCGGGGGGCTGATCGGGCTGGGGCTGGCGCTGTATCTGGTGTACCAGGGCATTACGTTCGACCCGGCGACGAGCACGTTCACCGGAGTCAGCGGCGATCCGCCCACGCTGCCGCCCGTGGCGCAACTGGACACGCCGCCCTTCATGCTGATCACGTCGCCGACGAATCCGCACAAGATCACGGGTTTTTCCGCTCGCGTGATCGATCTGAAGTTCTGACGAGCCGCCCCACCACCGGGACGATGCACACCTCGCCAAGATTGCGCTCGGTGCTGGAGGCAGCGGGCATTCGGCTGCTGCAGGGGCTGTTCTATCCCTTGCCGCTGCGCTGGGCCTCCGCGCTGGGCAGTGCCCTGGGCTGGTTCCTGTTCTCCGTGCTGCGGCTGGAGCGCCGCCGCACGCTGGAGAGCCTGGAGATGGCCTTCGGCGAAACGATGGGTCCGACGCAGCGGACGCGCTTGGCCGCGCGCTGCTACCGGCACTTCGGCGCGGTGATCGGGGAGTTCCTCTGCCAGGCGCGGCTGGCCGGCCGGCCGCTGGACGACCTGCTCGTTCTGGAAAATCCGGAGGCGCTGGATGCGGCGCTGAGCCAGGGCAAGGGTGTGCTGCTGGCCACGGGCCACCAGGGCAACTGGGAGCTGATGGGCGGGGCCGTGGCGGCCAAGGGTTATCCCTTTGCGGCCTATGTGGGTCGCCAGCACAATCCCATCGCCGATGCGTTTGTGAACGGGCTGCGCCGCCGCGTTGGCATCGAGACGGTGCCCAAGCAGGCGGCCATGCGGGGCATGCTGCGGGCGCTGAACGGCGGTCGCATCCTGACGATCCTTTCCGACCAGCACTTCAGCCGCAACCGCTACTTCGTGAACTTCTTCGGGCGGCCCGTGAGCATTGCGCCGGGACTGGCCAGCCTGATGCTGCACACGGGCGCTCCCGCCGTCTTCGCGGAGACGTGGCGCGTGGGCCGCTTCCGCTACCGCACACGCTTCGCGCCGCTGCCCGCGCCGCCCCCCAGCGGCAACGAGGAGCTGGACCTGCTGCGCATCGGGCAGACCTTCTTCGACATGCTGGAGGATGCCGTGCGGCGCCATCCGGAGCAGTACTTCTGGATGCACCGGCGCTGGCGCACGCCGCCGACGCCCGAGCAGCTCAGCGAGACGAACCGGGCGTTCCTGGCGGGTGGGGCCGGCGGGGCGGGCCCCGGCAGTGCTCCGCCGGACCCAGCGGCCCCATGAGCACCCGTTGGCGTCGCGCGCCGATCTTCCTGGATCGCGACGGCACCCTGATCGAGGAGGTGGGCTACCTGCAGCGGCTGGAGCAGATGCGCCTGCTGCCCGGAGCGGCCGGGGCCGTGCGGGCGGCCAACGAGGCTGGCCATCCGGTGGTGGTCGTCACCAATCAATCCGCCGTGGCGCGCGGTCTCATCAGCGAGGACTTCGCGCAGGAAAGCGCGGCGCACCTGAGCGCGCTGCTGGCCTCTGCGGGGGCGCATCTGGACGGCTATTACTATTGTCCCTATCACCCGCAAGGCCGCGCCCCGTATGACCGGGAGCATCCCGACCGCAAGCCCGGTCACGGCATGTTGGCCCGCGCGGCCCAGGAATTGAATTTGTCTTTGGAACACCTCCAGGGGGCCTGGATGATCGGCGACAAGCGCAGCGACCTGGAGACCGGCGCCGACCTGGGCGTGATTCCCATGCTGGTGCGCACCGGCTACGGGCGGGAAACGGAGGCCGACCTGCCGCCGGACTTCGAGCAGCGGGGCGGGCGCGTTTTCGATGACATGGTGGCAGCCATCGCCTGGATTCTCGGGCGCGGCTAAAGGGGCCCGCGGCGGAACCTGCCGGCGGGTGTCTCCGTATCTCTATGAAACGGAACGGCATTTCGTATCAGGGAGTGGATATCGCGAGGTGGGTGGGCTATAGAGGAGGCAGTGGGGGAGCGGCGGCCCTGATCCCGGAGCAGGCCAGCCGCGCGTGCAGATCGCCCACCACCGCCCGCAGGGCAGCGCCGCCGGGCCGGCTGAACGCGTGAGCCGGCACACCGGGCTGCCCAGCCAACACCGCCCGCCGCCCGGCCCGCCGCATCGCAACGGCACCGGGCACTGTGCCCTGCCCAGGGACGGGCAAGGCGAATCCGGGCCATTCATTGGCGCAAGGAAGGGCTAACAGCCATGGCGAAGCAACAGGTAGCGCCCAAAGGCAAGGGCAAAGCGAAGCGCAAGTCCGGCGGCACGCTGCTGTGGGCGCTGCTGGGGCTGGTGATCCTGACGGCCGGCGTCGTCTCCGCGCTCTACTACATGAACCGCGAGCGCATCCAGACCGACACGCGCCTCAAGGTGATCAAGGACTTCGTCGCGAAGGTCGACCAGACCATCGAGCAGGGCAAGTCCACCCTCCACACGACCATCGAGAAGGGCAAGAGCGTCGCCAGCTCCGCCTCGGAGCGGCTGTCCGAGCTCAAGCCCGAGGGAATGAAGCTGCCCAGCATGGGCGGGGGCGGGCGCACCTACACGGTCAAGGCGGGCGAAAACCTCTGGCACATCGCCCGCGAAAGCGGCCTGGTGGACAATCCCTGGCAGTGGCGCACGATCCTGGTGCAGAACCGCGACAAGATCGACTGGGCGTTCATTAACGATGACGAGCAGGACTGGAAGGTGATGATCGACAAGGGCGTGCAGCTCAGCGTGCACCCCGACGGTCAGCCCCACGTGCAGGTCTCCAAGGAGCGCAAGTACACCGTCCAGCTCGCCTCCATGAACGAGCGGCAGCGCAAGCGGGCCGAGCTCGTCGTGCGCACGCTGATGCGGGACGGCTATTACGCGTACCTGTACCGCGTGGAGCAGAAGGGCGAGACCTGGTACCGCATCCGCTCCGGCCTCTACGATTCCGAGGCCCGGGCCAAGGCCGTCGGTGCGGAGATTCGCGAGCACTACGCCAAGCAGGGCTACTTCCCCAGCGATCCCTGGGTGATCCGCCCCACCAACGCCGAACAATTGGGCAAGGCCGTGGTGTTCGGTGCGGAGTTGGTCAATCCCTGGGTGGTGGAGCTGCGCGACCGCGATACCCACGGCGATGCCGTGGTGGATCTGCACAAGGTGAAGAAGCTGGGTGATTTCGCTTACATCTGGCAGAAGCAGAATCCCATCAGCAAGCGCTTCGCCTACCACGTGCGGATCGGCTTCTTTGGATCCAAGAACGACGCCGAGAAGCTGATCAACGGCCACAAAGGCGCACCCTGGGAAGGCGCCCAGCCCGTCAAGGTGGAAAAGTTCGAGGAGACGCTGCCCGGCCAGCTCATGCACCTGGACGGGCTGCGCTCCTAGGCTGTATCTGAGAGTCGCCACCTAGCCCGAATCGATGCCAATGTCGGCCTCCGCGCACTTCGAGACACGCGCTCTGCGCGTTCCTCAGCAACGCGGAGTCCTCTCATTTCAGGCCGTTGTCCAAAGCCGTATTCCTGCGGAGTCCTGCCGAGCAGGACGTCT
>DATFMP010000011.1:0-28707 GCA_035266845.1 bacterium
ACCTCCACCATCACCACGCTGGTCGCCTTCGCCCCCGTCATCTTCATGCCGGGCATCGTGGGCGAGTTCATGACGTATCTGCCGCAGACGCTGATCGTGGCGCTGACAGCCTCGCTATTCGTGGCGCTGGTCATCAACCCGGTGCTTTGTTCCACGATGATGACGGTGCGCCGCCGCGACCTGGGCGGCGGGGACGAGTTGGCCGTGGTGGAGCGCTCGCGCATCCTGCGCAGCTATCGCCGCGTGCTGCGCTGGGCGCTGCGCTGGCGCTGGGCGGTGCTGGGCGGCACCGTGGCCACCTTCGTGAGCATCCTGATGCTATATGCGGCCACCACCCTGAAACACAAGGGCGTGGAGTTCTTCCCCACCACCGAACCGCGCGTGGCCACCATCAGCCTGGAGGAGCCCTCCGGCACCGCGCTGGCCGTTTCGGATCGCGCCGTGCGCACCGTGGAGGCAGCCCTGCAGCCCTTCCGCGGCAGCATGGACAACTACGTGTCCAATATCGGGCAGCGCCAGGGCTTCGGCAGCGGTCAGGGTAGCTCCGCCACCACCCATCTCAGCTACCTGACCGTGGAGTTTCCGGACTGGGAGCATTGGGGCAAGGACAGGCCCACGGACATTATCCGCAAGCTGCGCGACCAGATTCACAGCATGCCGGGCGTGGACGTGAAGGTGCAGCCCCAGCAGATGGGGCCGCCCACCGGCGCGCCGGTGAACATCGAGGTGCGCGGGCAGGACTTCGAGCAGATGCTGGGCGTGACGGAGGAGATCAAGCGCCGCATCCGGGATGTGCCCGGGCTGATCAACCTCTCGGACGACTTCGACCGCAACCGGCCCGAGATCCGCGTCGTCATCGACCGCGAGGAGGCGGCGCGCGTCGGCCTCTCCACGCGGGACATCGCGCAGACCGTGCGCACGGCGTTCAACGGCACCAAGGTCTCCGAATACCGCGTGGGCAAGGACGAGTACGACATCGTGGTGCGCCTGGACGAGCCCTTCCGCCGCCACTCCACGGACCTGTCGCAGATTTACCTACCGACGCCCACCGGCGGCATGGTGCCGCTGAGTGAGGTGGCCGGTATCGAGACGGGCCCTGCCTACGGCTCGATCCGCCACATCAAGCTGGACCGCGTCATCACCGTCTCCGCCGATGCTGCTGAAGGCACGCCGGGGCCCGTGGTGTTGCAGAGGGTGCAGCAGCGGCTGGCGAATCTGCACCTGCCCGAGACGATCTCCCTGCAGTACACGGGCGAGAACGAGGACCGTGAGGAAGCCCAAAGCTTCCTGGAGCAGAGCTTCCTTCTGGCCTTGTTCCTGATCTTCCTGGTGCTGGTGACCCAGTTCAACTCCATCGCCACGCCGTTCATCATCATGAGCTCGGTGGTTCTATCGCTGATGGGGGTGTTCCTGGGCCTGATGATCCACAACCAGCCCTTCAGCGTGGTGATGGGGGGCATCGGGGTGATCTCCCTGGCGGGCGTGGTGGTCAACAACGCCATCGTGCTGATCGACTTCATCAACCAGCTTCGCAAGCGCGGCTATGCCTGTGACGACGCGGTGGTGCTGGCGGGCATGGTGCGCATGCGCCCGGTGTTCCTCACGGCGGTGACCACGGTGCTGGGGCTGATTCCCATCGCCATCGGTATGGACATCGACTTCTACCGCTGGCCCAACGTCATCGTGTTCGGCAGCGAGGGCGGCGCCTTCTGGCTGCCCATGGCCCTGGCCACCATCTACGGCCTTTCCGTGGCCACCGTGCTCACGCTGGTGATCGTGCCCGTGCTGTATTCCACCGTGGATCGCGGCAAGCTGGCGCTGGCTGCGCTGCCCGGACGCATCCGCTCGCGCTTGGCGCACCGCGGTGCCGAACTGGGCACGCCCCCCACCGCCGACGAGCCTACCGGGGACGATTGATGCCCGCGGGAGAAGCCGCCGAACTGGTACGGCCGGCCCCCGAGGCCGTTGTCCGCCCGCACGCATGGCTGCGGGCGCACTTGTGGCTGTTCCCGCCCTCGTGCCGCCAGTGTGGTCGCCTGCTGGCCCCGGTGTCGCGCGCCGCGGGTGCAACGGTTCCGCCGGCGCCGACCCACCCCTTTCTCTGCACGGCCTGTCACGCGGCGCTCCCCTGGTGGCCCGATGCGCCGGGGGAAGCCGGCAGCAGCGCTGGGGGCGATGCCGGGGCCATCGCGGGCGTGGACCGGCTCTGGGCCGCCTGCCGGTATGCCGAGCCGATGGACGGCTGGATTCAGCGCCTCAAGTACGAGCGGCGCGATGGGCTGGTGCGCCTGCTGGCGGCCGTGCTGGACGCAGCCCCGGCGGGGCGTGTGCCCCTGGCCGACGCGCCGTTGCTGGTACCCGTGCCGCTGCACCCGTGGCGGCTGTGGCGGCGGGGCTTCAACCAGTGCCTGCTCGTCGCGCATGCCTGGCTGCGCCGCGCCGCCGGGGAGACCGGTGCGCGCCTGGCGCCTGACGTGCTGGTGCGGCACCGCTACACGCGCCCGCAGGTGTACATGTCCGGGGCGGAGCGGCGCACGAACGTGGCCGATGCCTTCTCCCTGCACCGCAGGCTGGCGGGGCGCGAAGCGCCGCTCCGTGGCCAACGGGTGCTGCTGGTGGACGACGTGACGACCACGGGCGCCACCCTGAGCGCCTGCGCGCAGGTGCTGCGTACCGCGGGCGCGGAGCGCGTGGAGGCGCTCGTGCTGGCCCGCGTCTGAGGGCCGCCTCGCAGTGCGTGTGCTGCCGGCCGGCTTTCCTGCGCGGTCGAATGCCGGTAGGCTGGAGCCTGTCCGGCCGAATCGCACGGCCAATGCACCACCGGGGGTCCCGGAGACCGCATGGGACAGTCCCGCACCCACTGGATCGTGGCGGGTGCCGCCGCGATGCTGCTGCTCAGCGCCTGCATGGGCACGGGGCACGTGGAAGCCAAGCTGACCTATCCGCCGTCCGTGCCGCAGCAGCAGCCACCCGCCGCGGAGCCGGGCGGGCTGGCACCGGAAGCGGCTGCGCCGCCGGGCGTGTACTTCCTGCACGAGGCGGACGCAGGTCTGGACGACTGCGTGTATGTGGGCGAGCGGGTGACCGGCGAGGGGCCTGCCGCCATCCGGCCCGAGGCGGAACAGGCCCGCGCGCGGGCGTTCCTGGATCTGGCCGAGCAGGCCCGCTGGATGGGTGGCAACGTGGTGCTGCTGCCCACCTTCCGCGAGGACTTCCAATCCGGGCGCGTGCTGGGCCGCGTATACCGCTGCGGTGCTGCTCAGCGGCGCGCAATCTATCAGCGGGCGGCTGCCCGGCGGCAGCTCACCGTGGTGCCCCCTTGATGCGCCGCCTGCCGGCGCCCACCGCCCCATGAAGCTTCCGCTCAAGATTGGCCTGCCGCTGCTGGCCCTGCTGCTGGTGGGGCTGGCCTTCACGGACGGCCCGGCGCAGCAGTTGCTGCTGTTCGCCGCCATGGGCGTGGCGCTGTGGAGCGCGTTCAGCTTGCCGCGGCCCGCGCCACCACCGGAAGCCCCGCTGCTGCGGCCAGTACCGGGCGAGTTCGACGAGGACGACGGAGCGGACGACCGGGTGGAGGAGAACCCGGAGGCGGAGCCCCGCACCCCACCGATAGAGGGCCCGGAAAGAGGCGGGGGGACAGGCGCTACTTGATGATGGCCACAAAGCCGAGCGGATCGGCGTGGTGCCGTTACAACGGCTGCACGGCCGGGGGCGGGGCCGCCTGGTGGCGCAGGAAGTTCATGGCGGCGCTGAGACCGTCCAGCGTAAGCGGGTACATGCGGTTGTCGAACAGTGAGCCGATCAGCCGCGTGGATTCGGTGTACTGCCAGTCGTCCTGCGGCTCCGGATTCAGCCAAACCGTGTGCGGGAAGGCCTCCTTGAAGCGCGTCAGCCACACCACGCCGGGCTCGTCGTTGAAGTGGTCCACGCTTCCCCCCACCTGCAGCAGCTCGTAGGGGCTCATGGACGCATCGCCCACGAAGATGACGCGATAGTCCCGGTTATACTTGTGCAGCACCTCGAAGGTCTTGGTCTTGCCCTCCCAGCGGTGCTCCTCGCGCCACACGTGCTCGTACACGCAGTTGTGGAAGTAGAACGTCTCCAGGTGCTTGAACTCGGTGCGGGCCGAGGAGAAGAGCTGCTCGCAGCGCTTCACGTGAGGCGTCATGGAGCCGCCGATATCGATGAAGAGCAGCACTTTGACGTTGTTGCGGCGCTGCGGGCGCATCTCCACATCGAACATGGCGCCCTTGCGGCAGGTCTCGCGGATCGTGCCGTCCACGTCCAGCTCGTCTGGCACGCCCTCGCGGGTGAAGGTGCGCAGCCGCTTGAGCGCCATCTTGATGTTGCGCGTGTTGAGCGTCACGTTGCCGGCGAGGCTTTTGTACTGGCGCTGCTCCCACACCTTGATGGCGCGGTGCTGGCGCTGGCCCGCATCGCCCACGCGGATGCCCTCTGGATTGTAGCCGCCGCTGCCGTAGGGACTCTTGCCGCCGGTGCCGATCCACTTGTTGCCGCCGTGGTGCTCGCCATCCTGCTCGGCCAGGCGCTCCTGGAACTGCTTGAGGATCTCCTCCCAGCCGCCCAGGGCCTTGATCTGCTCGATCTCTTCCGGCGTGAACATCCGCTCCAGGTTGGCCTTGAGCCACTCCTCCGGGATATCCAGCCCGGTCAGCCCCACGAACTTCTCGGCGCCCTGAAAGAAGTGGGCGAAGGCTTTGTCGAACGGGTCGAAGAAGCGCTCGTCCTTCACCAGCGTGGAGCGCGCCAGGAAGTAGAACTCCTCCACGTCCGGGTGGATCACGCGCTGATCCATCGCCGCCAGGAAGCTCAGGAACTCCTTGGTGGAGACGGGCACGCCCGCCTCGCGCAGGATGTAGAAGAAGTCGACGAACATGCACGCACCCGGTGGGGGCGAAGCCGGTGCGCCTAGAGCCGCCGCTGCATGAAGCGCAGCCGCTCGAAGGCGTGAATGTCCTGCTCGTTCTTGAGCATGGCCCCATAGAGCGGGGGCAGTTCTTTGGAGAGGTCCAGGTTGGCCAGGTATTCCGCGGGGATGTTCTCCGCCATCAGCAGCTTGATCCAGTCGATCAGCTCGCTGGTGGAAGGCTTCTTCTTCAGGCCCTGCACCTCGCGGAACTGGAAGAACACCTCCAGGCTTTCCTTGAGCAGCTCCTCGTGCAGGTCCGGGTAGTGGACATTCACGATCTGCTGCATGGTCTCTTTGTCCGGGAAGCGGATGTAGTGGAAAAAGCAGCGGCGCAGGAAGGCGTCGGGCAGCTCCTTCTCGTTGTTGCTGGTGATGATCACGATCGGGCGCTCCTTGGCCTGGATCGTCTTCTTCGTCTCGTAGACGTAGAACTCCATCCGGTCCAGCTCGAGCAGCAGGTCGTTGGGGAACTCGATGTCCGCCTTGTCGATCTCGTCGATCAGCAGCACCGTGGGCTTGGTGGCCGTGAAGGCCTCCCACAGCTTGCCCGGGATGATGTAGTTCTCGATGCCGTGCACCCGCTCATCGCCCAACTGGCTGTCGCGCAGGCGCGATACGGCGTCGTACTCGTAGAGCCCCTGCTGGGCCGTGGTGGTGGACTTGACGTGCCAGGTGATGATGTCCAGTCCGAGGGCATTGGCCACCTCGTGGGCCAGCATGGTCTTGCCGGTGCCCGGCTCGCCCTTCACCAGCAGCGGCCGCTGCAGCGTGATGGCGGCATTGACGGCCACCTGCAAATCCTTGGTGGCGATGTATTGCTCGGTGCCTTCGAATTTCTTGTCGATCATGCCCGTGAGGCCAGCAGAAGGAGTGGCGTATCGCCCGGCCGGTGCCGCACCATCCAAGACCGTCGGCCATCGCGGCCAACCGATGGTATGCGCCCCGGGCGTGCATCCCGCAAGTGAATTCCCGGCGGGCCAGGAGGCGGAGTGATGCCCGCCGCGCCTGTGCGCCGCTCGTACCAATCTCTACGGATAACACGCGCACTGGCGCGCGGCAAGAAACCGCATCCGTGCGTCGAGGCCCGGCCCGGCCCGCACGGCGGGCGTGCCGGGCGACCGGTGCAAGCCGCGCATTGACAGTGCAAAACGGCGCATGATAGGACCCTATGTTTCCTAAGCTTAATGCGGCTGGAACAGACCGCATGCGCCCGGTGCTGACCCATCGGCGCTGCTGCAGACCGATCGGGGAGGAGCCGGGGCCCGCGGAGGGCCATCGCGCACCGACTTGGTTTGTCCGCCGGGTTCCCGTCGTGCAATGGTTTCCGACACGACTTCGCAGCGCGCATGAATTATCAGGCCTCGCCGCACCTCATCAGGTTCTTCGATTTCGATCTGCTCCACATGGAGCTGAACACGCCCCTGTACACCCTGGCGCTGGTGCTGGTGGTGATGTTCCTGATGAACAAGCTGCTCTTCCGCCCCGTGCTGCAGACGCTGGCGAACCGCGCCAAGCTGATGCAGTCCCTGCAGAACGCCGCGGTCGGTCATCGCGAGCAGATGGACCGGCTGAACCAGGACTATGAATCGCGGCTGGCCGAGGTGCGGGCGGAGGTCGCGCGTGTGCGGGCCGAGAGCAGCCGGGAGACGCAGCGGGAAGTGAATGCCATCCTCGAGCAGGCCCATAAGGAGGCCCAGGCCGACTTCGAGTCGGCCCTGGCGGACCTGCAGCAGCAGGTCGAAGCGGCCAAGCGCGAATTGAGCGCGGCGTCCCAACGCCTCGCGGAACAGACGACCAATCGGATTCTGCACGTATGATTGCAAAGCGGTGGAGCCGCACCGCCCTCGCCCTGGCCGGGTGGGGGGTGGGCGCGGCCCTGGCGGCCCAGCTTGTCGCCGGCACGGCCTGGGCGGCGGAGGAAGGTGCGGGTGGCGGCGATCCCTGGCGGGCGCTGTTGTGGAAGGCGGTCAACTTCGTCGCGTTGGTGGTCATCCTCTGGTACTTCGGCCGCAAGCCGGTGCGCAGCGTGCTGAGCAACGCCGCCCAGCAGACCTGGGGCGAGCTGGACCTGCAGCGCCGCATCGCGCGGGAAGCCGAAGAAGCGCTCACCGAGCAGCGCAGCCGCATTGAGCAGCTTCAGTCCGAACTGGAACGCATGCTCGGGGAAGCCCGGGATGAGGCGCGCCAGGAGCACGCCCGCTTGATCGAGGAAGCCCGTGTCCATGCCGAGCGCATCAAAGGCGCCGTGCAGATGCAGACCGAGCACGAGATGAACAAGGCCCGCAAGGAACTGCAGGTGGAATTGGCCGAGCAGACCGTGCGCCTTGCCGAGCAGATGATCGGCCAGCGCCTGGATGACGGCAGCCGACAACGCCTTACGTCCCAGGCCATCGATCAGCTGGGGGCCGCCCGATGAGCGTTATCGCACGAAGGTATGCCCAGGCGCTGATGAACCTGGCCGTCAAGGCCAAGGCCGTGGAGCCCACCGCCGCCGGTCTGGACGAGGTGGCGGACAGCGTGGCCGGCTCGCCCGAGCTGCAGGCCCTGCTGGAAGAGCCCAAGGTGGCGCTGGCGGACAAGGAAGCGGTGATCGTGGCCCTGCTGGACAAGACCCAGGCGCCGACCCTGGTGGCCACCTTCGTGCGCTTCATCACGCGCAAGCGCCGCGCCGGCCTGCTGGACGATATCCGCAGCGAATTCCACGACCTTGCCGACGAGCGCATGGGCCGCGCCAGCGCGGACGTGACGGTGGCCTCGGCCCTCAGCACCGATCAGGAACAGGCCCTGCGGGAGCGTCTGCAGGCGCTCTCCGGCAAGGAGATCAAGCTGCGGGTACAGATCGACCCGGGTATCCTGGGGGGCGTCGTGGCGCGCATTGGCAGCACCGTATGGGATGGCAGCCTGCGCAACCAGCTGACCCAGATTCATCAATCCATCGCCCAGGGGTAATCCCCGGCATCAGCCAGAGACAACGGATCCGCAATGAAACTGCGTGCCGAAGAGATCAGCTCCATCATCGAACAACAGATCGCCTCGTTCGAACAGGCCGTGGACCGCCGCGAGGTGGGCACGATCCTCACCGTGGGCGACGGGATCGCCCGCATCCACGGACTGGACTCCGTGCGCGCGGGTGAGCTGCTCGAGTTTCCCGGCGGCATCACGGGTATCGCGCTGAACCTGGAGGAGGACAACGTCGGTGCCGTGCTGATGGGTGACGAGCGCCACCTCAAGGAAGGCGACGAGGTGCGGCGCACGGACCGCATCGCCGAGATTCCCGTGGGCGAGGGGCTGCTGGGCCGCGTGATCAATCCGCTGGGGGTGCCCATCGATGGCAAGGGGCCGCTGACCTCCACGGGCACGCGCCTGCTGGACATCGTGGCGCCCGGCATCATCATGCGGCAGCCGGTGAACGAGCCCATGCAGACGGGGCTGAAGGCCATCGACTCGATGATTCCCATCGGGCGCGGCCAGCGCGAGCTGATCATCGGCGACCGGCAGACGGGCAAGACGGCCATCGCCATCGACACGATCATCAACCAGAAGGGCGGTGACCTGATCTGCGTGTACGTGGCGATTGGGCAGAAGAACTCCTCGGTGGCCAACGTGGTCAAGCGCCTGGAAGAAGAAGGCGCCATGGACTACACCGTCGTCGTGTCCGCCTCCGCGGCCGATCCGGCGCCGCTGCAGTACCTCGCTCCCATGTCCGGCTGCAGCATCGGCGAGTACTTCATGGGCAACGGCCGCCACGTGCTGTGCATCTATGACGACCTGTCCAAGCAGGCCGTGGCCTACCGCCAGCTCTCCCTGCTGCTGCGCCGCCCGCCGGGCCGCGAGGCGTACCCGGGCGACGTGTTCTACCTGCACAGCCGGCTGCTGGAGCGCTCGGCCAAGCTGAGCAAGGCGAACGGCGGGGGCTCGTTGACGGCACTGCCGATCATCGAGACGCAGGCCAACGACATCTCGGCCTACATCCCGACCAACGTGATCTCCATCACCGACGGGCAGATCTTCCTCAGCACCGACCTGTTCAACTCTGGCATCCGTCCGGCCATCAACGTGGGCCTGTCCGTTTCCCGCGTGGGGGGCGCGGCCCAGGTGAAGGCAATGAAGAAGGTGGCCGGCACTCTGCGGCTCGACCTGGCCCAGTACCGCGAGAAGGCGGCCTTCGCACAATTCGGGTCCGACCTGGACAAGGCCACCCAGGCCCAGCTTGCGCGTGGCGAACGGCTCACCGAGCTGCTGAAGCAGGGCCAGTATCAGCCCATGGACGTGGTGGACCAGGTGCTCTCCATCTTCGCCGGCACCAACGGCGGGCTGGATGACTTCCCCGTGGCCGCGGTGAACAAGTTCGAGTCCGAGTGGCTTGCCTTCATGCGCAGCCGCCACGGCGAACTGCGCAAGCGCGTCGCGGAGGCAAAAGACCTGAGCGCCGAGGATACCCAGGAGCTGAAGACCGCCCTGGGCGAATTCAAGAAAACCTTCACCCCGTAACGCGAGCGCAGCCCCCGACCCATGGCGACCCTGCGAGACATCCGCCGGCGCATTGGCAGCGTCGGCAACACGATGCAGATCACCAACGCCATGAAAATGGTGTCCACGGCCAAGCTGAACCGTGCGCAAACGGCTGTGCGCGCGGCGCAGCCCTATGCCGAGGTGCTGCGGCAGATGGTGACCTCCATTTCCGCCGGCCTTACCGGCGATGACCATCCGCTCTTGACGCGGCGCGAGGGCGGCAAGACCCTCGTCGTGCTCTTCACCTCCGACCGCGGCTTGTGCGGTGCGTTCAATGCGAACCTCAACAAGCTGCTGCTGCGCCAGTTGATGGGCAACGCCCAGATGACCGACCCGGAGCTGATCGTGTTTGGGCGACAGGGCAACGAGTTCTTCCGGCGCCGTGGCTATACCATCCGCCAGTCGATCCTGAACGCGGTGGAGGCAGAGAAGGCGGGGCACATCCGCAAGGTTCTCAGCGCGTCGCGCGAGCAGTTTATCGCGGGCGACGTGGGGCGCGTGTTCCTGGCGTACAATCACTTCAACAGCGCGATCAACCAGGAGCCGCGCGTGGTGCAGCTGCTGCCCATCGAGCCGCCCGCTGCAGCGGAGGGCGAGCCGGCCGCCGCAGCGTCGCGCGATCAGCGGGAGACACTGTTCGAGCCCTCCCGCGAGGCGGTGCTGGATCAGCTGCTGCCCAACTACCTGGAGAATCAGTGCTTCCTGGCCCACCTGAACACCGAGGCGGGGGAGCACGGAGCGCGCATGGTTTCCATGGATGGGGCCACCCGCAACGCCGGCGAGATGATCAAGCGCCTCACGCTGCAGATGAACAAGGCGCGCCAAGCAGCAATTACCAAAGAACTGATTGAAATCGTAAACGGGGCGCAGGCCCTTTGATGGTCGCAAGACCCCTCTCTTCGAGGTTGTGATCGATGGCAAAAGGACACGTGGTGCAGGTGATGGGTCCGGTGGTGGACGTAGCGTTCGATCCGGGTCACCTGCCTGCCATTCTCAATGCGGTCAAGATCAACGTGACCGTGGATGGCAAGGCCCAACCGATCATCTGCGAAGTGCAGCAACACCTGGGCGAAGCCATGGTGCGCACCATCGCCATGTCCGCCACGGAGGGGCTCTCCCGCGGCGTGGAGGCGGTGGATATGGAGGCGCCTATCTCCGTGCCGGTGGGCAATGCGGTGTTGGGCCGCATCCTCAACGTGATCGGCGAGCCGGTGGACGACGCCGGGCCGGTCAAGGCGGATGACTTCCGCCCCATTCACGCCACGCCCCCCACCTTCGAGGAGCAGGAGACCGGCACCCAGATGTTCAACACGGGCATCAAGGTGGTGGACCTGCTGTGCCCCTACGCCCGTGGCGGCAAGATCGGCCTGTTCGGTGGCGCCGGGGTGGGCAAGACCGTGATCATCCAGGAACTGATCCGCAACATCGCCCAGGAGCACGGCGGCTACTCCGTGTTCGCGGGGGTGGGCGAGCGTACCCGCGAGGGCAACGACCTGTACCTGGAGATGAAGGAATCCGGCGTGCTCGACAAAACGGCCCTCATCTACGGCCAGATGAACGAGCCGCCCGGTGCCCGCGCCCGGGTCGCCCTCACGGGGCTGACGGTGGCGGAGTACTTCCGCGACAACATGAACGCGGACGTGCTGATGTTCATCGACAACATCTTCCGCTTCGCGCAGGCCGGCTCCGAGGTGTCCGCGCTGCTGGGCCGCATTCCGTCGGCCGTGGGCTACCAGCCCACGCTGGGCACGGAGATGGGCACGCTGCAGGAACGGATCACCACCACCAAGAACGGCTCGATCACCTCCGTGCAGGCCATCTACGTGCCCGCGGACGACCTGACCGACCCCGCGCCGGCCACGACGTTCGCGCACCTGGACGCCACCACGGTGCTCTCGCGGCAGATCGCCGAGTTGGGCATCTACCCGGCCGTGGACCCGCTGGACTCCACCTCGCGCATCCTCGATCCGCGCATCGTGGGCGACGAGCACTTCCGGGTGGCGCGCGAGGTGCAGCGGGTGCTGCAGCGCTACAAGGACTTGCAGGACATCATCGCCATTCTGGGCATGGACGAGCTCTCCGAGGACGACAAGCTGCTGGTGGAGCGCGCCCGCAAGATCCAGCGTTTCCTCTCCCAGCCCTTCCACGTGGCCGAGCAGTTCACCGGCCGTCCAGGCGTGTACGTGGACGTGAAGGACACGGTGCGCTCCTTTGCGGAGATCCTGGAGGGCAAGCACGACGAGCTGCCCGAACAGGCATTTTACATGGTGGGCACTATCGACGACGTGATCGAGGCCGCCAAGAAGCTCGCCGCCTGATCGCTCCTCTCACGCCCCGGCCCACGGCGATGCACCGCGGCCGGGGCGTTTGTATTTCGTCCCGACCCCGGCAGTTGCGCAGGTATTCCCGGCAGCCCCGGTTCCGGTGGCGCCGCGGTCATTGATCTATCGTGGGAGGGCAAAAAAGAACCCGGGTGGTTGCAGGCAACCGACCCGGGCGCATTCGTGAGGTGGCTGTAGGCTTCGCACGGATCCCCCGCGGCGTGGGTTGGGGGGGAGAAAGCGCCTTGCCGGAGGGATCCGTGGAAACCCGGCGGCCCCCGCCGAAGGCGAAGGCCACTACTGCACCATGCGGTCTGCACAGCCATTCCCGCGTGGTTGAGTCTATACTAGCCGTGCTATTTGCAGAGTTCCTTGATCCGCATCAAATTTCCGCATGATTCATATCAAATTGGCTGCGGGTGGGATTTCACAGCAGATAAGCCCTGGAATGACCCACCGTAAGCGGTGTGGCGCTGCCCCGCGCGGATCGCCGCCCAATGTTCGTGCGACAGCCAAGCGATGAAAGGTAGGTGCGGGGGCGCTGTCTTGATGCTTTCCCCGCTCAGTGCAGTGCCTCCACACCCCAGGTGGCGCGCCATTGGCTCCGCTCCGGCCCATGGGCGTGCCGCCATGCACTCCCCCCGCAGGGGGCTCCGGGACTGCGGTCCCGGCAACTGCTGCTAGCCAAAGCGAGCGTCGATGGCGTCCTGGATCTGCTCCATCGACTTGCCGGCATCCTTGAGCCGCCCGGCGGTGGTGGCTTCCTGCTGGCAGATGTCGCAGCCCGCGCCGTGATAGTCCGTGAAGCAGCTCAGCAGGCTCTTGTGATACAGCGTGGCCCCGTCGCAGCCGCAGTAGCACCAGACCTGGTCCATCACCTCCGGATGTTGCATGGCCGCCATGTAGGCGTGCCGCGCGCTGGCCTGGGTGAAGAGCAGCGGTTCCATCACGGGCCGCCGTTCGCCACCCATGTGGTGGAACGAACGGCCGTGGGAGCTGCTGGAGCCGAACAGGCCAGGAACACCCACTACGTAGGCGGCCACCGCTATCGCGATCAGGGCCGCCAGCCAGCCCCAACGGCTGGCCTTGGACTTGCGCGCACGCGCCGGCGTGCGCTCACGACTGGATTTGCTCATGGCGCATCCTCCTTTCCTCGATGCTTCAATAGTGAACGGCAATGTGGGGATGCACCTTGACCTGCGTCAAGCGATCGCTTGGCCGGGATCAAGCCGGGGGACGGGCGCAGCGGGGCCCCAGGAGCCTGTGTCGGCTCACCAGAAGTCACCCAGTATGACCAGCAGGGCGTACACAAGCACGGCCAGGCAGATGGTCGCCGTAATCACGGCGCCGATGCCGCCGTAGCGCGCATTGGTGCGGTCCAGCCATTGTTGAAAGGAGCCCATCGTGGCCTCACTCCGTGGAGGGCGGCGCGCTCTCGGGTGCCGGGCTTTCGCTCTGTGCAGCGGCCTCCGCGGCAGCCCGGGCACGCGCCTCGGCCTCGCGCCGCTCGCGTTCCTCCGCTTCGCGCTGCTTGCGCTCCCACGCCTCCAGTTCCAGCGGATGGTACTTCTCCATATCTTCGCGGGTGACGCGGCCGTGCCACCAGGTGAGGGTCATGGGGAAGCGCTCGGGACTGAAGTGCACGTGATACATGTGGATCACGAGCAGGAACAGCGTCGCCAGCATTGCCTCATCGCTGTGTGCGGCCCATAGGGCCTGCAGCCAGGAGAGCGGGATGAACTTGAGCGCGGTGTTCATGTACAGCATGGGCAGCCCCGTGAGGGCCATCACCGCGATGCCCCAGATGACGCCAATGTAGTCGAACTTCTCGAACCACGTGTAGCGGCCCATGCGCGGGAAGTCCTTGCGCAGCCCCAGGTTGTACTGCTGGTGCTGCACCATGTCGCGCAGATCCTTCAAACGGAATAGCACCGGCCGCTTGTAGAACGGCACGCGGCGGTCGATGAAGACGTAGTAGACGATGTGTACGATGCCCAGCACGACCATCGTCAGTCCCGCCGCGTGGTGCAGAAAGGCGCGCATCTGCACGCCCCCCATCAGCATCACCGTGACGCGGGAGAGCCAGGCGTCCGGATACTTCATGGGCAGCCCGGTGATGACCGCGATGATCACGGAGCTGAACAGCAGCCCGTGCTGGATGCGGAAGAATAGGCCGAAGCGCCGATAGGCGTAGCGTTCATTCTTCATGGTGCGATGCGGCGTCCTGCGCCGCGTGGCGTTCCTTCAGTTTGCGGAGCAGGTCCACGACCATGTACAGCCCGAACGCGCCCAGCGTGCCCACGGTGATGAGCAGAAAGAACGCGCTCACGTAGGCCGTGACGTCGAATGGGCCGATGTAGTAGGCCCACTCGCGCTTGGTGAGCCCGGGCAGGAACCCGTACTTCACCTCCAGGGGGGCTCCCGGCACCAGAGAGCGATGGCGCAGTTCCAGGTGCATGGAGCCCTCGGCCACCTTGGCTGTGAGCATGGCCGTGCCGTGGCACCGAGCGCAGACGCGGGGCAGGTTGCGGGGGTTGATGGGCGATTCCGGATTGTCCGCGGGCAGAATGTCCTTCCACTCCCGCGTGAAGTGGCAGTCCTCGCACATGGGCGCCCGCATGTCGCCCAGTTGCCGCAGACGGCCGTGGGGCGATTCCATGTATGTCTCGAAGGCCCCGGCCAAGCTGTAGCGTCGGGAGTGCTCCTGCACTGGCGACAGCGCCGACACCCCCTGAATGTGGCACTCGTAGCAGGTCTTGCCCTGCAGGCCCCCGGCAACGGGTACGTGGGTTGGGTCGTCCGCCCAGGCCACACCCGCGGCCAGCAGCAGGGCCAGCACAGCCAGCAGCCCTCTGGTACCCCGCCACCGTGCACGGCCGGACGCCCAGCGCAGCGAGCGCCCGTCCGTTGCGGCGACGAGGCGGTGAGCCTCGCGCCGCAGGTCAATCACCCGGCTCCTCCTTGTCGTGACAGCTCTTGCAGAGCATGGGCTTCTGCGCCGCTTTCATCATGTGCACAAGGTCTTCGGGATCGTAGTCCTTGTGGTAGTGGCACAGGTTGCACGAGTTGGGCTGCTCGTTGACGTCACCCCCCGCCTCGACCGTCAGCTCCGGACGCACAACCGTCATGCGATGGCTGCGCAGGTCGTTGGGCGTCGCGCTCTGCACGGTGGACGGCATGTGGCAGCCGATGCAGTTGTTGACGCTGTGCAGCCCATGGTAGCCGGTGTGCTTCACTTGGTGGCAGGTGGTGCACAGCATCGAGCCCGGCAGCTTGAGCTGGAAGCGGTTCGACTTGCCACGCGCATGGGGCGAATGGCAGTCCCAGCACATCACGCCGGACGTGGCGTGGCCGCTGGCCTCCCAGTCGTTGTACTGCTGGTGGTGCTCCTTGGGGCTGCCGTCGGGATAGACCGCCGGCTTCTCGTCGAAGGCAAAGTTGAGCTGGCCGCCCGGCTTGTACGATGTGGCATAGGCAAACTTGCCGTTCTGCGAGGTGCCCCGCGTGTGGCAGGCGCCGCAGATCATCGCGGCGCGCTTGGGGTCGGCCATCTTGGCCGGGTTGATGATCGTGCTGGCCTTGTCCTGGATTTTGGCCGCGATGTGCTGGCGGCCGGGCCCGTGGCAGGCCTCGCAGGTCACGCCCAGATCGGTCCACTGGGTGTTGAACTTCTGTGTGGCTGCGTCGTAGTCCACGTGCGAGTTGGTGGTGTGGCAGCCCATGCACTGGTACTGGAACTCGCGGCCCGCGTCGCTCCAGAACAGGCCATCCCCCGGCTTGCGCAACTTCAGGCCGAAGTAGTCCACCCACTCCTGGGACTTCACGTTCCACTGCACCGGCAGCACAAACAGACCGCCGTTGGGGAACTCGGTGATGTAGCGCTGCTTCCACACGCTGCCCACCACGTAGCGCACGGGATAGTCGTGCAACTGGCCGTCCGGCCCGATGGTGGTGACGACGAATCCCTTGTCGTTGCGGTGCATGCGAGATTCGCTACCGCCGGCCTTCAGCGTGTTGTGGTGCTGGAAGTCGCCCACGATGACGTCGGGCGAGGCGGGCTGAAACTTGTAGGCATGGAAGGTGGCCTTCCAGCCGTTGTAGATCTCCTCGTGACAGGCCTTGCAGGCCTCGGCGCCGACGTAGTCGGACGCGGAGGATACCTGAGGGCTTGTCTGGTTCACCGGGCGGCGCTCACAGCCGGCCAGCAGCACCATCAAGAAGAGCAGAAGACTGACCCAAACCAATCCCCCCCCGAATAAGCGCTTGGCCATTTGCGCCTCCTTTTATCCAGAGAAAGGAAACAGCAGGACGTGTGCACGCCAGGGATTTGGTGGGGCGGGTCGTGGGATTAGCGGATAGGGTGGACTCCCTGTGTTGGGGTTCGCAGCACGGCGGCCGCCCCGCAATTGGGACGGCCGGGGTTTCTGGCTGGTGTCAGTCGGGCGTGGCCGCGTCTAGTCGTAGACGGCCTTGCCGCCCGAGTGGCACTCCGTGCAGTCCGTGTAGTCCTCGATCGTGTCACCGTCGTCGCCGGGGTGCTTGAAGGGCAGGCCTTCGGTGAAGTCCGCCTTCACCTCGTCCACGTCCTGCCCCTGCGCGATGATCAGGTGGCACTTATTGCAGGCGGTGAAGATGGTCTTGTCGTCCTCGGTTGCGAGCCGGTCGTTGTGGCAGCGGAAGCAGCCCGGGAAGTCCCGGTGCCCGATGTTGTCCGGATACTTGGCCCAGCTTGCTTTCATCTCCGGGAACACGGTGCGTTTGTAGATCGCCTGCAACTCGCTCACTGCCTTGTCCAGGTCCTTGGACTTGTCCTTCAGCACTTCGGGGTACTCGTCCTTGTAGTAATCGCGGAGGTAGTCGTCGATACCCTGCATCGCGGCCGGCGTGTTGGCGTAGTTCTCGTCCAGCGCCTTCACCGATTCGACCTTGATGTAGGGCAGGTCGCGGGGGATCGCCCCCACGTCCAGGGCCTGGTCGACGATGTGCATGGGCGTGGGGAACTTGTGGGACGGCCGGTTATGGCAGTCCATGCAGTCCATCCGCCGCACGTTCAGCTTTGCCCGCTGTGCGTCGGTAAGCGGGTTGTCCTGGTCGTTGTACACTTCGACGGTGCCGTCCGAGTGCGTGATGCGCACCCAAGCGATGTCCTGGCGGTCCTCGTCGCGGGCGATGTACTCCACCTTGTTGGCCAGCAGCATGTGGTAGTGGATGCCCGATCCGCGCATGAGCGAGTTCTCCTCGCCTCCGATCTTCATCAGCATGCGGATGCGGTAGGGCGTGGATTTCTCATCGCCGAGGAAATAGGTGCGCAGGATCTCTTTGTAGCCGATGAACTTCTGTGGCCAGTGGCACTCCTCGCACGTCTCCCGCGCCGGGCGCAGGTTGCTGATCGGTGTGGGGATGGGCCGCGGATAGGTGTTGAACGTCACCGCGAACACCTGACGGATCCCCGAGATCTTCGAGCGCACGTACCAGCCGGCGCCCGAACCGATGTGGCATTCCACGCATTTCACGCGGGCATGGGAGGAGTACTGATAGGCGGTGGCCTCCGGCTTCATCACCTGGTGGCACACCTGCCCGCAGAACAGGTTCGATTCGGTGGCTTGGTAGGTCTGGTATGAGCCCACCGTCATGGCCAATGCGACGACCGCCCCGGCCACCATGAAGGCCAGGATGGTATTGCGGTGCGACGGCCGTCGCAGGTCGATCACCAGATCCGCCGTCAGGCTGGGCGCACCCCCTGGCCGACGACGGGCTCGTTCGCGCAGCATCCCGATGGGGATGACCATCCCCCCCACCAGGATCAGGAACAGGTACACAATGAACAGAACGCCCGTGTAGGCCTTGGCCTGCAGTGACGTAATGTCCAGGAGCAGCGTCAAGACACCGGAGCCGAGCCCGACCAGGATCAGCAAGGCGCCCAGCAGGCTCATGTAGTTGAAGAACAGGCTGGGCACTCTGGATTCCGATTCAGGTGCGGCTCCGGCCTCAGGGGTAGTCCCTTGCGGGGTTCCTCCTCCTTCCTTCTCGCTCATGGTCTCCTCAATCGGCTATCCCTGGCAGTCTGCGCGAACGGTACAGCGCCTGGTTTAGGAAGGAATGGGGTGTTTGATCTTGTCGTAGAATTTCTTGAAGTCGAACGGTTTGTACTCAGGGTTCTTGTAGGTCTTGCCGTTGTGCTTGACCTCTTGCGAGTGGCAGACTTGGCACGTCTTCTCGTTGGGGAGGACGAACCCGGTCTTCTCCGCCGTAGCGCTTTTGCCTTTCTTGTTGGGCCCCAACTCCTCGCGGATCTTCTTCATGGTCTTGCGGCTCTTGTACAAGCTGCCGGCACCATGGCAGGCCTCGCATTGCACACCGTCCTTCACTTCGAACTTGTGCTCGAACGCCGATTCGGGCTGGCCGTAGCCGGTGGTGTGGCAGACCAGGCAGGCCTCGCTCTTCTGCGGGTCGCTCGTCACGCCCACCTTCTTGGCGGCTTCCTTGGCCTTGGCGGTGCCCAGGGTCTCGTAGGCCTTCGCGTGCTTGGTGCCCTGCCAGATTTTGTATTGGCTCCCATCTTTGTCCTTCTTGTGGCACCGTGAACAGCTCTCCGCGCCGACGTACCTGGCTTCCTTGGCCTTCGCCTGGGAGGCCAGCCCGACGAGGAAGGCGGCTGCCACCACGACGCCGATGACTGCAAGCAGACGTCTCATGTTGCATCCCTCCACACGTATGCACCCGGCCCGGGCCCGCGGAGTTGCGAGGCCATGGTGTCGGGCGATTGCAAGTCAGGGCGGCCCGCGCCCTGCCGGTCGGTTCGCTCGGAGCCGGGCCAGCGCCCGGCGCCGAGCGTTTCCGTCGCGACGTCGGTCTGCCCTACTGGCGCTTGCGGCGCTCCTGGTTCAGCAGGTCGTTGCGTCGCACCTTCATAAACTGCACTAGATCGTGGGTCTTCTCGTCAATACTATCGATATCGAATGTGTGCCACTCGGCCGTGAGCTGCTTGATCACCGGGTCCACCACATCGAAGAACGGCTTCGCATCCTCCGGTTTGCTGTGCCGCGCGATGAAGCGGTAGTAGCGGTCGATGGACAGGAAGTTGTTGAGCACCGCCTGCGCGTGGGCCGGGATATCCGGGTTGTTGCCCGTCTTCTCGTTGTGGCACTGCTGGCAGGTGGTGCGGACGTTGTTCACCGTCAGCACGGAGACGTTCAGCGAGCCATGGCAGGTCACGCAGTTGGGGCCCTGCTCGTCCGGCGCGGCTGCCTTGAGGTGCTCGAAGTGCGCGCTCTGCCGGTACATCTGGTAGATCTTCTTGTGGCACTTGGCACAGGTGGCCGGGATGTTGCGGTAGTTGATCGGGCTGGCCTTGTTGGCCGAACTCAGGGCCTCGGTGCCGTGAGCGGCGGCCTCGGTGGCAGCCTTAGGGTTGCCGCCGTGGCAATCCGAGCAGGTCACGCCCGACTGCGCATGGATGGAGTCCTTGTAGGCTTGGTAGTAGTCGTACAGCTTCTTGTTCTGCACCAGGAATTTGGGATCGCTATGGCAATCCACGCACGTGCTTTTCGCCTTGTTCATGGCCGGTGTGGCCGGCTTCTTGGTCTGTGCGCTCGCGCCGGAGGCGAACGCGAAGCCGAACAATAGCAGCGCGATCCCGGCGGCTCGAGCCGCCTGCCACAGACGGGCATCCGATCGGGTCAACATCGTTCCTCGCCCTCACGCATTGCGCGTGGCTGATGGGTTCATGCCTGCGACGGCCCCTGCGGGGCGTGCGCCGGGGTGTGAAGGCCGTGATGTGCACCCCGGGGGTGTGCGCTCCCGCTGCCGTAGGTCAGCGTGCCCAGCTCGATGGGGATGGCCACCTTGGCCAGCACCGTGAACACCAGCAGCCCAATGCTCCAGATGGCCAAGCTGACGCCGATCTCCACGGTGGTCGGTGTGTAGGTGAACATTTCCCCGATCGGCGTGGGCAGGAAGCCCGGAATGATCAAGCCCATGCCCTTCTCGATCCACACGCCCACGATGGCCAGCAGGCACGCCGTGTTCAGCAATGCACGGCTCTGCCGCCATCGGTGCACGGTGAGAATCGTCACGGCCGTCAGATTCATGGCGAGAGCGGACCAGATCCAGGGCACCAGCGCGTTGTAGCCGTGGAAACCCAGGAAGAGGTACTGCGCCCCCGATGCGTGCTCGGTGATGAAGTAGAACTCCGTGAACATCTCCACGAACACGAAGAACAGGTTGACCTGCAACGCCACCGTGGTGACCAGCGCCATGAAGTCCACCGAACTCTTGGGCACCTTGAAATCGGTGAAGCGATGGATCAGTTGCAGGGCCAGAATGATCAGCGCGGGCCCGGCCGTGAATGCCGAGGCCAGGAAGCGTGGCCCCAGCAGCGCCGTGTGCCAGAACGGCCGCGCGACGTTGGAGGAGAACAGGAACGCAGTGACCGTGTGGATGGAGATGGCCCACAAGATGGCGATCACCACCCCCGGGAAATACACCTTCAGGTTCGGCTCGCGGCCTTGGTAGCGGCTGAACAGGACATAGAAGGGAATCGAGAGGTTCAGGAACAGATAGCCGGAGAGCACCAGCACGTCCCAGGCCAGCATGGATTCCGGGAAGTGGAAGCGGCCCAGCAGGGGCAGCAGGTGCCAGATGCGGTCCGGTCGGCCCAGGTCCACCGTCACGAACAGGATGCACATCACCACAGCGGCCACCGCGATGCCTTCGCCGATCAGCACCACGTGCTTGATGTCTTTGCGATCGAAGATGTACGCGGGGATGACGAGCATCACCGCCGCGGCGGCGACGCCCACCATATAGGTGAAGTTGGCGATGTAGGCGCCCCAGGATACCTGGTCGCTCATCCCGGTGACGACCATGCCGTGCTGCAACTGCTGGCTGTAGAGGAGCACGCCCACCACCGTGAGCGCCACCAGCGCAGCCAGCCAGCCCCAGTACAGACGGGAACCGGTGAGGACCTGTTTCACCGCATCGACGAAAAATCTGGCAAGCGGGTTCATGAGCACTCAGTCGGTGTAGTACCAGAACTTGGGTTCGGTCCCGAGATCTTCCTTCAGTCGGAACACGTTCTTGTTTTCCAGCACGTAGCGAATGTCGCTGTTGGGATCGAGCAGGTTGCCGAACACCCGCGCACCCGTTGGGCAAGCCTCCAGGCAGGCGGGCAGCCGGCCACGGCGCGAACGCTGCAGGCAGAACGTGCACTTTTCCATCACGCCCTTCATGCGCGGTCGATTGCTCAGGTAGTGCGTGTCCTTGTTGATCTGCTCCTTGGGAATCGTGGGCGGCGTCCAGTTGAAGTGCCGCGCCCAGTAGGGGCAGGCCGTCATGCAGTAGCGGCAGCCGATGCACCAGTTGTAGTCGATCACCACCACGCCGTCCGGCTCCTTCCAGGTCGCCTCCACCGGGCACGCTTTCACACACGGCGGATTGTTGCACTGCATGCACTGGATGGGCATGTACACTTTGCCCTGCTGCGGCACCGATTTCTCGTCGTAGTACGGGTCGGACTCGTTCAGGTCCATGTGCCCGTGCTCCAGTTCCAGCACGCGGATGTACTGGATCTGCGAGTCGCGGCTCTGGTTGTTCTCGGCCATGCAGGCCTCGACGCAGCGCCGTGTGCCCTTGCACTTGGAAAGGTTCAGCGCATAACCGAAGACCACGCCTTCCAGCGGCGGGTCATTGCCCACGGTGATGTCCGCGCCATAGGTGCGTTTGGCCTCGCGCTCGATGCGCCCGATGGCGGCCTGGATTTCCTCGGGGGACATCTTCTTGTAGTGCTGCTGGAAGAAGTCGCCCACGGCATCGGCCACCGCGCCGTCCTCCTGCAATGCATTGCTGGCGGCCACCGCGCCGCCCGCGCCGAAGAACGTTGCGATGGCGCCCAGCAGGCCGCCCTTCTTCAGCAGCGAGCGCCGCGAGACCTGCGGCGCGCCTTCTCCGGGCACTGGATGCTTCTCTGTCATTGTGCTGCCCCCCGCTCACTGTTCAGCTTTTGCCACAGAGGCTGTGGCTCAGGCACGACGACGCCGAACCGCTGCAGCCCCTTGCGCACTTCCGGCGGTGGGCTGGGCTCGTAGGGTTTGATGGACGGCGAATGGGCATTGTGGCAGGCGGTGCAGTTCAGAAGCACCCTTGGGCCACGCCACGTCCCAATCTTCTCCCGGTCCGAAAAGTCGATCTTGGAGTGCACCAGCGGCACCTTGCGGGGATCGGCGAACGTCCCGGCCCGCTTGCCATGTCCGCCGAAGTACCAGTCCTTCTGGCGCTGGAAGTGGCACTCGCCGCAAAGCTTGTACGACTCGTCGAAGCTGATCGGAGTGCCATCCAGGGACTTCAGGTGGTTCATGTCCTTGGCGTTGTGGCAGGTGTAGCACCAGAAGCGCCCGCCCCCATGCTGGAAATCCAGGTCCACGTGCTCGTCCTTCAGCACGCGGGGCTTGGGGTTGGGTTCCTGGTCCCCGTGGCAGTCGTCGCATGGGTAATAGTCCAGTTGGTCGATGCGCTTGGTGGCCGTGAAGGGCGGCGCGTCCTGGATCGTTTGCCCGCGCACCGTGCGCCCTTGCACGGCTTCGGGGCGCGCCATGAGCCGTTGCAGCACCTGCTCGGGTGTCAGCTCCTCCGCGTCCTCATCCTTCTCATCGTCTTTAGCGTCGTCGTCGGCTGCCTTGGCAGCCTGGGCGGTCATGGACTTGCCCGCGGGCTTGGCGCCCGGCGCTGCGGGTGATTGGGCCGCGACCTGGTGGCCTAGCAGGCTCGGCAAGCCGAGCAAAGCGACCAGCGTCGCCAGCAGCAATAAGAGCGGTAGTGCGGTCGGACGTCGCATGGCCGGTCCCCTGTGGGCGCAGAGCCTCCATCGCGCCATGGGCTGCTCTGCCCGGCCCGTGGCTGTGTCCGTATTGCCGGGCGTCGTCGCAATGCTGGCGAGGGCCCGGGGAAGATAATCGGTGGAACGCAACAATGCCCGGACAATGAGCCGCCGGCATCGATCGCGCCCCGAACTGGTCCACACTCTAACGCGCTGAGGGGCTGGGGCCTTGACGGGTATCAATCCAGGAATTGACCTGAATCAAGCCCAAGGGGGGGCAAAAAGATCATCTTGACATCCAATTTTCCCCGATCCGACTCGTCTGAGAGGGCCTGCCGAGCGGGCTCCAGACAAAGCTTGACCCAGGTCAAGAAATAGCTTGATGCGGGTCAATGAGAGGCCGGGGACCCCCTGTTAGGCTCAGTCCGAAACAGAAAAGGAAGCTCCGCCATTTCACTAAACGGAGGCGCTGCATGGGGGGCGTCGCGCGGATGGCAGCAGGCAGACGGCAAGTCAGTCGCGCTTCATTCCAGTGTCACAGGATCACCGATAGCAGCCGGTTCGAAATGAAACGAATTGCCATGGCATTGCTCGGGATGGGGTTGGCCGCGTTGATTGCGGGCCTGGCGCCCGTCCCTGCGGCCGCCCAGGGCCGCGACAACGAGCAGGCGAAAACACAGGATCCCGCTGCCCTGGGCAAGGCGGTCTATGTGGCCGCGTGCGCCACCTGCCACGGCCTGAAGGGCGACGGCAAGGGCCCACAGTCCGTGGGATTCGCGCAGCACCCCACCGACTTCACCAAGGGCGAGTACGTACTGCGCTCCACCACGGATGACGTCCCTGCTCCGGGCGACCTGGAGCGCACCATCCGTGAGGGCATGTCCGGTACCGAGATGGTGCCCTTCGGCCATGTGCTCAGCGAGCGCAGCATCGCGGCCGTGGCGGCTTACGTCCGGGCATTCTCGCCCGACCTGGCCGATCCGGAGGCCGTGCCCGACGAGGATACCATCGTGAAGGTGCCCCCGCGGCCCTTCCCGCGCACCGAGCAGACCATCGAGCAGGGCCAGCAGGTCTGGGAGGACAACAGCTGCTCCGACTGCCATGGCGACGAGGGCGAGGGCAATCCGGACGAGACCGACAGCACCGGCCTGCGGGTCGTGATGGTGCCGTTCCAGGACGGCTACTACAAGAGCGGGCCGAAGGACAGCGACCTGTACCGCAGCATCGCCACCGGCATGACCGGCACCTCGATGGACGCGTACGAGGGCGAGGTCAGCTCGCAGAACATCTGGAAGCTGGTGGATTACATCCGCTCGCTCTCCGCCAGCGAACGCCAGGGCCTCATTGGCAGGACGATGGACTTCTTCCTCCGCACGCGGCCCAGCGGATTCGACTACTCCAACTACGACGTGGCAAAGCCATGACTTCGCTTCGAGAGAATGCTGCGCAGGGCCTTGCGGCACCCCGGCCGCGCGCTGCCGTGCTGATGATGGGGATCGCCCTGCTGCTGCTCGCGTTGGCGCTGGGCGGCTGTCTGGCCGAGGAAGGCGTGCCTGCCGGTTCTGGCCCCGTGACCTGGACCCAGGCCGCGCAGACCTTCACGAACGAGGGCTGCACGGGCTGCCACGACGGGGTTTCGATCATGCCCGGGCTGAAGAGCACCAATTGTGCTGACCTTGTGAACGTGGCTGCGCCTCTGGGCGGAATTCTCGTGGTGCCGGGCGACACGTCAACTAGCGTGCTGTTCGCGGTAGCGACGGGAGCCGATCCGAGCCCGGCACCGCCCACCAACATGACGTTCGGCTTGCAGTCGGACATCGACACCCTGGGCAACTGGATCGCCGGCGGGGCTTCCTGCTCCTGATCCGGCGGCCAAAAGCAACAAGGACCACGAGGCATGGCGAGAGCCGAGGCCGACAATCGCACCGATGCGCCACCGAACGTGGCGCCGCAATCTGAACCGAGAAGGTTGAATTCCATGCACACATCGCTTGGCAGGCACGAAAGACGGAACCGAGGGTGGCGCTTCGCGGTGGCGATGGTCGGTGCACTGGCTGCCGTGTGCCTGTTGTGGGCGGGCAGCCTGCACGCCGAGCCCTACTTCACCGTGCGCGATGGCTATAAGTGCTCCAAGTGCCACGTGAACAAGACCGGCGGGCACGCCCGCACGGACTACGCCAAGGTGTACATGGAGACGCGCAACTCCATGTCCTCCGGGGGCGCGGGCAGCACGGGCGTGGACTACGGGCACGGGCGGCTCAGCGACGCATTCTCGCTGAGCGCCGATCTGCGCGCCGTGGCCCAGTCCGAGCACAACAACACCGAGGCCACGCAATGGCAGTTCGGCCGGCCATCTTCCTGCGAGAGCTGCCATACGGCCAACAGCGGCGGCGGCAAGCGCGCGGAGATCTACGCCCAGTTCCAGCCGCTGCCGGGCAAGGCCAGCATCGTGATGACGGAGAACCTGCTCCCGCAGCCTTCCACCCGTGAAGTCTACGGGCTGTTGGAGTTCGACCGCCTGAACGGCTACCTCAAGGTCGGGAAGTTCCGCATGCCGACCGCGCTGCACAACACGTTCGACGATCCCTTCTACCACGGCGCGGTGGACGTGGGCTCCACGGACGAGGTGGGGTTGGAGGCCGTGCGGGGAGATGGGCTGGAGATGGGCATCGAGCCCGGGCCGTATTCGGTCAGCCTGTCCATCACCAACCCGGCCGACTACGCCGCGGTGCTGAAGGGCAAGCGCGAGGTGCTGAACGCCTATGCCGTGGGCCGCCTGGGCCTGGTGGGGTTGATGTACTACGTCGATCCCCGCACGCAGACGGAAAACCGCACCTTCATGGGCCTCTATGGCGGGGCCAGCATCGGCCGCGTTACCGGCCTGGTGGAGGTGGACCAGATCAACACCCCCAACGTGGGACTGGGCTCTTCCACGGACCAACAGGCGCTGCTGGCGGAGGTCAATTTCCTGCTCAGCCGTGGCCAGAACATCAAGTGGCAGTACGAGGCGTTCGACCCGAATACCAGTGCGGAGAAGGACATCCGGGATCGCAACAGCCTCATCTACGAACCCTTCATCACGCCCTACCTGCAATTCCGCGGTGGGGTGCGCCGCTGGGCCGGCCCGCGGCAGACCCCGGGCGCCAACGGCACCACCGTGTTTGCAGAGGTGCACCTGATTTATTGACGCGCTGCTCTCCACGGGCAGCGGCCGGCCGCACAGCCGCCGGTAGGACTCACGGTTTGGGGAGGAGAAATAACCCGCACGGCACCCAGCGTGGATGAATGCCGTGACAGCGTTCGCCCCCGGGCGAACGAATCGAAGTGTCACAGAAAGGGGGTGGTGGCAGGCAGTTGGACTAGGGGGCGTACGTCCCTTGCACCAGGGCAACCGATCCGGCGCGGTGCAGCGGAGGCCGCGAGCCGGCGTGATCCCTGGAGCCGTCACCAACCACAGACAAGAGAGGAGTCATGAAGATCCCGACCTGGATCATAATGCTGCTCGGCGCGATGGCCCTGCTGGTTGCGGGCTGCGGCGGCGGCGGTGGCGGAAGCAGCGGCGAGCCCCCGGGCTACATCATCCCCCCCGGCGGTAGCGCGACCATTTCCACGGCCCAGGAAGCGTGTTGGGCCTGTCACGGTAACGGTGGGCCGGTGGACGTCGACGCGGCCTCGACCGGCGTGCACGTGCCGGTCGCCCAGGCGGCGCAACTCCGTCCCGTTATCACGAAGGTCATTACCAACGGCAACAACGTGGCGATCACGGTGCACGTGACCGACGATGCAGCTGCCGGCGCTGCCGTCACCACGCTGACGTCACAGGACCTCCGCTTCACGTTCGCCAAGCTGGTGGCGGCGGGCGCCAGCGGATTTCCTCAGTGGACGGCCCTGATTACCAACAGCTCCAGCGTGCCCACCTACGAGCGGGCCAACGACAACACCAGCTTTGTCAACGTGGGAGGTGGAGACTATACCTACACGCTGACCAACACCTACACGGGTCTGAACGGCGATACCGTTCCGCACCGCATAGGCGTGCAGGTGCCGGATGGAGTGCAGAACGGCTGGGCGGACTTCACGCCTACTGGCAGCCCAGCCACCTTCAACACAGGCAACTTCGACGCGTATAACGACGTCACGGATGTCATCACCGGCACGCCGGCCAACGACATCGTGCGTACGCAGACCTGCAACGCCTGCCACGGCGACCAGGGTGCGGCCAGCAACGGCACCGGGCTCGCGATGCACGGTGGCGACCGGCGTGACGTGCAGTACTGCCTGACCTGTCACAACCCGGATAACCCCAACACCGAACTGACAAACACGCAGGTGACGGGTGGGGAAAACCTGGACCTGAAAACGGTCGTGCACAAGATCCACATGGGCAAGGACCTGCCCAGCGTGGAAGCCGGTGGTGCCTACGTGACGCCTGGTTATAGGGGGCCGGTGGACTTCTCCAAGGGCGCCTTCCCGCAACCGGTCACGAACTGCGAGAAGTGCCACCAGGCGAGTACACTGGCGACCGCGTGGCAGAACGACCCATCCATCGACGCCTGCGGCACGTGCCACGACCGCACGTGGTGGGGTGCGCCGACGGCCACGCCGGCGGGCTTCACGAACCACGGCGGTGGCGGCCCGTACACCAACGGTAGCTGCGCTGGCTGCCATCCGGCGAGCGGCCCGAAAAACCCGGGCATCTCGATTGCCAGCGCGCACCCGACAGCACTTCAGTTCGCGGCTGCGTCCGGCTACACCTACAACGTTGACTCGGTGAATGTCGTAACCAACGTGACCGGTCTGTTCCCGGCGGGCATGTCTGGGCCGACGTATCGCGTGGGCACGACGTTGCCGGCTGTGACGTCCATCACCAACAGCACCACGACGGCGACGATCACCTTCGCCTCCGCACACCTGATGCTGCAGGGTGCGACGATCACCGTCTCGGGTGCCAACGAAGCACCGTACAACGGCACTTTCCGCGTGACGGGCGTTTCAGGGAGCACCGCCACATACACAATGACGAGCGATCCGGGTGGTGCCGCTACGACGAGTACATCATTCAGCGCAAAGCGGAAGTCCGGTGAGTTGCAGGTGCAGTTCCACATCACCGGCACCAACGCCTCGCTCATCGGCGGATCGTTGCCTACGGTGACGGGGATTTCCGCAACCGTTGGCAGTAAGACCGCGATCATCACGTTTAGCGGTGACCCGACGGCTGCTGGTCTCACCGCCTGGACGGCGGGTTCCCCATCGAACATGAGCCGCATCACCGTGGAAGGTGCCGCGCAGTCGGAGTTCAACGGCACGTTCTCGGTCGATAACGTCACTTCGACCACCGCCACGTACACCATGAAGTCGAATGCGACCGTGGCCAATGCAACCCTCGCCTCGGGTGCGACTGCCATCACGGCGGAAACGGGGCCGTGGGCGGACCACGGCAGCGGTTCCAGCCGCTCCAGCCGCCTCAATATGTCGGTGGGCTGGAAGTCCAGCGGCGCGGTGGACTATACGAACGAGGGTGCGCAGGCTCAGCATACCGGTTCGGATAAGACGCCGGGCAAACCGCTCGACTTCGACCTGCTCTGCCCGTGGGAAGGCAAGCCTTCCTCCACCTGCCAAAGCGACTACCTGATGCAAAGTCCTTCGGCCGGTGTGTACGTGTTGACCACCACGCTGCCCAGCAACGCGACAAGCGCTGGCACGGGCATCGCGATGATCGACGGTCACCCGCGGGGCACCATCGACGGCGCGAAGAATGCGGCGGCGGATATCCGCATCCCGGTGACCACCGTGTACCGGGAGTTCGGCATCCGTGATTCCGCGCCTGCTACGCGACGGACGGGTGTCGTGGCCCAGGCCAAGTGCAATAACTGCCACGGCGGTGGCGCTGCGGGTGCCACGTTGTCGATGCACGGCAACAACCGCAACATCAGTGCCGCGACGGATGTGGTGGTGTGCACGGTGTGCCACAACTCGTCGAACTCCGACCTCGCCATGCGACCGGCTGACGCCACGACGACGGCGGACGACCGCAAGAAAGAGGAGTCCATCGACTTCAAACGCATGATCCACCGCATCCACGCGGGTCGCGATACGACCACGGGATTCGTGGAGATATTCGGTTATGGCGG
>DATFMP010000012.1:0-9247 GCA_035266845.1 bacterium
CCTACGTGCACGGCATCGTGGTGCAGTGGCTGGTGGTGATCGTGCTGCTCTACCTCGCGGTGATGCTCTTCCTCCAGGCCGCCGGCGTGCACCTGCCCGGCATGGCCCGCTAGCGTCCCAGTCCAGCGGCGCGAGCCGGGCTGATACTAAATTGCATTCAAGATGCGCCTGTTGTGGAGGAGGGTGACGCTGTCCCCCTCCTCCAAACCACCACCCCCTGGCAGGGAGCAAGCCCCCTGCACCCCATTCAGGGGGCGCGGGGGAGCCACCGCTCCCCGCACTGGCTGGTCGCATCTTGATTGCAGTTGGGTATGAGCCCTATGCCGCCCAAGGCGCGCATCACGCCGCGGCGCGGAAGGTCGGCGCCTCGGGCTTGTGCTCCTCGGCTTCGGCGCGGCGAACCTCCGGCCAGATGGCGACGCGCAGACCGGCCGTGAAGCTGCCCAGCCCCAGCACGATCAGCGGCCAACCCATCACCACCTGCCGCGCCACCGTGTAGTCGGGGTTGCGTACCCCGGCGACGATGGCCATCAACGCCAGGATGGCGATAGTGGCGCCGGAAAGGCCAAGGCCCACAGTCAGGTTCAGATAGCGTTTCATGGCTCTCGTCTCCACAGTGTCGAAAGCATTCCGTCAGACAGCCTGCGTCTTACGGAGCCACCCTCCCCCCATCTCTATTATCCACCCTTCCGCGGAATCGTGGCGCGTTGGAAATTCCGGCTCGACCCGCACCCGAGCATCGTGGAACCAGCCCGTGCTATTCTCCCGCGCAGGCTATTTTGAGAATGCCCTTGGCCGTGGGTGGCCAAGCGGCTCAACGCGATGTGGTTAGGCACACAGGACATCCAGCTAGGAGCGGTCCATGCGAAACGAACAGCCGGCGCCTGAGACGAAAGGGGTTTCGGTTGAGCTACTGGCAGTGCTTGACCTTGGCCCTGAAATCGAGGGCATGGCAGGCCGCCAACTGCGAATGCGGATGGTAACCATCGAACCTGGCGGCGTCTTCGGTCCGATTCACGACCATAAAGACAGGCCGGGCATGGTGTATGTACTGCGGGGAACGATCACGGACCATCGGGATGGCGTTGCCAAGGAGTACGGGCCGGGCGTGGGCTGGCCCGAGGACAAGAGCACCCTGCACTGGCTTGAGAATAGAGGAACGACGACGGCGGTGGAGATCTCGGTCGATATAGTCCGGCAGAAGTGAGTTGAGGCCCGAATCATACCGCGGTCGCCGCCCAGTAACTGTAGCGGACGGGTCATCGGTCGCGGGGCTCCTTGCATCCACCACGAAAGTCCCCGCCGGAGCCGCTGAGGCTCGACGGGGATCGGTCAGACGCCCTCAACCACCACCATATCGGTGTCCGCGTTGGCGTGGCGGATTCCGATAACCGACTGATATTCCGGGGAATTGTAGAACTTGTCGAAATCCGCCCTGGAGGGAAACTCCAGCACGACAACCCGGGTCGGATTCCACGCGCCTTCGATGACGGAGTGAGAGCCGCCACGCACCAGGTAGCGGCCTCCGTACTTGGCCACCGCGGGCGCCGCCTTGGCCTTGTATTCCTCGTAGGGCTCGGGATTCTTCAGCTTCGTGTCCACGATAACGTATGCAGGCATTGCTTTACCCCCTGGCTGGTCCACGGTTCTCAGGAGCCACTCTTCGGTCCCGGATAACCGCTATCATGGCGTCCGCGAATGGTGGAGCGCAACGGGCAGGGTCGGCAGGCCGTGCCACGGAGAACCGGCCTCTGGCCGCAGTGGCCGGCACCGACGGCCAGCCTAAGCCAGCCGCTCGCCGGGCCTGCGCTGGCGGTCCAGCAGGGCGCCGGCCAGGTAGGCCACCACGCCCAGGCTGATGAGGATGTCCGCGAAGTTGTTGACGAAGAAGCTGGTGTCGTAGAAGTGGAAGTGCAGGAAATCGGTGACGGTGCCGAAGGTGATGCGGTCGATCAGGTTGCCCAGCGCGCCGGGCAGGATCAGCGCGAAGGCGGCCTCGGCCAGCGGGTGCAGGTGGCGGCGGTTGCGCAGCCAGTAGCCGCCCAACAGCGCCACGGCCACGATGGAGACCCCCACCAGCAGCGGCACGCGCACGCCGTCCGCCATATCCCCCAGGAAGCTGAAGCTCACGCCGGGGTTTTCCACGTGCGTGAGATCGATCAGGTGCGGCACGAGCACGCGGCTCCAGTGCAGGGGAATGGTGGCGCGCACCCAGGCCTTGATGGCCTGATCCACGGCCAGCAGGACGACCATCACCCCCACCAGAATGCCAAGCCTGCGCTCCATCGTGCCGTGTGCTCCAGTCAGATGACGGCACGCGCGCGTGCCCGGGCGCCCGAGACGGGCCGGAAAGCGTTTCAGCATAGAGTGCGCACCGGCCCCGCGCAAGCCTCGCCGCGGCGCCCCGCGCCGTTTGCCAAGGCGGCGGGGAATCGCCTATGATCGAAGCTGGGGCCGCGCCCGGCGCGCGGCCGCGACCCGCTGCCCGCTTTCCCGGCCATCCATGAGTCTCCCCACCGACGAGCTCGTCCCCAGCCGACCCGAAGCCTCGCTCAGCCCCCGGCTGCGCGTGGTGGAGGCGCGCCTGGAGGACCTGGAGCAGGGCATCGCGCGGGTGGGTGAGGGCGTGATGGCCACGCTGGGGCTGATGCCGGGCGACCCCGTCGCCATCGAGGGCGAGCGGGAGACCCTGGCCCGCGTGTGGCCTCTGCGGCCCGAGGACGCCCAGCGCGCCGTGATCCAGCTCGACGGCCTGGCACGTGAGAACGCGGGCATCAGCCTGGATGAGTTCATCCGTATCGCCCCTCATCCCGTGACCCCGGCGGCCACGCTGCTGCTGGCGCCCGTGGAGCGCACGGTGATGGGGCCCTCGGAGGTGTCGCGCATCCGCGCGTTCCTGGCGGGCCGCGTGCTGATGAAGGGCGACAAGGTGAACGTGCCGCTCTTCTCCCGGCGCAGTACCCAGTTCACCGTGGTCGCCTTCGAGCCGGAGAGCGTGGGGTGTATCACGGGCAACCACACGGACGTGCGCATCCAGGAACAGACGCGTACGACCGTGGTTCCGGCGTATACGGTCAAGTACGAGGACATCGGCGGGCTGGACGCGGAGCTGCAGCGCATCCGGGAGATGATCGAGCTGCCCATGAAGTACCCGGAGCTCTTCGCGCAGCTCCGCATCGAGCCGCCCAAGGGCGTGCTGCTCTATGGCCCGCCGGGCACGGGCAAGACCACCATCGCCCGCGCCGTGGCCAGCGAGGTGAAGGCCAACTTCACCCGCATCAATGGTCCGGAGATCATCCACAAGTTCTACGGCGAGAGCGAGGCCAAGCTGCGCGAGCTGTTCGAGGAGGCCCAGCGCAAGGCCCCGAGCATCATCTTCATCGACGAGATCGACGCCATCGCCCCCAAGCGCTCGGACGTGACGGGGGAGGTGGAAAAGCGCGTGGTGGCGCAGTTGCTGGCGCTGATGGACGGCATGGTCTCGCGCGGGGAGGTGGTCGTGATCGGTGCGACCAACCTGCCCGAGCTGCTGGACCACGCCCTGCGCCGGCCTGGGCGCTTCGACCGCGAGGTGGCCCTGCGCGTGCCCAGCCGCCCGGGTCGCCTGCAGATCCTGCGCATCCACTCGCGCGGCATGCCCCTGGCCGATGACGTGGACCTGGAGCGCTTGTCCGAGGTGACCCACGGCTTTGTGGGGGCCGACCTGGAGGTGCTGTGCAAGGAGGCGGGCATGCACGCCCTGCAGGACCTGCTCAAGCGCGAGGACTTCGCGGAGCGCGACCTGCACGAGCTGGCCGCCGAGACCCGCGTGGAGATGCGCCACTTCACCGAGGCCCTCAAGGGCATCGAGCCCACGGCCACGCGCGAGTTCTTCGCCGAGCGGCCCAACGTGCACTGGTCGGACGTGGGCGGGCTGCACGACGCGCGGAACCTGCTGCGCGCCACCGTGGAGCTGCCGCGGCGCTTCCCGCAGCTCTACCACAAGGCCGGCACGCGCGCGCCCAACGGCGTGGTACTCTCCGGGCCACCGGGCTCCGGCAAGACGCTGCTGGTGCGGGCCCTGGCCACGGAGAGCGGTTTCAACTTCATCACGGTGGATGCCGCCGCGCTGTTCTCCAAGTGGGTGGGGGAATCGGAGAAGGCCCTGCGCCAGGTGTTCATCAAGGCCAAGCAGGCCTCGCCCTGCATCCTGTTCTTCGACGAGCTGGACACGATCTTCCCGCGCCGCGAGGGCCACAGCGAGTTCGCCGGACGCGAGCGCCTGGTGGGCCAGTTCCTCAGCGAGCTGGATGCGCTGGACCTTTTCAGCGAGGTGGCCGTGGTGGGCGCCACCAACCGCTTCGACCTGGTGGATCCCGCCCTGCTCAACCCCGGCCGGCTGGGCGTCGTGATCGACCTGAAGCCCCCCACCGCCCAGGAGCGCGCCGAGATCCTGGCCATCCACACCCGCGAGCTGCCCCTGGCCGAGGCCGTGGACCTGCCCGTGCTGGCCCAGCGCACCGAGGGCTTCAGCGCGGCGGACCTGGCGCGGCTGTGTCAGCGCGCGGCGTTCGAGTGCCTGCAAGCCTTCATCGCGCGGCACGGGCTGGCGGCCGAAGAGCGTGCGGCGGAGTTCCGCATCGGCACGGCGGACCTGCTGCAGGTGCTGGATCAGATGTGCGGCGACCGCCCGACCGACAGCGCCGCGGCCGATTAGTGGAGCGTCAGCCCTAAACTTCAGGATGGACGCCTGCAAGGGAGCTCCACCCCCTTGGAACCCCCGCCAGGGAACAAGTCCCCTGGACCCCATTCGTGTAAGGGGTGTAGGGGCCATCGGCCCCTACCGGAGGGAGGAGGTTCGGAGGAGGGAGGCAGCGCCTTCCTCTTCCGTAAACCCGGAAATCGATGCCTGACGGAGCACTCGGCCGGTGTGGAATTGCTGGAGTGTTGTCATTCAGACGCCATTTGTCATTCCGAGACCTGCAGCGCGGGTCGAGGAGTCTGTTTTGTTGCAGGAAACACCAGATTCCTCGCTGCGGTCGGAATGACCGGCAGCGGCTGGTCAGGATCCATCGGCTGGCGTTGCCAAACAGTGCCCAGCGGAGGGCCCATGGCGGGAACCTGCCGTGCCCCACGGCCTGCTCGTCGCGCTCCCTGTCCGCAAGCGCGGCAGACGGCCCGCATGCGTGAGCGCACCGGGGGCCCGCGATGAAACGCCTGCTCTTCTTCGTCGCCTTCATGACGCTGGGCACGGCCGCGCTGATCGAGCTGATGGTGCGGGTGCCCGTCGGCCCCACCCGCGTGACGCGGCCCGCCCCCCAGGCCACCAACGTGCTGAACATGAGCGGGGTCACCGTGCACCAGCTCGTGGGCGAACAGACCCGCTGGCAGTTGGAGGCGGGCAAGGCCACCTACAACGAGAACACGAACATCGGGCAGCTTGAGGGGGTGCGCTTCCAGGTGTTCGACACCCAGCCCGGGCAGCCGGCGCGCGAGGCCTTCTCCGGCCACTCCGGCGAGGCTGAGCTCTCCGCGGAGCCGGGCGACGTCGTGCTGCAGGGCTCCGTCGTTCTGAGCAAGGGCAGCGAGATGGAGATCCGCAGCGAGCGCATCGAGTACGACGCCACCACGCAGACGGTCAGCTCGCCGGGCCCTGTGACGGTGCGCACGCCCCAGGGCGTGCAGGAGGGCGCCGCCATGCGCTACTCCATCCCCGACGACCGCATCGAGTTCACCAGCCCCCTGTTCTACCAGTAGCGGCCGGGTCGCCGGGTTGCCCCAGAGCACCGGCAGCTCGCAAGGCCTGCGCCCGCCCGGAACCTCACCCCGCCCGGCACCTGCGATTCCTGTTCGCTTTCTTCCGTGGGAGAAGACGAGGGGGATGAGGTGACTGCCGCCTACCCGCCGAAGAACTCCTCCACCTCCAGCAGGTGCTCGGGCAGGGTCAGCACGATCACCTTGTCGTCGGGCTGGATGCGCACCTCGGGCGTGGGCAGGCTGGCGCCGCTGGCCGAGGCGATGGCCCCGATGATGGCGCCCTTGGGCAGCTTGAGGGACTTGATCGATGACTTGACGGCCTTGCTGCCGGCCTTCGCCACCACCTCGATCACCTCCAGGTTGGTCTGGGAGACGGCGCGGTAGTCCACCACGCGGTTCTCGTGCACGACGCGCTGGATCACCTTGGCCGTGGCCAGGCGTGGGGCCACGTTCACGTCCACCCCCGCCTTGCGGCAGAGCGGCAGAATGTCCGTGCGGCGGATGGTGGCGATGGTCTTGCCCGCGCCCAGCGCCTTGGCGCACATGCAGGCGGTGAGGTTGGCCGCGTCGTCCGTGTTGGAGGCGATGAACACGCTGGTGCTGGGCACCTTCACGCGCCGCAGCAGGCGCACCTCCGTGCCCGATCCCGTCTCCACCTGAAAGTGGCGCTGACCCTGGAAGTGGTTGCGCAGGAAGCGCGCCTTGTCCTCCGTGGCCGCGAGCATGGTGACGTGGAAGTGGCGGCTCAGCAGCGCGGTGGCCAGAATCTGCGAGAGGAAGTTATCGCCGAAGATCACCGCGTTGCGGGTCTTCACCGTCTCCACGCCCAGCACGCTGTTCAGGGCCGGCAGGTGCTCGGAGGTGGTGATGATGTACAGGTAGTCGCCCGGCTGCAACAGGAAGTCCGGGCCGTGCTCCAACAGCTCGTTGGCGCGCACGATGCCCGCGATGGAAAAGCGCGGCACCTCATCTGCCGCGCAGACCTCGCCCACGGTGCGGGTGGCCACGCCCGGCCCATCGGGCACCTGGAAGCCGATCAGGATGATGCGCCCCTCGGCGAAGCGTGCCACCTCGCTGGCGCCGGTGGTTTCCAGGATGTCCATCACCTCGTTCTTCACCGCCTCGCTGGAGTTCACCAGCAGGTCGATGTTGAGCGCGGTGGGGTCGAGCTGTTGGGCCTGCCCGCGCAGGCCCAGGTAGCGTGTGACGGCGATGGTGTGCGGCACCTTCAGCTCGCGGGCCAGCAGGCAGGCGATGAGGTTGGTCTCGTCCTGCCGCGTGGTGGCGATGAACAGGTCCGCATCCTGGACGCCCGCGTCCAACAGGTCGCGGACGCTGGTGGCGTTGCCCAGCACGCCGGCCACGTCCATCATGTTGTGCAGCTTGGCGAGCACGTCGGGGTTGCGGTCGATCACCGTCACCTCGATTTGCTCGGCGCTCAGGCGGTCGGCCAGGAAGGTGCCGATCTCGCCCGCGCCCACGATCACGATCTTCTTCACGCCTGCTCCAGCAGTTCGGTCATTTGCGTCTCATCGAGCACGGTCACGCCGTGCTTGTTGGCGGCATCCAGCTTGGAGCCGGGGCTCTCGCCCACCAGCAGGTAGTCCGTCTTGGCCGAGACCGAGCCGGTGACGCTGGCCCCGGCGCGCTCCAGGCGCTCCTTCCACTGCGTGCGCGGTGCGCTGAGCGTGCCCGTGATGACGACGGTCCTGCCGGCCAGGGGCATCGGGCCGCTCCCCTGTTCCAGGGGCTCGGGCTGCACGCCCAGCTCCAGGCAGCGGTGTACCAGCGCCAACTGCTGCGGATCGTGGAAGAACGTGTGCAGGCTCTTGGCGGTCACCGCGCCGATCTCGCTCACGTTCTCGAAGTCCTCAACGCTTGCCGCCTCCAGCGCCTCGATGCCGCCGAAGTGGCGGGCCAGCACGCGCGCCGTGCGCTCGCCCACGTAGCGGATGCCCAGGCCGTTGAGGAACTTGTCCAGCGGGCGGTGCTTGGACTGCTCGATGGCCCGCATTACATTGGCCGCGGACTTCTTGCCCATACGTTCGAGCTGCTCCAGCTTCTCGGCGGTCAGCTCGTACAGGTCCGCATAGGTCTCCACCCAGCCGCGCTCCAGGAGCTGATCGATCAGCGCCGGGCCCACGGACTCGATGTCCATCGCCCCGCGCGAGACGAAGTGGCGGATGCGCTCGGCGCGCTGCTCCGGGCAGGCCGGGTTCACGCAGTGCCAGTCCACCTCGCCCTCCAGCCGCACGGGCTGCGAGCGGCACGAGGGACATTCCGCCGGCGACTCGATGGGGCGGCGCGAGCCGTGCTTGCGGGCGTCCAGCACCACGGAGACGACCTTGGGGATGATGTCCCCGCCCTTCTCCAGGATCACGCGGTCGCCGATCTGCAGGTCCAGCCGGGCGATCTGGTCGTAGTTGTGCAGGGTGGCGCGCGAGACCGTGGTGCCGGCCAGCAGCACGGGCGTCAGGTGTGCCACGGGCGTGAGCACGCCGGTGCGGCCCACGCCGATGCCGACGTCCTCCAGCGTGGTCTCCGCCTGCTCCGCGCCGAACTTCAGCGCCACGGCCCAGCGCGGGGACTTGGACGTGAAGCCGGCGCGCTCGCGCAGGTCGAGCTGGTCCACCTTCACCACCAGCCCGTCGATCTGGAAGTCCAGGCGGTGTCGCCGCTCCAGCGTCTGCTCGTACAGCTCCGCCACGGCGTCCAGGCTCTCGTAGCGGTGCAGGGGCGCGCTGATGGGCAGGCCCAGCTTGCCCAGCCAGGCCAGGGTCTCCGAGTCCGTGGCGTGCGGGGATTCGCTGGCGAGGGCGTAGATGGCCACGTTGAGCCGGCGCTCGCCCACCTGCGTGGTATCCAGCGTGCGCAGCGTGCCCGCCGCGGCGTTGCGGGGGTTCTTGAAGGGCTGCTCGCCCAGCCGCTCGCGGGCCTCGTTCACGTTGCGGAAGTCCGCCAGGTCGTAATAGACCTCGCCGCGCACCTCCAGATCCAGGGGCTCGGGCAGGCGGTGGGGCAGGCGGCGCACGGTCTTGATGTTGCGCGTCACCTCCTCGCCCATGGTGCCGTCCCCGCGCGTGACGGCGGAGGCGAGGCGCCCACGCTCGTACACGAGGGCGATGGCCAGCCCGTCCACCTTCAGCTCGGTCAGGTACACCGGCTGCGCGTCCGGCAGCAGACGCAGCAGGCTCGCCTCCCACTCGCGCAGCTCCTCGATGGAGTACACGTTGGCCAGCGAGCGCATGGGCGTGCGGTGCTCGCGCGTAGGGAAAGGATCCTGCGGCGGCGGGCGCACCACGGTGGTCGGCGAGTCCCAATCGCGCAGATGCGGCTCCTTCGCCTCCCGCTCCGCCACGCGGGCCGCCAGCGCATCGTACTCCGCATCGGAGCAGAGCGGCTCGCCGTCGCCGTAGTAGGCCACCAGGGCATCGCGCAGATGCCGCCGGTCGGCCTCCACCTCGCTGCGCAGGGAATCCTTGTTCATGGCTGCGGCCCGCCGGCCAAACGG
>DATFMP010000013.1:0-4492 GCA_035266845.1 bacterium
GGGCGAGGTGTAGGCGAAGTGCCGGAAGTAGACCCAGCTCACCGCGGCGAAGGCGATGGGCGCAACCGCCGCGTGGAACAGTTCGGCGTGCGTGAGGGTCATCGTGGCCAGGCCCAGCCCCATGCTGAGCCCGCACAGGCCCCAGCCCACGGCCGCGTGCAGGGCGATCACCGCCAGCTTGCCGATCATCGCGGCACCTCCGGGCAGAAGCCGGGCGCCTCCACGACGCCCGGCGGGCGGCGCTACATCTGGCGCACCTCGGCCACCTGGAGCGTGCCCACGTCCAGGAACGGGCAGCGTTGGGCCATCTCCAGGGCGGCCTCCATGCTGTCGGCGTTGACGACGGAGAAGCCGGTCAGCGCGTTCGGCCCGCCCCCGTCCGAAACGCCCGCCGCGGTGACCGTCCTGGAGTTGCCCAGGGGCGTGCCGGGGTTGACCACCGCATCGCCCAGCGAGCCCACCCAGTCCTTCCATTCCTGCTGCTTGCGGGCGCCCTCCTCGGGCGTCTCGGGCGGCTTCCCGCCGACGTAGAAGATCATGTAGTGCGCCATGCGTCTGCTCCTTTTGCGGTCGAGGACCGGGACCCGGTGCGCTGACCGGTAAGGGGCGCCCACGCCGCGCAGCCCGGCCCTCCACAGGCCGGCAGGCCCACCGCGAACGGTGGAGCCCAACCGCGCGGGCGCTCCCGCGTGTCCCGGATGAATCCGACGGTTCCGATCAGACGACTCCCTCCGACCCTTTCGTACCATCGCAATGGAAGCGAAATCCACTGCAAGAGGGTCGGCCACTCGTCTGCCTGACGAGCGTGCGGGGGGATTGGCGGGCTTCCCTGCTCCCTGTGCGCTTGGGGGCGGGAGGATGCGGCACCCGGCGAGGCCTGACGTGCCGGTGCGCTGGGCTCTGTAGTGAACGGTCCCGGCGACACGGACGCAGCGCACGTTGTCATTCCGAGGCCCGCAGTCTGGGCCGAGGAATCTGCTTTGTCTCAGGGCGCAACCGATTCCTCGGGTCGCTCGGAATGACGACCGCAGGGTGGGGTTCCAGCCCTCGCTACTTCGAGGGCTTGGGCAGGGGATTGTCGAGGAAGAAGTGCTGGGCGGTGGCCACGCCGCTGCCGATGTCCAGCTTGACGCCCATGCGGGTCAGCACCATCTCGCAGCCGGCCAGGGTGGCCAGCACCTCCAGGTCGTTCATGTCGCCCAGGTGCCCGATGCGGAACGCCTTGCGCGCCAGCGGGCCCAGGCCGTTGCCCAGCGAGAGGTCGAAGTCCGTCTCGCTGACCACCAGCAGTTGGTCACCGTCCACGCCCTCGGGCAGGTGTACGGCGGTGAGCACGGGGGATTCCGCGCCGGGATGCGCGACGATCTTCAGGCCCCAGGCGCGCACGGCACGGCGCACGGCCTCGGCCATGCGGCCGTGGCGGGCAAAGACGTGCTCCAGTCCCTCCTCCAGCAGCATGTCCGTGGATTCCTCCAGGGCGTACAGCATGTTGGTGGCGGGGGTGTAGGGGAAGAAGCCCTGGGCGTTGCGGGCGATCATGGGGGCCCAGTCGAAGTAGTGCCGGGGCGTGGTGGCCTTCTCGCGCGCGGCCAGCGCCTTCTCGCTCACGCAGAGGAAGCTCAGGCCCGGCGGCAGCATCAGCCCCTTCTGCGAGCAGGCCACGGCCACGTCCACCTTCCACTCGTCGAAGCGGAAGTCCGCGGAGGCCAGCCCGCTGATGGTGTCCACCATCAGCAGCGCCGGGTGCCTGGCGCGGTCCATGGCCTCGCGCACCGCGCCGATGTCCGGCGTGACACCCGTGGAGGTCTCGTTGTGGATCGTCAGCACGGCCTTGTAGGCGTGGGCCGTGTCGGCCTTGAGCTTCTCCTCCACCAGCTCGGGCGGGATGGTGGAGCCCCACTCCAGCTCCACCAGCTCCACGTCGAAGCCGTTGTTGCGCGCCGTGCGGGCATAGCCGGCGCTGAACTCGCCGATGCTGAAGGCCAGCACGCGGTCGCCCGGCGAGAGCGTGTTCACCAGCGACGATTCCCACGCGCCCGTGCCGGAGCTGGGGAAGATGATCGGCGTGCCGTGCTGGGTCTTGAAGATCTGCCGCAGCTTGGGGAACAGCCCCTTGGCCAGCTCCGCGAACTCGATGCCGCGATGGTTGATGACGGGGCGTTCCATGGCCCGCAGCACACGCGCGGGCACGTTGGAGGGGCCGGGAATCTGCAGGAAGTGACGGCCGGGCATGGACGGTCAGGGGGCTCGGGTGAACGGGGCTCTCGCGGCGACCCGCAACGGGTGCCAAAGCTATTGTGTTTACCATGCGCCCCGGCACGCCACAAGCCGCGGACGCGGCAGCAGCGCCGGGCCGGGCCGGTTTCCGCGCCACTCGCAACCGGCCACGGAACGCCTCCCCCCGCTCAATTCCCGCGCGCATCCGCCGATAACGAAAGCAGGGAATCCCACGCTGCGAACCGGTGCCGATGCGCAATCGTCCTCTCCGAAGCCCGATGGCCGCCCGGCCGGCCGTGCTGCTGCCGGCGCTCGTGCCGGTGCTGCTCGCGGCGCTGCTGCTGGCGCTGCCCCGCGGCGCCCGCGCGCAGTCGTTCTTCGCGGAGAGCGACGCGCTGCGGCCCCGCACGGCGCTGGAGCTGACCCTCTCCGACCTCACGGACAACTCCGAGGCCTCCAGCGGCGGCCCGCTCACCTACAGCAACGTGGACTCCTCCCTGCGGCGGCTGGACGGGCGCTTCCGCGCCAGCGTGCTGGCCGCGGGGGCCGTCAGCGAGGCGCGGCGCTTCCATCAGGTCACGGATTCCTTCACCCTGCGCGACAACCGCGACCAGTCGGCGGGCTACACGGCGCTGGTGTTCGAGGGCCTGCTGGCGGACGACGATGCGCTGTACCTCGTGCTCAGCTCCAGCCAGCGCCACGAGCGCTTCGACTACCAGAGCTACGAGCGCCTGCTGGATGCGCGTGTGGGGGCGCAGGAGGGCCTTGTGTACCGCATCGGCCTGCTCATCGCCGGGTACATCCGCGGCCACGAGGAGCTGCAGCTCCGCGTGAACGACCCCACCCTGCCCTTCGCCCAGGAGCTGTACCCCTTCGACTACACGGCATGGCTGGCGGGCGTGCAGCTCGGCGATCCGGAGGCGCTGGGCCTGCTGCTGCTCTGGCAGCGCAAGAACACCCCCGCCGTGCCCGGCACCGCCATCGGCCTGGAGGCGGGCTTCGAGGAGCTGCGCCGGGCCAGCCTCAGCGTGGGCCGCGCCAGCCTGGATTACTCCCAGGTGCGCGTGAAGGAGGCCTTCACCGGCCAGAGCAGCCGCGACACCACCGAGCGCGAGATCTCCCTGGGCCTCCAGCTCACCCAGCGTTTCCTGGTGGCCGCCTCCCAGCGCCACATCAGCGACGTGCAGGGCTTCACGCTGCTGGGCGTGCCCGGCGTGGGCCAGACCGACCGCACCGAGAACCTGGTGCGCTTCCAGCTCCGCTTCTAGTTGCGGGTCAAGGGGGCCATGCTCCCTTGCGGGGGAGCCCGAGGGGGCTTCGCCCGCTCCGCGCCGGGCCTACGGCTGGATGGGCCGGGTGAGGTCGGCGCCGGGCAGCACCTGCGCCAGCATGCCGTGCAGCTCCGCGGCGGTGTCCGCATCGATGCTGCCGCCGGGGTGGCGCACGCGGCTGGAGCCGATCAGCCCCCGCAGCCGGTAGATCTCCTTGCGGATGGCCAGGCCCGGCTGCTGCTCGTACACGATCAGCGGCAGGAAGCGCCGGAACACCGCCCGCGCCCGCTCGGCATCGCCGCCGGCCATGGCGTCCACCATGGCCTTGAGCGCCTCGGGGAAGGCGAAGCCGGTCATGAACCCGTGGGCGCCGCGCTCCAGGTCGAACTGCCCGTACAGCGCGCCCAGCCCCTGCAGCAGCGTCACGGAGCGCTTGCCGCCGCCGGCGGGTGCGTCCGCCATGCCGCGCAGCAGCGCCGTGATCTTGGGCGGCGTGGGCGGCTGCTCCAGCTTGATGCAGGCCACGCGCGGCACCTCCGCCACGATGCGCAGCAGCAGCGGTACGCTCATGAACACCTGACTGGACGCCGGGTGATCCTGCAGCACGATGGGCAGGCCCGTGCCCTCGCCCACCCGCCGGAAGTACCCGGCCACCTTCTCGTCGCCCGGGGCCGGCTCGCGCGAGGGCGAGATCATCACCGCGTCCGCCCCCAGCGCCTCGGCCGTGCGGCAGTGCTGCACCGTGGCGTGGGTGCCCGGGTGCGTCGCCCCCACCACCACGCCCATGCGCCCCGCCGCGGCCTCCACCGCGGTGCGGATCACCTGCTCGCGCTCGGCGTCCGTGACGCGGTTGGTCTCCCCCAGCACGCCCAGCACGGTCACGCCGTCCATCCCGCAGTCGGCCATGAACCGCACCACCCGCGCCAGCGAGGCCAGGTCCAGCGATTCGTCGTCGTGAAACGGCGTGGGCAGGATCGGCCACACGCCGGTGAAGGAGAGGGGGG
>DATFMP010000014.1:0-41815 GCA_035266845.1 bacterium
CCTCGATGGATCGCACGGTATCCAACCCCACACCCACCACAATCAGAAGCGCCGTACCGCCGAAGAAGAAGGGCACGTTGAGTACGCTGAACAGCATCACCGGCAACACACACACGGCCGCCAGGTAGATGGCGCCGCCGAACGTGATGCGCGTGAGCACCTGATTGATGTATTCAGCGGTCTTCTTGCCAGGCCGGATGCCAGGAATGTATCCGCCGAACTTCTTCATCTCATCAGCGATCTTGACCGGATTGAACTGGATCGCCGTGTAGAAGAAGCAGAAGAAAAAAATCATCATAACATAAAGCGTATTGTACAGGAATGCTGTCGGCCGCAGCAGCCCACTGATTGACTGCACCCAGGGAATCTGGATGAATCCGGTGATCGTGGCCGGGAAAGCCAGGATCGACGAGGCAAAGATCGGCGGAATCACACCGGCGGAGTTGATCTTCAGCGGCAGGTATGAGCTTTGCCCGCCATACATGCGGTTGCCCTGCTGCCGCTTTGCATACTGCACGGCAATGTTGCGCGTGGAGGTCTCCATGAAAATCACTGCGAAGACCACCGCCACCATGATCACGATCACCACGCCCAGCGTGAACGGCGCAAGCTGGCCAGCCTGCACCATGCGCACCGAGTTGAAGCTGGCCGAGGGAATGGCAGCCACGATACCCGCGAAGATGATCAACGAGATACCGTTACCCACACCGCGCTCGTTGATCTGCTCGCCGATCCACATCAGGAACGCCGTGCCCGCCGTCAGCGTAATCACGGTCATGATGCGGAAGCCCCACGGGTGCACCGTGGAGATGACGATCGCCGCGCCGTCCGGAGCGGACATGCTCTGCAGGCCCACCGCGATGCCGAAGCCCTGAATCACACTCAGGGCGATCGTGCCATAGCGGGTGTACATAGTGATCTTCTTGCTCCCCGCCTCACCCTCACGGCTCAGCCGCTCCAGGTAGGGGAAGACCACCGTGAGCAACTGGATAATGATGGACGCGCTGATGTAGGGCATGATCCCCAGCGCGAACACCGTGAGGCGCTTCAGGGCGCCGCCGGAGAACATGTCGAAGAACGAGAAAATCGTCCCTTCCTGAGCACGGAAGAACGCGGCCAATGCCGAGGCATCGATCCCGGGCGTCGGAATGTGTGCGCCCAGCCGGAACACCACCAGCATCAGCAACGTAAAGATGATGCGGTTGCGGAGTTCCTCGATCCGGAATGCGTTCTGAAACGTGCTCAGCATGGCTCGGCTAGGCCTCGATCACGATGGCTTGGCCGCCAGCCGCCTGGATCTTTTCCAAGGCGGAGCGACTGAACTTGTGCGCGTGCACGGTGACGGCTCGCGTCAGCTCGCCCGTGCCCAGCACCTTCACCGGCAACCCGATATCGCGGATGGCATTGGCTGCTGCCAGATCGGCCGGGCCCACCTCCACCTTTTCCGCCAGCGCCGGCCGCTTGGTCAGGTCGGACAGGTTGACGATGTGGAACTGGGCCTTGAACGGGTTCTTGAAGCCCCGGCGCGGCAACCGCCGACGCAGTGGGGTCTGCCCGCCCTCGAAGCCCGGCTTGACGGTGCCCCGGGCCTTCTGGCCCTTCTGCCCACGCCCGGCCGTCTTGCCCAGGTTGCTGCCGGGGCCCCGGCCCTTGCGCTTGGGCGCATGGGTCGAGCCCGGCGGTTTTTCCAGTTGGTGCAGCTTCATGCGCGCCTTTTCAGTCCTTGCGTCGCGTCGCCGCCTCGGGCGGGTCAGCCTGGATGAGGTGCTTGACCTTGAAGATCATGCCGCGCACGGCCGGGGTATCCTCCAGCTCCCGCTCCTGGTTCATGCGGGTAAGGCCGAGACCCTTCATCGTTGCGCGCTGATCCGGCGGGCAGCCGATAGGGCTGCGCACCATTTTAACCTTCACCTTGCTCACGGGGCGCTGCTCCTCTGCTAACTGGCGGTGGCGGTGGCCTTGGGAGCCGGCCGCAGCCGCTCCATGGGAACCCCGCGCCGCTCGGCGATTTCGTCGAACGACTTCAGCTCATACAGGGCATGCAAGGCAGCCTTGAGCACGTTGTGCGGATTGTTGGAGCCCTGCGTCTTGGCGCTGACGTCCGCGATGCCCGCAGCCTCCATCACCGCGCGCACGGGCCCCGAGGCGATGACGCCCCGACCCACCACGGCCGGTTTCATGACCACGCGGGCCGTGCCGAAGCGACCGATCATCGGGTGCGGGATCGTGCGACCGTCGATAACGACAGGCTTCATGCCTTTCGTGGCCCGCTCGATGCCCTTGCGGATGGCCTCGGTCACCTCGTTGGCCTTTCCGAGGGCGAAACCCACCCGCCCCTGGCCATTGCCCACCACGACCAGCGCGCTGAAGCTGAAGCGCCGACCGCCTTTCACCACTTTGGCCACACGGCTGATCTTGATCACCTTCTCGATCAGCTCGGGGCGGTCACCCGTTCGTTCCGTCAAAGCCTCACCTCGTTCTCATTCATCATGCAGGGTCGCTCACGCAGCCGGACTCAGAACTTCAGCCCGGCCTCCCGCGCACCATCAGCCAGGGCCTGTACGCGCCCCATGTAACGGTTGCCACCGCGATCGAACACGACTGCGGATACACCCCGCTGCTTCAGGCGCTCGGCGATGGCCTTACCCACAACGGTGGCCGCCACCTTGTTGCCCGTGGAACCCTGGATGCTTTCGCGCAGTTCCTTCTCGCAGGTGGAGGCGGCGGCGACGGTTTGCCCCGCCAAGTCGTCCACGGCCTGCACGTAGATATGCTTGGCCGAGCGAAACACACTCAGCCGCGGCCGCTCCGCATTGCCCTTGATGACCTTGCGGATGCGGTATTGCCGTCGCTTGCGCCGCTCGAGGCGGCTCATTGTCGATGCCATGGTGGCTACACCCTCGCCCTTCAGCCTTACTTCTTCCCGGTTTTGCCGGCCTTGCGCCGAATCCGTTCGCCCTCGTAGAGCACGCCCTTGCCCTGGTAGGGCTCGGGCGGCCGGATGGCCCGAATGGATGCGGCAGTCTGTCCAAGCACCACGTTGTCATGGCTGGACAGCACGATCAGGTTGTTGTTGCCCTCCACCTGCGCACTCACTTCGCTGGGCAACGCATACTTGACAGGATGCGAGAAACCCAGGCTCAGTTCCAGATTCTGCCCCTGCACCGCGGCGCGATACCCCACACCGACCAACTGCAGGCGCCGCGTGAACCCTTCCGATACCCCGTGCACCATGTTAGCCAGGCAGGCCTGCACCGTTCCCATCAGTGCTCGGGAGCGGGCGTCATTGAGGTAGTCGGCCTTGACGTGGATTTCCGAATCTCCCACGTCCAGGTCCACGAGTTCAGGCACGCTGAACTGATTCTGCCCCTTGGGGCCCTTCAGGCGCACCACGTGCTCCTGGTATTGCACCTCCACGCCCTTGGGGATGGCGATCGGTCGCTTGCCTACTCGGGACATGTTCGCTTCTCGGCTCCGCTCGTCTTGCTGAAGTGCTGCACGCGCTGCGTCGTTGCTCCGGCCTCGTCTACCAGACGTGGCACAGCACCTCGCCGCCCACCTTCTGGTCGCGGCAGGATAGATCCGTCAGCACACCCTTGGACGTGGTGACGACCGCGATGCCCTGGCCATTCCAGATCGGCTCGAGATCGCCGTAGCCCTGGTGGCGCCGCAGCCCGGGGCGGCTGACCCGCTCCAGCCCCCGGATCACACTCTCGCCACGCTTGTCGTACTTCAGGGTCACCTCGATGCGCGGATGTCCGCGATCGTCGTCGTACGTGAGGTAATCCTCGATGAAGCCTTCTTCCTTGAGCACCCGCGCAATTTCCACCTTGAGCTTGGAGGAGGGGCTGTCCACGCTGGCGTGCTTGCGCATCAGCGCATTGCGGATGTGCGTAAGGAAGTCGGCAATAGGATCCGTCATGGACATCGGGTGTTACTCCTCAGGTGCGTGCTGGGCATCACCAACTGGCCTTGATCACGCCGGGCAGTTCGCCGCTCAGCGCCCGCAGGCGGAAGCAGATCCGGCACATGCCGAATTTGCGGATGAAGCTGCGCGGTCGCCCGCAGTAGCGGCAGCGGTTGTGGGCGCGCACCGCGAACTTGGGCTTGCGCTTTGCCGCGGCGATCATGCTTTTCTTGGCCATGGCTCCTGTCTCTCAATCTCTCCGAACGGCGCGCCCGGGGTTACCGGTCTCGGGCTTCCGTGTGATTCGCCGCAGTCTCAGTTCTTCCGGAAGGGCAGGCCGATCAATTCAAGCATCCGAAAGGCCTCCTCGTCCGTCTTGGCACTGGTGTGCACGGTCACGTTCATCCCGCGGATCTGGTCGATGTCGTCGAAGCTGATCTCTGGGAAAATGATCTGCTCACGCACGCCCACGGTATAGTTCCCGTGCCCATCGAACGACCGCCGCGGCAGCCCGCGAAAGTCCCGCACCTGGGGCAGCGCAATGGCGATGAAGCGATCCAAGAACTCCCACATCATCTTGCGCCGCAGCGTGGTCATCAGGCCCACGGGCATGCCTTCGCGCAGCTTGAAGTTAGCGATGGACTTCTTCGCGTGCCGCACCATTGGCTTCTGCCCGGTGATCTTGGTCAGCTCGATCTCGGCCGATTCCAGGATCTTCGCGTTCTGGGCAGCTTGGCCCACGCCCATGTTCACCGTGATCTTGACCAACCCCGGCACCTGCATGGAGCTCTTGTACTTGAACTCCGACATCAGTGCCGGGACGACCTCTTGCTTGTACTTTTCCTGCAGCCTGGACACGGCTTCCTCAACTGATGGCTGGGGGGAGCGCATCTGCGCCCCCGCGTGGCGCCTACTTCCTGCGCGCCTGATAGTAGCGGCACTCCGCTGGTTTCTCACACAGCTTGCGCACGCCGCGGTCGCAGCTCTCGCAGTACTTCAGCAGATTGGACAGGTGGATCGGCGATTCCATGGAGAGAATGCCGCCGGACTCACCCTGGCGCCGCGGCTTGGTGTGCCGCTGCACCATGTTCACTTCCTTGATGAGTGCGGTGCTGTGCCGCAGATCCACCTGCAGCACTTCGCCCGTCTGGCCTTTGGCCTTGCCGGAGATGACCTGCACCCGATCGCCCTTCTTGATGCGGGACTTCCTGATCTTCGGTTGCGCTGCGCCTGTCATAGCGTCTTCCTGCTGCTCCGGGCGGACCCGATCACAGCACCTCGGGGGCCAGAGAAAGAATCTTGATGAATTGCCGGGCCCGCAGCTCGCGACCCACCGGGCCGAAGATGCGGGTGCCGATCGGTTCCTTCTTGCTGTCGATCAGCACGGCTGCATTCTCGTCGAACTTGATGTACGAGCCGTCAGCGCGGCCGACTTCCTTGGCCGTGCGCACGATCACCGCGCGCACGACATCGCCGGCCTTGATACGGCTGTTGGGCGCCGCCTCCTTCACGGAAGCGACCACGACGTCGCCGATGGTCGCATAGCGCCGTCGGGAGCCGCCCAGCACCTTGATGCACATCAACTGCTTGGCGCCGGTGTTGTCCGCCACCCGCAGGTACGTCTGCATCTGAATCATGACTGCCTGTCGCCTCTTATGCGATCGCCGGGTTCATGCTTGGTGCCTGCCCAAGCGGTCATCAAATCTGCTCGGACCGGCGCACCACTTCCACCAGCCGCCAGCGTTTGAGACGGCTCAGGGGGCGGCATTCCATGATGCGAACAATATCGCCCACGTTGCCGGCGTTCTCCTCGTCGTGAGCGTGGTACCGCTTGGAGCGGCGCACCACTTTACCGTAGAGAGGATGGCGCACCGTGCGCTCCACCTTCACGACCAGGGTCTTGTCGTTCTTGTTGCTCACCACCACGCCCTGGCGCACTTTGCGCTGCGCGGTTCGCTGCGGTGCTTCAGCCTTGGCTTGCGGCATGGGCTTGGATCTCGTTGATAATCGTCTTGGCGCAGGCGATCTGGCGGCGCATGGCGCGAATGGCGCTGGAGTTGGTCGTCTGCCCGATGGCCTGACTGCAGCGCATCCGGAACAGTTCCTCTTGCCACGCTGTCACGCGTCCCCCCAGTTCCTCCACGGAAAGCTGGCGCATTTCGGTCGGCTTCATGGGCTCCTAGGCTCCGCGCTTCACGATCGTCGTCTTGATGGGCAGCTTGTAGGAAGCCAGGCGCAGGGCGCTCACGGCCACCTCTTCGTCCACCCCATCCATCTCGAACAGGATCCGTCCCGGCTTGACCACGGCGGCCCAGTGATCCACGGCGCCCTTGCCCCCGCCCATGCGCACCTCGGCTGGCCGCCGGGTGATGGGCTTGTCGGGAAAGACGCAGATCCAGATCTTGCCGCGGCGCTTCATTTCGCGCGTCAACGCGCGCCGGCTGGCCTCGATCTGGCGAGCGGTGACGTGCCCGCGGCCCACGGCCTGCAGGCCATAGGAGCCGAAGTTCAGCTCCCCGCCACCGGCCGCATTGCCTTTCATGCGGCCTTTCATCTGCTTGCGAAACTTGGTGCGCTTGGGCATCAGCATGGGTCAGACCTCACCGGGCTCCGGCGCGGCGACGCAGCAGCCGCGGCTGTTGGTATTCCTCGCCCCGGTACACCCACACCTTGACGCCGATGAGGCCGTAGGTGGTGAGCGCTTCCGTGGTGCCGTAGTCGATTTCCGCGCGCAGCGTATGCAGGGGCACGCGTCCTTCACGCACCCACTCGGTGCGCGACATTTCCGCGCCGTTGAGCCGCCCGGCCACCATGATCTTGCAGCCCTGGATATTCAGCCGCATAGCCGAGGCCAGCGCCCGCTTGATGGCGCGCCGGAAGGCGATGCGACGCTCGAGCTGGGTGGCGATGTTCTCGGAGATCAGTTGCGCATCGATTTCCGGGCGCTTGACCTCCTTGATGTTCACCGTCACGTCCGTCTTGCTGAGCTTCTGCAACTCCGCCTTGAGCTGATCGGCAGCCTCGCCCTTGCGCCCGATAATGATGCCGGGACGCGAGGCGAAGATCGTGAGCCGGATTTTTTGCGCCGCCCGTTCCACCTCAACCCGCGAAACGCCCGCGTGCTTGAGGTTCTTCTTGATGTAGCGCTGCAGCTTGACGTCCTGTTCCAGCAGATTGGCGTAGGTGCGGTGATCCGCAAACCACTTGCTGGTCCAGTTTTTCGTCAGGCCCAGACGGAACCCGATCGGATTGACTTTCTGACCCACTGGGTGCTCCTTGCCTTGGCGGAATGGGCCGCTAGCCCACCGCCAGCGTGATGCGGCTGCTGCGTTTGCGAATCGGCGTGGCACGCCCCATGGCCCTTGGCCGCCAGCGGCGCAGGGTCGGCCCGGCATCCACGAATGCCCGACGCACAGTGAGACTGTCCACGTCCAGGTCCTGGTTGTGCTGTTCCGCGTTGGCGATGGCGGACTTGAGCAGGTTCTTGACCACGGGCGATGAACGCTTGGGCGTGGCATCCAGGATGCCCAACGCCTGCACCACGTTCTTGCCCCGGATCAGGTCCACCACCAAGCGCACCTTGCGCGGGGAAATGTGAATGCCTTTGGCGGTCGCCGAATAGGTCGTCGGCTCTGTCGGTTGCTCTGCCATGCTGCCCGTCTCCAATGCTGCCTGTCGCCGCTATGCTAGCGGCTGGCGCGGCGGTCCGCCTTTGTGGTGTGGCCGCGATAGGTACGCGTGGGCGAAAATTCGCCCAGCTTGTGGCCCACCATGTTTTCCGTGATGAACACGGGAATAAACTTGTTGCCGTTGTGCACGGCCAGGTTCAGCCCCACAAATTCCGGGAGAATCACCGAGCGTCGCGACCAGGTGCGGATCAGGCGCCGGTCGTCCGTCTCCTTGGCCCGCTGCACCTTGATCAGCAGGTGATCATCCACAAAGGGCCCTTTCTTCAGCGATCGAGGCACGGTTCCTCCAGACTGCGCTGCGGCTTACCAACGGCCGAAATTCGGTTCGGTGACATCTACTTGGCCCGGCGACGCACGCGCATCGCGTCGGTGCGTTTGTTCTTCCGCGTGCGATAGCCCTTGGTCGGCTTGCCCCAAGGGGTCACAGGATGGCGACCTCCGGAGGTCTTGCCCTCGCCCCCGCCGTGCGGGTGGTCGATGGGGTTCATGGCCACGCCGCGCACGGTGGGCCGCACGCCCATCCAACGCTTGCGACCGGCCTTGCCAATCTCCAGATTCGAATGGTCCGCGTTGCCCACGGAGCCGATGGTCGCCATGCATTCCAGCCGCACGCGGCGGATCTCCCCGGAGCGCAGCCGGATCTGGGCATAGGGCTCATCCTTGGCGGCCAGGGTCACCGAGGTGCCCGCCGCTCGCGCAATCTGTCCGCCCTTGCCCGGCTTCAACTCCACGTTGTGCACCTGCGTGCCCAGCGGAATCGCCCGCAGGGGCATGGCATGGCCCACCTTGATCTCCGCACCCTCGCCGGACCGCACCTCATCGCCCACGTTGAGGCCCTGGGGCGTGAGAATGTAACGCTTCTCGCCATCTGCGTACACCACCAGCGAGATGCGGGCGTTGCGGTTCGGATCGTACTCGATGCTTGCCACACGTCCCGGCACACCCGGCTTGTCGCGCTTGAAGTCCACCACGCGATAACGGCGCTTGTGGCCACCGCCTTTGTGGCGCACGGAGATGTGGCCGTGGTTGTTGCGCCCGCCCTTCTTGTGCAGGGGACGCAGCAGCGACCGTTCCGGCTCGTTCGTCGTGAGGTCGCTGAAGTCCGCAACGCTCATGCCACGCCGTCCGGGCGAGGTCGGGTTGTATCTGCGAATTGCCATTGCTGCTCTCAGCCTTCAGGCCGTCGCACCCCGCAACGGGGAACGATCAGGCGCCCTCAAAGTATTCGATGCGGTCGCCCTCCTTGAGGGTAACCATGGCCTTCTTCCAGTCCGGGCGGCGGCCCGCGAAGCGACCCATCCGCTTTTTCTTGCCGCGGGTGTTCACGGTGTTCACACGCAGAACCGTCACTTTGAACAGATCCTGCACCACCCGCTTGATCTCGATTTTGTTCGCGTCGCGATCCACCAGAAAGGTGACTTGGTTGAAAGTCTCCTTCTGGATCACGGATTTCTCCGTCAGATGCGGCGCCTTCAATACCTTGATGTTCATGCGCTCAGTCTCTCCTGCAGGGCCAGCATGGCCTGACGGGTCACCAGCACCTTGCTGTAGAGCAGCAGGTTGTACACGTTCAACTGCCCGTGGTGCACCACCACGACACTGGGAAGGTTGCGCGCGGCCAGAGCCAAATTCTCGCCGATCTCGTGCGTGACGATGAGGGCTTCGGGCGCCTCCACGGCCGCCAGCCAAGCCGCAAATTCCTGCGTCTTGTGGCTGGCCGGCTCGATGGCATCCAGCACGACCAACTGCCCCTGGCGCAGCTTTTCCGCCAGGGCACCGCGAAGGGCCGCCTTGCGCACCTTCTTGTTCAGCTTGATGTCGTGGCTGCGCGGAATAGGCCCGTGCACGATCCCGCCCCCCCGCCGCTGGGTGGCCTTGCGGTCACCAGCACGAGCATTGCCCGTGCCCTTCTGGCGATAGAGCTTGCGCGTGCTGCCCGAGACCTGGCTGCGGGTCTTGGTCGCGTGCGTGCCCTGACGCAGCTTCGCGCGCTGGTAGACGACCGCGTCCTTGACCAGGAACGGGTTGTAAGAGGCCTCGGTGAGACCGTCCTCCAGCACAAGCGGCTCTGCCTGCGAGCGATCCATCTTGATGACGCTAACCTGACCCATTGCGCTTCTTCCCAGTTACTCGGTGCCTGCACTGCCCGCGCCGTGCGCCTGTCGGCGCCCGATGCCGTTGGTCGATGAGCGCGGCAGGTGCCGCGGCCGACTGCATTCGCGCGAGACCCAGTCTCGCGCTTCCCGCCGCTAGTCCTGCTTCATCGTGATGTCCACCCCTGCGGAGATGTCCAGGCGCATCAGCGCATCCATCGTCTGCGGGGTCGGGTCGATGATGTACATCAACCGTTTGTGGGTGCGGGTCTCGAACTGCTCCCGCGACTTTTTGTCCGCATGCGGCGAACGCAGCACGGTGACGATCGTGCGCTGCGTCGGCAACGGAATGGGTCCGTTGACCTCCGCGCCGGTGCGCTTCACGGCGTTGACGATCTCCCGCACCGTCTGGTCCAGGAGGTTGAAGTCGTACGCCTTGAAGCGGACTTTGATTCGTTGCGTCATCGTGCGTCCCTGATGCTGCGCCGGTTGCCGGTGCGGATCACTTCGTCACTTCCGAGATCACGCCCGAGCCGATGGTACGGCCGCCTTCGCGGATAGCGAAGCGCAGCTCGGGTTCCATGGCGATGGGGGTGATCAGGGAAACGGTGATCGCCACGTTGTCGCCGGGCATCACCATTTCGGTGCCTTCCGGCAATTGAACGATGCCCGTCACGTCCGTCGTGCGGAAGTAGAACTGCGGGCGGTAATTGTTGAAGAACGGCGTGTGACGGCCGCCTTCGTCTTTGGTCAGCACGTACACCTGACCTTTGAAATCCGTGTGCGGGGTGATGGAGCCGGGTTTGGCCAGCACCTGCCCGCGTTCAATATCCTCACGCTTGGTGCCGCGCAGCAGCACGCCGATATTGTCACCGGCGCGGCCCTCATCCAGCAGCTTGCGGAACATCTCTACGCCCGTGACCACCGTAGACGTGGTGGCCTTGATCCCGACGATCTCCACCGTATCGCCCACCTTGACGATGCCCCGCTCCACGCGGCCGGTGGCCACGGTACCGCGCCCGGAGATGGAGAACACGTCCTCGACGGGCATCAGGAAAGGCTTGTCGATGTCGCGCGTGGGCTGGGGGATATAGCTGTCCACCGCTTCCAGCAGCTCGATGATCGACTTGTACTCTTCGGCCGCCGGATCCTCGCTCGTGGATTCCAGCGCCTTCAGCGCCGACCCTTTCACGATCGGAATGTCGTCGCCAGGGAAGTCGTAGCTGCTGAGCAGCTCGCGAATTTCCAGTTCCACCAGTTCCAGCAGTTCCGGATCGTCCACCATGTCCACCTTGTTCATGAACACGACGATGTACGGAACGCCGACCTGGCGGGCCAGCAGGATGTGCTCCCGCGTCTGCGGCATGGGGCCGTCCGCCGCGGACACCACCAGGATCGCGCCGTCCATCTGAGCCGCGCCGGTGATCATGTTCTTCACGTAGTCGGCGTGGCCAGGGCAGTCCACGTGCGCGTAGTGGCGCTTGTCCGTGGAGTATTCCACGTGCGCGGTGGCGATGGTGATGCCGCGGGCCTTCTCCTCCGGCGCCTTGTCGATCTGATCGAACGCGGTGAAGTTGGCCATCTTCTTCAGCGAGGACACCTTGGTGATCGCGGCGGTCAGCGTGGTCTTGCCATGATCGACGTGACCGATCGTCCCGATATTGACGTGGGGCTTCGATCGATCGAATTTCTCCTTGGCCATCGCTCCCTCTCTCCTGTGCTCTGGTTCCGGTTGGACGTGGGACGCGTTCGAAACGGCGCGCCAGCTCCCGCCTTAGCCCGCCTTGCGGGCCATCAGTTCCTCGGAAAGGGTGCTGGGCACCCGCTCGTAGTGAGAAAACTGCATGGTATAGGTGGCTCGCCCCTGCGTCATGGAGCGCAGGGTAGTGGAGTAGCCGAACATTTCCGAGAGCGGCACATCCGCATTGATGACCTGCGCCCCGGAGCGCTCCTCCATACCCTTGATGCGGCCCCGACGCGAGTTCAGGTCGCCCATCACGTCGCCCATGTACTCGCTGGGCACCACCACTTCTACCTTCATGACAGGCTCAAGCAACACCGCTTTGCCTTTTTTGGCCCCGTCTTTCAAGGCCATCGACGCGCAAATCTTGAAGGCCATCTCAGACGAGTCCACCTCGTGGTACGAGCCGTCGATCAGCACCACCTTCAGGTCCACGAGGGGATAGCCCGCTAGCACCCCGGTGGACAGGGCCTCGTTCACGCCCTTCTCGACGGCCGGGATATACTCCCGCGGGATGTTTCCGCCCACCACCTTGTTTTCGAACTGGAATCCGGACCCGGGGGGCAGCGGCTCCAGCTTGATGATCACGTGGGCATACTGCCCGCGCCCACCGGTCTGCTTCACGTACTTGTTCTCGATTTCGGCCGGCGCCGTAATCGTCTCACGGTAGGCCACCTGGGGCTTGCCCACGCTGCTGGCGATCTTGAACTCGCGCTGCAGGCGGTCCACGATGATCTCCAGGTGCAACTCGCCCATGCCCGAGATAATGGTCTGGTTGGATTCTTCGTCCGTCCGCACGCGGAAAGAAGGGTCTTCCTGGGCCAACTTCTGCAGCGCCACGCCCATTTTCTCGTAGTCGGCCTTGGTCTTTGGTTCCAGGGCGATGTCGATCACGGGATCGGGAAACTCCATGCGCTCCAGCATGATCGGCTTGTCAGGATCGCACAGCGTGTCGCCCGTCGTCGCGTCCAGCCCAATACCCGCCGCGATGTCGCCTGCGTAGACCTCCTTCACCTCTTCGCGCTTGGCGGCATGCATGCGCATGATCCGCCCGATGCGCTCCTTCTTGCCCTTGGACGGATTGTAGACCTGCATGCCCTGGAGCACCTTGCCCGAGTACACCCGGAAAAAAGTGAGCTGGCCCACATAGGGGTCGGTCATCACCTTGAAGGCCAGGGCCGCCAGCGGCTCATCATCACCGGTCTTGCGGGCCAGTTGCTGCTCGCCGTCCGGGGAGACGCCTGTGATCGGGGGCACATCCAGCGGGGAGGGGAGGTACTTCACGACGCCATCGAGCAACTGCTGCACGCCCTTGTTCTTAAAGGCGGAACCGCACAATACGGGCGTGAAGTGACCGGCACACGTGCCTGTGCGGATGGAGCGCTCGATGTCTTCCGGATCCAGCTCGTGACCCTCCAGGATTTTCTCGGTCAGGTCGTCGTCGAACTGGGAGATCACGTCCAGCATCTTCTCGCGGGCCGCTTCCGCTTTCGCTTGCAGGTCGGCGGGAATGTCCACGATGTCGAACTTGGCGCCCAGGGTCTCGTCATGGAAGACGATGCCGCGCATGCGGATCAGGTCCACCATGCCCAGGAAGCGGTCTTCGGCCCCGATGGGAATCTGCAGGGCCACCGGATGGGCGTTCAGGCGCTTGCGCATGCTCTCCACGGACTTCTCGAAGTCCGCGCCGACACGGTCCATCTTGTTGATGAAGCCCATGCGCGGCACGTGATATTTGTCCGCCTGCCGCCACACCGTCTCCGACTGCGGCTCGACGCCGTTCACGGCATCGAACACGGCCACCGCGCCATCCAGCACGCGCAAGGAGCGCTCCACCTCGATGGTGAAGTCCACGTGGCCGGGGGTATCGAGGATGTTGATGTAGTACTGCTCCCCGCCTACCTGCCACTGGCAGAAGGTGGCGGCCGAGGTGATCGTGATCCCGCGCTCCTGCTCCTGCTCCATCCAGTCCATGGTGGCCGCGCCCTCATGCACCTCGCCAATCTTGTGGCTGCGGCCGGTATAGTACAGGACACGCTCGGTCGTCGTCGTCTTACCGGCATCGATGTGGGCCATGATGCCGATATTGCGATAGCGCTCGAGAGGATATTGTCTGGGCACGGGCGTCTCCGCTCGTCTAAGGGTTCGCAGGTTGCTGGAGGACTACCAGCGGTAATGAGCAAAGGCCCGGTTGGCTTCTGCCATCCGGTGCACGTCCTCCTTCTTGCGAATCGCGCCGCCCCGATTGTTGTAGGCGTCCAGCAGTTCGGCGGCCAACTTGGCTTCCATCGTCTTGCCCCCACGGGCCGAGGCGTTCTGGATGATCCAGCGGATGGCCAACGCCTGACGCCGCGACGGCCGAACCTCCACAGGCACCTGATACGTGGAGCCGCCCACGCGGCGGGACTTCACCTCCACCGAGGGCTTCACATGCTCCACCGCCGTGCGCACCACTTCCAGAGGCGGCATCTCCTTTTCCTTCTGCCCGATCTCATCCATGGCATGGTACAGGATCCGCCGCGCCGTGCTCTTGCGACCGCTCACCAGCAGAACGTTGGTGAACTTGGCGATCAGCTCGTCGTGAAACTTCGGATCCGGCATCACCTTTCGGGGCTCGGCGGCGCGTCGTCTGGACATGGCTTGCGTGCTCTGGCGATGACTGAAAGTAAGTTGACCGGGTTCGTGCGGGGCCGGGTCAGCCGCGCTTGGTACCGTATTTGGAGCGGCCCTTCTTGCGATTGGCCGTGGGCGCCGTGTCCAATGCACCGCGCACGATATGGTAGCGCACGCCGGGCAGGTCCTTCACACGACCGCCGCGGATGAGCACCACCGAGTGCTCCTGCAGGTTGTGCCCGATGCCCGGGATGTAGCTGTTCACCTCATAGCCGTTGGTGAGCCGCACGCGGGCTACCTTCCGCAGCGCCGAGTTGGGCTTCTTGGGCGTCGTCGTGTACACGCGGACGCACACACCCCGCCGTTGCGGGCAGGACTGCAGCGCCGGCGTTTTGGCCTTGGTGATCTTGGCCTTGCGCCCCTTGCGCACCAACTGGTTCAGCGTCGGCATCTCGTTTCCGTCTCGCCTGATGTGTCCTTGGAGCCGTTTCGTCGTCTGATCCTATCCGCCTACCGGCCTTGCTCATTCAGCCCCGGCGGCCCTGCCTCGGGGATCCGCCCACCCCATGCGCGGAGGTGCTGCCGCGCGGGGATTCCCGGTGCGGCGCTCCCGCCGTATCGTGGAACAACGCGGGGTGCGGATGGAACCGGTCGGTGCGTCCTGCCCGCTCCGCTTCGAGCGCCGCGGTCAACACCGCTTGGAATCGCCAGCGCGCCCTGCTAATACACGGAACGGAACGCGCCGATCAAGAAACCGTAAACCTAGCAGCAACCCAACCGGCCTGCAACTGTTTTTTCTAACGCGAATCCCCCTCCGATGGCAAGTCACAGCGTTTCCCGGCATTCCGCACACCTTACGATGATCCTGGAGGGCTCGCCGCTGTATTGGCTGGGCGTTTTCAGCCTCGCCGCACCCTGGGTGCGCTTCCCGCTGGGGGACTGGGTGCTGTACCCAGGCCAGTGGGCGCTGGGGTTGCTGCTGGCAGCGGTGCTGCTGGACGAGGGCGGCTGGGTGGTCGCCGTGCGCCCCCTGGCGCCGCTGCTGGCGCTGGGCGCGTATGTCTCGGCGGTGGCTGCACTGCGGGGCGAGTGGACGGCCTCGGCCATCATGGCGGCCGTGACGGTGGCCCACTTCTGGTGGGGCGCCGCCGCCATGCGGCTGGGCATGGAAGGGCGGAGCAGCGCGCCGCGTGTCGCACTCCTTCTGGGGCTGACGCTGACGGTAGGCGTGGGCGTTGTGATGTGGGTGCTTCAGGCCTTCTGGCCGGAGGCTTGCCGTGCGCTGAATTGCCACGAGCACGCGCCCTGGCCATTCACCTTTACGGGCGGCTGGGGCTCGGCAGCCCAGTATGCCCTGCTGCTGCTACTGCTGTTGGCACCAGTGGGTGGGGCGCTGATGTCTTCATTGTGGCGATCGGGCGGCAGCCGGCGGCGCTGGGCGCTGCCGGTGCTGGGCGCGGCGGCGGGACTGGGACTGGTGGCGGGCAGCCCGCTGTGGGGACTGCTGCTGGCCGCGCTGGGCTGGGTGCTGCTCTATCGCCGCATGGGCCCCGCCCGACAGGATCCACAACGGCTGTTGCTGCGGGGGCTGGCCGCGGGTGGTGTGTTCGCGGTGATCCTCGTCTATGGTCTGGTCCCGGGCTATCTGCACCGGCTGTGGGGCAGCGAATCCGCGCTACCGCCCGTGCGGGTGACGCTGCCCGGATCGCCGCCCAATGCACTCAGTTCCGATGCACCCACCCTGCTGGCGGTAGAGCTGCGCAACGTGGGCTGGAGCCCCCTGGGCGGGAGCGCGGCGGGACCGCTGGTGCTGGGCGTGCGCTACCTGGTGACGCCCGAACGCGGCCCCACGCGTGTGCTGGACGGCGAACACGTCGCCATACCGGGCACGTTGCGACCGGGCGAGTCCCGAGACGTCATGCTATCTGTTCGCCTGCCGCCCTGGATGAAGGACGGCTACCTCACTTGGCGATTGGAGTTGCAGGACGGAAGCGAGGTGCCGCTGGCGCGACGTTCCCTGCCCGGCTTCCGGTTCCACAACCCCGGCTTTCGCCGGCTGGCGCTGGATCCGGAGAACCTGCTCACGGCCATGGCGGACCGTGCACGGTCGTTCCGCAGCGACACCGAGCCGCCACCCATGGTCACGCCAGATATGGACTCGGCCGGCAACGTCGTAGGCGATGCGTTGGACACGCTGTTCTTCTCCCCGCTGTGGGGCGAGCGGGAGCCTTCGGCTGCGCACCACCCCTTCACGGTACGGCGACCGTTCCTGCTCTCCCTGCTGCACCGATACGGACTGATTGGTCTGGGCTTGGTGCTCTGGTTCGCCTGGCGGCTGCTGCACCGCTCAATGGCCTGCGCCGAGCGAGGTGACCCTGCCTGGATGCTCCTGCCGCTGAGCCTGCTGCTGCTCTTCCTGGCCGGGCTGTTCACGCCGGCGCTGGGGAGCTACTACAGCCATTGGGCCTTCTTCTTGCTTGCAGGATTTCTGGAGGGCCGTTACGCGCGGAAGTTCCCATGGCCGGCTCTCCGGCTGCCGCCACGCCGTGCGTGGCGAGTGCGTCTTCCGCTGCCCAGGCGCATGGGAGCGCCCCGCAGAAGCCACGCTGGACGCGTGCACCGATGATGAAGCTGCTGGCACTGCTGACAGGACGAATCGAACGGCTGGGCGCGACGTCGCTGGAGTCGCTGACCGGTGTCGGTGCGTGCGGAGTGCTGTTTGGACAGTCCATGGCACTGGCCATCCGGCGCCCCTTCCGCATCGGCCTGTTCTTCAAGCAGATGGAATTCATCGGCAACAAGTCCCTGGGCGTGGTGATCCTGACCGGCCTGTTCACGGGCATGGTGCTCACCTTCCAGACCTACCGCTCCCTGCGCTCCTTTAGTTCGGAAAGCATCGTGGGCGGGCTGGTGGCCGTCTCGATGGCTCGCGAACTGGGCCCGGTGCTCTCATCACTGATGGTCAACGCACGCGCCGGCTCGGCCATCGCGGCGGAGATCGGCACCATGCGGGTGACTGAACAGATCGACGCTCTGTTCGCATTGGCCGTGAACCCGGTGCAATACTTGGTGACCCCACGGGTGCTGGCAGGGCTGATCATGGTGCCCATGCTCACGGCCGTGGCGGATCTCACGGGCATCGCGGGAGGCTATCTGGTAGGCGTAATGCTGCTCGGCATCGATCCTGGCATCTTCATGGCCAAGGTGTACGACTTTGCCACCTTCGGCGACATCATGCAGGGCACGGTGAAGGCGGCCGTGTTCGGCGTGCTGCTCACGCTGGTGGCCGCCTACAAGGGCTACACCACTTCCGGCGGAGCCGAGGGCGTGGGCCGCGCCACCACGGAAGCCGTGGTGGCCTCATCGGTGCTGATCCTCTTCGCCGATTACCTGATCACGGTGTTCTGGCAGTCCTGACCGGACTGCCACCCGGCGCCCATGCGAAACCTGAGCACCGAACTCAAAGTGGGGCTGCTGATCCTGACGGGCATGGGGATCATCGTGTACAGCTCCGTGGTGGTGACAGGCTGGAGACCTGGGGCGTCAAACACCTACTCGCTGTCCATGTACTTCAACAATGCCTCAGGGCTCCTGGTCGGCTCGCCTGTGATGGTGGCCGGGGTCAAGATTGGCCAAGTGAAGGACATCTCGCTGGCCGAAGGCCAGGCCAAGGTCGTGGCCTCGATCTTCAATCGTTACAAGCTGTACGCGGACGCCACCGCCACCATCAAGTCGCTGGGCATCCTGGGAGACAAATACATCGAGGTGCGGCCGGGCACCCCATCGCAGGCCCCCCTGCACGATGGGGACACCATCGTGCTGGTGCTTCCGGGCAGCGATCTGGACAGCCTGGTGGAGAACCTGTCCGACATCCTGAAGGACGTGAAGTCCGTGACGGGCGCGCTGCGCGAGACGTTGGGCGGCGAGGAAGGGCGCCAGCGCCTGGACACGATCCTCACCCAGATCGAAAAAGCGACCTCCGACATCAGCCGTATCACAGACGCCACCAATCGACAGATCGACACGATCCTCAGCAACCTCAATCACTTCACGGCCAGCCTGGACCAGATCACGTCGGAGAACCGCAAGGATCTCAAGCAAACGATCGCCAACTTCGCCTCGTTCTCCGAAGACTTGAAGCAGCTCACCTCGCATAACCGCGAGTCCCTGCAGCGCATCATCACCAGCCTGGATACGTTCACCAGCGCGCTGGCCAAGGACGGCCCCCCGATCACCGGCGACCTGAAGCAGATTCTCGCCGAGAACAAGCAGAGCTTGAACCACGCCGTCACGAACCTCGACCGCTCCTTCGACAAACTCGACCAGACCATGACCCACATCCAGTCCATCTCCGACAAGATGGACAAGGGCCAGGGCACGATCGGCAAGCTGCTCAACGACGATACGACGGTGGACCAGCTCAACGGTGCGCTGGCGGGCCTGAACAAGTTTCTCACCGATGCGGACCGCATTCAGCTGGACGTGGGCGGCCACGTGGAATACCTGGTGCGCGAAGGCGCCTACAAGTCCTACGTGGATATCCGCCTGCGGCCGCTCAAGGATCGCTACTACCTGCTGCAACTGGTGGACAACCCGCGCGGCAAGGTCACCACGCGTACCATCACGGACACGACCGGTGCCACGACGCTGACGACCGACGAGACGGTCATCGAGAACAAGCTGCAGCTCTCGCTGCTCATCGGCCAGCGCTACTACGACACCGTGATCAAGGGCGGGCTGATGGAGGACACGTTCGGCCTGGGCATCGAGCAATACTTCGGCGCCACGGACGACTACCGCATCGGCCTGGACGTGTGGGACTTCAGCAACAAGCAGGGGCCGCACGTCAAGCTCACCGCTTACTGGCGCTTCTTCTCCAATGCCTTCATGGTGGTCGGCGGAGACGATTTGGCAAGCAAGAACACAAACCTGCGCGATGCCTTCTTCGGTATCGGCCTGCACTTCAACGAGGACAGCCTCAAACCGCTGTTCTCTTCCCTGCCCGTGGGCTCGCTCACCAAGTAGCGCCCTGCCGCCACGCCAGCGGCTCCCGCACGATCCGTTCCCATTTCGCCCCGGATTTGCCACCATTGGGGGGATGTGGCACCCGGCGCTGCCGCGGCACAATGGCGGCCGGTGCGCGGCATCAGCTCACGCCTCAGGGAGGGGCAGCCTCATGGCCGGCGGACGCGGGGAGATGCGCCAGTTGATGCGCGGGGTATTCCGGGAGCAGGCCAAGGAGCCCGTTCTCCTGCTGAACCTGCTGCGCCAACACTGGAGCGGCGTGGTCGGCCCCGAGCTGGGTGCCAAGACCCATCCGCAGCGATTGGACGGTGGCACGCTCTGGGTCGCGGCCACAGACGCCTGCTGGGCCTACGAGCTGCAGTTCTTCAAGCCGGAGCTGCTCGCCTCCGTGCAGGCCTTCCTGGAATCCCGCGCCGTGAGCGACTTGCGCTTCCAGGCAGGGGTCGTTCCGTCGCCTGCCGTCTCCGCGCCTGCAAGCCCGGCTGCCGGCAATGCACCCATCCACGATCCGCCCGCGGCGGAGCCGATGCGTGCCGAGTCCTCTCCGGTCCGGTCCCCCAGCCGCCCGCCCGCGTCATACCAACCTACCGCGCCTGCACCACGGGCACCGGCGCGCGTGACGACCGCCGAGGCGCCGGCCGAAGCACCGCCCGCGCTGGCCCGGGCCGCGGCGTCGATCGGTGATCCCGCGCTGCGCGCACTGTTCCAGCGCTCGCTGGCCAAGCAACGTCTCGGGCGCGAGCGACAGCCAGGCACCGTCCGGCCACCTCCAGACGCCGAAAAACCATGATCGTCGGCGTGCCCAAGGAGATCAAACCGGACGAGCATCGCGTGGCCCTGGTGCCGGGCGGCGCGCAGACGCTCGTGCAGCGTGGCCACGAGGTGCTGGTGCAAGCCGGTGCGGGGCGGGACAGCGGCTTCCCGGACGATGCCTACGCCGCGGCGGGCGCGCAAATCGTGCCGGAAGCAGCAGCCGTGTACGAGCGCGCCGGGCTGATCCTCAAGGTCAAGGAGCCGCTGGAGGGCGAATACGGCCTGCTGCACGAACGGCACCTGCTGTTCACGTACCTGCACCTGGCCCCCAATCCCCCGCTCACCCAGGCGCTGATGCGCTGCGGGTGCACCGCAATCGCCTACGAGACGGTGGCACTACGCGACGGCACGCTGCCTCTGCTCGTGCCCATGAGCGAGGTGGCGGGTCGAATGTCCGTGCAGGTGGGCGCGCACGCGCTGGAGATCCAGAAGGGCGGACGCGGCGTGCTGCTGGCCGGCATTCCGGGCGTGCGGCCGGGCCGCGTGCTGATCCTGGGCGGGGGCGTGGTGGGCAGCCATGCGGCGCAGATGGCCGTGGGCCTGGGCGCGGACGTGGTGCTGATGGATATCCGGGCGGATGTGATGGGCCGCCTGGACCAGCACTACCGGGGGCGGCTCAAGACCGTGTTTTCCGCCGCGCACGCGATCGAGGAGGAGATCGCCCAGGCCGACATGGTGATCGGAGCCGTGCTGGTGGCGGGCGCCCGTGCCCCACGCCTGGTCACCCGCGAGCATCTGCGCATCATGCAGCGGGGCTCGGTGATCGTGGACGTGGCGATCGACCAGGGCGGCTGTTGCGAGACCTCCCGGCCCACGACCCACCACGACCCAACGTACGTGGAGGACGGCGTCGTACACTACTGCGTGGCCAACATCCCCGGCGCCGTGGCCCGCACCTCCACGCTGGGGCTGACCAACGCCACGCTGCCCTACACCCTCAAGCTGGCCGACCACGGCCTGGAAGCTCTGCGCGATGACCCGGCGCTCGCAGCCGGACTCAATGTGTTGGGCGGCAAGATCCGCCACCCCTCCGTGGCGGAGGCGCTGGGACTGCCCCTCGCCCCCTTCCCGGACTGACAAGCAGGCCGATCACGATCAAGGGCCGGCCGCAACACTCCACAGATCGGCACCGGTGACGGCGGACAGGGCGGCCCAATTCGCGCCGTTGTCCACCGAGTGGAGGACCGTGCCGGCCTGCCCGACGGCATACCACGCGGTACCCCCCACATTGATCTGGTCGTAGAGGGTGGAAGCCGTTCCAGTCACGCCGCTGTTCCAGTTCGCACCCCCGTCCGGGGAGAAGATCGCCGTCCCTCCCGTGCCAACGGCCAGCGTGAAACCGGTCCCATCAGCCTGCACGTCGTTCAGACTGGCGGCGGTGCCGGTCGTTCCAAGGGTCCACGTATTGCCGCCATCGATAGACCAGATGGCCGTGCCACTCTGGCCCACGGCGATGAAGCGCCCGGAGCCGTCATAGGTGACCCCGGACAGCGTGGAGGCCGTGCCGGCAAAGCCTGCCGTCCAGTTGGCGCCGCCATCGATGGACCAGATCACCGTGCCCACGTTGCCCACGGCCACCCAGTTCCCGGCGTTGTCCGTGGCCACCCCGTTGATCGCGCTCCCCGTGCCCGAGGCACCGATGGTCCAAGTGACGCCACCATCGGTGGAGTACGCCACCATGCCTCCTGCTCCAACGGCTACCCAGCGATTGGTGTTGTCCCGCGCCAGAGCGAAGACGCTGGCGGGTGTGCCCGCGCAACTGCCCCAGGACAGCGCGTCATCGTTGGAGATCGTGCAGATGCCTCCGATGCCCATGCTCAACCAGTGACCGGAGCCGTCCTGGCCCACATCATCCAGAGTGCCGGCCACCGCCGACGTCACCGGGGCCCAGGATTGCCCACCGTCGCCGGAGCGCACCAGCACGCCAGTGGTCCCCGAAGCAACCAGGGTGCGTCCGGCACCGGCCGAAAGGCCCGGCACGCGGATGGTGGCGTCGGTTCCGCACCCCCCGGCCACCAACGCAACCAGCGGTGCCAGAGTCATGACCAACAGCAATCGAAGTGGCATGTGAATGGCCTTCGGCAATTTTTCCCCCCGGCGCCCCCACTGTCGTGAAACGTTAGCTGCCTGGAGCGGGTCCGTCCAGTCCGAGCGCTTCATTCCAGGCCGATATGAGGCTTGTCACGGACTGACGCCAGAGCCCAACCTTGCAGCAACGCTCATGCCGCGCCGAACACGAGGCCGACTCAGATGCGCGGAGGGTGGCGTATGATAGACCGACCGTTGGCACCGCACTGACAACCGCACCGCGGATTCCCGAAGCCGCATTGGGGCAGAAGCCCGAGCCGCCGGGCCCATCCCTTGCATCGCCGTGAGGCAACACGGAAGTGTGTACCCCCTCAAGGATGGGTGGCTTGTCACGTCTGGAAGGAAGGTGCCCGATGTCTCTGCTGGAAGCCTACATGCTGCAGCGCCGGCGCGAACAGTTGCGCCTGTGGCTGGGCTACAGTGCCATCAGCCTGACCTGCATCGGCATGGTCGTGCTGATGCTCTACATCTAGCCCGCGCTCGCGGATTCACGCCCTGCACAGTCTGCGCGGGGGAATCACGGTTCCCCCGCACCCATTGCCTGCGCGCCGAAGGCTGGTTTCAGCCTCCGGTGCGTGGTCCGCGGAACTGCGCGCAGTCTCAGCCTCCCAGATCCTTCAGCACCTGCTCGGGATGCTCGGCGGCCTTCACGTTGCCGTAGACCTTCTGAATCTTGCCGCTCGCATCGATGATGTAGCTGATGCGCTTGTGGCTCTTGGCGCCGGCATCCTCCGCGGCACCATAGGCCACGGCCGTGGCGTTGGTCTCATCGCTGAGCAGATCGAACGGGAAGTCGAACTTCTGCTGGAACGCCTTGTTCTTCTTCGGCGGATCGTTGCTGATCCCGAGAATCACGACGTTCCTGGCGTTGAATTGTTGGATCCGGTCCCCGAATCCGATGCCTTCCTTCGTTCACCCAGGCGTGTCGGCACGGGGGTAGAACCAGAACACGACCGTCTTGCCGGCGTAGTCGGACAGCGAGACGGTTTTGCCGTCCTGGTTGTGCAGGGTGAAGGCGGGCGCGGGATCACCCACGTTCAGCAGTGGCATGGCGTGTACCTCCTGTGCGTGGCGGTGGTGGTGGCTTGCTTGGATGCGTCAAGACGACCATCGCAGGATTGCGATTTCAACGCCCATGCGCCGGGGAGCCGGCCGGCGGTGCCGGACTCTCAGTCGCGCAGGGCGCCCATGATGCGCTCGATGAGCGGATTCCAGTGGGGGCTGTCCACCCAGCGTGAGACCAGCACCAGGTCCTGCTCCGCATCGAGCCAGATCAGGTGCGTGCCCGCGCCGCGGCAGAACAGCCCGCCTTCCGGCGCGGCGGGCAGCGCGGTGCGACCCGTGTTGAGCCACCACAGGTAGCCATAGTTTGGGTTGCCCGGTGCCTGGGTACTCAGCCTCGCCACCAGGTCCGGCCGCAGCACCTCTCGCCCCGCCCAATTGCCACCGTTGAGGACGAGCCACGCCATGCGTGCGTGGTCCAGCGAGTTGATCCACAGGCCCCCGCCCCAGTGCGCGCCACCGGGAATGGACGGCATGTCCATGCCGGTGACGTCCACCACGGCATTGCGGTAGTGCGGCCACTCCCAGGTGTCCGAGGCCCCGATGGGCTCCATGATGGCTTCGCGCAACACCTCCGTGAGCGGGCGCTTGAACAGCCGCAGCAGGGACAGGCTGAGCCGGTTCACGCGCACGTCGTTGTATTCCCAGTGCGTGCCCGGGGTCTGCAACTCTCGGAACGTGCCCTTGTTGCGGTCGTCTCCGCCGATCTCGCGGTTGCGATCCGCCAGGTCCGGCTTGTCGAACAGCGTGCCCTCCCATTCGCTGGTCTGCAGCAGCAGCTGCTCCCAGGTGATGTCGCGGTTCTGGGCTGCCTCGAAGCCATCGTCCAGGTCGTAGTCGCGCACGCGGTCGCTCAAATCGTGGATCAGCCCGCGCTGGAGGGCCAGCAGCGCCAGCAGGGCCAGATAGCTCTTGGAAATGCTGAAGGTCATGTCCACCCGCTCCACCGGGCCCCACTGAGCCACCAGCGCGCCGTGCCGCACGATCACGCCATGCGGCGCTTCGTGCGGTCGCACCGGCCCCAATAGTTCAGCCCATTCGGGCTTATCCGCCATGCCGTCGGCCGGGTAGCGCCCGTGCTCGTCCACCATGCGGCGCGGCCAGCGTGTGGATTCATGGGCCTGCGCATAGGCCACCGCATCCGCGATGCCGGCGGGGTCCAGTCCCACGGCCTCCGGCGTGGCGGTGGGCCAGTGGCCGGGCGGCGGAAACCTGCGGGCCGCCGGGGTGGCAGCCGGACCGTGAAGGGTGCGTTCCATGGAGCTTCCTCCGGTGTGCGGCGAACGAAACCTGCCGTGCGGCCCGCGCCTAGTGGCGGGGCGGATGCTGGCGGTAATCCGGGTTTACGATGTGTTCGGGCGTACCCCCGGCGAGCAGGGTCTTCACCTGCGTGGCGGCCATCTGCTGCAGGTTGGCCACGGACTCCTCCGAGTAGAACGCGGCATGGGGCGTGGCGATGAAGCGCTCGTGCTGGAACAGTGGGTGCGACAGGTCGGGCGGCTCGTCGGGATAAACATCCAGCGCGGCGCCCTCCAGCGGCCCCTGCTCCAGGCCGGCCAGCAGCGCATCCGGCACCACCAGCCCGCCCCGGGCCGTGTTGATGAGGAACGCCCCGGGCTTCATGCGCGCGATGGCCGCCGCGTCCATCAGCCCGTGCGTCTGCGGGTTGAGCGGCACGTGCAACGAGACGTAGTCCGCCTCGGCCAGCAATTGCTCGAAGCTCACCGAGCGGCCCTGCTCCGGGTCCATGCCGGACACCGCGGGATCGTGCACCAGCACCTGCATGCCCAGGCCCCGCGCCCGCCTGGCCACCGCGCGGGCGATGTTGCCGTAGCCCAGCAGGCCCAAGGCACGCCCGGCGATGCGGCGCATGCCGTGGAAGGCCACCCCTGGATAGCTGCCGCCCCGGATGGCGCGGTCGAAGCGCACGATGCGCCGCTGCAGGGCGAACAGCAGGCCGATGGCGTGCTCAGCCACCTCGTCCAGGCAATACGTGGGGGAATACGTGACCGGGATGCCCAGCTTCGTAGCGTGATCCACCGCGATGTTGTCCAGCCCCACGCCGTAGCGCGTGATGATGCGGCACTTCGGTGCCGCGTCGATCACCTTGGGCGTGACATGCTTCCAACAGGTGAGGATGGCGTCCGCCTCAGGCGCGAGGCCGATCAATTCCGCCTCTTCGCCCGTCTCGGCGACGATCAATTCAGCCGGCAGGTCGGCCAGGATCTCCCGCTCGATGTCCAGCGAGGGCCACTGGTAGTCCGTGACGAGTATCTTGTACATGGCGGCTCAGCGCGTGAGGTGAGGGCCGGGGGCTCACCCTACCCCGTCCGCGCGTGCCTGGCCAGAGCGTGGCTCCGCGAAGCCACGGGCCCATGCCGGCAACCCGCCGGGGCTTGCCGACAGCAACCAGCCGCTCAAGCCTCGCCGCCGGACTCGCCGGCGGGGGGCGTCTCGTCGGGCGGCTGTGGCGCCGGGGCCTCCGCTGGGAGCGCCACTGGCGCCGCCAGAAAGCGCCCGCCCAGCACGAACGGCCCGGCAAGTTCCACCAACCGCACCAGCACCCGGAGCTGACCCTGCATCACGCTGTAGTGCGCGAGGATCACGTTCCAGGGGTCCTCCATCACCCAGTGCGAGACGGCGAACTCGAAGAACACCGAGAGCACCAGCCAGAGCACCCCCAGGCCGATCAGGCGCACGCGGGTGAGGGCACCGGCGTTGCGGCGCAGGAAGACGTACATGACGATCAGCATCGCCACGCACAGGATCGGCGTGCCGGCGATGCGGCCCCAGAAGGCACCCCATTGAGGCACGTACACCGCATCGCGCAGAATGCCGTTCAGCACGGCCAGCACGAAGAAGGCCAGCCACACCCAGATGGCCTTGACGAACAGGGATCGCATGAGGCTCTCGGAATCCGGATGGACGTGCCGCCGGGCAGTGCCCGCCTGCCTATTCGCCCTGCGGCCCGCGATTGATGATGGCAGCGGCATAGCCCGCGCCGAAGCCGTTGTCGATGTTGGTGACCGTCACGCCCGGCGCGCAGGAATTGAGCATGGTCAGCAACGCCGCCACACCACCCAGCCCCGTGCCATAACCCACGGACGTCGGCACGGCGATGATCGGAGCGCGGGCCAAACCACCCACTACCGACGGCAGCGCGCCTTCCATACCCGCCACCACGACGAGCACCCGCGCCGCATCGATCCTGGCCTGGTGCGCCATCAGGCGATGAATGCCCGCCACGCCCACGTCGGCCACAAGTTCCACCCGCGCCCCCATGATGCGCGCCGTCTCGGCGGCTTCGGAGGCTACGGGCAGATCCGCCGTGCCGGCGCAGAGCACCAGCACCCCGCCCACGGGCGTCACGCCCTCCAGCCCGAAAGTCAGCGTGCGCGCCACGGGGTTATACTGGCCACCGGGCAACGCATCCGTGACGAGCGGTGCGCGTTCGGGGGCCAGCCGCGTCACCAGCAGGCGCGGGTGCACCCCCAGGTGGGCGCGGCAGATCTCCAGCAACTGCTCATCCGCCTTGCCCTCCGCGAACACCACCTCCGGGAAGCCCAGGCGGCGTGCCCGCTGGTGGTCCACCTTGGCGAAGCCGAGTTCCTGGTACGATTCGCGCTCCACCTGGCGGATCGCCTCGTCCGCCGTCAGGTCGCCGGCCTTCAGGCGCTGCAGCAGGGTCAGCAGCTCGGTTCGATCCATACTCGACTGTCGCGCAGGGAACGCGCGCTTATCCCGCCAGCTTGGACTTGAGCAGGTCGTTGACCACGCCGGGGTTGGCCTGGCCACGCGTCGCCTTCATTACCTGCCCCACGAAGAAGCCGAACACCTTGTCGCGCCCGGAGCGGTACTGCTCCACCTGGTCGGCGTTGTCCGCCAGCACCTTCTCCACGATGCGCTCCAGCTCGCCCGTATCGGAAACCTGGCGCAGACCCTTCTCCTCCACGATCTGCGCAGGGGCCTTGCCGGTCGCGTACATCTCCTCGAACACGGACTTGCCCATCTTGCTGGAAAGCTCGCCGCGCTCGACCATGCCAATCATTTCGGCCAGTGCATCGGGCCCGAACTTCAGCTCGGCCGGGCCGATCTTGTCCTCGTTGAAGCGCGCGGAGAGATCCCCCATGATCCAGTTGGCCGCCTTCTTGGGCGGCGCCCCGCCAGCCACCACGGCCTCGAAGAACTCGGCGATGGCGCGGTCGCTCACCAGCACGGATGCATCGTAGGCCGACAGCTCGAACTCGCGCTCGTAGCGCGTGCGTTTCTCGTCCGGCAGTTCGGGCAGGGCGGCCCGCAAGGATTCCACCCAGGCCGCATCCAGCCGCACCACGGGCAGGTCCGGCTCCGGGAAGTAGCGGTAGTCGTGGGCCTCCTCCTTGGAGCGCATGGGATACGTCGTCTTGCTGAGCGAGTCATAGAGCCGCGTCTCCTGCACGATGCGGTGCCCGGCCAGCAGTTCCTCGGTCTGGCGCCCGATCTCGTAGGTGAGCGCGTCGCGCACGTAGCGGAACGAGTTGATGTTCTTCGTCTCCGTGCGCGTGCCCAGCTTCTCGGCGCCCCGCACACGCAGGGAAACGTTGGCGTCCGCCCGCAGGTTGCCCTGCTCCATGTTGCCGTTGCTCACGCCCAGGTAGGTCACCAGGCTGTGGATGGTCTCCATGTACAGGCGCGCTTCCTCGGGGGAGCCCATATCCGGCTCGCTGACGATCTCCACCAGCGGCACGCCCGCGCGGTTAAGGTCCACGTAGGTGGCATTGGCGTCCGCCCCGTCGTGCACCAGCTTGCCGGCATCCTCCTCCACGTGGATGCGCGTGATGCCGATGCGCTTGGGCTTGCCGTCCACCACGATTTCCACCCATCCGTGCTCGCACAGGGGGCGGTCGTACTGGCTGATCTGATAGGCCTTGGGCAAATCGGGGTAGAAGTAGTTCTTGCGCGCAAACTGGCTATCCAGCCGCACCGTACAGTGCGTGGCCAAGCCCATCCGCACGGCCAGCTCGATGGCCCGGCGGTTCGTCACCGGCAGCACGCCCGGCAGCCCCAGGCACACCGGACACGTGTTGTCGTTCGGTGGCCGGCCGAACTCCGTGGAGCAGGAGCAGAACAGCTTGGACTGCGTGGCCAGCTGTGCGTGAATCTCCAGTCCGATGACAGTCTCGAATTCCATCGTTGTCTCGCGCAAAGCCGCAAAGGCGCCAAGAAGAACCGGCACCAACAAAGTGATCAAGATACCACATCAGTTCACGGAGGGCTCCGGCAAGCGATGCACCAACCGCGTGATGCCGTCCTTGATGAGAGGGGCACCGAAGTTGATCAACAGGCCTAGGCGCTTATCCGCCAAGCGCAGGTAGGTCATGAGTTGCTTTTTGTGAACGGGTGCCACAGCTTCCACGGACTTGAGCTCGACGATGACGCGCCCCTCCACCAGTAGATCTGCTCGGAACCCCTCACTGAAGCGGAGCTCTCCATAGATCACCTGGATCGGCACCTGCCTTTCGACACGCATCCCTCGCTGCCCCAATTCGTAGGCAAGCACCTGCTCGTAGACCGATTCCAGCAACCCAGGCCCTAAGGTCGTGTGCACTTTGTAGGCAGCATCGACAACCTGCCGCGCAATTTCATTCTCGTCCATGTGGGGCTGCTGGATCCGTGACCGAGGCACGCCCGCCATCGTTCCTTTACTGCTCATTTGGATACGCTTGGCCGTCCTTTGCGCCTTCGCGTCTTTGCGCGAGGTGCGCCTTTCCAAGCCTGCGGTCAATACGCCTGGGCGAAGATGACGCGCCGGGTGGAAGGCTCGCCGGTGACGATGCACTTGCCCTGCTCCTGCACCCCATCGAGCGGAATGCAGCGGATGGTGGCCTTGGTCTCCTCCTTGATCTTCGCTTCCGTCTCGGCCTTGCCGTTCCAGTGGGCATAGACGAAGCCGCCCTCGCCTTCGATGATGCGCTTGAACTCCGCGTAGTCGTCCACCGTGTGGCTGTGGGCGGTGCGGAAGTCTACCGCGCGCTGGTACAGGTCGGCCTGCATCGTGTCCAGCACCTCCGCGGCCAGTTCGCCCACGCGCTCGATGGGCACCGGGGTCTTGGCCCGATTGTCGCGCCGCACCAGCATCACCTGGCCCTGCTTCACGTCACGCGGCCCCACCTCGATGCGCAGCGGCACGCCCTGCTGCACCCAGTAGAAGAAGCGCTCCGCCGGTCGCAGATCCGTCCGCGTGTCCAGCTTGATGCGCAGCGGGTCGAAGCGCTCGGCCAGCGCCGCCTGCACGCGCTCGGCGAAGGGTGCCACCTCGGACTGCTCCGCATCGCTCTGCCACAGCGGCACGATGGCCACCTGCACGGGCGCGATGCGCGGCGGCAGCACGAGGCCGTCGTCGTCGCTGTGGGTCATCAGCAGCCCGCCGATCATGCGGGTGGAGACGCCCCAGGAGGTCGTGTGCACGAACTGGCGGCTGTTGTCGCGGCCCAGAAACTGGATGTCGAAGGCCTTGGCGAAGTTCTGTCCCAGGTTGTGCGAGGTGCCGGCCTGCAGCGCCTTGCAGTCCTGCATCATGGCCTCGATGGAGTACGTGCGCACGGCCCCGGGGAACTTCTCCGTTTCGCTCTTGCGCCCGGGAATGACGGGCATGGCCAGGTAGTCCTCGTGGAAGCGCCGGTAAATCTCCAGCATGCGGCGCGTCTCCTCCTCGGCCTCCTCGGGCGTCTCGTGGGCCGTGTGCCCCTCCTGCCACAAGAACTCCGAGGTGCGCAGGAACAGGCGCGTGCGCATCTCCCAGCGCATGATGTTGCACCACTGGTTGATGAGCACCGGCAGGTCCCGGTAGCTCTGAATCCACTGGGCGTACATGTGCCCGATCACCGTCTCGGAGGTGGGCCGCACCACAAGCGGCTCCTCCAGCTCCTTGCCGCCCGCGTGCGTCACCACGGCCAATTCGGGTGAGAAACCCTCGATGTGCTCCGCCTCGCGCTTGATGAAGCTCTCGGGGATGAGCACGGGGAAGTAGGCGTTGACGTGCCCCGTTTCCTTGAACATGCGGTCCAGCACGGCCTGCATGCGCTCCCAGATGGCGTAGCCCGTGGGACGGATCACCATGCAGCCCTTCACGGGCGCGTAGTCGGCCAGTTGCCCGGCCTGGATCACGTCCAGGTACCACTTCGAGTAGTCTTCCTTGCGGGGGGTGATGTTCTTGGCCATGCGTCGTCGTGCCGGGCGTTGAAGGGTTGGCGGGCGGGCGGGTCACTTGGTCGCGACGAAGCGGGCGCCGCCCAGCCGCCCGCTCTCGATGATCTCCACAAAGTCCGTGTAGCCGGCCACGTAGCGCTCGTGACGCTCGCGGCCGTAGCGCCGCACAGTCTCGTCCTCCAGGGAGCGGTACATTTCCAGCCGCCCCCGCAGGATGCGGCTCCACCAGGGCGACAGGTCCTCGTGGCTCACCTCGCGGAAGCCCGCGCGCTCCAGGTGCGCCGTGTATTCCTCCACCGCGATCAGGCTCACCGCCGCAATCGCCTCGCGCAGGCGCTCGCGGTCCCGTGCCGTCAGCCGCGGCGTGGCCACCAGGTCCGTGAAGCCCAGCCGGCCACCGGCGCGCAAGGCCCGGCAACAGCCGCCCAGCAGCGCGGCTTTGTCTGGGATGTGCAGAAACGCCTCCTGGCTGATGGCCGCGTCGAAGTCCCGCTCGGCCAGCGCCTGCTCCAGTGCCGTAGCATCCCCGGACACGATGCGCACGCGGTCAGCCAGGCCCACGCGAACTGTCAGCGCAGCCGCTCCGGCACAGCGGCCCGCGTTTACCTCCACACCGACTAGGGTGCAGCCATACCGCCAAGCCAGGTAGCGGCTCGTACCGCCCAGCCCGGCGCAAACGTCCAACACGCGCATGCCCGGGGTCAATCCCAGGCGCTGTGCCAGGACGTCCGTGGCCTCCAGCCCGCCGTAGTGGTCCTGATCGTAAGCCGCCAGATCGCTCGGCTGCAGCGCGTCCAACGCCTTGCCGTCCGCCTGCAGCTTGCTGAGTACCTCCGCTTCGTTGATGGGGTGCTCGTCGTAGAGCGCGCGCACCTCATCCATGGCCCATTGCCCCCTGTGGGCCGCGCACGCGGCCGTCTACTTCAGCGCCGTCAGACACCAGTGGTTCGGCATGATGGCATGCTCGGCGATGTCATGGAAGCCCGCGGCCTCCAGTTCCGCCTCCACCTGCTCCGTGGTGAAGCGCACTTCCAGCGGCGGCCCGTGCTCGGTCTCGACGGCCTTCCAATCCACCAGGGCCAGCCGCCCGCCGGGCCGCAACAGCCGTTTGCACTCCGCCAGCGTGCGGTCGCGAAAGTCCAACTCGTGGTGCAGGTTGACCATCAGCACCACGTCCGCGATGCCGTCCGCCAGCGGGACGTGCACCTCCTCCGTCTTCACGGGCTTCACGTTGGTCGCCCCGGCCTGCCGGATGGCTTCCTCCAGGTAGCGCAGCATGTCCGCGTTCACGTCGCAGGCATAGACCGTGCCCTGGGGCAGGTGCCGGGCAATGGGCAACGCGAAGAAGCCGATACCCGCCCCCAGGTCGACCACGGTCTGCACCTTCAGGCCGGCGCTGACCACGCCCCACAGCACGTCCGGATTCTGCACCTCCAGCCGGGCGGGGTCGCGCAGGCGCTCCAGCCGCGAGGGGTCGAACTTGAGCCCCGTGCCGTGCCCGTGTCCGTGGTGATGACCGTGCTTGTGGCTGTGGGAATGGGCCTGTTTCGCATCGTCTGCCATAGCGGTGTGCCTGTTGGTTGGGAGTGGGTAAATATGGGTGGGTGCCGCCACCGTGCGCTCAATCGGTGGGGAGGGGCCGCACATCGCGCACCTCGGCGTCCAGGGAGCCGTCGGCCAACCGCACGCTGAGCGCATCGCCGCGTTGCACGTCCCCCGTGCCTCGCACGGGCCGCCCGTCTGCGTGTCGCACGGCGCCATAGCCGCGGTGCATCACGGCGAGTGGGCTGAGCGAATCGAGCAGCCCGGCGTGCGTCGCCAGACGCTGGCGCAGGGTGGCCAGATGCCGTTGCAGCGCGGAGGGCAGCCGGCCCTGGTGCTCCGCCACCATGCGGCGGTGCAGGGCGTGGAAGCGATCCGGGCGCAGCATGAGCAGCTTCTCGTGTTCCGTCAGCCAGCGCTCACGAGAACGCTCCACGCGAGCCGCCCCACCCGAGCGCGCACGCTCCCACAGGTCATCCAGCCGCTGCGCGTGCTGGCGGATCAGCGCATCGGGGCTGGTCAGGCGGGCGCGCAGGGCCTGCCAGCGCTCGGCGTAGCGCTCCAGCGCGCGGCGCAAATCGCCGAAGAGCGAGCTGCGCCGGCCGTCCACGGCAGCCAGCAGGTCCGGCTTGTTGGGCGCCACGATTTCCGCGGCGGCCGAGGGCGTCGGCGCCCGCACGTCCGCCACGAAGTCCGCGATGGTGAAGTCCGTCTCGTGCCCCACGGCGGAAATCACCGGCACGGACGAGGCGGCGATGGCCCGCGCCACCGGCTCCTCGTTGAAGGCCCATAGGTCTTCCACCGAGCCGCCGCCGCGGCCCACGATGATCACGTCGATCTTTTGCGCGGTCGCCAGGCGGTTCAGCGTGGCAATGCCTTCGGCGATCTCCGCCGCGGCCTGGGCGCCCTGCACCACTGCCGGATAAAGCAGTACCGGCAGCCCCGGGAAGCGCCGCTCCAGCACGTGCAGCATGTCGCGGATGGCCGCCCCGCGGGGGGAGGTGACAATGCCGATGCGGCGGGGCAGGTAGGGCAGCGGCCGCTTGCGCGCCGGGTCGAACAGCCCCTCGGCCTCCAACTTGCGCTTGAGCTGCTCGAAGGCGAGTTGCAGGGCCCCGGTGCCCTGGGGCTCCACCAGCAGTACCTGGATCTGGTACTCGCCGCGCTGCTCGTACACCGAGATCCGACCGCGCACCACTACGGCCAGCCCATCCTCCAGCGTGAAGCGCAGGGACGACGCCGCGGAGCGGAACATCACGCAGCGCACCTGCGCGCCGGCGTCCTTCAGGTTGAAGTACCAGTGGCCGGAAGCAGCACCCTTCACGTTGGAAAGCTCCCCCTCCACCAGCACGATGGGGAACTCCTCCTCCAGCAGCCCCTTGATGCGCCGGGTGAGCTGCGTGACGGAGAGCACCGGCGGCTCGCCCGCATCGCCGGTGTGCGAGCTGAAATCGCGCGAGCCGGGCGCTTCCTCGCCGCGTTCCTGCGGCGTGTCCGCGCTCTCGTCCAGCTCCACTTCAAAGGGAACTTGCTTCATGCCGCTCTGGGAATGGGGCGCCCTACGGCCTCGCAACCGGGGGACGCGCAATCTGTTCCAGCATCGCACACGGGGGAACCGCGTGTCATGTGCGCGGGGCAGGCGCGAGGCCGGGTGACGCCCTGTCCAAGCCCCGCAGCCGTGCTATACTTGCCGGCATCCGACGCATTTCGAGGCCCCATCGGCGGGCCGCCACATCGCATCGTGGGGAGATTCGCACATGGAAAAAGCATACTTCGCGGCCGGCTGCTTCTGGGGCGTGGAGGGCGCGTTCCAGCGCGTTCAGGGTGTCAAAGAGACGGCGGTGGGCTACATGGGCGGCCGCGGCGAGCATCCGACCTATGAGGAGGTCTGCTCGGACCGCACCGGCCATGCGGAGGCCGTGGAGGTGGTCTACGATCCGGCGCAGGTGTCCTACGATGCGCTGCTGGAGGTATTCTGGGACAGCCACGACCCCACCCAGGTGAACCGCCAGGGGCCGGACGTGGGCACGCAATACCGCAGCGTTATCTTCACCACCAGCGAGAATCAGACGCAGGCGGCCGAGGCGGACAAGGACAAGCTGGAGCACGAGGGCCGCTTCCAGCGGCCGATCGCCACGCAGATCCAGCCCGCCCCCACGTTCTGGAAGGCGGAAGACTATCACCAGCAGTACTTCGAGAAGCGCGGACTGCGTGCCTTCGGACACTAGGCTGTGTCTGAAAAGGCATCGCCGCAGGCTTCCGCGCGCTTCGAGACGCGGCTTTTGGCCGCTCCTCAGCAACGCGGGAATGTGCGGTGAGCCGTAGACCGGAGCCGTGTTCCTGAGGAAGGCTCCATTGGAGCCTGTCTCGAAGGACACGGCGGTGTATCTGCGTTTCTGCAAGGTTTTCAGACACAGCCCGGGCGCGGGAACTCCCGGACTTCGGACGCAGGGCTCAGCCCACGATGTGCAAGGGCACCGCGAGCACCTCATCGTCACTGGGCAGGTAGCCGCAGCTCGCCAGCGAGGCAGGGTCAACGCCCTTGCGACGGAGGTTGACGATCAGGGCGCGCTCACGCCCCAGGCAGTCAGGGCAGATTGTCTCCTCGGTGAAGTAAGAGACGGTGCGTACGGTCATCAGCCGGGAGCACCGCTCGCAGCGGTCGTCCCTGAGAATTCCATCGTAACGCATGATACCTCCCGCCCAGGCGCAGAGCCTGGGACGGACGAAGGGGGAGCCGGGCAGGCCCGCGCAGACGGCGCCGGGAGGAAGCCACCGGATGAGGTCCATCCGGCAACACTGCCCATGCAGGAAGGAAACAAGCTTGGCATTACGGTACCAGATTCGGAACGGCCCGTGCCGGACACAGATCACTTCGTCATGGAGACGAGGTGTGCGATAGTAGATGGATTGCTTGACACCCCGCCCGGGTTCACACATCCGATCGCGCAGCAGACGCTTGACCTGCATCAAGGCGGTTCTGCTGTGATCCGATAGACTTTTCCCGAAATTTCATTTGCCCGCACCTGCCACGCAAGGGGGGCCTCGCGTTGAGCAGGAATCGGAACCGCAGAGGCTCCTGGCATCACAGGAAACCTGTCTCATGGCGCACGACGATCCGCACATCCCGCGCGGTCAGCCGTTGACCCTGGACTGTCTTACGTGCCGCACGCGCCGCACCGCAGAGTGGGCCGCGCTATCGGACGAAGATCTGGCCGAGGTCAACGCGACAAAGACGACGCGGCGGTACCAGCGGGGGGAAATCGTGTACGCTCACGGTCAGCCCTGCAATGGGCTGTACTGCATCGCCTCGGGCACGACCGCGGTGCGCCGGGCGGAACCGGCGCTGCCCACCGTGCTGGTGCGGCTGGCCTTTGCCGGCGAGACGCTGGGCTACCGGGCCCTGCTGGAGGGTACGGTCTGCGCTGGCGATGCCAAGGTGCTCGAACCGAGCGTGATCTGCCACGTGGAATTGGTGCCGGTGCAGCGGTTGCTGCGTCGCCACCGGCCCCTGGTGATGCGCTTCCAGTCGCACCTCGCCGCGGACCTGGACGCCGCGGAGGCCGGATTGGCCCAGGTAGCCTGGCTGCCCGTGCGCAGCCGCGTGGCGCGACTGATCGTGGGCTTGGCCGAGCGCAGCACCGAGATCAACGGCGAGGAAGCGCTGGAGGTGTCCCTGCCCATGACCCGCCGGGACATGGCCGAACTGCTCTGCACCCGTCCGGAAACGCTCACCCGGGCCCTGCAGTCGATGGAAGACGATGGCCTGCTGCGCAACGCCGGCCACCGCCTGGCCATTCCGAGCCTGCCGCGGCTACGCGAAGAGACGGTGCCCCCGCCGGCCTGACAGCGCCGGATCCAGCCCTTGGACCCGCCGCGAGGCGCACTCGGCAGGGCACCCAGCGCCCGCATCTCGCGAAAGAACCGACAACCGATTGATGGGGGAAACGCTGCTGGCAGGCTGACAAAAAAAGCGGCGGCGAGACACCCGCGTGTGCCCCGCCGCCCCAACGCCCGTCTCCGCAACGGGCGTGTTCCTTGCGACAATCCACTGCTGCCGTCACCCGCTTAATGGCCTGCGCGGCTGCTTCGCGGCCGGTCAGGCAACTCCGCAGGCAGTCCGCGATTTGAGCGGGCGCTGGAACGTACCACACAAATTCGCCAAAGCACCAGCCTTTGGGGCCACTTCCGTGAACATAGCGCCAGCAAGCACCGCCCTAGCGGGGCCCAGGGCAATATGCTTTGGCCAAATCCGCGGCCAGGGCATCGCGTAGCGGCGGAAGCAAGAGAATTTCCTCATCACAGTCCACACTCCGCCCTGCAGCGCGACTGTGCTCTCAGGTGTCCAGCACCACCAGCGCTTGACCTTCGGCCACCGCGTCCTCCTCCTTGACGAGAACCTCCGCCACCGTCCCGGCGCCCGTGGCAAGCACGGGAATCTCCATCTTCATCGATTCGAGGATCAGCAGGGCATCGCCATCGGCCACCTGCCGGCCGGGCTCCGTTTCGATCTTCCACACCTTTCCGGTGATCTCCGACTTCACTTCGATGCGCGCCATGGTGCTTCGTCCAAGCGGATGCGATGCGTTGGACCGCTGTATTCGCGGGCGTCATGAATGCCCCGGACGGGCCTGCCGGGCACGTCTCATGGATCAACCCAACCATGCGGGGGTCGCCCATCCTTGTGTGTCGCCATCCGGATTGTCAACCGTCGGTGACAGCATCGCGCTCCACCGTCCATTGCCCGGCGGCGGTGGAGCCCAGCCCATAGGGGTCCGCTGCCCAATTGTGCATTGACAGGCCTTGGTCCGTCTGCAAGACTCGCCGCACTTGGGGTATTGGGCCATCCGAATTGGGGGATACGGCCCAGTCACAGAAGATCACACTGGTAGTCTGACCACGCGGGCGCGGCTTTCGCGCCACTTGGCGCGCGTAGCTGTGTGCTGGACTCTCAGTGCATTCCTGCGTCCGGATGGCTGACCATGGACTGGAGGGGACCATGTTGCGACGAGGACGATGGGTCGTAGTGGCGGCGGCGCTGGCTGGGCTGCTGTTCGTGTGGGGGCCGAGCCCGGCGCCCGCTCAGCAGCGGGGCGGCATCGTCAACTGGTTCAACTACGGCGATCCGGGGCGGCTGAACGTGTTCAACGTCGCTGCGCTGGGCCAGCAGCAGGCCGTCGCGGGCGTGTTCAGCGGCCTGATGCAGTTCAGCCCGGACGAACCCAGCAAGATCATTCCCGATCTGGCCGAAAGCTACGCGGAGACCGATAACGGTCGGACGTACACCTTCCATCTCCGTCACGGCGTGACCTGGCACGACGGCAAGCCCTTCACGTCGGCGGACGTGACCGCGACCTACGATTACATGCTGGACCCGGCCAACAAGGGCAAGCGCTGCACGGCGCTGATGAAGCCCGTAGTGAAGTCCTACGAGGCGCCGGACGACTACACCGTGGTCTTTCACCTCAAGTTCGCCGCCCCGACCTACCTGCCCTCGGTGGCCTCGGCCTGGTGCCGCATCGCCGCCAAGCACATCCTGGCCGAGTACAAGGGCAATCTGGACGATCCCAAGGCTCAGATCGGCACGGGTCCGTTCATGCTCAAGCGCTACGACCGCGGCAGCCTGATCGAATGGGTGCGGAACCCGCACTACTACAATCCCAAACTGCCCTACGTGGACGGCGTCAAGCAGTTCATCCTGAAAGGCACGGACCGGCAGGTGGCTGCCGCCAAGGCCGGCCAGATTGACCTTTGGGATACCTGGCCGCCCATGTCCCATACCCGTGCGATGGAGATCAAAGCCGCAGCCCATGACAAAGCTTACGTCTACGAGGCGCCGATCAACTCCACGTGGGAGGTGCACCTGAACTGGAAGAAGTCGCCCTTTAACATCAAGGATATCCGCCGCGCAGTGCAGCTCGGGTTGGACCGCAAGCAACTGTTCGACAAGGGCGAGGAGGGCTCTGGCACGCCGTGCGCGATCCTGGATCCGGGCCTGTACGGCGACTACGCCATCCCCATGAAAGACCTCATGAAGATTCCCGGCTGCCGGGAGGACAAGAAGGCCGAGGACATCGCCACGGCCAAGAAGCTGGTGGCCAAGCACTTCCCCAACGGTGTGGACTTCGAGATCGTCACGCGCTCCGTGGGCACCTATGTGGACCGGGTGCAGCTCGTCGCCGACCAGCTCCGCAAGATCGGCCTGCGCGGCCATATCAAGACTTACGAGAGCGCGGCCGGCTATGCAGCCTATGCCAAGGGCGATTTCACGATGATCGGCACCCAGGATTCGGGCGTCTATCTGTCCGACCCCGAGGGCATCTTCACCCTGCTGTTCACCAAGGGTGCGGCCCACAACTGGGAGAACTGGGACGACCCCACCGTGGCCAAGTGGGTGGATGAGGCGCTGCGTGAGCGCAACCACGAAAAGCGCGTGAAGCTCTACCGGCGCATCCAGTACTACCTGCTGGAGAAGGACAACACGTCACCGGTGATCGGTTGGGTGGCCGGCTGGTTCTATACGGCCCATCGGCTGAAGAACTACCATCACGCCAATACGATCTACGACAACAACACATTCCAAAGCGTCTGGCTCGAACAGTGAGCCACCGGCGCGGCCCCGGGCGTCGTTGCCCGGGGCCGCCCCTGGACGCACCCAAGTGGCCGCATGTTCAAGTACGTGGTCCGCAGGCTGATGCTGTTCGTACCCACGCTGCTGGGCGTCACCCTCATCATCTTTCTGATGGTGCGCCTGGTGCCGGGGGATATCGCCACGATTCTCGTCTACGATGCGGGCAGCCTGCCCGCGGACGAGGCCAAGGCCCAGGTGGCCGAGGTGCGCCAGCAGCTCGGGCTGGACCGCCCCATCGTGGTGCAATACCTCGCTTGGCTCGGTCATGCCACGGTGGGCAACTTCGGCTACTCCTACTGGGAGAAGCGCCCCGTGGCGGATATCATCGGCGAACGCTTCCCGCGCAGCATGGAACTGGCCATCCTGACCCTGGTGCTGGCCATCCTGTGGGCCATCCCGCTGGGCGTGATCTCCGCGGTGAAGCAGAACACGTGGGCCGACTACCTTGTGCGCGTGGTGAGCATCAGCGGCCTAAGCCTGCCGCTGTTCCTCAGCGGCATCCTCATGCTGTATTTCCTGGTGGCCTGGTTCGACTGGCTGCCCCCGCTGGAATACGTGGGGCTGTTCAACGATCCGTGGGTGAACCTGTCGCAACTCATCTGGCCAGCCATTGCCCAGGCGCTGTACATCAGCGCGCCGATCATGCGCCTCACGCGCTCGCAGATGCTGGACGTGATCCGCGAGGACTACGTGCGCACGGCCCGCTCCAAAGGGCTGGGCGAACCCAAAGTGATGTACAGTCATGCCTTGCGCAACGCCCTGCTGCCGGTGGTGACATTTATCGGCTGGTGGGGCGGGCGGCTGCTGGGCGGCATTGTCATCATGGAGATCATCTTTGCCGTGCCTGGCATGGGCACCGGGCTGATTGATGCGGTGAACCATCGCGACTATCCCACGGTGCAGGCCATCGTGCTGCTGCTGGCCCTGATCTTCCTGGCGCTGAATCTGATTGTGGACCTGCTCTACGCGGTGATGGATCCCCGCATCCGCTACGCATAGCCCCAGGCCGCCACCCATCCGCTCTGCCCCATGGAAAGCGAAGCCATCCAACGTGCCGCGGTCGCCGTCGCCAGCCGCCCACAGCGCAAGCGCTGGCGGCAGCTCGCCGGCCAGTTCGTCCACGACCAGCCGCTGGGCGCCATCGGCGCGGTGATCGTGGTGATCCTGATCGTGGTGGCGATCCTGGCGCCCTGGATTGCGACCTACGGGCCCAAGGCGACTGACTTTGACGCCTACCTATGGCCCAACCACACGCACTGGTTCGGGACGGACAACCTGGGCCGCGACATCTTCAGCCGCGTGGTATGGGGGGCGCGCCTGTCCCTTTACGTCGGGCTCACTTCGGTGGGCGTGGGCGTCACCATCGGGGCCATCTGGGGGGTTTACAGCGCGTACATCGGCGGCATGGTGGACGCGATCACGCAGCGGGTGGTGGACGTGGTGATGGGCTTTCCGCCCATCGTGCTGGCGCTGGGCCTGATGGCGGTGCTGGGGCAGTCGGTGAACAACGTGGTGCTGGCACTGGTGGTGCTGCTCTCACCCTCCGCGGCGCGCACCATGCGCTCCTCAGTGCTCAGCCTGAAGGAGATGACCTACGTGGAGTCTGCCCGTGCGGTGGGCTCGTCCAATCTGCGCATCGTGTTCCGGCACCTCGTGCCCAACTGTCTGGGCACGTACATTGTGCTATTTACGGTCAACGTGGCCTACGCCATCGTGGTGGAGGCGGCGCTTAGCTTTCTGGGGCTCGGCTCGCCGCCGGACGAACCGTCCTGGGGCGGCATGCTCACCGGCGCCACGCAGAGCTTGGAGCGCGCGCCCTACATGGCGCTGTTCCCCGGTCTGGCGATCTGCCTGGTCGTGTTCGGGCTGAACCTGCTGGGTGATGCCATCCGCGACGTGACGGACGCCAAGATGCGCGGCCAGGGCGGCAACGACTGATCCCACGCACCCCGCACCCCCGGTACCAGCCGCCGCCGGTCGTCGCGCGCCTGCGCCACGGCGCGATGCCCCGCACCCACCATCGCCGAGAGGCCCCCCATGTTCGAGACCGTGCGCGTGGAGCACCAGGATGCGCTCGCCGTGCTGACCCTGCACCGGCCCGATGCCCTCAACGCGCTCAATTCTCCGCTGCGCCGCGACCTGCTGGCCGCCATTACGGCCCAGCACGGGGACGACACCGTGCGAGCCATCGTGGTCACGGGTGCCGGGCGCGCCTTCTGTGCCGGCGTGGACCTCAAGGAGGCGCAGGCCGTGCAGGTGGAGCAGGTGGCCGGGTGGTACGGCCAGTTGCGGGACGTGTACCAGGCGATCCGTCTGCTGGACAAGCCGATCGTGGCCGCGGTCAACGGCGTCGCCGCCGGGGGCGGCTTCCAAATCGCGCTGGCCTGCGATCTGCGGGTGGGTCAGGCGGGAACGCGCATGGGCCAGCCGGAGATCAACGCCGGCATCCCCAGCATCATGGGCTCATTCTGGATGAGCCTGCACCTGGGCCTGGCGCTGAATCAGGAGCTGTCGCTGACCGGCCGGCTGATGGATGCGGACGAGTGCCGGCGGGTGGGGCTGCTCAACCGCCTCGTGGCCGAAACAGACCTGCTGCCCACAGCCCTGGAACTGGCGCGCGAGCTGGCCGCCAAACCTCCGGTGGCCATGGCCCGCACCAAGCAGCGCTTCCGCGAGCTGACCCAGGCTGCCTTCGACGATACCGCCCGTGCCGCCATCGCCGGGCAGGAGGCAGCCTACCGGGCCGGAGAGCCCCAGGCCGTCATGGCCCGCTTCATCGCCGAGCGCGAGGCCCGCCGCAAGCCCTGAGGCAATACCCCCGGCAATCGCATTCCAGGTACGCCGGTCATGAAGCGACGGCAGGCCACGCCGGGGGCCTCATCCCCGAACCCCTTCCCATGGTGCTGCTGGCTCGCCTCGCAGGCGAAGCGCGCTGGAGAAGGGAAACACGCCGTGCAGGCTTGCACGACGGGCGACGACTCGCCCCTCTCCGTTTGCGGAGAGGGGCAGCCCGGCGCGAGCCGGGCGGGGTGAGGTGCCGGGCGGGCGGCGGCCCGGCGATGTTCCGATGGGGCGGGGCGTGCTGCTGTGCATCCGCCCAACGGACTGGGCAGATCGGGCGCCCAGACCCACGCACGAAACCCCACCCCGTCCCGCTCGCGCGGGCCACCCCTCCCCGTGCATGGGGAGGGGAAGCTGCCGCCAGGCAGCGGGGAGGGGTTCCGTCCCCATTTGTCCGATCTCTCCCGCTGCACCCGCCGCCCCGATCCCGTACAATAGCCCCACGCGCGAAGCCTTGATGGACGCTGCTTGGCGCGATTCCCACAAGAATTGCGAAACGAACCCAAACGGGGTGCGCGAGGGGTGAAAACCCCTCGCTTGCTGTTCCTTTCCTTATTGCCAGGGGGAGCCATGGCCACGGAC
>DATFMP010000015.1:0-23662 GCA_035266845.1 bacterium
TGGGCACATCCTACGGTTTCAGCGGATTTCCGTCGCCTCAGGGGCTTCGGGGCGTGCCGCCTCACCAGTACATGGTTAACCATTCAAGCGAATTGGGCGTTCAGAATTCGGTTGAATTCTCAACACACAGACCGCCAATAACACATCTAACGCGCAGTAACAACTTCATGTTACATGCGCGAATGACGGTTTGCAAAAGCCCGATGCGTCACAACCGTGCGATTTGCACGAAATGTGCGGTTTCGCGCATTTGGCCCAAAAATCCGCTCTGCGGACCTTCGCCTACCAAGCCGCCTATTTCTCATTTCGGCTAATTTACCTCAAAACTTCAAACTGAGACACTACCTCGCGGCGGCGGTCGGCCGCGACGGCGTCCAGCTCGTCCCCGATGGCGTGCAGGGCCAGCACCAGCGGCCAGGACTGCGCCAGCAGGGGTCCGCCGTCCGGCCAGGCCAGGCGCTGCCAGCCATCGGCGGCGGGACGGTGGCTGAGCAGGAAGAGCTGCAGCCAGAGGCGGAGCGGGCGGCCCAGCACCGGCGGCGCGGACTGCGGCGGCAGACCCAGCGCCCAGCGGTGGGCCGCCCGCCTCAGTTTTTTTCGGCGCCCTCGTCCAGGGTGGAAATTCCGATCAGCCGCGCGACGATCTCCGCGGCCAGCGGCAGCAGCGCCGTTTCCTCGCACAGGTCCGCCACGGCCACGAGCGCGGTGCCGGCCTCGCCCCGCACCTGCAGCCCGCTGAGTCCCCGCACGTGCTCCGGAAAGATGCGCCGCGCCACGTCCATCAACCGTGCCGTCGCGGCCAGGGTGGGGGCGCCGGGGCGCGGCCGGGCCGCATCCGGCGGGGCGTCCGCGGAGGCTTCGACGGGTGCTTCGGCATAGGGCGCAGACGCCTGGGCTTCCCAGAACGCCAGCAGCTCCTGAAATGCCCACACCCGCAACGGGCGCAGCTCATACCCTACTTCCGGCCACACCGCCGACCTGCGCCGCTGCCAGTCCAGGTTCAGTTCCATCGTGCCTCCACAGGTGAACAGCAAACGTGCGGGAAGGTTGGGGGCCCTGCCCCCAAACCCCTGGCAGGGGCCCAGGCCCCTGCACCCCGTGTACGCGGCGGAGGCGGGCTATCCCCGCCTCCGCCGCCCATTTGGGGTCAAGGGGGCAAAACTCCCTTGCGGGGGTCTGGGGGCGGCGCCCCCAGATGCATAACCCCATCCGACGTCAGTACGCCGGTTGGGTGTTGGTGAGGGTGGCGCGCAGGGCGTAGCCGGAGGTGGGGTCGTAGACGCCCGCGCCGGCGAAGGAGACCTCGAGCTGGCCGGGGCCGGAGAGCTGCGGGGCCACCTCGCTGAGGCGCAGGCGGGGCACGTCCAGGGTCAGCGTGGCATTGTAGCCCGAGCCGATGCCTTCGCCCGTGAGCACGACCAGCAGGCGCTTTTCGGACTGGTCCACGTACTCGCTGAAGAGCAAGTCGTTGGCGAGCAGGAACGTGCCGGCCACGCGCACCTGCTGGGGCCCGTCACGCTTGATGCGCTGCGGCGTCCTGCTACCGGAGAGCGCGTGCTGGGTGGCGAGCCGGTTGTCGAAGGTGAGCGAGAGCTTGCGGAAGTCCGCGATGCCCGCGCCGTCGTAGCTGGCCGAGACCACGTCCCACGTCCAGGGGCGGCCGGCGAGAAACGCGGGCGCGGCGGCGGCCTGCCGGGTGGCGCGCCCGCCCAGCACCTTCAGCGAGGCGGCCAGGAGCTGCCCGTGGGCCACCTCCAGGGTGAGCGCATCGCCGAGCACGTCCGAATACAGGAAGGCCGAGCCCGCGTCGCGGTGCACCTCCAGGGCGAGGGGCGGCAGGGCCGCGTAGCCGTCCCAGTCCGCCGCGGCGGGCAGGAACTCGTGGGCGTACACCGAATCCTGCAGGGTGCTCGCCACCCCGCCCAGCGCCGCCTTGAGCCACACGCCCAGGTAGAGCGGGTGGGCCTCCGTGCGGATCTCGCCGGCCACCTCATGGGTGCCTTCGTGGGTGGGCGATTCGGCCAGGCGGCCGTACAGGTTCGCCTCGGTGAGCTGCTCGATCTTCTCCGCGATGCTCTCCGAGATGAGCGGCACGTAGAACGCGGAGCCGGTGAAGGTGGTGCCGAAGCTCTCCTGGAACGTCACGCCCAGGTGCCCGGATTGTCCGTAGGCCATGGTTGCTCCTGCTGGGTTCGGGTTGCCGCGAACGGTCGATCCGCGGATTGCGCGGAGGGCACAGATTCAGAGTTCCGATCGGCCCCGCGGTACGGAGCGGGGTACCCATTGCGGGCCGGCGCACAGCAGATTCCTCGCTGCGCTCGGAATGACAGACGGAGGGTCCTCGCGACGGAGCGAGAGCCTCTGCGGGTTGCGGTGTGACCGCGCCGGAGTCGGGAGCTGGCTTTGCGGACGAGCTACGTTGCCGTGCCCGGTTTCCGCCGTTGAAATCTGCGTCATCTGCGAAATCTGCGGATGCATTGCTGTTGCAGTTGCCGTCAGCCGCGCACGGCGACCTTGAGGGCGATCTCGTTGGTGAAGAGCCAGGTGTCCTGGGCCAGGTCGCGCTGGAAGGGGCTCACCTCCATGCCCGTGACCATCAGCACGGCGCCGCCCAGGGTGCGGTCGGCATTGATGGCCTCCAGCACGGCGGCCTGGGCGCCGCCCAGCCGGCGCGTGACCTCCTGGCCCGACTGGAAGCTGGCCTCCTGCACGTAGATGAACAGCTCCAGCCGGCCCTCCCAGGGCTGCGTGCCGCCGAGGGTGTGTGGATCGATGCTCAGCGCGCCGTGGTAGATGCCCACCCAGGGCGTGAGGTTGAGGTCGTGGTTGAAGGCCTCGCCCTCCGCGATGGTGAAGCCGGAGGCCGTGAGCGTGGCATCCGCGCCAAGCTGGCCGGTGAGCGCTGCCGTCACGCTGTCCACGTGGATCATCGCAGGGCCTCCCGCACGAAGGCCTCCGCCACGGGCCGGGCGATGCGCGCGGTCTGGGTGCGTGTGGGCAGGAAGGGCCGCGCCGGCACGCCCAGGCCAAGCTGGTGCACGGCGGCGTAGGGAACGGGATCGTCCAGGGTGGCGCTGGCGGCATCGCTCCGCAGGCGCACGCCCGCGCGCAGACGCCCCGTGGCCTGCAGGGGCCGCGTGCCCAGCCCGGCGCGGCGCCGGGCGGCCAGGGTGCGCGCGCGGAGCGGCGGCCAGCCCGCCGAGGTGCCCGTGGCCAGGCGGCCGTCCGCGTCGAAGTTCGCATCCACCCAGCCCGTGAGGGTCCGGCCGACGCGGGCGTGCAGGGCGGCGCGGTCGCGCAGGCGCCCGGCGGCCTTGCGCAGCCAGCCGCGCAGGACGTCCAGCCCGCCGATGGCAAGTCCGGTGTTCATCGGCCCTCCTCGGCGGGCCCGTCCCCCGCCCCCCACAGGGTGAAGCGCGGGTCGGCGTCCGCGGTGCTGCTCCACACACCGCCCGGCACGACATCCGCGAAGAGCGCGCTGCCGCTGGTGGTGACCATGGCCTCGCGGCCGGCAGCGAGCGCCTCCAGCCGCGCCTGCACGGCGGCGGCCAGTGGCCGGGCGTCGCCGGGCTCCTTGCTGCGCTGGAGCAGCAACAGGTACGCCAGGTCGATGGTGAGGTCGCGCGCGGTGAGGTTGTCCGCCGAGAAGGGCACGGCGAAGTACGGCCCGAGCAGCCCCTCCAGGCGCGCCGAGGCATAGGGCAGGTAGTGGCTCGCGACCTCGTCCGCGCCGAGCCGGGTGGCATAGCGCGCGCTGAAGTCGGAGAACGTCGCGTAGATCATGGGCGCACCTTGCTAGCGGCCGCGCCGGGCGCGGCGGTGCCGCCCGGACGGTCGGGGAGCGGCGGACGCCGGCACGGCATCGGGTGCCGGCCGGGGTGCGGGCTCGGGCGACGGGAGCGCCGGGTCGGCGGCCGGCGCCGGTGGATGCGGGCGCCCCCAGCCCTGGGGACGGGCCCGGCGCTCGGCCAGGGCGGCGGCGCGGTTTGGATCGTCGGCATGGGGTGCCAGCATGAAGTTCCGAGATGGTGAGGGTTGAAAGCGGCCGGCCGTGCGGCCCAAAACCCCCATTGGGGGTGCAGGGGCCCTCGGCCCCTGCCGGCGGGTGGAGGTGCGGAGGAGGGAGGCAGCGCCGCCCTCCTCCGCGACACCAGATCGTTGGATGGGTCGTTCCGCTAGCTGCTGGAGGTGACGTTGCTGACCAGGAAGCCCAGGGGCTTGGCCGTGATCACCTCGTCCTGGTAGTAGCCGATCTCCACCTCGTCGCAGTGGCGCCGGCTGTCGTAGGGGTGCCGCTCCACCTGCATGTTGGGCAGGCCCGGGGCGGCCCAGCGGAAGTGGTAGCCGAAGGACGGCTGCTCGATGCTGGGGGCCTCCGGTGCGTAGTAGACCAGCACGTGGTCCTGCCAGATCTGCGTGAGGTTCAGCGGCAGGGCCTCCTCCGCGGCGTTGTACCAGGCGTTGCCCACCAGCACCTGCAGCTCGAGCAGGTCCTCCACCTGTCGCACGGAGGGATAGAGCCCGCCGCCGCTGACGTGGGGGTTGGTGGCCTTGTCGACGACGCCCGCGTTGCGGCGGAAGTGGCGCCAGGCCGTGCCGGAGAACAGGATGCGGTTGGGCCGGTAGCCCGTGGCCACCTCCACGTTGTCGATGGCCGCCCAGATATCGCCCAGGGGATCGGCATTGGCATAGTCCGTCCAGGCCGAGCCCACGGCTGCCGCGGAGCCCACGTTGGCCGGGTCGGTGACCTGCGTGGCGGCGCGCAGCTCCCAGTCCAGGAACAGCGCATCCTGCACGCGGTGCACGCGGCCCTCCTCGAACTGCTGCACGAACACCGGGTCGGCGTTGGCGCGATCCTCCAGGGTCACGTCCGCCTTGAGCGCGAAGTTGTTGCAGTAATAGCCGGCGCTGGAGACGCGCGAGTGGATCTTGTTGGCCTCGCCGCCACGGGAGCGCCGGGTGTTCTCGCGCCGGAACAGGTCCGCCTGCTCGAAGATCACGTAGGTGTCCGACTGCTTGGGCACCTGCACGACCGGCAGGATGCGGTCCGCGATGAAGCCCGCGGGCCGGTAGTTGATCGCCACGTTGGACAGGTGGTGGTCGATGTGCACCGCCCGTCCCTGCTCGTAACCGCTCATCTAGGCCGTCTCCCCGGAATTGCCCATGTAGGCGATGGTTGCGAAGTTGAACGCCCCGGTACCGATGGCGCCGGAGGCCACGGCGGACTCCAGGCAGCGCCCGACCACGTAGCTGCCCGAGACCGCCTGGGTGAAGTAGCCCGAGTTGGACACGGTGAGGCGGCTGCCCTTGGCCACGGCGCCGCCCGCGGTGAACTTGAGGATGCCGGCGTAGCCGAGCGTGACGTGCTCGTCCTGCCGGCCGCCATAGAGCAGGATGCCGCCGGCCTCGCGGCCGTTTTGCGCGATCCGGCCGTCGTCCAGGGCCACGGCCTTGAACAGGTGCCCGGTGCCGGGCGTGAGATCCGCCAGGTCCTCGCCGGCGGCCAGCGTCCAGGTGAAGTAGCGTCCTTCCACAGCCATGGGTGCCTCGTTGGGTGGGGGTTGTGGTGAAAGATTCGGATCGGTGGAGGAGCGAGGCGCGGCCTCCCTCCTCCACACCTCTTCCCTCCGGCAGGGGCCCAAGGCCCCTGCACCCCAATGGGGTCAAGGGGGCGATGCTCCCTTGCAGGGGAGCCCGAGGGGGCAGCGACCCCTCGGAACCGACATTCGGGTGTTGCCGTCGGCCTAGCCGGGGTTGCAGGTGAAGTCGCGGTAGGCGCGGGCCAGGGCCGGCTGGGTGCGCAGCACGTAGGCGGAGGCCTCGCCGTAGCTCAGGTTCAGCTCCGCCATGGCATTGCTGGCCAGCCGCGCCAGGGTCACGGAGGGATTGGGGTCGGGCGGCTCGGCCCCGCCGAGGGTCGCCTCGGGCGGGGCGGCATGGGCCACCTCCCCCGCGGGCAGCACGGGCGGCGTGGCCTCGATGAAGCGCCGCACCCAATCGAAGGACACGCGCAGGGGCTGCCCCTCGGCGAAGGTGCGGGCCTGCCCGTCCAGCTCCGCCAGCAGGCGCTCGTGCAGGTGCGGCGGCAGCCGCCCGGCCTGGGCCTGCGCGGCGCAGAAGCCCGCGGCGGCCTCGCGCGCGCCGCGGAAGGCCTCCGACGTGCGGCGCTGGCGCTCCGTGGCGTGGCGGGCCTCGCTGCGTTCCTTGTAGGCCCGCAGCTCGGCCAGCTCGGCCTGCAGCTCGGGCGCGGTTCCCGGTTCGGTCATGGGGCGATCCTCCTGGTGTGGGATGGACGGGGACGGGATGGCGATGCGGCCCCCCTGCACGGGCAGGGCGAAGGCGCGGGCGGCCTCGCAGGCGATGGGCGCCGGGTCGGTGGGTGCGGCGCCCGCGCTGGCCAGGTAGGCAGCGAGATCGCGCAGGTTGGTGACGGCCGGGAGATCGGCCCCCAGCAACGCCACGGCCTTGAGGGCTTTGCCCAGCCGCCGCCCGCCGGCGCGCACGTCGAAGTACAGCTCCGCCGAAACGCGACGGTAGCGGCCCGCGCGGATGGCCTGCAGCACCACGGGCGGCACGCCCGCGAAGCGAGCCAGCAGCTTGTCCCCGCGCACCCAGAGGCGCTGCACCCAGCCCAGGGCCGGGTCGCCGTCGCGTTGGCCGAGCAGGGTCTGGCCCTCGTCGTGGCCGAACTTGAGCGGCGGCTTGAGCTGCGCGTGCAGGCGCCGGAAGTTGCGCGCGATCTCGTGCAGGTCGCGGCGGGTGAAGCGCTCGCCGTTCCACACGCCGGCGCTGAAGATCTCCGCGTCGATGATGTGGCCGGACGGCGCCGCCGTCGGGTCGGGCGCGGGCGGAGCGGCGGGCGATGGTTCAGGCTTCGGTGCGGGCATGGGGCTCCGGGTGCTGGGGGTCGTGGCAATGGGCTCGGACGCAGGGCCGCCAGCGCTCAACCCGCGCCACCGGCGGGGCCGGTGGGGCCGGCGGTGGGCGGCTCGGCGCGGGCGGGGAAGCCCAGCAGCTCGCGCACGAAGGCTTCGTCCAGGCGCGACGGCGTGACGGTGCCGCCGCGCACGGCCTCCAGCCAAGCCTTGGCGAACTCGCGGCGCTGGTCGGTGGTGAGCGGCTCGAAGGCGAACAGGGGCGGATCGTCCAGGCCGAAGTTCCAGCGCGCCAGCTCGCGGAAGAGCTGCTCGTTGAGCGTATCGGCCAGGGCATCCGCCACGCTGCCCAGCACGAGGAAGAAGGTCTCGAGCTGCGTGCGGCTCTGGCTGTAGCTACCGGTCTGGCCGGGCTCGGAGAAGCCCAGCAGGTTCGGTACCAACAGGGCCTTGGCCATGGCCTTGTCGCGGGCGGCCACGGCGCGCTCGAAGGCGTCCGTGCTGGGGGCGGAGACCATCTCCAGCTCCACGCTGCCGGGCGTGATGATGGAGGTCTGCGTGTTCAGGTGCTGCATGACGCGCTTGAGCTCCTCGCGCTCCACGGCGGAGAGCGGGCCGTTGATGCGGCCGTGTACGAAGCCCGCGGCCATGCGCTCCAGGTAGATGTTCCAGAAGCCGAGGATGTTCTCTTTTGCCCACCAGTGGCGGTGACAGGCGCGCAGGTCGGATTCGCCGTACTGCGGGTGCACCTCCGGCCGGTTGACGTGGTGCAGGAAGCGCCCCGGCGCCAGGCGCGCGCGACGCGGCCCCTGCTGCTGCCAGAGCCCCGTGCGGTTGCCGTGGGCATCCACCTCGAAGGTGAAGGTCTCCGGCGGGCGCAGCTTGAGGGCGGAGAGCCCCCAGCGGGTGCGGCCCCGCCAGCGCACCGGGGCGTAGACCTTCTCCACGAGGCTGAAGCCATACACCTGGCTGGTGAGCAGGTGCCCCAGGGCCTGCTGGAAGGAGCCGGCGAGCTGCTTTTCCAGCACGAAGCGGAAGAACGCCGCGCAGCGCCGCTGGGCCGCATCGTCCCGCGCCAGGTGGAAGCGCCAGCCGCGGCCGGTCACGACGGCCTGCTTGAGCGCCACCAGGGCGCGGATCTGGTCGTCGTGCAGCATGCGCCCATAGACGCCGTAGCCGCGCCGCCAGACCAGCTCGTCCGGATTCCAGCGCTGCAGGGGCACGGTGCCGAAGAACAGCCCGTCCGCCCAGGCCACCTCGCCGGGTCGCGGTGCATCCGCCGATGGCGCATCCGGTGCCGGGAGCGCGGCGAGCCGCCGCGGGCGGGGACGCAGGGCTTGGCCCATCCGGTCAATCCAGTTCACGGGTCCTCATGGGTGCGCCGAGGATGAAGTCGCCGCCGCCGCGCGTGGCCATGCCCCAGCAGCACAGGGCCAGGGCCAGCACGCAGTCGTCGTGCTCGTGATAGCCGCCGGTGCGCACGTTCCCGGCGGAGGTCAGCTCGTAGCGAAAGGCGCGCAGCTCGCGCAGGGTCTGCTCGTGCGGCAGGAAGCGCAGCTCCTCCCGCTCCAGGGCAATGGCCAGGTGATCCACCAGGCGCTGCTTGGTGGGGGCGCTGAAGCGCACGCGCTGCACGGGCAGGCCCTCCGCCTCCAGGGCATCGCAGACCGGATCGCCCAGGCCGGTGGCATCCACCACCAGCGGTGCATCGCCATAGCGACGGGAGAGCGCGGACAGGCGCGCCTGCTGCACGGGCCAGGGCAGCCGCTGGAAGCGCTCGCAGGCGATGGCGGTGCGGCTGTCCACCCGGCCCACCCAGGCGGCGGTCCAATCCTGGTGGCGGCCCAGGTCGATGCCGATCACGTACGCCGCGCGGGGATCGGGCGCGGGCTCCGGCTCCGCGGTGGCGCAGCGCTCGGGCTCGCGAAACACGGCGCCGGCGTCGTCCACGAACTCGGCCAGAATCTCCTGGCGCCACACGCGGTCGGGCACCTCGCGGTGCACGTTCTCCAGCCATGTGGCGCTGACGCGAGGATTGACCGTGGACGGGTGGCGGAAGCTGGCCCACTCCGTCCGGGCGGGGTCCTGCCCCCACTCGTACATCTGCTGGAACAGGCCGCGGCCCTTGGGCGCGCCGACCAGGAACACCTGGGCATGGGGCGATTCCATCACCATGGGCAGCAGCGTCTCGTAGTAGAGCCGTTCGTCGCGGAGCAGATGGCCGGCCTCGTTGATCCAGAGAAAGTCGTAGCCGAACCCTTCGAGCAGCTCCGGGCGCTGGGCGGAGCCGAAGTCGCACGTGGAGCCGTCCTGGAACGCCAGCACGAAGGCCCGCGCATCGAAGCGCCAGCGCGTGCCGCGAAGCTGGGGGGCGAAGTAGCGCTGCACGTAGCGCACGACGTGGCGCTGGATCAGATCGACCCACAGGTGGCGCGAGGGCAGGGCGTCCGGCCGGTGCGCCAGCTCCACCAGGCGCAGCACGGCACCGTAGGTACCGCCCGCGCGCCGGCCCTTCACGTAGACAACGTGCTTGGCGTCGTTGTGAAAGACCGGCCGCTGGTGGGGCAGGTGACGGCACTCAGCCGCCGGGCTCCTGCGGGGAGGGATTGCCCCGGTCCACGTCGCCCTGCTCGATCTCCCCACCTTCCTCCCCCCACGGATCTCCCAGGCGCGCCAGCACCTGCGTCTGTGCCGTAACGCGCCCCTGCAGCGCGGCTTCGTACTGGGCCTGCTTGATGCGGGCCCGCCCCAGGAGCTGCCCCTCGCGGAAGGCCTCCATGAGCTGGCGCTCCGCCCGCGGCTTCAGCCGCCCGGGCAGCCGCAGCAGGGCGCGAATCTCCGCCTCGTCCAGACCCCGTGCCGCCAGCTCCCGCACGCGCTCCTCCAGCGGCACGTCGTCCGGCGCGTCGGGCCCCACGGCATCGAGGCCGGTGAGGCCCTCCGGTGCGGAGCGAGCTGCCTTGGCGCGGCGGGGCCGCGGGGCGAAGGGCACCACGGCGCCGGGTGCTTCCGGAGCAGGGTGCGGGGTGGTACCGGGGGCGGGGCCGGGTGGGTGCTCCGGGCCGGCGTCGTCCTCGCGGCCGTCGCGGCCATTGCCGTTGGCGCCGTCGCTCATGCGCCTCCAGCGGCCGCCGGGCCGAGGGACCGGACGCGCGGGCGACCATCCATGCAACGGACTGCCCGGCGGTGGAAGGAAAACCAGAACATACGTACACCATCTGAAGCCAAAAGAAAGGAGACCCGGCGGATCTCCCAACGGGGCCTCACGGCCCGCTCACTTGGGATGATTATGCAGCAATATCAGTGCATTGGCAAGGGACAAGACCGGACACATGCGGACGCACAGGGACAGATGCGGGCCCAAGCCAACAGCCGCCCTGTCGCGGGAACTGCGGCGAGCGGGACCAAACAGCTAGGGGGAAGGGCGCCGGACCGACAACGGTCGTGAGGACAACATAGCCAATGACGGACAGGTGGTGGAGGAGGGCGGCGCTGCCTCCCTCCTCCATACCTCCACCCTCCGGCAGGGGCCAGCGGCCCCTGCACCCGCAACAAGTGGAGTCAAGGGGGCCTGCCCCCCTTGCGGGGAAGTCCGAGGGGGCGGAGCCCCCTCGGATCACAACTCAAGACGGGAGGCTGTCCTAGATCTTGCCTTGCAGGATGAAGGCGATGACCAGGGCGTAGATGACCAGCGACTCGATGAGCGCCAGACCGACGATCATCGGGGTGAAGATGCGGTCGGCCGCGCTGGGGTTGCGGGCGATACCCTCCATGGCGGAGGCCACCGCGAGGCCCTGGCCGATACCGCCGATGCCGGCGGCAATGCCGATGCCCAGACCGGCGCCCAGCGCCAGGCCCAGGTTGGTCAGCTCGCCCGTGGCCGCATACAGCGGGGAGGCCACGACCAGCAGGAGAATGCCGAGAATGAACAGAGATTTGCGTTTCATCGCATGCCTTGTAGATGACCGAACTGCACAGATTAATGGGGATGTGACAGCGCGTCCTGGAAGTAGACGGCCGACAGAATGACGAAGATGAACGTTTGCAGGAACGCTACAAACACGCCCAGGCCCATGAAGGGCACGGGCAACCCGAGAGCCAGCAGAGCGCTGAAGACCGCCACGACCTTATGATCCCCGGTCATGTTACCGAACAGACGCACAGAGAGGGAAAGGGGACGCACCAGGTGACTGATGATCTCGATGGGGAACATCAGCGGTGCCATCCACCACACGGGCCCCATGAACTTCTTGATGTAGCTGAAGCCATGGGTGCGGATGCCGATCACGTGAGTCACGAGGAAGGTGATCAGCGCAAGCGTCACGGTAACATTGTACTGATCGGTGGGCGGACTGAATCCCGGGACTTGCCCGATCAGGTTGTTCGCGAGGATAAAGAAAGAGAAGGTGCCGAGCACGAAGAACAGCTCGCGCACGCCATGCTCCATGACATCGCCGAACATGCGAATCAGGAGGGAGATGCTCCACTCCGCGAAGGAGGCCAGCGAGATGTGGCCTTCGGGCTCCAGCATGTCCGTGCCGCGGTACTTGCGGCCGGCGAAGTAGGCAAAGAGGACCAGCAGCACGGAGACGACGAGTGCATCCACCCCCGCCTCCGGATCGATTCCCCATTCCGCCATCAGGTGTTCCAGCGGCGCGAGGAACAGGGAACCCCAGGTAATCGCTTCCATGAATTTCGTCCGATTCGTCCGCGGGCAGCCGTGCTAGCTGCGGGCCCGGCGCGGGATCAATGCAAACACGACGCTGGCGATGATGATCGCCGACAATCCCACCAACACGCCCACCGCATCCACGCCCAGGCCCAGGATTGCATACAGCAGCACCGCCGCTGTGACGGCCACCTTGGCCAGGAACGACAGCATCAGCAGGCTGCGCGTCTGGCTGCCAAAGAGGACTGATTTGACAGTCCTTTTCGTCCAGTAAAAGTTTAGCAATACAATCAAAAACCCTAGCAATACGCCTACATCGAAGTCAAGGCCGCGCCACCAGAAGCCGGCGATGAGCAGGGCCGCGCCCGAGGCGATGACCAGCCAGGCGAAGCGGCCCAGGGCAGCCTCCTGGCCGGCGATGACGCGCGCGCGGTCGGGATCGATGACGGGCTCGGTCATTTCGGCTCCTCTTTGTTGCGCTCGTTGATCTCGCGCAGCAGGCGATAGATGCTGCGGAACCCAGCCACCATGCCGAAGCCCAGGAAGAGCAGCAGCAGCCAGGGCTCCGTGCCGAAGCGGCGGTCCAGCCACTGCCCGACGATGAGACCGAGCAGCACGGAGAAGCCCAGTTCCAGGCCCACCGCGCTGAAGCGCAGGTACTGCTTGAAGCGGTCCGGAGAGGGCGCCATGGCGTTGGGTGCGGGGTTAAGCCGGCGTGGCGCTCCGTCCGCGAGGGGCCCGCGCGCCGGCGTTTCCGGAGGCGCTACAGGTGCCCCACGGCATAGCGGAAGGCCTCGATGGTCTGCTCCAGGTCCGCGTCGCTGTGAGCGGTGGAAACGAAGGCCGCCTCGTAGGGCGAGGGCGCCAGGTACACGCCGTGCTCCAGCATACCCCGGAAGAAGTGCGGGTACAGATCGCCCCGGGAGGCCAGCGCATCGGTATAGTTGCGCACCCGGGCATCGCCGAAGAAGAAGCCGAACATGCCGCCGAAACAGGTGGTCTGCAGGGCCACGCCGCCTTCGCCCGCGATCTGGGAGAAGGCATCGGTGAGGCGCTGGGTCTTGGCCGCCAGATCGGAATAGACGGACTCGTCCTCCAGCAGCTTTAGCGTCGCCAGCCCCGCGGCCATGGCCACGGGATTGCCGGAAAGCGTGCCGGCTTGGTACACGGGGCCCTCCGGGGCGATGTGGGCCATCACGTCCGCCCGGCCGCCGTAAGCGCCCACGGGGAAGCCCCCACCGATGACCTTGCCGAAGGTGGACAGGTCGGGCGGCACGTCGAAGAGCGACTGTGCCCCGCCCCGCGCGACGCGGAAACCGGTCATGACCTCGTCGCAGATGAGCAGCATGCCCTCGCGGTCGCACAGGTCGCGCAGGCCGCGCAGGAAGGGCAGCTCCGGCGCGATGACACCCATGTTGCCCGGGATGTACTCCAGGATCACCGCGGCGATCTCGCCCGGGTACTCCTCCACGAGCTGTATCACGGAATCCAGGTCGTTGAACTCGGCCACGAGGGTGGTGCCGGCGGAGGCCGCGGGCACGCCCTTGGAATCCGCCACGCCCAGCGTGGTGGCGCCGGAGCCGGCCTTGACCAGCAGCGAATCCACGCTGCCGTGGTAGCAGCCGGCGAACTTGACCACGTAGTCGCGGCCGGTGAAGCCACGGGCCACACGCAGCGCGCCCTGGGTGGCCTCGTTGCCCGAGTTGACGAAGCGCAGGCGCTCCAGGGAGGGCACGAAGTCCTTCACCTGCTCCGCAAGTTGCACCTCCAGCTCGGTGGGGGCGCCGAAGGAGGTGCCATTGCGCAGCACGCGCTGCACGGCCTCCAGCACGGCCTCGTGGGCATGGCCCAGGATGAGCGGCCCCCAGGAACCCACGTAGTCGATGAATTCGTTGCCGTCCACGTCCACGATGCGCGAGCCGTGGCCTCGCTGGATGAACAGCGGCCCCATGCCCACGGAGCGGAAGGCGCGCACGGGGCTGTTGACCCCGCCGACGATGGACTGCTGCGCGCGGGCGAACAGCTCGGTGGAGCGGGCTCCCGGCAGGTGGCTTGACGGCTTGGTCATGTCGCAGGCTCCCTTTTGCTGCGGGTACGGTGAGGGTCGGCCGCGCCTGGGCGGCCGGCCGTCAGAACGAGTATACGAGGCGGGCGATGGCCTGATAGAACGCCCGCTGGCTGGCCTGGGGGGTGGAGTAGTCGTTCGGACGGAACGCTCCGCCGGCCAGGATGGCGTTGGCCTCCACCTGCAGCTTGATGGCCTTGTGGAAGTACCAGGTCAGCATGTTGTCCCACTCCACGCCGATCTTGCTCTGCAGCTTGCCGTCGCTATCGGGAATGGGGTTGTTCAGCGAGAGGGCGTAGACCCCTCCGGAATAGCCCAGCCGGCGCTTGTCCTTGTCCGCCCAGTCCAGGAACCAGCCCATCAGGCGGGTGTTGTTGATGGAGTGCCCCAGGCCGCTGCCCTTGTCCACGCTGGTGTTGGCGCCGTTGAACCACAGGCGCGTGCCCGCGTAGCTGCCGGGCGTGATCTCGTAATACCCGGCGAGGTCGCGGTTATAGCTGTTTTGAGCGTAGCCGTTGGTGGTATAGCCATCGGCTTGGTACCCGTCGCCCGTAGCGTTCATGATGCGAATGCCCGTGCGGCCGTGCTCGAACCGGTAGCCGATCTCCGTCTGCAGCGCGGTGCCGCGCACCTGGCGCTTGGTAACCGGATCGCCGGAGGCGGTCAGATGCGTCGTGTTGTCATAGAGGTGATAGGAGCGCTCGCCGCGGAAGGCCACCATGTCGAAGTTGACGAAGAACGGCCCACCCAGCCAGTCCACCCGGAAGCCGTAGTAGTCATTGTTGTGGGCGTTGTAGTACACGGCCTGGCTGCCCGTACCGGTATCCAGCAACTGCGAGGGATCCGGACCCCCGCCAGCGGCTGTGCCGATGGGGTCGGCCGGGTTGTAGCGTGCCGGACCCAGGTTGAGTCCCAGGGGTACGTTTCCCTCGGTGTAGCGCAGACGGAAGACCTCCACCTGCAACTTGTCGTGCACCCCCGCATCCTGGGTGTCGTAGGCATTGTACTGCAGCGCCCAGTGCGTGACGGCGTCGCTCTGGTTCTGGCCGATGAGGGCCACGCCGAAGGGCATGCACCACGTGCCCACCTGGCAGTCGAACGTGAAGGCGGGCACCAGCGCGTCGAAGAGCATGCCGCGGCGATCGCCCAGGGAGAGCTCCTGCTTGCCCATGATCAACCCGGAGCGCGGGTTGAAGTTGTAGCGCAGGTAGGCCTCGCGCACGTTAAGGCTGGTGGGCTGGCTGTCGTTGACGCGCCCGGTGGTGTCGGTGGTGGATGTGCGCAGGTCCGTGCTGGAGAAGCCCTGCTGGCCCATCTCCAGCGACAGGTGGATGTGCGCGTCCCGGTCGTAGACGGTGTCCAGGTTCAGCCGCAGATCCTGCCCGATGGTGGTGTTTCTGAGGTCGGCCGGCAGATCGGGCTGGTTGTTGTTGCGCACCTGGAGGGCGTAGTCCGCGCCCACCTCCAGTCCACGGAGCATGATCAGCTTCTGCTCCACCTCCGTGTAGTCGCCCCGCTCCAGCGGCTCGAAGTTGAGCTGCTGGGCGTGCAGTGGCCGGGGGGCCAGCGCGGCGGCCAGCACGAGGCCCAGCCCGCAGGCCAGGGCCAGCGGGGTCCGCAGCGGGTGTACGCGGGGGTGAATTCGTCCCTGAACCGGTGCACTCATGCTCGTCAGTCTCCACGGACGCACGCGCTAGGCGTGCTCGTAATCGGCGTCCCAAGGGTAGGTCAGTTTCCGAGAGCCGTCGGGGTTGAAGGTCAACTTGGGCAGGATGGCCGTCACCGCGCGGCGGTTCAATTCGCGCAAGGCTTCCTCCGTGGAGGCGAAGGCACCGAGCAACTCCAGGTTGCGCACCGTCGGGTCCATCAAGTGGATATCACCTTGGCGGCGCAGCGCGATAGCCTCCGCCGGTTGAAGCCAACGGTGGCGCAGCACCTCCTGCCCGTCGGTCACCACGTCTACCTCCCGCGGTGCCTGGATCAGGAAGAAGCGCGCCGAGAAGCGCTGGGGCACGGCCTCCGGCGTGATCCAGTGGGCGAAGTAGACGAGGCGGTGCGTGGCCAGGCGCAGACCGGCGCCGGCGACCCAGGCAGTGAAGTCCAGCTCGTTGGCGATCAGACGGTCGCGGGTCCGCGACAGCTCCTCGCGCGGAGGCAGGGGGGCGGCACCCTCGGGGCCTTCCGCCAGCAACACCAAGGCTTCCTCGAAGGTCTCGCGGATGGCCGCGACGTAGTAGCCGATGGCTTCCGCCGGATCGTCCAGGTCGTTCAGGCTGGCCGCGGCCTGCTCCGGCGTGAGCCCTGAGGAGAGCCGCAGCGCGGCGGCGGAGCAATCTTGCGGCTCCACCATGCCGCCGGGGAACACATAGGCCCCCGCGCCGAAGCTGGAGGCGCCGTGCCGCTCCACCAGCAGCACCTCCGGGCCGCCGGAGCCCTGCGCCCGGTCGCGCATCAGCACGACCGTCGCCGCGGGCTTGGCCGGCGCCACCATCAGCGCAGCGCTCCGGCCGGGCACACGACCCCCTGCGCGCCGGCGCGAGTGCCGGTGCGGCCGCGGGCGCGGGGGACCGCGCCCGGCGGTGCGGGGCAGCGGCACCAATGCATCAGGTGTGGGCCTGCAACGACTTGTTCAACTTCACGCGGTAGTGCTCCAGCTCGCTCAGCATGGCCTCGAAGGACTTGTCCACGGCCACGCGCAGTTCCGGCGCCGACTTGCTGGTGCGCAGGGTGTCCTTGAAGGCGTTGAGGACGAGGTGGCACTCGAACTCGTTCACCTTGTCCACCCGGTCCAGGCGGATCTCCAGGTTGGCCACGTCCGGGTGATAGCGCTTGAGGCGCTTCTCGATCTTCTCCACCTTGGTACCGATTGCTTTTTCCAGCGAATCCGGCACGTGAACCGCGCCGTTGTGCAGCTCATACCGCATCAGGAAGGCTCCTCATTGAGTCCATGCCCCCGCCTGCCGGGCCGGGGCCACCCCGGTGCACACCTGCTCGCCGGAGCACTGCTTGTGCGGGATCAGGCGGATCCCAAGTCCATGGTATCAGGTCGGAGCCGCCACCGGTATGGCCTGGGGCTGGCGGGCCAGCGCCTCCAGCACCCGGTCGCCCATCTGGCGGCAGCCCACGGCCGTTCTGCCGGGGGCCATGATGTCCACCGTGCGGGCCTGCGTGAGCACGTCCACGACGGCGGCCTGGATGCGCTCGTCCAGCTCCGGCCGGTCGAACGTGTAGCGGAACAGCATGCCCACGGAGAGGATGGCGGCGAGCGGATTGGCCTTGTCCTGACCGGCGATGTCCGGCGCGGAGCCGTGCACCGGCTCGTACATGGCGTGCCCGCTGCCCAGGCTGGCCGAGGGCAGCATGCCGATGGAGCCCGTGATCATGGCCGCGGCATCGCTGAGAACGTCGCCGAACAGGTTGCCCGTGACGATGGTGTCGAACTGCTTGGGGGAGCGGATGAGCTGCATGGCCGCGTTGTCTACGTACATGTGCGTCAGCTCGATGCCGGGGTAGTCCGCCTTCACGCGCTCGGCCACGTCGCGCCAGAGCACGGAGACCTCCAGCACGTTGGCCTTGTCCACCGAGCACAGGCGCCCGCTGCGCTTGCCGGCGATCTCGAAGCCCATGCGCACGATGCGCTCGATCTCCGGCTCCGAGTACACCATCGTGTTCAGGCCGACGCGCTGGCCGGCGCCGCCGGTGATGCTGCGCGGCTGGCCGAAGTAGATGCCGCCCGTCAACTCGCGGATCACCATCACGTCGCAGCCTTCCACCACCTCCCGCTTGAGCGTGGAGGCCTCCACCAGATCGCCGAAGATCTGCGCCGGGCGCAGGTTCGCGAACAACCCCAGCTCCGAGCGGAGGCGCAGCAGGCCCTTTTCCGGCCGCAGGGCGAAGTCCAGCGTGTCCCACTTGGGGCCGCCCACGGCGCCCAGCAGCACGGCATCGGCCGCGCGGGCGCGCTCCAGCGACTCGTCCGGCAGGGGCGAGCCCGCCAGGTCGTAGGCGCTGCCGCCGATGGGCACTTCCTCGGTCTCCAGGTGCATCCCGGCCTGGGGGGCCATGGCCTGCAGGACGCGCAGGGCCTCGGCCGTCACCTCCGGGCCGATGCCGTCGCCGGGCATGATCGCCACGCGTTGGGTCATCTCGCTCGCTGCTCCTCAGCTCACTGCGGGTGAAGGGGTGAGTTCGCGCACTGCGAAGGGTTGGGGGGCGGTTCGCACACTTGTCTCAGTAGCCCATCGCACGCAGGAAGGTCTCCTTGTCCGGGAAGCGGAAGAAGGGGTTGCGGGCCTTCTCCGTGGCGATGTCCGTTTGGGTGGCATGCTCGGCGTAGTTGTGCCCGGGGAACACCAGGGTGGCGTCGTCCAGCTTCATCAGCTTCTGCGTGAGGCTGGTGTACATGTCCTCCGGATTGCTGCCGGGCAGGTCGGTGCGGCCGCAGGAGCCGATGAAGAGGGTATCGCCGGAGACCACGCGGTCCGAGAGCTTGAAGCACTGGGAGCCGGGCGTGTGGCCGGGGGTGTGGATGAAGTCGATGCGCACGCCGCCCAGCTCCAGCCGGGTGTGTTCGTCCGTCTTCACCAGCTCGCCCGCGGGCAGCTCCAGGTGCTCCGCCTCGGCCTTGTGCACGTAGAGCCTGGCCTTGCAGTGCTCCAGCAGCTCCACCACGCCTTCGATCTGGTGGCCCATCAGGTGGCCGCCCACGTGATCGGCATGGGTGTGCGAGACCAGCGCCCCCACCACGGTCATCTCGTCCTCCGCGGCCACGCGCAGCAGGGCCTGCACGTCCCAGGCGGGGTCCACCAGCACCGCCTCGCGGGTGGTGGTGGAGCCGATCAGGTAGGCGAAGTTGGCCATGGGCCCGATCTGGATCTGTCGGAAGTACAGCTCGTCCATGGAGGCCTCCGGGGTCGCTCGTGCGCGGTGGGATACCGCCGGGCCACCGCACCGCGAGGCTCGCCGGTCCGCGGTGGGCGGGCGGCACGCCGGGGTGGCGGTGGCAAACCTAGTGAGCTTATGCGATTCGCACGCGGGAGGAAAGCCTGGGGCGCGCCCAAGGGCTGCGGCCGCGCCCGGGCCGGTGCGTGCCGCAGGCAGCAGGGCCGGCGGGCCGGCTCAGGTCATGGGGTTCATGATGTGCGTCTGGTAGCCCGGCCGGTCGGTGAGGCGTTGATACCAAGCCTCCAGGGCCTTCATGGGCGGGCGCTCGATCTGGAAGTTGAGCCAGCGGTAGACGGCGCAGCCCACGGGGATATCGCCCATGGAGAACGCCTTGCCCGCCACGAAGTCGTTGTGGGTCAGGCGCTCATCCAGCATGGCGAAGGCCCGGATGCAGCCCTGGCGCGCAGCCTCGATCTTCTCCGGGTCCTGCTTGGCGGGCTCGGTGCGGATGAGTTGCCAGAACAGCGGCGTGATCTCCGGATGCAAGGTGGTCTGCTGCCAGTCCATCCACTGCTCGGCCACCCAGCGCGCCGCGTCGTCCGCCGGCATCAGCCCGGGGTGACCGTAGGTGTGGGCCAGGTAGCGCACGATCACGTTGGATTCCCACAGCGTGAAGCCCTTGTCCTCGATGGTGGGCACGCGCGCGTTGGGGTTCCTGGCCAGGTACTCCGGCTCCTGCGTGCCGCCGAAGGCCCCGCCCACGTCCACGCGGTCGAAAGGCAGGCCCAGTTCCTCGCAGGCCCAGAGCACCTTCATCACGTTGATGGAGTTCTTGCGGCCCCAGATCTTCAAAACGCCGTCGCTGCTCATGTGCACTGCCTCCCGATGGTGAGATGGGCCATGCGCCCCGGCGGGCGCCCGCTTTCCGCCACCCTCCCGCAAACCGCGGCACGAATGCAATGCGGGCACGCGCCGGCGGGATGGTCGCGGCTACCGGAAGTCGCGGCTGGGCTGGGGGGTCGGGCGGCCCCTCTCGCACGGGAGAGGGGCGCGGTGTGTCGGCACGCCCCGTTGCGCGCGGTGCTTCGCGGGTGAGGGCGCACGCCCGAAATCCCACCCCGTCACGCCTGCGGCGTGCCACCCCTCCCCGCAACGCGGAGCGGGGCGAGGGTCGCCTGCCGTGCAGGAATTCACGACTGGCTTCCCTCCTCCCGTGGGAGAAGGGGCTGGGGGATGAGGTGGCCCGGCTACCGCTGGCTGACCATCACCGGCACGTGGTTTTGGGCGGTGACGGTGAAGACCTTGCGCACGCGGTCGGCGATGCGCAGGTAGTAGTTGCCCACGGGCAGCAGGAGCTGCTTGCGGCGGTCGGTGTCCGTCGAGTAGCTGAGCCAGGTGCCGCCTTCGCGGCGGAGCTGGAAGGGGATGCGGCCGGGCGGGCCGAAGGTGTCCACGTCGGAGAGGTCCAGCTCCAGCAGGCCCACCTGCTGCGCCGGTGCGTTGTCCAGCTTGAGGGTGAAGGGCGTGCTCTCGCCGCGGTGCCGGCGCGCGGCATCGATGGTGCGGTCGATCAGCGCGTAGACGCGGTTGAGGAAGGTGCGGTCGTCCAGGTTGCGGAACTGGCGGAAGTTCACGCGGGCCCGGCGCGAGGCCAGCACGCGCAGCACCTCGCGGGGGATGTCCAGCCGCAGCAGCTCGCTGGGCATGGTCTGCACGTGCACCTTGCCCTGGCAATCCACGATCTCCAGCACCAGCTCGCGCCCCGCCCGCTGCCGGGCCGGATCGAACACGGTATCGCGCCAGTAGGCCAGCTTGGCCCGCACGTCGGAGCCGGAGTCGTAGTCGTAGAGGTTGCCCAGGTAGAGCGCCTGCAGGCCGATCTTGCTCATCAGGTAGATCATCTTCAGGTCCTGCTGCACGATCCCCGTGATCACCAGGGCGTGGTAGGCGGCCATGTCGTAGGGCGCCAGCAGCAGAATCTGGTTGGCCAGCGTATCCAGCGCCTCGCTCTGGGAGCAGTAGTTGCCGGCGGCGAGCATCTTGTTGAGCTTCGCTTCGAGCTGTTCGAGCTGCGCCGCCGTATCGCTGCTGGTGGTGACGCGGTAGGCGAGCTGCTCGACCTCCGCCTCCTGCGCCTTGGCCAGTGCCGCGGCGTCCAGCGTGGGCTCCTCGGGCTTGGGCGCTTCGGGGGCGGCCTCGGCGGGCTTGGGCGCGGCTTCCGCTACGGGCTTTTGCTCGGCCAGCAGCACCTTGAGCGGATAGGCCATCAGCTGGATGTCCTTGCCGATGGAGCCGGTGGCCAGCACCCGGCCATCGCGGCTGACGGCCAGCGCGGTGATCTGGTTGCGCTCGCCCGCGATGGTGCGGATGAACTTGCCGGTCTGCACGTCCCACAGCTTGATGGTCTTGTCGCGGGAGGCGGAGATCAGCGCCCGGCCATCGCGCGAGAAGCGCACGTGGCTGACGATGAAGTCATGTCCGGTGAAGTCGTAGATGAGCTGGCCGGTCTGCACGTTCCACAGCTTCACCGTGGTGTCCTTGGAGGCAGAGGCCAGCCGCTGCCCGTCCGGCGAGAACTGCAGGTCGGTGATGCCGCCCTTGTGCCCGGTCATGGTCTGCGCCAGCTTGCCGTCCGGGTAGGTCCACACCTTGATCTCGCCATCGTCGCTGCCCGTGGCGAAGACCTGACCGGTGGGCGAGAAGGCCACCGCCGTCACCTGGTCGTTGTGGGCCGTCTGCTTCTTGAGCATGCGGCCCTGCTGCCAGTCCCACAGGATCCACGTCTTGTCCGAGCCGCCGGAGACCAGCGTGGGCTCGGTGGGGTGGAACGCCAGGGCGTTCACCTTGCCGTTGTGGCCCTTCAGGCGCTGCTGGATCTTGCCCGTGGCCGTGGTCCAGATCAGCACCTGCCCATCCGCCCCGCCCGTGGCGAACTCGCGGTTGGTGGGCGAGAAGCGCACGGTCTGGACGATGTTGTCGCCCGTGTTGTAGTTGCGCAGCACCTTGCGCGTCCGCAGGCTCCAGATTTTGATCGTCTTGTCGATCGAGGCGGAGATGAGGAACTTGCTGTCGTTGGTGAAGTCCAGGTCCACCACGGACTGGTCGTGCCCCGCCAGCGAGGCCAGGAAGGCGGACTTCTCCAGCTTCCAGGTGCGCACGCGGTCGCGCTGGTAGGCGGCCACCAGCCGGCGGCCGTCGCTGCTCAGCGCGATGGCGGAGATGGGCCCGTCCACCAGCGTGAGGTCCTGGATCACCTTGCCGCTCTCCAGGTCCCAGATCTTGATGGTCTCGTCCAGGGAGGCGGAGATCAGCCACTTCTGGTTGGGGTGCAGGGCGATGGCCGTGACGGCCCGCTTGTGGTCGAACAGCGTGCGCAGCTCCGGCTTTTCCTTGTTCTTCCAGGCCCAGATCTTGATGGTGCCGTCCGCGGAGGCCGAGGCGAGCTGGTCGGGATCGGCCAGCAGGAACTTCAGGTCGTTGATCGTGCCGAGCTGCCCGGTGAAGGCATTGACGACCTTGCCCGTCTTCCACTCCCACATCTTGATGTTGCGGTCGCGCCCGCCGGTGGCCAGGTGCTCGCCGTCCGGGTGCAGGGCCAAGGCCGTCACGGGCCCGGCGTGGCCCTTCAGCGTGGCGATGACCTTGCCGGTCTTCACCTCCCACACGAACACCTTGCCGTCCGCCGTGCCGCCGAAGACGAGCTTGCCCTCCTGGTCCGTGATGATGGAGGTGATCGCCGCCTTGTCGCCCTTCAGCGTGAGCGACGAGGTGCCCTTCGCGATGTCCCAGGCCCGCACCGTGCCGTCCTTGCCGCCCGTGAAGATCACGTCCGTCTGCGGGTGGTAGACAGCCACCGTGGCCTCGTGGTCGCCCGTGCGGAAGTCCTTGAAGACCTGCCCCGTTTCCGCGTCCCACAGCCGGATGGCGTGGTTGGCCCCCAGCGTCACGATGTACTTCTGGTCCGGCGAGAAGAACGCCGTGAAGACCTCACCCTTGGGCAGCTTGAGCGTGTGCTCGATAATGTATTCGTCGCTGGGCGTGGTCTGCAGCAGGCTCTCCGGCGTCTGCGCCTGCGCCGTGCGGGCGCTGCCCAGCGCCGCCAGCAGCACCAGCAGCAGCGCCGCCCAGGCCTGCGCGAGCGCAAGCAGCCGCCGGCCGCGCGGGGCGCCGGGCCGGGTGCTCCGCCGGCAGGGCAGACGCCGCCGCCCACCGCGCGCGCCCAAGGTTGGGCATTGCGGCGGGGTGCGCGTGCGGGCTGTGTGGTCGCTCAAGACCCCCATTTTACATTCCGTCAAAAACGCGTAGGCTCTTGCGATAGCGCACGGCGGGCCATCTGCGCCAGGTGACCTCCGGGGATGCAAGGTTTCGGCCCCGGCCGCCAGGGCCGGCCGCGTGCGCTGCGGGCCCCGTTTCGGTGAGCTCCCATTGGAACGCGAACCGCGCCGTGCGGTTCGCCCCCCGGGTTTCCAGCGTGCCACGCCGCAGCCTCCCAGCCACTGTATGACAGCCGCCCACACGGAAAACGACCTCAACGACCCGAAGATGCCGCTCACGGCGCATCTGCGGGAGCTGCGCAAGCGCATCCTGTACGCGATCGGCGGCCTCGCCATCGCGTTCGTGGTGGCGTGGATCTTCAGCGACCCGATCATGGAGCTGGTGAAGCGCCCGGTGGAGCCGTACGTGGGCCACCTGCAGTTCGACACGCTGACCGCGCCCTTCTTCACGCACATCAAAGCCTCTTTCTTCGCGGCGATCTTCGTCACGTTCCCGCTCATCGTGTGGCAAATCTGGGCCTTCGTGGGGCCCGGGTTGTACAAGCGGGAAAAGCGGCTGATGTGGCCGTTCCTGCTGTTCTCGTTTCCGCTGTTCGTGGGGGGCGGCTCGTTCTGCTACTTCGTCGTGTTCCCCTTCGCCGTGCAGTTCCTGGTGAACTTCGACAAGACGCTGGTGCCCTCGCTGCGCATCGACGACTACCTGTCGTTCACGTTGCGCATGGTGTTCGTGTTCGGGCTGGTGTTCGAGCTGCCGCTGATCAGCCTGCTGCTGACCCGCATCGGCCTGCTGACGCCCGAGTGGCTCAGCAAGAACCGCCGCTACGCCATCGTCATCATCTTCGTCGCCGCGGCCGTCCTTACGCCGCCGGATGCCTTCACGCAGGTGCTGCTGGGT
>DATFMP010000016.1:0-10063 GCA_035266845.1 bacterium
AGTCCTCGACGCCGTAGTAGGGCGGATCGAGGTAGAAGAAGGTGTGCTCGCGGTCGTAGCGCTCGATGACCTTGGCCCAGGGCAGGTTCTCCACCTGTACGCGGGTCAGGCGCAGGTGCACCGCGGAGAGCTCCTCCTCCAGGCGCAGCAGGTTGAGCTGGGGCGGGCCGTCGGTCTTGGTGCGGAAGGCGCGGCTCCAGTTGCGCCCCGCGAAGCTGAGCTTCTGGAGGTAGTAGAAGCGCGCGGCGCGCTGGATGTCGGTGAGCGTGTCGGGCGGCTGGCGGTCCAGCCGGTAGAACTCGTCGCGCGCCACCAGGGCCCACTTGAAGCAGCGCAGGAACTCCTCCAGGTGGTGCTGGAGCACGCGGAACAGGGTCACCAGGTCGCGGTTGATGTCGTTGAGCACCTCGGCCCTGGCCGGCTCGCGACGGAAGAACACGTGCGCGGCGCCCATGAACGGCTCCACGTAGCAGGTGTGGGGCGCCGCCTCGATCAGGGGCACGATGGTCTTGGCCAGGTAGTGCTTGCCGCCCAGCCAGGGCAGGAATCCCTTCATGAATGCCTCCTCGTCCGTGAGTGGCGTGGTCAGGTGGCGCGGGTCAGGCCAGCGCAGCGTTGCTGATGAGCAGCTCCGCGGCCTGGCTGGTGTTGATGCGGGCGTGGATGGTGTACAGCGTCTGCACGGGCAGCAGGTGGAAGTCCCCGAACAGCGCGCGCACCTCGGGCCGGTCGTTGAGGCTCAGGACGAACCGGCCCTGCAGGGCGCCCAGCGCCTCGCGCAGCGCGGCGAAGTCCTCCCGCGCGAACAGCCCCGCGCCGTAGTCGTCCTCGCTGCCCCAGTAGGGCGGGTCCAAGTAGAACAGCGTGTCCGGGCCGTCGTGGCGGGCCAGGCACGCGCGCCAGTCGCCGCACTCCAGGCCCACCCCGGCCAGGCGCAGGTGCACCATGGACAGCGTCTCCTCCAGTCGCAGCAGGTTGATGCGCGGCCGGTGCAGGGTGTCCACCCCGAAGCTCTGCTCCACGGCCCGCCCGCCGAAGGCCAGCTTCTGGAGGTAGTAGAAGCGCACCGCGCGCTGCACGTCGGTGAGCGTGTCCGGCCGCGCGGTCTTCTGCCGCTCGAACTCGGCGCGGCTCACCAGCGCCCAGCGGAAGTGCCGCAGGAACTCCTCCACGTGCCGCTGGAGCACCCGGTAGAGCGCCATCAGCTCCGCGTTGCAGTCGGCCAGCACCTCGCCGTCCGCCGGGCTCTTGCGGAAGAACACGTGACCCGCCCCGGCGAACGGTTCCACGTACCGCGCGTGGGGCAGCCGCTCCAGGTGCCCGGCGATCACGCCGGCCAGCCGACGCTTGCCTCCCAGCCAGGGAAGAAAGCTGTTCATACCCTATGATCCATCCATTTGCGTGCGAACCGTATTCGTCTCCCAAGCTGGCGTTGTTGACTGAACACACTTCAACCCGCAATATTTTGGGTTAAAGAACCTCCTTATAATCGGAGCGCTTTATCTTGCACACCTGACTGGCTGCAAAGATCATTGCAAAACGGTTTTGGATGAAGACTGAAGCCAGCCCCTATAAATACGTTCGCGGGAAAGCGAGATGCTAAAAGGCCTCATTGAAAATTCAAGCCTTGTGCAGGAATCAATTCTCTCGTCTCGGCTGCTGTATGACTTGAGAATCGCGGCGGGACGAGCTGGCTACTTTCTGCAAGCATTTCAACCTGACCCTGACATTGGAGGATTCGATGTCATTTTGGACGACGGTGAGAAGTTCAGAAAGATTCAACTAAAAAGCGTGCGAGCTGACGCGACCACCAGCCGGTGGAAAATTCACCTTAGGCACCTTAAGCCAGATCCGGCGACAGCCGATCGCATGGGATTGATACAGATACATCCATGGATCGGCGTGCTTGGGGGCACCATTATTACCGAATATCAGGTTCAAGCTAGTTCACTCGATGTCAAATATCACTACACTGATTCGCTGATTATTTATGCCATTAGCCGAGGCGTGCTTGCTTCAAAAACAGCGAATGAACCAAAAATTGCCGAGAACTTATGGGCTCGACTAAGCTCTCTATCAGGCGACAAATACCTTTGGGTGCCGAGATCGCTCTTCGTTCCTGCAGTCGATTGCAGGCATCTCCTTGCGCTGATGGGGTTGAAGAGCACACGGCCATACACATGGGACATGGACCTGCTCACTCTTGCAGAGATCGAGTCCGGGCGGAAAACTGATCCAAAGGTAAGCATGCATATCGATAGTTTCAGAAAAAATGTCTCCAATTCTATCGAGAGAGGTAATTGAGTGTGAATTCGGATGTATACTCAAGGATTTGTGCAATCTTCAAATTCATGCTCAGGCCCCTAACACGTCCCGGATCGCCGTCAACGTCCCGTAGCCGCCCACCAGGGCGATGCCGGCGCAGAAGCTCAGCTCCGGCCCGGGCGCGCCGGCGGCGCCCAGCAGCTCGTTCCTGAGCAGCGCGTTGCCGCCCGTGCCGCTGACGTGGAGCGCGTAGGCTCCCGCGCCGGCCAGCCCCTGCCCGAACAGCGCCATGGCGCTTGCGAGCCTGTCCTGCAGCGCGGCGAGCTGGGCGCGCTTGGCGGCGATCAGCGCCGAGGCGATGTCGGCCGCCTTGTCGCCGCCGGCCGCGTAGCCTTCCAGCAGAGCCAGGTTGTCGCGCAGGGCCGCCTCCAGGGGCGCCAGGGCGGGCAGCGTCTCCGGCCCGGCGTTCCGGGAGGCGGCCCCGGCACTGCACCGGCTCAGTCCGGCCCGGCGCCCGCCCGCCAAGCCCATCGGCCGCGGGTGACGGCCCTACTCGCGGGGCCAGGGGCCGAAAGGATAGGGCGTGGCGTCCGAGGCGTAGGTGAGATAGTCGGTGATCTCGCGCACGTAGCGCCCCAGGCCCGCCCCGAAGGTGTGCAGGCGCTCGTTGGGTTTGCCCGTGGCCACGCGCAGGATGAACTGCACCACCGCGATCAGCTCCACCAGCAACTTGACCACCTCGAACACGATGACGAACAGCACCAGGTAGGGCAGCCGGAACCACGGGCTCGGCGGCCGGGGCACAGGCAAGCCGCCGGTCGGTTCCGCGGGCGGCGTTTCATGCGGCTCGGTCATGGCGACGATGCTCCCGAAGAGGTTCCCCCATGGCCCATTCTACCTCATCGCCGGCGCCCCGCCTACGATCTGCCGGACAGATGCGGCGCGGCCCGCGGTGTGAACAGCAGTGCCCGGCTGGACGGCGGCGCGCCGATTCACTACACAGGAAGGGTCACCTCGGGGCGGCCGGGGCATGGGGGCGCATGCACTGGAGCAGGAAACCATGGAAGCGATCCATCTCAACGTGGATGCCGACCCGGATATCGGGCAGCGGCAGCCCGTGCTCGTGCTGCTGCACGGGTTCACGCAGAACAACGCATGGTGGGCACCCGTGCGAGAGGCCCTGCGCCGCGTCGGGCCCACGGCGGCGGTGGAGCTGCTGGGCCATGGCGGCTCCCCCGCGCCCGATGACCCGGCCGCCTATGACTTCCCGGCCTACCTGAGCCACTGCGAGGACGTGCTGGCGCGGTTGGGGGTGGAATCGGCGTGGTGGGTGGGGCACTCCATGGGCGGCTACATCGCGCTGCGCCTGGCGCTGGAGCGTCCACAGCGGGTGAAGGGCCTTGTGCTCACGGCGACCACGCCCGGCATCGCCGATGCCACCGAGCGCGGGCGGGCCGCGGAGAAGGAGCGGGCCCTGGCCTACGGGACGCAGCGACTGGGCTCGGAATGGCTGTTCGACCGCTTCAACGCCCTGCAACTCGCCAATCGCATCCGGCCCCCGGAAGCGCTGGCGGAGATCCGGGCCCAGGTGGCCGCCAACCCCGCCCTGGGCATGGCCCATGCGTGGCGCGCCCTGTGTCCCAGCGCGCGGGAGCCCCTGTGGGAGCGATTGCCGGAGGTCACGGCGCCGACCCTGGTGGTGTGCGGGACGGACGACCTGGACCACGCCACCAATTCCCAGGAGCTGGCCGCGCGCCTGCCCCACGGCCGCCTGGCGATGATCCCGGGTGCGGGCCACGCCCTCAATCGCGACGAGCCGGACGCCGTGGCGGCCGCGGTGGAGGGCTTCTTCGCCACCCGGCCATGACGGGCAGCCGCGGCTCCGTCGGCCTCACCCGGCGCGGGCTGCTGCGCGTGAGTGGGCTGGGGTTGGCCGCCGCGGGGCTGGCCGGGCGGGCACCGACGGCATCCGCCGCGGGGCCGCTGCTGATGCGCACCGTGCCCTCCACGGGCGAGGCGCTGCCGGCCGTGGGCCTGGGCACGTGGCGCACGTTCATGGTGGGGCCCACTGCCGCCGAGCGCGCCCCGCTGACCGAGGTGCTGCGGGTGTTCCTGGCGGGCGGCGGGCGCGTGATCGACACGGCGCCCATGTACGCCCCCGCCGAGGCTGTGCTGGGCGAGCTGCTGGCCGGCCTGGGTGGCGAGGCCCAGCGGCAGGCGTGGATCGCCACCAAGGTGTGGACCCACGGCCGTGCGGCGGGCATCGCGCAGATGGAGGCGAGCTTGCGCCTGCTGCGGCGCCGGCGCTTGGAGCTGATGCAGGTGCACAATCTGGTGGACTGGCGCACGCAACTGGCCACCCTGCGGGAGTGGAAGGCCGCCGGGCGCATCCGCTACGTGGGGCTCACGCACTACGCCACCAGCGCCCTGGACGAGCTTGCGGACATCCTGGCGGCCGAACCAGTGGACTTCGTGCAGGTGCCCTATTCCCTGGCCGTGCGCGCGGCGGAGCGGCGCCTGCTGCCGGTGGCGGCCGAGCGCGGCGTGGCGGTGCTGGTGAACCGCCCCTTCGAGGGCGGCGACGTCTTCGCCAAGGTGCGGGGGCTGGATCCGCCAACCTGGGCCGAGGCCTTCGGTGCGCGGAGCTGGGGCCAGTTCCTGCTCAAGTACGTGCTGGGGCATCCGGCAGTGACGTGCGTGATCCCCGCCACGGCCAAGCCGCGGCACCTGCTGGACAACCTGGCCGCGGGCCGGGGTCGCCTGCCCACCGTGGCCGAGCGCCGCCGCATGATCGAGACCTGGCAGCGGCTGTAGGCGCCACCGGGCATGGCCCAGTCGCCGCGTATGCCGCCACCGGCCGTTCACGATTCGTCACTAGAAGGAGGAGCCCCCGTGAAAGTCGCTTTCCTCATGAAGGATCGTCCCGACTACGTGCAGCGGATTCCCAAGGATCTGGACTGGGTGCAGGTGTACGCGGGGCCGGACGGCGTCTATCCGCCGGAGATGCTGGCCCGCGTGGCGGACGTGGACGCGCTGATCGGCTCCATCCGCGACCCGGTGCACGAGCAACTGCTGGCCGCCGCTCCCAAGGTACGCATCGTCCAGCGCATGGGCGTGGGCTACGACAACGTGGACACCACCGCCGCCGCCAAACGCAACATCCCCGTGTGCAACCTGGGGGACGTGAACAAGGACGCCCTGGGCGAGCACGGCATCTGCCTGATGCTGGCCCTGGCCCGGCGGCTGGTGGAGAACCACCGGCTCACCGTGCAGGCGGACTGGCCGGGCGCCCGGGCCCTCTGCGACGACACCTGCGAGCTGCAGGGCAAGACGCTGGGCGTGCTGGGCTTCGGCAAGTCCGGCTATGAGCTGGCCCGGCGCGCGTGGGTCTTCGGCATGCACATCCGCTATCACAACCGCTCGCCCGTGGATGCCCGCCTGCGGGAGGCCATGGACGCCCAGGAGCGCGGCCTGGAGGAGCTGTTCGCCGAGTCGGACTTCGTCAGCGTCAACGTGAGCCTCAACCCCTCCACGCAGAACCTGGTGGATGGCCGGCTGCTGGATCGCATGAAGCCCAGCGCGTTCCTGATCAACCTGGCCCGCGGCGGGATCGTGGACGAACGGGCGCTGGCCGAGCGCCTGGATGCGGGCAAGCTGGCAGGCGCGGGCTTCGATGCGTTCTCCATCGAGCCCATCCGCCCGGACAACCCGCTGCTCCACGCCCGCAACGTCGTGCTCACCTCCCATATCGCGGGCACGACGCGCGAGTGTACCGACCGCGAGGTGGGCTGGGCCCTGGCCAACGTGCGGCGCTACCTGGAGGAGGGCCGCACCCCGCGCTGGATCGTCAACGGCGTCCACACGGGCGCGTAGGCCGTGGCGCTTGGCGCTACGGCCTGCGAGCGGGCAGGGCTAGACCGTGCTAAAAGCGGGCAGGCCCGGCACGCCACCACCGGCTGCCGCGCTGGCCCACAACCCCCAGCCCCGAGCCGATCATGGCCGACCGATCTTCCGCACCCGCCACGACTGCCGCCGAAGCGCTGGCCTTCACGCCCGTACACGAGCTGGCCCCGCGCATCGCCACGGGTGAGCTTTCGCCGCGCACGCTGGTCGAGGCCTACTTGGGGCGCATCGCCAGGGCCGACCCCAAGCTGCACGCCTTCGTCGCCCTGTACGGCGAGGAGGCGCTGCAGGTGGCAGACGCTTGCGCTGTCGCCATTGCCGCGGGGCACCGGCTCGGGCCGCTGCACGGCGTGCCCATCGCCATCAAGGACCTCTGCGAGATCGAGGGCCGCGTGACCACGGCGGGCTCGCGCTTCTGGGCCGAGCGGGTCTCCACCACCACGGCCACGGCCGTGCGGCGCCTGATGGGCGCGGGCATGATCGTGCTGGGCAAGACGCACATGGTGGAGTTCGCCCTGGGCGCCTGGGGCAGCAATGCGGCCATGGGTGCCCCCTGGAATCCCTGGGACTTGGCGGTGCAGCGCACGCCCGGCGGCTCGTCCAGCGGGTCCGGAGTGGCCGTGGCCGCGGGGCTGGCGCCGGTGGCCATCGGCAGCGACACGGGCGGCTCGGTGCGCATCCCCTCGTCCTTGTGCGGTCTGGTGGGGTTGAAGGTCACGGCCGGGCGTATCAGCAACCAGGGCGTGGTGCCGCTCTCCACCACGCTGGACACCCTGGGCCCCATGACGCGCTCCGTGGAGGACGCGGCCCTGCTCTTCGCCGCCCTCAACGGCCCCGATCCGCTGGACCCCGCCACGCAGCCCGTGCCCTACCTGGATCCGCTGCCCGCCCTCAAGCGCGGCGTGGCCGGCTTGCGACTGGCGATGGTGCAGCCGGAGGAGCTGGAGGGCCTGACGGACGAGGTCGCCACGGCCTACCGCGAGGCGGGCGCGGTGCTGGCCGGTCTGGGCGCCCACGTGGAGCCCGTGCGGCTGGAGGGCGTATCCTTCCTCAACCTGCAGCGCCAGACCGGCATCCTGCTCAGCGCGGAGGGCTACCAGCAGCACCGGGACTGGATCGAGCGCAAGGACGCGCCCTTCGATCCCCACGTGCAGCGGCGCCTGCTGGCCGGCAAGTCCGTCAGCGCCGCGGACTACATCGAGACCCTGGCGCACATGGCCGAGGCCCGGCGCGCCATGGCCGCGTTCATGGCGGACCACGACGCGCTGCTCACGCCCACCACGCCCGTGGCGGCCATCCCCCTGGCCGAGGTGGACGAGGATGCACCCCCCGCGGCCTCCCGCTACACGCGGGCGGTCAACTACCTGGGCCTGTGCGCGCTGGCCATGCCCATGGGCTTCACGGCCCAGGGCCTGCCCACCTCGCTGCAGATCATCGGCAAGCCTTACGCGGAAGACACCGTGCTGCGCATCGGCTGGGCCTTCGAGCAGGCCAGGCCCCTGCTGGCGCAGCACCGCCCGGACCTCTCGGCCCTGCTGGGAGGATAGGGGAAGCCGCACCCGCAACGCGCCGTGCCGGACTGCCGGCCGCGGGTTGCCGGGCGTGGTGACGGACCCCCGCTCACTTCCGTAGCACCGGACTAAACGTAGGGTGCCGGGTCCTCCATGCCGTTGGCGCGAAAGCCGGCGATGCGCAGCTGACAGGCATCGCAATGCCCACAGGCCGCGCCCGCGGCATCGGGCTCGTAGCAGGTCACGGTCATGCCGTAGTCCACACCCAACGCCAGCCCCTTGGCGACGATCTGCGCCTTGGTGAGCTCGATCAGGGGCGCATGGATGCGCAGCCGCTGCCGGCCCTCGACGGCGGCCTTCGTGGCCAGGTTGGCCATGCGCTGGAAGGCGTCGATGTACTCCGGACGGCAGTCCGGGTAGCCGCTGTAGTCCAGCGCATTCACGCCGATGAAGAGGTCCTGCGCACCCAGGGTCTCGGCCCAGGCCAGCGCGTAGGAGAGGAAGATCGTGTTGCGGGCGGGCACGTAGGTCACCGGAATGTCCGAGGCCGTGTCCAGGTCCCGATCCTTGGGCACCGCGATGTGTGCATCGGTGAGCGCGGAGCCCTGCAGCACCGCGGGGTCGATCTGCACCACCAGGTGGCGCTGCACGCCCAGGGCCTTGGCCACCCGGGCGGCGGCCTGCAGCTCCACCTCGTGCCGCTGGCCGTAGCGGAACGTCAGCGCGTTGAGCGCAAATCCCTCGGCCTTGGCGATGGCCAAGGTCGTGCTGGAATCCAGTCCCCCGCTGAGGAGGACCACTGCTTCAGCCTGCGTTGGCATACGTGAATGTCTCGAATGTTGGGGGGGTGAAGTTTACGCGGTTATCCGACCCACGCCCCGCTTTGGCAAGCATACCAACGCGGTGTTGTGCGAGGCGGGCTGCCCGTTCAACAAAATTGCAGCGTCGCGCAGCACGTTCGCGGTGCTCTAAGAGGACGATCCAGCCACGGTCTACTTCGGCGTCAGCGTGCGGCCTTTGCCCTGGCGGTCTTATGTGCCGATGATTGGTAGCCGAGGGGCCATCTAATATTGGGCTTGCTAGACCGATACGTCTTACCAGCAGAATCCGTTGCTTTGCCCCTGCAGTTGGACAATTGGTTCAACGGGACATTCGAGATGAAGACCGGGCAAACACGCGGCGGCCCACCCTCTGTAAGGCGTCGCCCGTCTTCCGGTATGGTGATCGTTAGAGACCCGGCTTGCCTGATCAACCCTGCCCATACATTTCTGATGTAGACGGGACGGCGTCCGACGTTCGAGCATCGGACTTCGCCACCCACGCTGAATTCGCCAACGACGCCACTGCGGCTGACGTGCAACTCCAACTCCACGCGGACACGAGGCCGCTCACGCAGGAAATTAACCACACCGATTGCGGCGGCTAAAGCGGCTACGAATGCAGCAAAGACGGAAGTTGCCAGAGAAATGATTTGAACTGGATTAGCCAAACTGGATGGCGCAGACGGCATGGCACCCTCCTTGTGCTGATACAACGAATAATGGGCATCCTGCCTGCGTTCCAGGGGATCGACTCTCGTGCGTAGAGCTGGCCGCACAAGTGCACAAGCCGCCAGCGCCTATCTTGGTGTCAGTGTGCGACCCTTGCCGTCGGGTCCGAATACTCCCACCTTACCAACCCCGTAGTGATCCACCAGCAACTGTATAGCGACACCCGTCTTGCTGGCGATATTGATCAGCCCCCCAGGATCATCCTCACCACGCGCCATGATTTGAACTCGCATCCTGTCGTTTCCCTTGGGAATCCCCTTGGAATTTGCGAATAGAGCGAGGTCTGGGCCGTCGGGAGTCGCGTAGGAAAGCCAAATATAAGGCTCACCACTGAAGACGTCCTTAACGGTCAAACCAAACATGTCCAACTCCGCACCGACGCTATCTTTGCTATTTACAGCTTCAAACCGCTTTGCCCGGATCACATCCGGCACGCCCTTGGTCGCCCCGTAGCCCACCAGCGCCACCAGGGCGACCAGCAGGCCCGCGATGACAAGCCGGTGAAAGCGCAGTTGCCGCTCCACGGCGGCAAGGCGGGATTCGATGCTGGACATGATGAGGCTCCTTGCATAGTCGCGGCCTACTTGGCGGCTCTAAGCACTTCGCGGCACCGGGCGTAAGCGGCTTGCTGTGCGTTCTTGACGGACTGACCTAGCTCGTCCTCCTCGTCCATGTTCCAGATGATGTCCTCGAACTTAGAGCCCATTTCAAAACCCTGGACCTATGAAATGACGGGCGCTATGCTCGGCAACAGTGATCGACCATCCATCTGTCAGGGAGGACGGAGCGATGGCAAAGCCACTGCTTGCCGACGAGCTGTGGGAAGTGATCGCG
>DATFMP010000017.1:0-36630 GCA_035266845.1 bacterium
GCGAAGACGCGCGGCGAGGAAGGCGCGCTGGAGGTGATCGAGGTGCCGGAACCGCAGGCCGGGCCGGGCGAGGTGCTGATCCGCCCCGTGGGCGGGGGCGTCTGCGGTACGGACGTCTCCATCTACCATTGGTATCCGGGACTGGCGCGGGACTATCACCCCACCTGGCCGCTGATCCTGGGCCACGAGTCCGCCGGCATCGTGGAAGCCGTGGGCGCCAGCGTGAACGGTGTGGCGCCCGGTGCACTCGTCGCCGTGAATCCGCAGACGAGCTGTGGTGCCTGCTTTCACTGCAATCGCGGGCGGACCTCGATCTGCGACCAGTATCGGGTGATGGGCTGCCACATCAACGGCGGCTGGGCCGAGCGCGTGGTCGTGCCTGCGACCAACGTGCACCCGGTGCCCGTTGGCGTGGAGCCCACCGCCGCTCTGCTGGCCGAGCCCCTCACGGTGGCGGTGCACGGCGTGGTGGAGCGCGTGCGCGTGCAGGCGGGCGAGACCGTTCTCGTGCTGGGCGCCGGCACGATGGGCCTGCTGCACTTGCTGGTGGCGCAGGCCGTGGGGGCTGCGCGGGTAATCGTGGCGGGGCTCGCCGCGGATCGCGGCCGGTTGGCGCTGGCCGAGGAATTGGGCGCGATCTCGGTCAATCTGGAGTCGCAGTCGCTGGAGCGGGTCGTGCGGGGCGAGCGGGTCCACGGGGCGGATGCCGCCTTCGACACCACGGGCCATGCGGAGGCATTGGCGGGCCTACTCGGTTCGGTCCGCAAAGGGGGACGCGTGGGGCTGATCGGCATCAACCATGATGCGGCGCCCTTCGATAGCCTGCCGGTGGTGTTGGGGGAACAGGAGTTGCTCGGTGTGCGCGCCTACTCGCGTACCACCTGGGATACCAGCGTGGCCCTGCTGGTGCGGCTGGCGCCGGCGATGCAGCGACTCATCACGCACACGCTGCCGTTCTCCGAGGCCGGCGCGGCCATCGGGCTGATCGAACGTCGGGAGTGCATCAAGGTGGTGCTGCAGGCGGATGGATGAACCTCAAGCCGCGCGCGCAGAGGCGCACGCGGCCGAGGCCTGAGGAGGCCCCGCCGCGGCCAAGCGGAGCAGCAACTTGGCCGCGGCGGAGTCGCCGCACGGATCAGAACATGAACCACGCCAGCAGATAGATCGTGTTGGCGTCGCTCGCGCCGCTGCTGGCACCGTCCAGCTTGCTGTACTTCGTGTACTGTGCCGAGAAGCGGGTGTTCAGCCAGGGCGTGTAGTTCAGCTCCACCACCTCACCGGCGGAATCCGGCGCGCCGCCGTAGAGGTTGGTGTCGGAATCGCCGGTGATGCTGAACAGTTGCACGTTGGCGCCCCAGTTGTGCTGGTGCGTGAACGATCCGGTCAGCCGCGTGGTGGTCAGATTGTCCGTGGCGTTGCTGGCCGTGGAGCCCATCGAGGCCGCGCCCCATGTCTGCTTCTCCTTGAGGTACAGGCCCTTCACGCCGTAGATGTTGCCACCGGATTCCAGTTGCAGTTGCGTGTCCAGGCCCGTATCCGCGTACTTGTCGGTCGGGGTCGTATCCACGAAGTTTCCGCCCGGCACCATCTTGGCGTTCAGGCTGAGCGCGCCGATCTCCCAACTGCTGTTGCCGAAGTCGCGCTCATAGGCCACGCGCATATAGGGCGCGTAGTTCTTGATCACCGCGTCGGGGGCGGAGCTGTCCAGCGGGACTTGCCCGTTGCCCACCTGGGCCGAGCGGTACAGGGTGTACTCGCCGTACAGCATGCCGCTGTCCATGTAGTAAGCCGCATAGCCGCCCACACCCGCGACCAATTGCGCCAGTCCGCCATCCAGCAGCGCTGCGGCAGAGGGCCCCGGGGCGATCTCGGTCGCGGCGAAGGGGAAGCCCCAGGCCGGCGTGCTGTTCCACAGGTCCTGCACGGTCGGGTTGTTGTTGATCGTCAGGCCGTAGACCAGGGTGTTGTCCCCGATCTGGGTCTTGTTGGCGGCCCGGATGTCCGTGTTGTCGATGGCAAAGCCGGCATCCACCATGCTGTAGGTGATCTGCGTGAAGGCCCCCATCATCGGGCTGATGCGTCCCGCATAGAACAGGCTCAGCTCCTGCGGCAGCAGGATGTCACCGTTCTGCGACGCATGCGTCGAGTCGACGGAGTCAGGCTGGGCTTTGGCGGTGCGGGTGTAGCCCACCTGCAGCATGTACGACAGGGGCGGCGTGGCATTCAGCTCCAGCACGCCGTTGGGACCGGACACCGTGGCAGTGGTGGTCATCGTGTAGCCTTCCGCCTTGAAGTGGCGCCCGAAGGACGTCAGCTCAGGGAAGGACGTGTGGCACTGCTCACACGGCAGGCCGGTCTGCCGGGCAAAACTCGGGACAGCGTGCGCGGGGAGCGCACCCATGGCCAAGCTAAGGCAGGCGGTGGCGAGAAAGGTGAGATAGCGCAGCAGCGATTGTGGTTTCATCCGTACGTCTCCTCATCGGCTCTCCTTTTTCTCGTTTTTTGGATCGGTCAGCCGCCCCTTCCGCAAAGGGCGACCGTTCGCTGCAGGGGTCAGTTAACCCTGCGTTCACGCTACGCCAAAATTGGCCGCTTCCCTTGATCTACGTCAAATCTGGAGGGATAAACGTCAATTTCGAACGATTCAATGCGGTACGACCCAAGGATCGCACCGGTTCCGGCAGCCGCAAAGCGGGGGGGTTGCTAACGCTGGACGAAGCTGCGTCCGATGAACTGGCGGTGCACTTGGCTGGTGCCTTCCCAGATTTGCGTGATCTTCGCGTCGCGCAACAGGCGTTCCACCCGGTACTCGCGGATGTAGCCGTAGCCACCGTGCAACTGCACGGCCTCCGTGGCGATGCGCATGGCCAGATCGCCGGCACGCAGCTTGAGCATGGAGGCCTCCACGCCCATGTCGCGTTCGCCGGCGTCCACCAACCGCGCCACATGCCACAGCCAAGCCTCGCATTGCGCCAGCTCGGTCGCAAGGTCCGCCAGCAGAAACTGCACGCCCTGGTACTCCACTACGCGCCGGCCGCCCTGGCGCCGCTCGTTGATGTAGGCCACGGCGTCCTCGAAGGCCGCGCGGGCGATGCCCAGCGCATGGGCGGCCACGGACGGGCGCGACAGGTTCAGCGAGGCCAGCAGCAGGCGCAGGCCTTGGCCCGGTTCGCCCAGCAGGTTGGCCCGGGGTACGCGACAGCCCTCGAAGCGCAGGGCCGTGGTGCTGGAGGCCCGGTGCCCCATCTTGTCTTCCTTGCGGCCGGAGCTCAGGCCCGGGGTGCCCTTCTCGATGTACAGCGCGGAGATGGCTTCCTTGCCGTCGCCCAACTCGCTCCACTTGCCGAAGACCAGGTACAGGTCCGCCACGTCCCCGTTGGTGATGAAGGTCTTGGCCCCCTCCACCATGATCGTATCCCCGTCCGGCGTGAAGCGCGTCGTCATGCCGGTGGCGTCCGAGCCCACTGCGGGCTCCGTGATCACCAGCGCCGCCAGCCCGCCGCTCAGGATCACCGGCAGCAGTCGCGCCTGCTGCTCCGGCGTCCCGTACTCCAGCAGGGGCTTGATGGCGTGGAAGACCGTGGCCCAGATGATACCCGTCGAGGCGCAGGCCGCGCTGATCTCCCGCACGCAGGCCAGGTAGGCGCTGTAGGAGAGCTCCGCACCGCCCAGCGCTTCGGGGATGAAGATGCCGTTCAGGCCCAGCTCGCGCAGTGCCTGCACGTTTTCCCAGGGAAACTCGCTGGCGGCGTCGTAGCGGGCGGCACTGGCTGCGATCTGTTCGCGCGAGACGCGGCGCACGCTGTCCAGCAGCAGGCGCTCCTCGTCCGAGAGCGCAGGGATGGCGTCGATGCGGCGGAAGACCTCCATGGTGTCCTGGGGACTCGGGTTCAGTGTGCGATGCCCTGTGCGCCGTCGATGTAAATTGTCTCGCCGGTGAGGAAGGTCAGGTCTTCCGCATACAGCACGGCGATGAGGCGGGCCACCTCCTCCGGTGTGCCCGTGCGCCCCACCGGGATGCGCGGCAGCAGGTAGTCCTGCACGCTGGGGCGGCGCAGAAAGTCGCGGTTCAGGTTCGTCTCGATGTAGCCCGGTGCCACGTTCAGCACGCGGATGCCCTCCGCTGCCCACTCCACCGCGAGGCAGCGCGTGATTCCGGCCACAGCCGCCTTGGAAGCCGTGTAGGCCAGGTTGCGCGTGATGCCCAGGTGGTCGAAGAACGAGCCCATGTTTACAATGAGCCCGCCGCCCCGCGCCTTCAGATGCGGGTAGGCCTCGCGGCAGGCCACGAACAGCGCCGTCACGTTCGTCTCCAGCACGCGCCGCAACTCGGCCGTCGGCAGCTCGGCGCTGGCCCCGTGCGAATGGAAGCCCGCGTTGTTGATCAGCCCGCGCAGGCCGCCCGAGCCCTGTGCCGCTTCCGCCAGGGCCTGCTTCAGGGCCGCCTCGTCCGTCACGTCGCAGCGGATGGCCCGCAGCCGGGGCGTCAGCTCCGGGGGCACGTCGCCCTCCTCGATGCCCTGGCCCGCGCGCGTGAGACAGGCCACGGAGAAGCCGCGCTGCGCCAGCTCCAGCGCCACAGCGGCACCGATGCCGCGGCTGGCGCCGGTAATGGCGATGCAACCCGTGCCGGGTGGCTCTCGTTCGGGCGGGGTCATGGGCGTGGTCGTTGGCAAGGGCTGAGCGCTGCCGGGGTGCTGCGCAAAGACCCGCTCAGAGGCAAGGCGCCAGCGCATAGAGCAGTTGGTAGTCGGCCACCTGCACCGGGCCCTCCGCGCCAAGGCCGGTCAGCCGCTCCGCCGACAGCGCCGATGCGCACGCGTTGTCCAGGGGCGCGGTGAATTCGGCTTCCAGCAGGATGACGAAGGTGGCCGTGGCGTCCGGCCCGCGCAGTTTCGTCTCGGCCGTCTGGGTAGCCGGCTGCGTCGCGGGGGCATCCGCCCGCACCATCAGCCGCACGCGCAGCACACCCTCCGCACCGGCCAGCTCGCGTTCCACCAGCGTCCGCAGTCCCTCGCGCAGGGCCTCGCGCCTTCCCGCGGCGGGCTCGATCCGCAGCGTGCGCACAATGCCGGCCGCGCCGCGTCCGTGGCTCGCCAGCACCGTGCCCACGAAGCGCACGGTGTTGCGGAAGTGCGGCATCACACGCTGGGTCCACGGGGTAGGGTCATCAAGGCGCGCCTTGTAGGCGGGCGACGAGAGCACGGCTGCGTCGTCGGTGTCATAGGCCGCGAAATAGCGCGGCACGTCCGGCGACGTGCCCTCCACCGCCGCGTAGCGGCAGCCGGAGCGGAAGCCCGGCACGCCTACGCGCTCGATGAGGTGCTGTCCGCTGTACCATGCGTTGAAGTCCGCCTCCCCCGCGGGGTCGGCGTCGGTCCACACGGCCAGTAGGCCGCGGGCGCTCGCAATCGGTTGTTCGCTCATGGCTGCACGGTAGCCGCACGCCCCACGGCGGGTCAAGCGTCGCCATGGGGGCCCACGCCGCCTGGCATAGCGCGGGGCGCCAGGGTGCTGCTCAGACGGCATCGGGCTTGAGGCCGGTGGCCATCTCACGCAGGCGGAATTTCTGGATCTTACCCGAGGCCGTGCGGGGCATCTCCGGGAGCACCTCCAGCCGCTCGGGGAAGTATTGGCGGGCCATGCGCTCGGATTCGAGGAAAGACACCATCTCCGGCAACGTCAGCGCCTGACCCTCCCGCAGGGTGACGAACGCGCAGCCGCGCTCGCCGAGGCGCTCATCGGGCATGCCCACGATGGCGACGTCCTGGATGGCCGGGTGGCGGTACAGCACGCCCTCCACCTCCACCACGGGCACGTTCTCGCCGCCGCGGATGAGGATGTCCTTGGCACGGCCGGAAATGCGGATGTACCCATCCTTATCCATGCGCGCCAGATCGCCCGTATTGAACCAACCTTCGGCGTCCGTATCGAAGCGATCGGGCCGCTTCAGGTAGCCCACGAAGTTGCACATGCCGCGGGCCTGCAGGCGGCCCTCCTCGCCAGGGGGCAGGGGGCGGCCCTCTCCGTCCACCACGCGCACCTCCATGCCGGGAATGGGCGCGCCGTCCGTCTCGAACACCTTCTCCGGCGGGTCGTCCAGCCGCGCGCAGGTAGCTGCGCCGTTCTCCGTCATGCCCCACGCGGAGACGATGTGTGCGCCCAGCCGCTCGCGCGCCCGTTGCACGAGCACCCGCGGAATGGGGGCCCCGGCCGTCACGAAGACGTGCAGAGTGGAAAGGTCGCGCTGCTCTGCCATGGGGCTGTCCGTCAGGTCGGCCACGAAGGGCGTGGAGCCCATGGTGAACGTGGCGCCTTCGTCCTGGATCAGGGTCGCGGCCTCAGCCGGGTTCCAGATGTCCATCAGCACGCTCTTGGTGCCCAGCACGATTGGCATCAGCATGCCGTAGAGAAAGCCTGTCTGGTGCGCCAGCGGTGAGCCCATCAGCATCACGTCCTGCCCGGTCATGCCCAGCACGCCGATGATGGAGAGCAGGTTGCCCAGCAGCGTGTTGGGCGTGTGCATCACGCCTTTGGGCTCCCCCGTGGTGCCGGAGGTGTATTGCAGTTGTGTGACGTCGTTGGGACCGGCCCGGCGCTTGGCAAATAGCGCCGGGCCGTCCTGCTCGTCCTCCCAGCGTCGCGTGAGCAGGGCTTCCTCGAAGGAGCCTTCCGGCCGCTCCTCGATCACCAGCACGTGGCGCAGGGCCGGCAGCTCGCCGCGCAGCTCCTCCACCATCTGCGGATAGTTGAAGCCCCGGAACTGCCGGGGCACCACCACCACCTTGGCCTCCGCAAAGCCCAGCATGAAGCGCAGCTCGCGGTGCCGGAAGATGTGCATCATGGGATTGGCCACCGCGCCGATGCGCGCACAGGCCAGGTACAGCGCGGTGAACTGCCACCAGTTGGGCAACTGGAATGCCACCACGTCGCCCGGCTCCACGCCCAGGGCGGCCAGACCCAGCGCCATACGGTCCACGCGCCGCGCGAGCTGGCGGTAGGAAAGCGTGGTGGATCGGCCGGACATGGAGTTGTGATCCACGATGGCCACCTGATCGGGGCGCTGCGCGACCGCCTCATCCAAATAGTCGGTGACGAGGCGATCCGGCCACAGCTTCGTGTGGCGCATCTCGCGCAGGCGCTCCTCCGGAATAATCGGATCCATGATGCTTCCCATTGTTGCTCTCCTGGCTGCTGCTGGCTGACCCATCCGTGCGACGAGGCTCCCCCAGGGGCCACGTCGCTCCGCCGCCCGCCGCGTCCTTCACGCGGCGAGTGCGTTGTCCCCTTGCGGGGCGATTCAAACACCCGGGGCCGCCCGAATCAAGCCCGGACTCGCGGTCGGGCGCGGGACCGCTGCTGCCGACCTGTGCCGCGAGCGGTTGTGTTGACCGTCGTCATGGCGATAAAGTGAGGCCCTCAACCCGTAGGCGGGTCGCCGCTTCGCCGGGCACGGGAACAACCCCGTGCTGGGATCGTCGGGGCCCCGGAGGGTTGATTCTTGGTTGGATTCCCCCTGCACTGCCGGTACTCTTGCCCGTGGCTGGGGGCCTGCGGAATCTGTGTGTATGACGAGCACTCTGCGTTGGCAAGCGGGCCTTCGACGCGTAGTGACCAGCGTGGTCGGTGGCGCAGGCTCTGGCGGCAGTGATGGCCGGGGCGGCGCGGACGGTGCAGCGGAGTGCCGCCTATCGTGGGCGGCTGGATGAGTGCAAAGGAGACAACGGGGTGAGCGCGGAACGATCGTTCAAGAAGGAAGTGGAATCGTTGCGCCTGGGGGCGGGGGACGTCTTTTATGGCGAGGGCATCGTTGCCGTCACCAAGGCGCTGCTGCAATCCGGCGTGGCCTATGTGGGCGGCTACCAGGGTGCGCCGGTCTCGCACATGATCGACGTGCTGGTGGATGCCGAAGACCTGATGGCGGACATGGGCATCCACGTGGAGACCTGCGCCAACGAGGCCGCGGCGGCTGCCATGCTGGGCGCCTCCATCAACTATCCCCTGCGCGGCGCGGTGAGTTGGAAGTCTATCGTGGGCACCAACGTGGCTGCGGACGCGCTCTCCAACCTGGCCTCGCCGGGCGTGAAGGGCGGGGCGCTCGTCATCGTGGGCGAGGACTACGGTGAGGGCGCCAGCGTCATCCAGGAGCGCACGCATGCCATGGCCATGAAGTCCGGCCTGTGGCTGCTGGATCCGCGCCCGGACCTGCCCAACATCGTCTCCATGGTGGAGCGCGGCTTCGAGCTTTCCGAGGCCAGCCATGCACCGGTGATGATGATGCTGCGCGTGCGGGCCTGTCACGTGCAGGGCCGCTTCCTGGCCAAGGACAACGTGCCGCCGCCCGTGAGCACGCGCAACCGGTTGGCCGATCCGGCGACGTTCGAATACGCGCGGCTGGCGCACCCGCCCGTGAGCTTCGCGCACGAGCGGCTCAAGGTGGACGAGCGCCTGCCCGCCGCCCAGGCCTTCATCACGGAGCACGGACTCAACGAGCGCACCGAGGGCGACCTGCCCGCCGTGGGCATCATCCTGCAGGGCGGCCTGCACAATACGTTGGCGCGGCGGCTTTCGGTGCTGGGCCTGGGCGATGCCTTCGGCGCCAGCCGCCTGCCGCTGCTTGTGCTCAACGTGGTGCATCCCCTGGTGCCCGGCGAGATCACGGAGTTCTGCCGCGACAAGCAGGCCGTGCTGGTGCTGGAGGAGGGCAACCCGGAGTACATCGAGCACCAGGTGAACGTGATGCTGCGCAAGGCGGACCTGGGCACGCGGGTGCACGGCAAGGATCTGCTGCCGCCTGCGGGAGAGTACACCGCCGCGGTAATCCAGCAGGGCCTGCTGGCCTTTCTGGAGGCCACGCGGCCCGCCGACCTGGACCTGGCCGCCGTGCGCGCCGCGGCGCCGTCCGGGCCGGGTGCCCAGGCCGACGCAGCCGACGCGTTGCCCGCCACGCTGCCCCCGCGTCCCCCGCAGTTCTGTACCGGGTGCCCGGAGCGGCCCGTGTTCTCGGCCATCAAGCTCATCGAGCGCGAGGTGGGCAAGGTGCACATCTCGGCGGATATAGGCTGCCACGCCTTTGCCACCTTCGAGCCGTTCTCGCTGGGCAATTCCATCCTGGGCTACGGCATGTCGCTGGCCAGCGCCGCGGCCGTGGCGCCCTTCCAGCAGCGGCGCAGCATCTCCGTAATGGGCGACGGCGGCTTCTGGCACAACGGTCTCACCACGGGCGTCATCAGCACGTTGCTCAACGACGGCGATTCCGTGCTGGTCATCATGGAGAATGGATACACCTCCGCCACCGGGCAGCAGGTGATCCCCAGCAGCGCCATGGGCCGGCATGGCCGCTCGCCCGGCATGCACATCGAGACCACGCTGCGGGCGCTGGGCGTGCCCTGGCTCAAGCGCGTGCGCTCGTACTCGGTCTCCACCATGGTGGACACGCTTCGCGAGGCGCTCACCACGCCCGAGCGGGGGCTGAAGGTGATCATCGCGGACGGCGAGTGCCAGCTTGCCCGCCAGCGCCGCCTGCGCGGCGAGGTGGCCGGACAGCTGGCGCGCGGGCAGCGCGTGGTGACCCCGCGCTTCGGCGTGGATGACGAAGTGTGCACTGGCGATCACTCGTGCATCCGGCTCTCCGGCTGCCCCAGCCTCACCGTGAAGCCGAGTCCCGACCCTCTGCGGCGCGATCCCGTGGCCACGGTTGACCCGAGTTGCGTGGGGTGCGGCCTGTGCGGCGAGGTGGCCCATGCGGCCGCGCTCTGTCCCGCGTTCTACCAAGCCGAGCGCGTGCGCAACCCGCGTCCGCTGGAGCGTGTCCTGCACGGTCTGCGCAGCACGGCCCTGCGCTGGATGCGCAATGGCGCGGCGGGGGCGGCATGAGCGGCGTGGAACTTCAGGCATTCGCGGGCGAGCGGCCCGTCTCCCTGCTGCTGGCGGCGCTGGGTGGTGAGGGCGGCGGCGTGCTGACGAGCTGGATCGTCAACGCGGCGCAGGCCAGCGACCTGCCTGTGCAGGCGACCTCGATTCCCGGCGTGGCCCAGCGCACGGGCGCGACCACCTATTACATCGAGATCTGGCCGCAGCCCTGGAGTGCCCTCAACGGTCGCGCGCCGCTGCTGGCGCTGGCCCCGGCCGCGGGCGAGGTGGACGTGATGGCGGCCACCGAGCTGCTGGAGGCCGGGCGCGCCATTCGCGGCGGCTTCGTGACGCCGGAGCGCACGCTGCTCATCGCCTCCACCCACCGCGTATACACCACGGCCGAAAAGATGCAGATGGGCGACGGGCGCTACGATCCACAACCTCTGCGCAAGGCGGCGCAGGAGCGTGCACAACGCAGCCTGCTGCTGGACCTGGAAGCTGCCGCCCGCGCGATCGAGGCCCCGTTGAACTCCGTGCTGCTGGGCGCCATCGCGGGCTGCGGGCGTCTACCTATTCCGGAGGATGCCTTCCGTGCGGGCATCCGTGCCGAGGGCAAGGCCGCTGAGGCCAACCTGCGCGGCTTCGAGGCCGGCCTGGCCTCCGTGCGGGGACAGGTGATGGACACGCCCGCGGCTCCCCGTCGCGCACGCGGCCCGGATGTGCCCACGTTGCTGGAGCGGGTGCGGCGGGAGTTTCCGCTCACGACCCAGGAGGTGCTGGAATTGGGCGTGCGGCGGCTCGTGGACTACCAGGATGCGCACTATGGGGCGCTGTACCTGGATCGGCTGGCGCCATGGCGGGAGGCCGATGGGGACCTGCTGGCCACCGTGGCGCGGCACCTGGCCGTGCGCATGAGTTACGAGGATGCCATCCGCGTGGCCCAGGCCAAGACGCGGCCCGAGCGGCTGGCCCGGGTGCGCGCGGAGACCGGCGCGGCGCCCGGCGATCTGGTCGTGATCACGGAGTTCCTCAAGCCGGGGCTGGAGGAGATCTGCGACATCCTGCCCGAGGCGCCGGCCCGCGCGTTGTTCGCCCTGGCGCGGCGCTGGCCAGCGCTGGGCCGCATCCGGCCTGGCCTGCACCTGCGCACCACCACCCTGTGGGGTTACGCGCGGCTGCGCATGCTGGCCGGATTGCGCCGCTGGCGACGCGGCATGTGGCGCTTTCGCCGCGAGCAGGAGCGCATCGAGGCGTGGCTGGAACTTGTGCGCCGCGCGACGGAGCGCGACGTGGCCTTGGCCATGGAGGTGGCGGAGTGCGCGCGGCTCATCAAGGGCTACGGCGATACGCACGAGCGGGGCACGGGCACTTACGGCCGCATCGAGGCCGCGCTGATCCGCCCTGCACTGGAGGCGGGCCGCACATCCGCTGCCGCTGCGGCGGCCATCGCCGAGGCGCGGGAGGCTGCCCTGGCCGATCCGGATGGCCGGGCGCTGGAGGCGCTGCTGGCCAGCGCGGTGGCGCCGGCGGCCCCGTTGGAGAAAGCGGCGGCAGCGTCCGCCTAGCGGTGGCGGCGGCGGCGATTCGCTCGATCCGTTGCGGGGCTCAACCAGTGCGCGGGGCTTGCGCCATCGCGTTGACAAGCCTGCCCCTGGAGCGTACCGACCTTACAGAGGTCCTGCCGTGGCAGACTCCCGTGGTTCACACGGCGTTGCGGAATCGGGATATTGGGGGAAGGCTGTGTCGAAGGTGCGCACCGTGGTGGCTTGCCGCGGCGCCCGCCCATTCTGAACTGACTGGACGAGAACTCCCATGAAAGCAATTCGAATGCTCGTGGCCGCTCTGGCGCTGCTGGCCCTGGTCGTCCCGACGGGCGCGCAGGCTGTGGAGCTGCCCTGCCGCGCCGTAAAGTTCATCATCCCCTGGGGCGCGGGCGGGGATACCGACATCATCATGCGCACCGTCGTGAATGCGGCACAGAAGGTGGCCGGCAAGGATATCGCGGTCGTGAACATTTCCGGCCAGGGTGGCAACAAGGGTGCCAAGGAAGCCGCCGGCGCCAAGCCGGACGGCTGCACGCTGTTCTCCGGGCACGATTCGATGCAGACCAGCTACCTGAGCGGGCGCATTGACTTCAACTACTTCGGCATGGCTCCGGTCGCGCTGCTCACGCACACGCCGTCCATCGTGGCCGCGTACAAGGACGTGCCCTGGAACAACATGACGGAGCTGATCGCGGCCGCCAAGAAGGCTCCGGGCACGATCCTGTACGGCGCGACGCTGGGCTCGACGAGCCACTTCTTCCCGCTGCAGATTGAAAATGCCGCGGGCATCAAGTTCAAGTACGTGCCCTACGACGGCACCCGGCAGCGCATGACGGCCCTGCTGGCCCACACCATCGACCTGGGCGAGCTGAACATCATCTCCGCGCAGCAATACCTGAAGGAGGGCTCCTTGAAGGCCCTGGGCATCGCCACGGAGAAGCGCGATTCGCGCCTGCCCAATGTGCCCACGCTGAAGGAGCAGGGGGTGGATGTGATCTACGGGGTGAACCGCGGCATCTTCGTTCCCCTGGGCACGCCGGAGCCGGTGATCAAGTATTGGGAAAACGTCTTCCACAAGGCGGTCGAACTGCCGGATGTGGAAAAGGCCATCGAGGGCAAGGGCACTGTGATCGACTTCAAGGGCCAGCAAGCCTATACGGCCTTCCTGAAGAAGGACGTGGAAACCACCACGAAGATCGCCAAGGCCGTCGGCCTCATCAAGTAACTTCAGTCAGCCGGCATCGACCGGCCCCTTCCCGGGGGCGCCCTCGCGGCGCCCCGGCTTTATCTCTCTGCAACGGATTTTCGCATGCGGCTACACACGGACGCCAAGCTGGGCCTGGCGCTCCTTGCCTTCTGCGGGCTGATGCTCTGGGGTACGTACCAGATCGAGCCCCGGCCCTACATCTCGCTCAGCGCCGCGGTATTTCCTCGGGTGGTGCTGACCCTGCTCATCCCGCTGTGTCTGGCTCTGTTCATCAAGGGTCTGCGCGAAAGCACGGGGCTCGATCCGCGCGGCGGCATCACGCTCGCCAACATCCGCGGCACGATCTTCAAGTACCGCACGGTGATCGGCAGCTTCGTGCTGTTCTTCCTGCTGGTGGTGGCCATGCCGGTGCTGGGCTTCCTGATCTCGGGAGCGCTGTACGTGGCCGCCATGCTCTGGCTGCTGGGCCCGCGCTCGCCGCGCCAGATTCCCTTCATCCTAATGGTCTCCATCGGGTTCGCGGGCGGCATCTACGTCGTGTTCCGGTTTCTGCTGTTCGTGTTCGTGCCGGAAGGCATCTTCTTCTGATCCGGATTCCCGTTTCCCCAATTCCCCCACCCAGCGATCAGCCGTGCTCTTTCACAACATCGCCGTCGCCTTCGAGACGGTCTTCGCGCTGCAGAATCTGCTCCTGATGACAGCGGGCGTGCTTGCCGGCATTGTGGCGGCGGCCATTCCCGGCATCACGATCACCCTGGCGATCATTCTCACGCTGCCCTTCACCTTCGGGATGACGCCCATCCAGGGCATCTCGACCATGATCGGGGTGTACGTGGGCGGGCTCTCCGGCGGGCTGCTGGCCGGCATCCTGATCGGTATCCCTGGCACGCCGGCGTCCGTGGCCACCACGTTCGACGGCTTCCCCATGGCCCGCCAGGGTCGGCCCGGCCTGGCCCTGGGGATCGGGGTGTGGGCCTCCTTCTTCGGCGGCCTCATCAGCGCGGTCACGCTGATGGTCTTCGCGCCGGTGCTGGGGCGGCTGGGTCTGGAGTTCGGCCCGTGGGACTTCTTCGCGTTGATCTTCTTCGCGCTCACGATCATCGCCAGCCTGTCCGGCGAATCCATGCTCAAGGGCGGCATCGCCGGGCTGATGGGCCTGCTGCTGGCCTGCGTGGGCGAGGAACCGGTCAACGGCATCGCGCGGCTAAACTTTGGGATGGATGCCCTTAGGCAGGGCTTCGACTTCCTGCCCGTGCTGGTGGGTCTGTTCGCCTTCAGTCAGCTCATGAGCGACATCGAAGACCCAGCCAGCGCCAAGGAGGCGCTGATCGAGACCCACGCGCGGGCCGTCAAGATTCAGCACCGCCAGGCGATTCGCGAGATCATGCAGCGCCCGCTGGCGTTGCTGCGGGCCTCAGCAATCGGCATCTTCATCGGCCTCCTGCCCGCGGCGGGGGAAAGCATCTCCAACATCCTTTCCTACGACCAGGCCAAGAAGGCCTCCAAGCACCCCGAGAAATTCGGCACGGGCATACCGGAGGGGATCATCGCCTCTGAGGCATCCAACAACGCCACGGCGGGTGGTGCGCTCACAATGATGATGGCGCTGGGCATTCCGGGCGACCTGGTGACGGCGATCATGCTGGGCGCGCTGTTGATTCACAACCTGGCGCCCAGCCCCACGTTCATCACCGAGCAACCGGTGCTGAGCTACGGCATCTTCGTCTCGTTCTTCCTGGCGCACTTCATCATGATTGCGGTGCAGTCGCTGGGCCTGCGCTTCTTCCTGCGGCTCAGTCGCGTGCCCAAGTACGTGCTGGCGGCGGTGATCTTCCTGTTCTGCGCGGTGGGGGTGTTCGCGCTGAACAACATCATGTTCGACGTGTGGACGTTGTTCTTCTTCGGCGTGCTGGGCTACCAGATGCGCGTATTTGGATTTCCCCTGGCGCCGATGGTGCTGGGCGTGATTTTGGGCCCCATCGCGGAGGTCAACCTCAGCCGGGCCATGGCGATCAGTTGGGATCCGGTGCTGTTCCTCGTGCGGCCCTGGTCGCTGTTCTTCCTCACGCTGGCCGTGCTGTCGCTGATCTTTCCCTACTGGCAGCGGGCCGTGCGCACGCCCGGGGCGTACTGGCTGTGGCGGTACTATCTGCCGGTGAGCTTCATGCTGATGGGCATTCCGCTGCTGCGCATGCCGGGCTATCTGCGGCCGGCCCTGGCTGTGGGGCTGATTGCCTTCGGCCTGTGGCGGCTCGTGCGCGAGTGGCGCGACGCGGCCATGGCATAGGACGCAGTGCCGCCCATGCGAGTCCATTCGGGCCGTACCCCATGGTGGCTGAGGGCCTGGATCGCCAGGTCTCTCGTGTTCGCCGTGCTGCTGGCCGGTGGCGCCTACTGGCTGGGGCGCACCCAGGGCCAGGCCGCGGGGGCGCCGCTGCCGGTGCTGGGCCAAGCGCCCGATTACACCTTCACCAATCAGCTCGGCCAGCCCGTCCGCTCCGCCCAGTTCAGCGGCAAGGTGCAGGTGGTGACGTTCCTGTTCCCCTACTGCACCACCGTCTGTCCGCTCATCGCCGCCCACCTCACCAACTTCATGCGCCAGGAGGTGCTGCCCACCGACCTGGCCGACCGCGTGCAACTCGTGGCGTTTAATGTGGACCCGGCCCACACCGGGCCGCCGGAGATGCGGGCGTTTCTCGCGCAGTACGGCTGGGATCCGCACGATCTGCACTGGCAGTATCTGGTGGGCGACCCGCAGGCCGTGCGGCGTGTGGTGACCCAGGGCTTCCTGGTGGACTACCGGCGGGCGAGCGGAGAGGCCGACCGGCAGCCCCTGCCGGGCGACATCGTGCCCGTACAGCCCGAGGTGGAAAACGCCCTGGCACGGCGGGCTCACGTGGACTACGACATCGTCCACAACGACGTGATCGAGTTGGTCGATCCCCAAGGACGCATCCGCAAGTTCTACACGAGCGGCGACACGGTGGGGCCGGATCGGCTTGCGCGCGACGTGCGGGCCCTGCTCGGTCTGAACGCACCCGGAGCCGGCCACGGCTGATCCCGGTGCGGACCCACGCCCAGCCTTCGGTGAGGGCGTGGTGTCCGGGGCCGCCACCGTGCTATCGGGAGGGAGCGTGGCGCCGCGGGGATGGCGCCGTGCACGACCAACCCTCCACCATCCGGCACAGCGGGGGCCCCGGCCATGGACTTCGGCATCGTAACGGCGAAGGTCGACGAGATCGGCTACATCACGCACGCGGAGAACCTGGGCTACAGTCACTGCTGGGTGACCGACAGCCAGATGCTCCGCTCCAACTGCTTCGCGGTGCTGGCGCTAGCCGCGCAGGCCACGCGCACGATGAAGCTCGGCACGGGGGTCTCCGTGCCGGGGCTGCGCCTGGCACCCGTGACGGCGAACGGCATCGCCACTATCAACCGGTTGGCGCCCGGACGCACCTTCTGCTCGCTGGGCACGGGTCACACGGCCATGCGTACCATCGGCCAGCGTCCCATGCCGCTCAAGGCCTTCGCGGAGTATGTGCGCATCGTGCGGGCCCTGCTGCGCGGGGAGGACGTGGATTACACCCTGGGCAGCAAGACCCATCGCATCACCTTCCAGATGCGCGAGTTCCAATTCATCGATGTGGAGCATCCGGTGCCGCTCTACATCGCCGGCTTCGGGCCCAAGGCACAGGCGTTGGCGGGTGAGCTGGCGGACGGCCTGGTGACCGGCTTTCCGCGTGGGGGCACCATCTCCCAGGCGCTGGCTCACGCGCGCAGCGGCGCCGAGCGCGCGGGGCGGGCGCTGGACGGCTTCTACACCTCGGCCATGATGAACGTGGTGGTGCTGGAGTCGGGCGAGCCCGTCACATCCCCGCGGGTGATTGCGGAGTGCGGCTCGGCCGTGATGAGCGCCATGCACTATCTCGTGGCCCGCCACGACGAGGTGGGCGGGGAGCCCCCGGCTTACGCGCGCGGGGTGTGGAAGGACTACCTGGCGTTTCTCGATCAGCGTCCCGCGGAGATCCGCCATCGCCTGCTGCACGAGTCGCATTACAGCTGGCTCGATCCCGACGAGGCCCGCTTCCTCACACCGGAACTGATCCGCGGCACGTGCCTTATCGGCACGCCGGACGAACTGCTCGAGCAGTTGCGGGTGCTGCAGGGCGAGGGCCTGCAGCAGGTCATGCTCTATCCCCCGCTCAATCGCATGTATCGCGTGATCGAAGACTTCTCCGACAAGGTGATGGCCCGGCTCTAGCTCGCGCGGGAGGCCCGTGTGAGGCCGCGGCGTGCAGCCCTTGCGGACCAAACGGGCCGGGCCGGGCTGGCCCGTCGCAAAACCGCCTTGCCGTTGGCCCGGCGAGAATGCTAGGTACACGGTGTTCTAGATTGCGCCGCCCGAAGCAGTCGACTGAAATCACCGTGCTCTCCGCTGAGGGGAGCCCGCGGGGCCGTGTCCTGCCCGGCACGGAGCCGGCGGTGGTCGCCGTGCCCGCTTGTGGTGCGGCGAAGGGGGCGCACGGCTTGGAGCGCCGGGCAGCCACAGCACACATGTCAGAGGGAGAAAACCATGCGCAAGACACTCATGATCATGGTGGTCTGGCTGATTGCCGGCGCCATGACGACGGTCTATGGGGCAGGTGTCGTCAAGATTGGACAGCTCACGCCCCTTAGCGGGAACGCGGCTGCGGCGGGCGAGCACGAGAAGGCGGCCGGGGCACTGGCCGTGGAGATCATCAACAACAAGCATCCCGAGCTGAGCAACCTGCCCCTGGCGGCCACCGCCGGCCTGCCAAACCTGGGCGGTGCCAAGCTGGAGGTGGTCGTGGTGGACCACCAGGGCAACCCGTCGGTGGGGCAGACCCTCACCCTGCGCCTGATCAACCAGGACCATGTCGTTGCCATCGAGGGCTCGTACCACTCCTCGGTGACCTTCGCCGCCACGGCCGTGGCCGAGCGCTACGGCATCCCCTTCGTGGTGGGCGACTCGGTGGCAGCGAACATCACGCAGCGCGGCTTCAAGTATACCTTCCGCGTTACGCCCATCGCCCCGACCTTCGGCCAGAACTACATGGAGTTCCTGAACGACATGAAGAAGGCCGGGCACTCCGTGAGCACGGTGGGCGTGGTGCACGAGAACACGGACTACGGCACCTCGGTGGGTGAGGAGGTGGCCAAGGCCGCTACGTCGCACGGCTACAACGTGGTGGCGGACATCGCGTATAACGCCAGCACGACGGACGTCTCGGCTCAAGTGCTGCAGCTGAAGGAGAAAAACCCTGACGTCATCATCTTCATCAGCTACACGCAGGACACCATCCTGTACATGAAGACCATGAAGTCCCTGAACTACAAGCCCAAGATGGTGATCGGCGATGACGCCGGCTTCAACGATCCCTCGTTCATCCCGGCTGTCGGCGCCATCACCCAGGGGGTCATTAGCCGCAGCGCCTGGGCGGTGGGCAAGCCGGGCAGCACCACGTACCGCATCAACGAGATGTACAAGAAGCTCACCGGCAAGCCCATGGATGACCCGAGCGCCCGCTGCATGGAGGCCTTCTTCGTGATGGCCGACGCTATCAACCGCGCCGGTTCCACCAACCCGGATGCGATCCGCAAGGCCCTGGTGGAGACGAACATGAATTCGTCCCAGGTGATGACGGGATACAAGGGCGTCAAGTTCGATAGCTCCGGCCAGAACGAGCTGGCCGCCACGTACCTGATCCAGCTTCAAGGTAGCGACTACGTCACGGTCTGGCCGACGGATCGCGCCCTGGCGCCGGTGATATGGCCCTACAAGGGCTGGCAATAGGCGGGCCGTCCCATGATCGTCATCCAGGTTATCGTCGAAGGCCTCCTGCTGGGGGGCGTGTATGCCCTGTTCTCCTCGGGGCTCACGCTCATTTGGGGCATGATGAACTTCGTGAACTTCGCCCATGGCGAGTTCGTGATGCTTGGCATGTTCGCGGCCTTTCTCACGATGACCTGGGTGGCCGGCGGCCCGGTGCTGTTTACCATCGTCGCGGCCGCCTCGCTGTTCGTGCTGGGGGTGGTGGTCTACTTCGCGTTGATCCGCTATGTGCTTGACGGGCCCATCATCGGGCAGATTTTGTCCACCTTCGGGCTCGCGCTGTTCCTGCGCTATGCGGCGTTCTTCGTGTTTTCGGCCAACTTCGTCACCCTGCCGGATACCTACCTGAGCGGCACGGAAAACGTGCTGGGCATTTACGTGTCCATACCCAAGCTGGTCGGGGGTGTGGTGGGTGTGCTGCTCACCATCGGGCTGCACCTGTTGCTCACGCGCACGGCCGTCGGCAGCCGCATTCTGGCTGTGGCGGAGAACCGCGACGCGGCCATGCTAATGGGCATTCGCCCGGACCGCATGCAGGCCCTGGCCTGGGGGCTCTCCGCCGCCCTGACGGGCGTGGCGGGTGCCATGATCGCCATGTACTATCCCATCTCCTACGGCGTGGGAGAGTCGCTGGCCCTGATCGCCTTCGTAGTGGTGTCCCTGGGCGGCTTCGGCAGCGTGCCCGGGGCCCTGCTGGCGGGCATCCTGATAGGCGTGATCGAGTCGCTGTCCGCCTACTACTTCGGCCCGGCCTTCAAGGATGTGGTCGTCTACGCCTTGTTCGTCGCTATCCTCTGGGTGCGTCCGCAGGGCCTGCTGGGGACTGCCTGATGAAGCGGGGATGGTTGCTGCTGGCGGTGATTCTGCTGGGTGCGCCGCTGGTGGTGCAGGGGCCGTTCTATCAGCGCATGATCACGCTCGTGCTGTTGTCGGCCATTTCGGCCTCGGCCTGGAATCTGGTGGGCGGCTACGCGCTGCAGATATCGATCGGCCATGCGGTGTTCTTCGGGATTGGGGCCTATACGCCGCTGGTGTTCTATCAGCATTGGGGCTATGTGCCTCTGGCCGGGATTCCCGTCGGATTGCTGATCAGTTGCGCCGTGGCGGTGGTGATAGGTACGCCCACCTTCCGCCTGCAAGGGCACTACTTCGCCATGGCTACCATTGCCGTGGCGGAATTGGTGCGCATTGTCGTGACGAACTGGAAGTTCGTAGGCGGTGCCGTGGGTCAGATGGGCCCGGCCGTGCCGCGCACGGTCTGGGATCTCACCTTCCGCAGTTCGTTGCCCTACTATTATATCTACCTGGGCGTGCTGGCGGTGCTGTTGGGGCTTACCTACTGGATCAGCCGCGGCCGCATGGGCTACTATCTCCGCGCCATTGGGGCGGACGAAAGGGCGGCCCGCAGCCTGGGTGTGCCCGTGCGACGCTACAAGCTGTACGCGTTCATGCTCAGCGCGGCGTTTACCTCGCTGGCCGGCTCCCTGTACGCGTTGATGGTGGGCTTCATCGATCCCACCAGTGCCTTCGGCATTCTGATTTCCGTGGAGATGGTGATCACGGCGGCGCTGGGCGGAGCCGGCACACTGCTGGGTCCGCTGCTGGGCGCCGTGATCCTGGTGCCGCTGCAGAACATGACCAACAGCCTCTTCGGCGGCGGGGGAACGGGGCTCACCTACATCCTCTACGGCGGCATTATCCTCGTGCTGGCGCGCTTCGAGCCGGGTGGGCTGCTGGAGATCTGGCAGCGCTGGCAGACACGCCGTGCCAACCGAGCCGAAGCGGCGGAGGTGGCCCGTGCTGCTTGATGCCAAGGGTGTGAGCAAGTCCTTCCAGGGCTTCATGGCCGTCCACGAGGCGGACCTGAGGGTGGAGCAGGGCGAGATCGTGGGGCTGATTGGGCCCAACGGCGCGGGCAAGTCCACGTTTTTCAACTGCCTCACGGGCGACCTGACGCCGACCGAGGGTCAGGTGCTCTTCGACGGGCACGACGTGACCCGCGGCACTCCCGAGGCGCACGCGCTGCGTGGCATGGGCCGCACGTTCCAGGTGCCCGCCACATTCCAGGACCTCACGGTGCTGGAGAACGTGATGGTGGGCGCCTTTCTGCGGCATGCCAATCGCCATCATGCACGCGAGGAGGCCGAGCGCGTGGTGGAATTCACCGGGCTGGCCGCGCATGCCCATCGGCCGGCGCGCCGCCTGGGCACACCAGGCCGCAAACGCCTGGAGATCGCGCGTGTGCTGGCCACTCGGCCGCGCCTGATGCTGCTGGACGAGGCTCTGGCCGGCCTGACGCCCACGGAAGTGCACCAAGCCATCGAGCTGGTGCGGGAGATACACCGCTCCGGGGTGACGCTCGTGATCGTGGAGCACATCATGGAGGTGATCCTCTCCCTGGCCCACCGGGTGGTGGTGTTCAACCAGGGCGAGCTGATCGCCAGCGGCAAGCCGGAGGTGGTCGTCAACGATCCGCAGGTGATCGAGGCCTACCTGGGCAAGCGCAAGACGAGCGCCAGCGTTTGATGCGAGCTGAACGAGAACGAGCGAGTGAGAGCATGAGCGAACTGCGGGTGACCCACCTGGAGGTGCGCTACGGCGACCTGATCGGCGTGGCGGACGTGTCCTTTCAGGTCGCCGCGGGCACCACGGTGGCCCTGCTTGGCTCCAACGGCGCGGGCAAGACCACCACGCTGAAAGCGATCGCAGGGTTGGTGTCTCCCAGCGCCGGGCAGATCGAATTGCGTGGCGAATCCATTGCCCGCCTGCCGGCCTTCCAGATTGTCTCGCGCGGGCTGGCCCTTTCGCCGGAGGGCTGGAGCCTGTTCACCACCCAGACCGTGGAGCAGAACCTGCGCCTGGGGGGCACGCCCCTGCGCGACCACAAGCGCGTGGCCGAGAACCTCGATCGCGTCTACGGCCTGTTTCCGCGTCTGGCCGAGCGCCGGCGGCAACGCTCCGGCACGCTCAGCGGCGGCGAACGGCAGATGCTGGCGCTGGGCCGGGCCCTGATGAGCGAGCCCAAGCTGCTGCTGCTGGACGAGCCCTCGCTGGGGCTGGCCCCTGCCATCGTGGAGAGTCTCTACGAGCGTCTGCAGCTTCTTCAGCGCGAGGGGCTCACGCTGCTGCTGGCCGAGCAGTCCGTGCAGCTTGCGCTGGAGATTGCGGACTACGCCTACGTGATGCAGACGGGACACACCGTGCTGGAGGGCTCCGCGCGCGAACTGGAGGACAATCCACAGGTGCAGCACATCTACCTGGGCCTGGAGGCCGAGCCCCCAGCCGCTCCCTGAAGCGACGCCCGACGCGGCACCCGCGCGGGCCGGCGCCCGCCGGCAGCGCTCCAATTGGAGGCCCCTCCATGGTCAGCTACGAGATCATCGTCAAGGGCGGCAGCTTCAAGCTCAGCAACGCCTTCATGGGTTTGGCCAACCTGAGCCTGGTGGAGACGTCCGAGGGCGCCATGCTCTTCGACACGGGCCACTACTCCAATCGCCGTGCGCTGATCGAGGGTTTGGCGGCCAAGGGCTACCGCCCGCAGGACATCCCCATCGTGGTGCTCTCGCACCTGCACTTCGACCACTCGGCGAATATCGACCTGTTCCCGCAGGCGCACGTGATCCTGGCGCGCCGCGAGTGGGAGTATGCCGCCAAGCCGCACCCGGACGACCTGTACATCCCCTGGAAGATCCGCGAGCTGCTGGAGGATTACCGGCTGACTCTGGTGGACGAGGAGGCGGACATCGCCAAGGACGTGCGCTTCCTGCTGACGCCCGGGCATACGCCCGGCAGCAGCGCTCTCGCGCTGAATACGGCCGAGGGCACGGTGGTGCTGGCGGGCGATGCCGTGAAGTATCCCAAGGAGTGGCTGCTCGGTCGGCCGGACATGGCCTTCGATACGATGGAGCACGGCTCGCGCAGCATCCGCCGCATCGTGGAGATGGCCGACGTGATCGTGCCGGGGCACTTCCAGCGCGCCTGCCGCTGTGCGGAGGGCCACTTCGCGTGGGAGGAGGACGCGGAGATGACGTTGGTCATGCGCTGAGGCCGTCCGCCGTCCAATCCCAGCAACCGTGCGCCTATGGCGCCGTTCGTCGCATCACGCACCTTCCCACCGAGGCAGCATGGAATTCGGGGTCTGCATCCCCAACAAAATCGACGAGACAGGCATCGCACCGTACGCGGAGAACCTGGGCTACACCCACGCCTGGGTCACCGATACGCAGATGATCTACTCGGAGGTCTGGTCCACACTGGCCCTGGTGGCGCAGCAGACCCGCACCATGAAGGTGGGCACGGGCGTGGCCGTGGCGCCGCTGCGCCTGCCGCCCGTGACCGCGAACGCCATTGCCACCGTCAACCGGTTGGCGCCGGGGCGCACCTTCCTGGGCATCGGCACGGGCAACACGGCCATGCGCCTGATGGGGCAGTCGCCCATGAAGATCGCCGAATACGCGGAGTACCTGCGCGTCGTGCGCGCGCTGCTGGATGGCCGGCGCGTCGACTACACCCTGCGCGGGCACACGGCGCCCATCGAGCTGCTGATGCGCGAGTTCGATTTCTACGCGCTGGAGCCACGCATCCCCATGTACGTCTCGGGCTTCGGTCCGCGGGCCATGGAGCTGGCAGGCGAGTTGGGCGATGGGCTGGTGTTCTCCATTCCGCGCGTGCCCACCGTGGAAGACGCCCTGCGCCACGTTCGCGAAGGTGCCCGCCGCGCGGGTCGCTCCCCGGAGGGCTTTCTCACCTGCGTGCTCACGCCGGTGGTGGTGCTGGAGCGCGGCGAGGCGCTGAACTCGGAGCGCGTCGTGCGCGAGTACGGCCCGGCGATCATGGCCTCCGTGCACTACGCCTACGACAAGTGGATGCGCAGCGGCGGCGAGCCGCCCGACTTCATGCGGCCCATCTGGCAGCGCTACTGCGCGCTGATGGAGGAGGTGCCGCGCGAGGTTCGCCACATCCGCCTGCACGATTCGCACTACACCTACATGCGCCCGGACGAAGCGCCGCTGGTCACGCCGGAGCTGGTGCGGGCGGTGGCCATCGTCGGCGAGCCGGACGCGCTGGTGGAGCGCATGCGCGACCTGGACGCCCAGGGGCTGGGGCAGCTCATGTTTCTGCCCAGCGTGACCAACCAGTACCGCCTCGTCGAGGATTTCTCCCGCAAGGTGATGGCGCGGCTGTAGCGGGCTGGGCCGCCCGTGCCGCCGCATCAGCCGGGTCTCCCGGGCTCCCAGGGGCGGGGGCTTGTCGCTCGCTGTTGGCACTTTTGTCAGCAACTCATTTGGTTGTGGCCATTTCTTGCATGAACAGGTAGCTTGAAGACTATCCCGTCTCCGACCCCGCCTGGTATCGTATTTCCACCTGTGTTCCGGTCAGCGACGCTGCCGTGCTGCCCCGTTGTGGGACAGGTCGGCGATCTCTAGAGCCCGGGCGCTCCCTTGCCACAACAGGAGCGATTCCCGCGAAAACGGCTCGTCCCCCTTATGTCCGCCTGTGGCAGGTGGATGAGGAGCTCGCATTGCTGCAACCAACGAAGACCCTGCCCCAACCCATCCCCTCCGATAGCCCCGTGCCCGCGTCTTTCGAGGCGTTTGGGCTGCCCGAGCCGCTGCTGCGTGGCCTGAAGGACCAAGGATTCCTGGAACCCACCACGATTCAGGCGCGCGCCCTGCCGCCAGCGCTGGAGGGCCATGACGTGATGGCCTCCGCGCAAACCGGCACCGGCAAGACGGCCGCCTTCGCGCTGCCCGCGCTGGCGCGCCTGTTGGAGCCGTCCAAAACGAAGGGTCGCGGGCCGCGCGTGCTGGTGCTGGCACCGACCCGTGAGCTGGCCGGCCAGGTGGAAGGCGTGATCCGCAAGCTGGGCCGCCACACCAAGCTGCGCTGCGGCATCATCGTCGGCGGCGTGGGCTATGCCCCGCAGGAGCGCCTGCTGCGCGAACCGCTGGATATCCTGGTGGCGACGCCGGGCCGTCTGATCGACCACATGGAGCGCGGGCTGGTGGATTTCTCGCGCCTGGAGTTGCTGGTGCTGGACGAGGCGGACCGCATGCTGGACATGGGCTTCGTGCAACCCGTGCGCTTCATTGCCGCGGCACTGCCCACGAATCGCCAGACGATGTTGTTCTCCGCCACGCTGGAGGGCGAGGTGCTCACCATCTCGCGCCAGCTCATGCGTGATCCGGTGCGCATCCAGCTCGCCTCTGCCCGTGTGCGGCACGAGGGCATCACCCAGCGCCTGCACTTGGCGCAAAGCCCGGAGCACAAGCACGCCCTGCTGACGCACCTGCTGGCCGACCCGGACATGACGCAGGCCATCGTGTTCACGGCCACCAAGCGCGGAGCGGACCGGCTGGCCAAGCGCCTGACGGCGAGCGGCCATGCCTGCGCTCCGCTGCACGGCAACATGCGTCAGAACGCCCGCCAACGCACGGTGGACGCGCTGCGCAGCGGTCGGTTGCAGATCCTGATTGCGACGGATGTGGCGGCGCGTGGGATCGACATCTTGGGCGTGAGCCACGTGATCAACTTCGACCTGCCCACCGTGGCGGAAGACTACATCCACCGCATCGGCCGCACGGGCCGCAACGGTGCATCGGGTCAGGCCATCTCGCTGGTGGGGCCGCAGGATCGCGTGAAGCTGAACAACATCGAGCGGCTGACGGGTCAGCGTCTCGTGCGGGTGAATCTGCCGGGCATCGCTGGTGCGACTCCGCCCGCCAACGCGCCTGCTGCAGGACGACGGGTCAATCCGGCGACTTCGGCCGGTGCGGGTCGGCGCTCGGGTGCGGCGAACTCCGGGGGCGCACGCCGCGCAACCGGTGGCCAGGAACCCGCTGCCGGTCGCGGCGCGGCGGTGATTTCGGTGTCGTCCTTCACGCCCGGCGGCCAGCGGCGCGGTGGCCGGCCACGCTCAGGCGCCCGCCGGTCCTGGTCGGGCTGAGCGCCTGCACCGCGGCTTGTTATCCCTGGCGGCGGCAGCCGCCAGGGCGCTGCCCGATCCCCGCTTCTAGCCCCACACCTCGCCCGCCACCTCCACGACCAGTCCCAGCTTGCGGATCTCGTCGTCCTCGCTGACTTTGTTGCCCTCCACGGTGCTGGAAAAGCCGCACTGGGGGCTGAGGGCGAGGTACTCCATCGGCACGTAGCGGCTGGCCTCCTCGATGCGCCGCTTGAGCGCGTCCTTGGGCTCCAGCGTGGCCGTCTTGCTGGAGACCAGTCCCAGCACCACGCGCTTGCCCTTGGGCACGAAGCGCAGCGGCTGGAAGTCCCCGGATCGCTCGTCGTCGTACTCCAGGAAGTAGCCGTCCACGTCCATTTCGTTGAACAGCACCTCGGCCACGGGCTCGTAGCCGCCCTCGGCCACCCAGGCGCTCTGGAAGTTGCCCCGGCACAGGTGCACGCACACCGTCATGCCGGACGGGCGCGTGCTGATGGCGTCGTTGATGATGCGCGCATAGAGCCGTGGCAGGGCGTCGGGGTCCTCACCGATCTGGCGGGTGCGCTCCCGCATCGTGGGGTCGCACAGGTAGGCCAGGTTCGTATCGTCCAGTTGCAGGTACGTGCAGCCCCGTGCGGCCAGGTCCTTGATCTCCTCCTGGTAAGCCCGCGCCAGGTCCGTGAAGAAGTCCTCCATGTCCGGATAGGCCGTCGCATCCACGGCTTTGCGTCCGCCACGGAAGTGCAGCATGGTCGGCGAGGGGATGCTCACCTTGGGAGTGCGGTGGGTGGTGGCTGTGAGGAAGTCGAAGTCCGCGCCCTGGATGCTGTGCGTGTGACGCACCTTGCCCGAGACTTCCAGGCGCGGTGGTGAGAACTCGATTTCTTCCGTGCGGCTGTGAAACTTCACCGGCAGCCCGCCCTTCACCGAGACTCCCTCCAGTTGCTCCAGGAAGTCCACGTGGAAGAAGGTGCGGCGGAACTCCCCGTCCGTCACTCCCTCCAGGCCCACCTGCTCCTGCAGCGCCACCGCATGCTTGATGGCGGCGTCCTCCGCTTCCCGCAGCTGGGCCGCGGTGATCTGCCCCTTTTGGTATTGCGCACGGGCCGCGAGCAGTGCCTTCGGACGCAGCAGTGAGCCCACGTGATCCGCCCGGAACGGTGGTTTGGTGCCGGTTACCGCCATTGCGCAGCCTCCATTCGCACGCTCCCGCCGGGAGCTCAGGGATGCTTCAGCATCGAATGATAGCGACCCTTACTGCGAATAGACGGCGCACGCAACCGCCATGAGAGCTGCGTGGTCGCTTCTGCGACGCCCGCGCGGGTGCGCGGGCGGGGGACCTGGGTTGGGTGGTGTGGGGAGAAGGGGGGTGCTACTTGCGGGAGCGCTGGTTGGCTTGCAGTTGGCGGCAGCGGATGCGGACGTGGCCCGGCGTCACCTCCAGCAACTCATTCTCGGTGATCCATTCCATCGCCCGCTCGAGGGTGAGTGGCTGCACGGGGCTGAGACGGATTGCATCGTCGTTGCCCGAGGACCGCACGTTGGTGAGCTTCTTCTCGCGGGTCACGTTCACGTCCAGGTCGGCGTCCTTGCTGTGCTCGCCGATGATCATGCCCTCGTAGACTTCCACGTTGGGCGTGATGAAGAGTTGCCCGCGTTCCTCCAGCTTCCACAGCGAATAGGCGGTGGCCCTGCCGGCACGGTCGGCCACCAGGGCGCCGGTGGTGCGCGAGCTGATCTCGCCCTTGAAGGGCTCGTAGCCATCGAAGCGCGAGTTGAACAGGCCGGTGCCACGCGTGTCGGTGAGGAACTCGGAGCGGTAGCCGATCAAGCCTCGCGCCGGCACGTGGAACTCCATGCGCGCCCGGCCCGAGCCGCGATTCGTGAGGTGGGTCATCACGCCGCGGCGCTCGCCCAGCTTGCGCGTAACGATGCCCGTGTAGCTCTCCTCCACGTCCACCACCACGGATTCCATGGGCTCCAGCTTCTGGCCACCCTCGTCCCGCAGCACCACCTGAGGCTTGCTGACGACCACTTCGTAGCCCTCGCGGCGCATCTGCTCCAGCAGGATGCACAACTGCAGCTCGCCCCGCCCGATCAGCTTCCAGGTGTCGGTGAACTCCGTATCCTCCACGCGGATGGCCACATTCTGCAGGCGTTCGCGGTGCAGGCGCTCGCGGATGTGGCGACCGGTGACCTTCTTCGATTCGCGCCCGGCCAGCGGGCCGTCATTCACGGAGACCATCACCGCCACGGTGGGCTCATCCACGCGGATGCGCGGCAGGGGCCGGGAATCTTCCACATCGGTCAGGCTGTCGCCGATCTGGATGTCCTCGATGCCCGCCACCACAGCGATATCGCCTGCACCCAGAGCCTCCACGGCCACCTGGCGGCCAGCCAGGAAGGCATACAGCGCGCGCACACGCTCGGTGCGCTGGCCATTCTCCTGCACCACCAACACCGTATCGCCCACGCGCACGGCGCCTGCGCGGATGCGCCCGATGGAGAGGCGGCCCACGTAATCGTTGTAATCGATGTTCGAGACCAGCAATTGCAGCGAGCCGTGCGGATCGGCCTGCGGCGGCGGCAGCTTCTCAACGATCCAGTCCAGCAGCAGCTCCAGCGATTCGCCCGGGTGGGCGGGATCGAGCGTGGCGCGGCCCTCGCGGGCCACGGTGTAGATCGTGTCAAACTCGGCCTGCTCGTCCGTGGCGCCAAGGTCGATGAACAGCCCGAACAGGTCGTCCAGCACCTCGTTGATGCGGGCATCGGGCCGGTCGATCTTGTTGATGCACACGATCAGCTTCAGGTTCTGCTCCAGCGCCTTCTTGAGCACGAAGCGCGTCTGGGGCAGCGGCCCCTCGGAGGCGTCCACCAGCAGGATGGCGCCGTCCACCATGTCCAGCACCCGCTCCACCTCGCCCCCGAAATCGCTATGGCCCGGGGTATCCACGATGTTCACCTTGGTGCCCTTGTACGTGAACGACGCGTTCTTGGCCGCGATGGTGATGCCGCGCTCCCGCTCCAGATCCATGGAGTCCATGTAGCGCTCTTCCACCGCCTCGTTGGTGCGGAACGTGCCGCTCTGGCGCAGCAGGTGGTCCACCAGCGTGGTCTTGCCGTGGTCGACGTGCGCGATAATCGCGATGTTGCGGATGTTCTCGGGCGCGGGAGAGGCGAGGCCCTCGATCACGGGGCGCTCGCTGCCGTTCCAGGAACCCGACGCGGTGTCGGCGGGGAGCGTGGCTGGATTCTTCAAGGTCTGCCTGCGGTAGGGCACTGTCGTGACGCGGCCGGATCCCGGGGCGGTGCTGCCACCGGCATGATTGGCCCGCGGTTAATCTCATAGTATAGCACACCCAATGCCGAGCGCCAGCAGGCGATAGAATCAGGCCGACCGCCGCTCCAGTGGTACTGGAGGCGGGATCTGGCCGCGAGCGGCGCATATCCCGTAGTGCCCGGCATGACACGCCGGCAACGCACGAGGCCTGTCCCGAGCGCGGGCGGGGCGGCAGCAAAGGGGCCGTCGCGGCAGCGGGCTTGCGCCGAAGCCCCCGGGCCAGCTAAGCAGGGTGAGGCCGTGGCTGCCGCGAGGGCGGCGCACAGCCGCCTTCGGCAACCTTGACGAGCGTGCGATGCGAACCATCACGACCGAGTTCACCGTGGAGTGGGCAGACTGCGACCCCGCCGGGATCGTGTTCTACCCCCGCTTCTACGCCTTCTTCGATTCGGCCTCCTGGAACCTGTTCTACACCGCCGGGCTAACCTTCGAGGTGATCCAACAGGACTTCCACGCCAAGGGCTTCCCGGCGGTGGACGTGCGCGCCCGCTTCCTCTATCCATGCCGGCTCAAGGACCAGTTGATCTGCACCAGCGCCATCACGGAGTGGCACGAGAAGGCCTTCATCGTCTCCCACACCATCCACAACGGAGATATCGAGGCGGTGAAGGGCGAGGAGGTGCGCATCTGGGGGGCGGCGCATCCGGAAGACCCCAAGCGCCTGAAGGCCATTCCCATCCCCCACGAGGTGCGCCGCCGGCTGGAGGAGGGCTAGGCTGGTCGGGTACGTCGGTGCAATTGACGAGAGGCGGACGCATGGTGGGTCGCGGGCCGGAACAGCCGCTGGAGCGTGAGGCGGACGTCGTGATAGTCGGCGGTGGCATCGTCGGGTGTGCCTGCGCCTATCAGCTTGCGCGGCGGGGTGTGCGCGTGGTGCTGCTGGACAAGGGCCGCATTGCCGGCGAGCAATCCAGCCGCGCCTGGGGCTTCGTGCGTCAGCAGGATCGCGACCCGGCCGAGCTGCCGCTGATGGTGGCGGGCAACCGCCTCTGGCGCGATCTGGAGAGTGAGCTGGGCGCCGACGTGGAGTGGGTGCCGGGCGGCATGCTGGCCCTGGCCCGCACGGAGGCCGACCTTGCGCACTACGAGCAGCGGGCGTGCCTGGAGCAGGCCGCAGGCGCGGACTCCTACATGGTTACGCCCGAGCAGATACGGACGCTGCTGCCGCAGTTGGCCGTGCCGGTGCGGGGCGGACTGCACACACCGTCGGATGGTCACGCGCACCCGGGCAAAGCCACGCTGGCGTTGGCTGCGGCGGCCGAGCGAGCGGGGGCCCTGCTGTACCATCACTGCACCGTGGAGGGATTCGAGCGCCAAGGCGGGCGGCTGAGCGCCGTGGTGACCGAGCGCGGCAGCCTGCGCACGGATACGGTGATCTGCGCCGCCGGCGCGCACTCATCCCGGCTGGCGCGGACGCTGGGCCTGGACCTGCCGGTGCGCTCCGTGCGCTCCACCGTGTGCGAGACCGAGCCCGTGGCGCCCTTCACACAACTTGCCGTGCGCGGGTTGGATGTTGCCTTCCGCCAGACCCGCTCCGGCAGCCTGTGGTTGGGCCGCGTCAGCGCGGGCTCTGCAGATTACGACCTCACGTTGGAGGCGTTCCGGCACCTGCGCTGGTTCCTGCCCAACTACCGGAAAAACCGCGAAATGCTTACGCTGCACGTGGGCCGGCCACTGCTGCGGGACCTGCTGCGGGCGGTGCCCGGCACGCGCGCGTGGCGGCATCCCTTTGCCCATACGGTGGATGCGGAACCGCCGCCCAACACCGCCACGGTGAAGTACAACCTGCGCACCTTCACGCGCGACTTCCCCGCCCTAGGAGAGATCCGCATTGCCCACGCCTGGGCGGGCATCATCGACACGCTGCCGGACCTGATTCCCGTGCTGGGCGCGACCTCTGTCCCCGGATTCCACTTCGCCACCGGCTTTTCCGGCCACGGCTTCGCCATGGGGCCCATCGTGGGACGCCTGATGGCGGAGCTGATTTGCGAGGGCCGGCCCTCGCTGGACATCGCGCCGCTGCGCTTCTCGCGCTTTGCCGAGGGCGCGCTGGCGCCGGCGCGGTCGCTGCGCTGAAGGGCGGGCCGCGCCGCAACCCCATGCACCGACCCCTGGAGAAATCGCCATGCCGGACGCCGAACTGACCCGCAAGATCCTGGATGCCGTGGAGCGCCGCTTCGACGAGCAGGTGGAATTCACGGCCGAACTGGTGCGTCAGCCCTCCGTGCGGGGCGCCGAGCACACGGTGCAGGACGTGATGGCAGGCGCCCTGCGTGAACGGGGCTACGCGGTGGACCGCTGGCGCATCGAGGTGGAGGAGATTGCGCACCTGCCTGGCTTTTCGCCCGTGCATGCCGACTATGCCAACGCGTGGAACGTGGTGGGCGCGCACCGTTCCCGCAGCAGCCAGGGGCGCTCGCTGATCCTCAACGGGCACGTGGACGTGGTACCCGTCGGCCCGCTGGACATGTGGGACACGCCGCCATTCGCGCCGCGCGTGGAGGAGGGGTGGATGTATGGACGCGGCGCGGGGGACATGAAGGCGGGCCTGGCCGGCTGCCTCTATGCGCTGGACTCCCTGCGCGCGCTGGGCTTGCAGCCCGCCGCGGACGTGTACGTGCAGTCGGTGGTGGAGGAGGAGTGCACGGGCAATGGTGCCCTGGCCTGCCTGCAGCGCGGCTACCGCGCCGATGCGGCGCTGATTCCCGAGCCGCTCGGCGAGGCGTTGGTATCCGCGCAGGTGGGCGTGATCTGGTTCCAGGTCAAGCTGAAGGGACGGCCCGTGCACGTGGCCTATGCCGGCACGGGGGCCAACGCCATCGAGGCGGCGTGGCCCATCATCCAGGCTCTGCATGGGCTGGAGGCGGACTGGAACAGTGCCGACCGCCGGCACCCGGCGTGGCGGGAGGAGGCGCACCCGATCAACCTCAACATCGGCCGCATCGCGGGCGGGGACTGGGCCTCCAGCGTGCCCGCTTGGTGCACCTTCGACGTGCGCATCGCCGTGTTCCCGGGCCAGGACCTGGCGGCGGCGCGCAGGGAGATCGAGGACTGTGTGCGCTTGGCCGCGCAGGACAATCCCTTCCTGGCGGACTACCCGCCGGAGATCGTTTACCACGGCTTTCTGGCGGAAGGGTACGAGCTGAGCGGCGCCGACGAGCCCACGCGCGTGCTGGGCGAAGCGCACCGCGCCTGCTATGGGGAGTCGCTGCGGCGCGTCCCCACCACGGCTACCACCGATGCGCGCTTCTACGGGCTCTATGCAGGCATTCCCGCGCTCGTGTACGGGCCCACCTCAGAGAGCATCCATGGCTTCAACGAGCGCGTGAACCTGGAGTCGGTGCGGCGCAACACGCAGACCATGGCGTTGTTCATAGCGGACTGGTGTGGGTTGGAGCCCGTCTGAGCGTGTAGGGCAGGGGCGGCTAGCCGCCGATGTACTGACCGGTGAGGGTGATGCGGTCGCCGTCCTGCACGGAGGAGTCCAACTCGTGGCTGACGCCCAGGATGGCGTCGTTGACGATGATCTCGATGTGGGGGCCGAGCTGACTGCGGTCATTCTCGTCCCACAGCGAGCTCTTCAGCTTGGGGAAGCGTTCGGACACCTGCTTCAGCACGGTGCGCACCGTATCGCCCGCGCGCACCTGCTCCTGCAGTTCGGTGGTGCCGGTGCCGGGGCCGTCCACGAATTGGTTGACCCAGGAGATCAGGTCCACGTGGACGGTGATGGTGCCGTTGGATGGGCCTGCGCTGGTCATGGGTGCCGGGCGGCGGTGCGATGGTGAGGGGGGGGCGGTGGGTCCACGACCAACGGCCGCGGGCCCTGCAGGGCGGCAGGTCAGGCCTGCGCGCCCCAGATGTCCGTGGCCACCTTTTCCAGACCGAGGGACTTGAGCAGCTCGGCCTTGGGATTGCCCGTCTTGCGATCGTAGCCCACCCGTTCGTACCAGGAGGCGATCATGGACTCCCAGTGCTCCATGACGTTGTGCTCGGCAGCCGGGCCGTTATGGGGCCTGGAACCATAGCGCTTGGAGGGCATCTCCAGCTCCGGCCCAATGCCCGAGCGCACGTTGAACGCGCGCAGCAGGCAGGCCGTGCGGCGCCCGAAGCGCATGGCCTCTTCGGGCGTGTAGTCCCAGCCCGTCGCGGCGCTGAGTGCCTGGCAGAGATTCTCCAGGGTCGTGCGGGTGGTGAAGATACAGGTGCCCAGGGAATCCTCGAAGTGGCGCCGGCCCAGCATGCCGGCGACTATCCGCGAGACCGCCTCCGGATCGAACGGGTTGATGCGCAGCGGGAGGCCCAGCTCCTGCGGGGCCACCATCTGTCCGGATTCCAGTGTGCCCGTACTGCCCACGGCCGTGTCCAGCATCTCCTCCCAGCGGCCGCGGTGGTCATGCCCGCGGGGGCTGGAGCCCTTCATCGTGTAGACCGCGCACTCGGCGGCGGGTCCGCCCAGCTTATCCGAGGCGCGCTTGACACCCTCGGCCAGCACGTCGCCGAAGCCCTCGCGCCGGATGATCATCTGCAGGAGCTGATTGGCCGCTTCCGCGTCGCCCCACTTGAGGTCGATGCCGCCCAACTGCTCCTTGGTGATGTAGCCCTTCTCGTAGCACTCCATGGTCCAGCCGATCAGCCAGCCGAACTCGTTGATGTCCACGCAGGCGCGGTCCACCTGCGTGGTCAGCCAGGCGACCTGCTGCGGATCGGTGCAGCCGATGGTCCACCCGGCTCCGGACCAGCCTTCGTATTCCGGCTCGTCCACGATCTCGCCCTTGTGCTTGCCACGGGCGATCACGGACTGATGGCAGTGGTGCATGCCGCAGGCGCTGCACTGGTGACCGCGGTGGTCAAAGCCATCACGGAGGTTGGGCGCTTCCCACTGGTCGGTGTCCACGCCCTCGGGCCACTCGTTGGTGGTGTAGTTCTTGATGGGCAGCACGCCCAGCTTGGAGAGGTTGCGCACGCCGGGCAGCGTACCGAACTGGTACAGACCTTTGGTCGTGGGATCCGTGCGCAAGTCATGGCCGATCTTGTCCGCCACGCCGTACAGCCCCTTGGCATCGTGCACGTGCAGGGCGTGGCTGCCCCGCACGATGGCGACGGCCTTCACGCGCTTGGAGCCCAGCACGGCGCCGCAGCCGTTCTTGCTGGCCACGTGGCCGTAGTCGCCATGGATGGCGGCGAAGCGTACCTTGTTCTCGCCCGCGATGCCGCTGGTGTAGACGCTCAGCTGGTGGCCCTGGAAGCCGGTCTCCTCCTGGAGCGACTGCTGGGTCTCCCAGGTGTCCTTGCCGAGCAGGTGCTTGGCATCGCGCAGTTCCACGCGGTCGTTTTGGATGTACAGGTACACCCACTCGGGTGCCTGACCCTGCAGCACGATAGCGTCGTAGCCGGAGTACTTCAGGTTCGCGCCGAAGAAGCCGTTGGCCTGGGTGGAGGTGGCCCCGTTGGTCATGGCTCCGCGGGTAATCACCGTGAGCCCGCCCGTACCCCACACGGGCAACCCGGCAAAGGGCCCGGTGGCCAACACCAGACGATTCTCCGGATCGTCCCAGTTCACGTTGGGCGGCACCTCCTCGTAGAGGATCTTGGCGCCAATGCCGACACCACCGAGGTAGTCCCGCCACTCCCGCTCACTGAAGGTATCCGTCCAGACCTTGCCGGACGTGAGGTCCACCCGCAGGAGCTTGCCTGCGATGCCGCCTGGCGCTTCTTGGCTCATCGGTCGATCACCTGGGTGTGCTGGTTGGCTTGCGGATCCGCCCGGCGCGGACTTTCAGCATGGGCCGGGCCGCCCTCACCATCCACCTGGGGCCGTCACCTTCCATGGTGCGGAGCACTGGGGTGCGAGGGGGCTCAACAAAGAGCCTTGGATGGGCTTTAATCTCAATATGAGACTGTGTGCAATCAAGTCAATGCCGATCTTAGCTGAGTGCAGCGGATATCTGTCAAGCGTTGGCGCAGGAGGTGTGCCGTGAGCGGCTCTCCGCGAGGGGCAATCCCCGCCCCGGACGCGCTACCGCCGCTTGTGGCGGTGGTGGGCGCGACAGCCAGTGGCAAGTCCGGGCTTGCGCTGGCGCTGGCCGAAGCGCTGGACGGGGAGATCGTGAATACCGATTCCATGCAGGTGTACCGGTACTTCGATATCGGCACGGCGAAGCCGACGCTGGCCGAGCGCGAGCGCGTGCCGCACCACCTGATCGACGTGGTCGAGCCGGACGACGTGTACTCGGCGGGGCGGTACGTGGCCGACGCGCAGGCGGCCATCGCCGGCATCGTCGCGCGTGACCGGGTGCCGATCCTTTGCGGTGGCACGGGGCTGTACTACCGCGCCCTTGTGCTGGGGTTGGTGCAGGTGCCGCCGGTACCGGCTGCCGTGCAGGCCGCAGTGGAGGCGCGGGTGGGCGCCGGGAGTGAAGCCGCGTACCAGCTGCTGGCAGCCGTGGACGCGGAGGCTGCCGCGTCGATCCACCCCAACAATCCGGTGCGCATCGCGCGGGCGCTGGCAGTGTACGAGGCGACGGGCCGGCCGCTCAGTGCCTGGCGACGCGAGCAGCCGTTCCTGCGCGAGCCGGCGCGGGTGTTTGCCGTGGGCGTGCGCTGGGAGCGCGCTGCGCTGTATGAGCGCATTGACCGCCGTGTGCGCGAGATGCTGGCCGCGGGTTGGGTTGACGAGGTGCAGGCGCTGCTGGCCCGCGGCTATGGTCCGGAGCTCAAGCCCATGCAGGCCATTGGCTACCGGGAGATCGCCGAGTGGCTGGGCGCCGGTGGGCAGCCAGATATGCCGGAGCCTGCGGAACCGCTGGCCGCGGTTGCCGAGCGTATCGCACGGCGCACGCGGCAGTACGCCAAGCGCCAACTGACGTGGTTCCGCCGGCACCCCGAGGTGCACTGGGCGGAGCCGGAAGGCAGCGAGGCGATCGTGGGAGCGGTGAGAAACTTCTTGCCCCGGCGCCACGAGCCCCGTTAGTCTGAGCGGTGACGCTGCGCGGCGCACCGGGGCAGGGTCCCGGCGCGATTGACGCGCAAATCGAGGCAATGACGATCAGGGTGCGTGGGAAGGAGCGAGCGACGGTGACCACGGAAACGATGAGTACGCACACCATTGGCGTCAACACCTTCGCCATCTTCAGCAAGGAAGAGCGGGGCGGAGTGTGGACGCTGCAGTTCATCTGGGGCAAGAAGGACTTCCGGATCTACCTGGGCCGCAGCGTGGACGGCGAGAACGCCAAGGTGCAAGGACCGGTGCTGGAGTCCGAGGAGCACGGGCGGCTGGTAGTGACGCGGCTGCAGTACCTCAATGCGTTCGAGTGGTACGATTACCAGAAGGTTTCGGGGCACGGTCTGGCCAACGAGGAGGTCTGCTGGCGCGCCGGCAAGTCCGTGCGCTACGTGGAACTGCCCAAGGACTTCTTTGAAATCGCCGTGGAACTGGCCTGCCGTGAGTTCGGGCTGAAGCGGGTAGACTCCCAGCAGAAGGCCAGCTGAGAGAGATGCCACGGGTATGGATTGGCGCTGCTGAAGGGGACGAGCTAGGATGGACATGATGCTGACCATTGCCGCCATGGCCCTGCTGGTAGCCATCGTCTGTTTCGTGCTGTACAGCCACTGGCAGGAATTCCACGGCGATAATCACTATTGATTGCAGGGATGTCGATTTTCTCACATTTCCCTCTTGACTGGGCGAAATGGAGCGGATAGACATGTAGGTTCCCTGGGCAATCAGCCGCGAACGGCGGTTGGGTGCTGCAGGGCAGACGGAAGCAGTTGAGGTAGGCAAGGGAAGTGGCCCGGCCCGGGCGCGCGAGTGATGGATTTGAGACGCGCGATGGGGCGACGGAGGCGCTGGATCTTTGACAAGAGAAGTCGGCAAGCTTTGAGTTGGGC
>DATFMP010000018.1:0-81448 GCA_035266845.1 bacterium
CCAGCCGATTGTGGAGGAGGCCCTCCTGACCGGTCCGCCCGAGCCGACCAACGAGTGGTACGCCATCGCCAAGATTGCCGGCATCAAACTTTGCCAAGCCTACCGGCGCCAGCACGGCTGTGACTTCATTTCGGCCATGCCCACCAATCTCTACGGGCCCGGCGACAACTTTCATCCTGAGCACAGCCATGTGCCTGCGGCGCTGCTGCGGCGCTTCCATGAGGCCAAGCGGGAGGGACACCCACAGGTGACCGTGTGGGGCACGGGCAGGCCGCGCCGCGAGTTTCTGCACGTTGACGATCTGGCGGACGCCTGCGTGTTTCTGATGCGCCACTACTCCGACGAGCCACACCTGAACGTGGGCACGGGCAGCGACTTGCCGATCCGCGAGTTTGCCGAGTTAATCGCCCAGACGGTGGGCTACGAAGGCGAGCTGACGTATGATATCAATCGACCCGACGGCATGCCCCGCAAGGTGCTGGACGTCTCGCGCCTACGCAAGCTGGGCTGGTCGGCCTCCATTCCACTGGAGGACGGGCTCAAACAGTACTACACATGGTTCCTGGACCACATCGACACCATCCGGCAATAGGACATCCCCCAAAGATCATGACCAAACGCGCACTGATTACCGGCATCACGGGCCAGGACGGGGCATACTTGGCCGAACTGCTGCTCTCCAAGGGTTACCGGGTGTGGGGCATCAAGCGGCGCTCCTCCTCGTTCAACACCGAACGGGTGGATCATCTCTACTCCGACCCGCACGATAACGACCCGAAGTTCAAGATGATCTACGGGGACATGACCGATGCCACCAACCTGATCCGCATCATCCAGGAGGTGCAGCCGGACGAGATATACAACCTCGCGGCCCAGAGCCACGTGCTGGTGAGCTTCGAGACGCCGGAATACACAGCCAATGCGGACGCGATGGGCCCGCTGCGCGTGCTGGAGGCGATCCGCATCCTTGGGCTGCAGGAGCGCACGCGCTTCTATCAGGCCTCCACCTCCGAGCTGTTTGGCAAGGTGCGCGAGTCGCCCCAGACCGAGAACACGCCGTTCTATCCCCGCTCGCCCTATGCGGTAGCCAAGCTCTACGGCTACTGGATCACGCGGCACTATCGCGAGGCGTTCGGCATCCACGCCTCAAACGGCATCCTGTTCAACCACGAAAGTCCCATCCGCGGCGAAACCTTCGTGACCCGCAAGATCACCCGGGCCGTGGCCGCCATCGAGATGGGTGACCAGCGACGATTGTTCCTGGGCAATCTGGATGCCCGGCGCGACTGGGGACACGCCCGTGACTACGTGGATGGTATGTGGCGTATCGTGCAGCAGGATGAACCGGACGATTATGTGCTGGCGACAGGCGAAACCCACTCGGTGCGGGAATTCGTGGAACTGAGCTTCCAGCACATCGATCGCACCGTCCGTTGGGAGGGCCAAGGGGTCGAAGAGAAAGGCGTCGACGCCAAGACGGGCAAAGTGCTGGTGGAAGTGGACCGCGGCTACTTCCGACCCACCGAGGTGGATTATCTGCTCGGCGATGCAACCAAGGCGCGCGACAAGCTGGGGTGGACCCATAAAACGACCTTCCAACAACTTGTCGAGGAAATGGTCACGGCCGATCGGCAGCTGGCACGCCTGCAGCACCGGGTGAATGCGGACGTCAGGCCCCGGGCCGTTGCCTCGATGACCGCCGAATAGCACCACTACCCGCCCGGCCGGTCGACACGGTGGGCCGGGTAGCGTGCTTGGCGACCTCTGCTTGAGGGCGCACCGCCGGGATTGCGCAAGGAAGCGCTTGAGGAATCACCGCACTGCTGCTATCCGGGGGAAGAACGCATCGGCGCAGCCATCGCGCGCACCGTGCCTCACGCGCCGAGCGGCGAGGCGGGCGCACCTCAGCCTGAGGAGCATCGACATGGCCAGCGTCCCCGTCGGCGCAGGGCGGCAGGTGCAGCACTATCTTGCCAAGGATGGGCGCCTGATCGGGCTGCTCGTTCCGGGCGACTTCACGGACTTCACCAGCTTCCGTCCCTTCGTGAACACGGAGGAGGAGCGGCGCCATTTGGCCGAGGCCTACCGGGTGGAGTCGGCGGAGCGGGAGGCGGCCACCAAGGCGCACCTCACCGATGACGAACTTCCCCTCCAGATCACCGTGCTGGCGCGGGACCCAGGCGGCAAGGTGAACCCCCACTACCACGTGAACGACCGGGCCGCGAAGAGCCCCACGCGACACCAGATCATGCTCTGTCAGAGCGGACGGGCCCGCATCGGGCTGTTCACCACCGAGGGCGAGCACGTGGATACCGTCATCATCGGGCCGCACGATCTGATCCTGATGACCGAGGGCCATTCCATCGAGACGCTGGATCCCGGGACACGGCTGGTTGAGATCAAAATGGGTCCTTTCCCGGAGACGGACCAGGCGGATAAGGTGGACCTGCACATCCCACCCGAATAGGCACGCTCGCAACCAGGGACGTCCATGTCCAAGTTCGACTACGGCCGCTACTACGGCGTCATCACCCCCTTGGCCGATGCCCTGCGCACCAGCCCCACTCGCTTCTGGGAGCCCACGCGGGCGGAGCTTTCACGGCCCCACGAGTACGTGCTCTATCTGGGCTGCAACGTGCTGCGCACGGTGCACTTGGCCGAGGCCATCGTGGCCGTGCTGAGGAAGCTGGGCGTGGATTTCGTGCCGATGGGCGGCTTCTCCTACTGCTGCGGCATCGTGCATGAGCGCAATGGGGACGACGCGGTGGCGACGGCCCTCACGCAGCAGTCGCTGAACAAGTTCAAGGCCGTGCAGCCCCGCGCCGTGCTGGTGTATTGTCCTTCCTGTCATTCACGCATGGACAGGGTGCTGCCGGAGGGCGACTTCGGCTTCGAGGTGCCCTACCTGCACGTCACGCAGTTCATCGCCGAGCGGTTGCACACTCTGACCTTCCCCCAACGCATCGAACGGCGCATCGCCCTGCACACGCACAGCGCGCGCGGGCAATCGCGCACGGACGCGCGCAACACCGCTACCATCCTGCGCGCCATCCCCGGGCTGGAAGTGGTGGAGCTGACGGCCGGGCCCGAGTGGGGGTATCACTGCGCACCACAACAGGTCGAGGAAGTGGGGCCCGAGCGCTTCGACGCCATGGTGGACGGCATGTTCGCCGAGGCCAGGGCGCAGGGCTGCGACGGCATCGCAGCGGTCTACCACTCCTGCTACCGCGAGTTGCTCCCGAAGGAGGCCAAGCACGGCATCGAGTTCCTCAACTACGTGGAGTTGCTGGCGGCCGCGCTGGGGTTGGGCCCCTTCCCGGCACGGTACAAGGCGCTCAAGCTGGCCGGCGATCCCGAGGCGGCCTATGCGGAGCTGGAGCCGCGTGCACTGGAGCAGGGCAACAACCCGGCCCGCCTTCGCCGTGCCGTTCAGGCGCACTTCGCACAAATATCCCCCGCCGCGAGCGACAACGGAGACGGAGACGACACACCTTGAGTGGCGGGCTCTGGATTGGCACTGTATCCCGCGCGATGGCCGCGGCAGCCCTGAGCTAGTTGGAGAGCGGATCCCGCCCGGCCCCGGCAAGCCGGCCTTCCTCCGATTGCTCAAGCATGCGCTGGTGGGCATGCAGGGGGACCTCGAAGTAGACCGTACAGCCTGCGCCGGGCGGGGAATCGAGCCCCATGTGCCCACCATGACGTTGCACGATGGCCCGCGCGATGCTGAGTCCAAGGCCAATACCCTCGGAGGGGTGGGCGGGGCTGCGCGGTACCTGCACGAATTTCTCGAACACGCGTTCGCGGTATTCCGCTGGAACACCGGGCCCATGGTCGGTCACGGCGACCCGCACGCGGTCCTCGACCATGGACACGGCGAGTTCCACGGCGCTATCCGGCGGGGCATGCTTGACGGCGTTGGAGATCAAGTTGGTCAGCACCTGCATCAGCCGGTCCGCATCACCGCGCACGGGGCCCACCTCACGGGCCTCTGTCAGCACCAGGCGGGTGCGGTGCTGCTGGGCAAACACTTGGTACTCGCCGATGGCCACCTGGGCCAGGGAGACCAGAGAAACGGAGCCGGCGCTGAACTCCATACGGCCCGATTCGATGCGGTCGATATCGAGCAGACTGTTCACCAGGCGCATCATGCGATCGGTATTGCGCAGAGCGATATCCGCCAACTCCCGCTTATCTTCCTGCGAGACGTTCTCTTCCGTGGTGAGCACCTGCAATGCGCCGCCAATCGAGGTGAGGGGCGTTCGCAACTCGTGACTCACCATGGCCACCAACTCGTCCTTGAAGCGGTCGATGCGCCGGCGTTCCAGCACCTCACGCTGCAACTCCACCTTGGCGTTTTCCAACTCCGCCGTGCGGGCCAGCACCTTTTCTTCCAGCTGACTCTGTAGACTCAGCAGTTCCGCCTCGGCCCGCAGCCGCACTCCGATCTCTGCGCGCAGTTGATCGTTGGCGAACTGCAGCTGCGTCGGCGTGGGCAGCGCCAGCACCTTGGGCACCAGCGGCCACAACAGCATGGCCGTGAGCACGGAGACGACAGCGGTGGCGGCCTTGATCACGCCTTGCGTCCAATAGGCAGGAATCCACAGCGTCACGACGTCCATCAGGTGGGTCGTTCCGCAGGCCAGGATGAACACCGCGAACAGCACCACGACCCAGTTGTACCCCGTCTGCCGGCGGCGATAGACGAAATACAGGAGCGTGAGGGGAATCGAGTAATAGGCCAGCGTGGTGAGGCTGTCCGACCCGACCATCAGCATCAGCAGCCGGGGCTCCCAGCTGATGCAGTAGCCGTGCGGAAGAAAGCCGGAGCTGGCTAGCAGACGGGCGGCGGCGGAACCCATGACAGTCGAGGCGGGAGGTTGGCGGATCGGGCCCCACGCTTCCTGGCGCGGCCGGAGTTGCCCTGCGCGGATATGCACCCGCTAGGCTCGTATTTCCCGGTTTAACGAAGGAGTGCCCGAAAGGTTCTCGGCGACAGACCACACGCGGGGCGGTCCGCCGGCCGTTCCAGCAGAGAACAATCAGCGCCAGGGAAAGTTCGGCCAGGACCTGGAAGCGCGGAGGCCAACGGCCTCGCGTTCACCTATCGGGTTCTTGAAGGAATGTTGCGCTGGGTGCTGCCTCGCTGGACCGTGCTTAGCCCCGCTGCAGCTTCCGTTCCACGAATTCCAGGCGATCCTGCCCCCAGAACAACTCCTCACCGATGGCGTAGGTGGGGGCGCCGAACACCTGCCGCTCGATGGCCTCGGCGGTATTGGCGTCGTACTCGGCCTGCACGGCAGGGTCCGCCGCAGCAGCCAGCAGGGCGTCCGCATCGTAGCCAGCGTCGCGCGCAATCGTGCGCAGAGTCTCCGCATCGGCAAGGTCGCGCTCCTCGGCCCATACGGCGCGGAGACAAGCACCGATGATGCGGCCGGGGGCTTCCCCGCGCTGCCGGGCCGCGATGACCAGCCGCGCCGCGGCGGAATCATCCACGGGGAAGTGGCGCGGCTCCAGGTTCAGCGGCAGCCCGAGGTACTCGCTCCAGCGGCGGAGCTCCTGGAAGCGATAGGCTTGGCGTTGCACGGGGCGCTGCTTCACGGGCAGTCCACCGGAGACGGCGAAGACCTTGGCCATCTGGGCGGGCTTGTGGTTCACCATGGCGCCATACCGCGCAGCCAGTGCCTCGAAGCGCTGGTGGCCCATATACGTGTAGGGAGAGGAGAGGGCCAGGAAGTAATCGATCACCATCGTGGGCTCCGGCATTGCGGGGGTGGATGGGCCGCCAGCACCGGCAGGCGCCGCTGCGAGTGGCCAAGGCACGCCCCCCGCGATACCATGAACGCCCCGGGCCCCGCCAGCGGGCGGGCGGCAGAGCCCGCTCCGAGCAAAGGGGCGGACTTGGCGCAAGCAGCCCCCACAGTGCGCCCATCGGAGAGAGTCATCCTCGGGAGGCCATGGAACCGATCCGCTACATCGAGAAGACCCACGCGTACTACCAGCGCAAGGGCAAGACGGACGTGTACCGTTACGCCCATCACACGGAAGGGCCGTTCCAGCGGCCGCTTAAGGCCGTTGTGCACTCGCGGCTGGTGCTGATCTCCAGCGCCGGATTCGTGGTGGCACCCCCGGGCCAACGTGCGCCGGAACCCTACCGTGGCATCAACATTGGGCAAAAGAACCAAGTGGAGGTGTCCGACGTGCCCAGCGATACGCCCGCCGAGCACATCCACTACGTCACCGGGGCGCACAATCGCCAGGACAGCCCCATGTCCGACCCGGATGCCTTCTTTCCCGTGACACGCCTGCGCGAACTACGGGCTGAGGGGCGCATTGGCAGCCTCGCGCCCAACTACCTGCGCATCCGACCCTGCTACAGCCAGCGCAAGACGCGGGAGCTGGACGCGCCGGAGGTGCTGCGGCGCTGCCGGGCGATGGGGGTGGACGTGGCACTGTTCGCGCCCATATGACCGGTCTGCCACCAGACCGTGAGTCTGGTCGCCCGACACCTGGAGGCCGAGGGTATTCCCACCGTCATCATGGCCTGCGCACGGGACATCACGGCCAGCGCGTTTCCGCCGCGGGCGATATTCTGCAACTACCCGCTGGGCAATCCCGCCGGCCGGCCTTTTGACCCGGAGAACCAGCGCGCCGTCATCGGTGCGGCATTGGACCTGCTGGCAAGCGCCTCCGCAGCCGGCACGATCGTGGATCTGCCCCACCGCTGGAGCGACGACGACAGCTGGGTGACTCGCGTCTACGACGACAACCATTAGCGACCCCAGTCACGGCGCCGGAAGGCAGAGGCCCTCGACTGGCGCCAGGCCTTGCCTCGGCCGGGTGCCCGTGTATCGGAAACGGGCAGCGACTGACTGCCAGCGGCCACCCGTTGTCACCGGCCCGCGCGGTTGCTTGGCGCAGGACGCGCCGGCACGATATCGGTCGAATTAGATGGTAATTTCTCAGTTAGGAGTGTAAAATCCTTCGAGGGCCGGTAACCGAACTATCTGGGCCCCTCTTTTGAGGAGTCGAAAGAGCGCTTTCCGCCAAAAACGGGAAGGGGGATGGTTCATGAGAACGTGCAGGCAAAGGAAGTACCGTGATTGGCAAAGTCAAATGGTTCAATGACGCAAAGGGCTTCGGCTTCATTACTCCTGAGGATGGGGGCAAAGACTGCTTCTGCCACCAGTCGGAAATCCGGATGGAGGGATTCCGGACGCTGAGCGAAGGGCAGACGGTGGAGTTCGATGTTGAGCAGGGCCCCAAAGGTCCTGCGGCCAAGAACGTTCGCTCGATCTAAGTCACCGCGGTTCCGACCGCATAGCCACCCCGGCGCGACATCCGTCGCTCCGGGGTTTTTTGTTGCCCGCGCGCCGAACGGGACTACACCTCGGCCGCGATGGGGTGGCGCAGCGTACCAATGGGGTCGATCTGCACCTCGATCACATCGCCCGGCTTCATCCACAGCGGTGGGGTGCGCTTGGCGCCCACACCCGCCGGGGAACCGGTGGCGATCACGTCGCCAGGACTGAGCGGCGTGAACGTGGAGAGATAGGCGATCAGAAAGGGTACGGTGAAGATGAGCTGATCCGTGGTGGCGTGCTGCATCACCTGCCCGTTGAGGCGCGTCGTGAGCGTCATGCGGCCCGGATCGGGAATCTCGTCCCCCGTCGCCATCCACGGGCCGAAGCCCCCGGTGGATGGAAAGTTCTTGCCAGTGCAGGTGCTGTGCTGCTGCCAATCGCGCACGGAGCCGTCCAAATAGGGCGCATAACCCGCCACGTGCTGCAGGGCCTGCGCCTCGGGAATATGCCGCCCCGCCTTGCCGATGATCACGGCCAGCTCTCCTTCGAAGTCCAGATGATCGGAGACACGGGGCTTGAGCACCGGGTGATTGTGCCCCACCTGGGAATCGGCAAAGCGGATGAAGAGGTTGGGCGTATCCTTGGTGTGCGCCCATTCCTTCTGCTTCTCCGCGTAGTTCATGCCGATGCCGAAGATCTTGCCGGGATTGGGGATCACCGGCAGAAAGCTCACCGCCTCCAGCGGGTAATCCGCCGGCTGACCCGCTGCCGTCTGGCGCAACTCATCCAGCGCCTCGGCGCGCAGAGCATCGCAGAGTGTGGGCCAGCGCTGCCCCACGCGCCGGTGCAGGTCCACCACGCCGCCGTCGGTGACGGCGCCATAGGCGGCGTGCCCATCATGCTCGAAGCTCATCAATCGCATCGTTGCCTGCTCTCGAATGGGGGAAGGGTGAAGCCGGCCGCCAGGCGCGGTGGCCGCCGCGGTGCTAAGGCTCGAAGCTGACCTGCACCTCGCCGATTCCCGCGAAGTCGGCCGTCCAGGTCTGCCCGGCCGCCACGTCCACCTTGGCGAAGGAACCCGTGATGACGCGCATGCCGGCGGCCAGCACCTCGCCATAGACCGCCAGCGTATTGACCAGGATGGACAGCGAGAGAAAATGGTCGTCAATCGTCTCTGGCCCGCCCAGGGTCTCCGCCACCACTTCCCCGCCGCGACGCAGCGTCACTTTCAGCCTGGCCAGATCCAGCGTGGCCGGGATCGGCTGCAGCGGCGACCCCGCCACGATGCCCCACTGCGACAGGTTGTCCGCCACGGTGAGCGGGAAGTCTTTCACGCCCTGTGCGCGGCCCTGGTTCAGTTCGAAGCCGGGTGACACAGCCGCCGTGGCCTGCCGCACCTGCGCCGGCGTGATGCCCGGCCCGCGCAGCGTCTCGCCGATGGTGAAGCACAGCTCCGGCTCCAGGGACGCGTGCGGGAAGCGCCGCAGCGGCACCGTCGCGCCGCTCTCGTAGATATCGTCCGCCATGATGTGGCCAAAGGGGCGCGCATCCGTGCCGTAGCGCTTGCGCACGCGCCCGCTGGTGAGCCCGATCTTCCAGCCTCCCTGCCGTCCGCCCATGCCCACCTTGCGGTTGCGCACGGCGAGCTGCGCGCGCAGCGCCTCGTCCAGCGTGAGTCGGCCGCGCAGAGCCTCGGGAAACCATCGCCCCATGCGAGCTTCGTTGAAGATCAGATCGCCAACCTGCTGTGGATCCATCGTCGTCTCGCTCCGAGTGACAGTCGGCGGCCGCGCGCCGCTTCACGCAGCCCGGCTCGCCGGTTGGGGGGTATCGTCCGCACACCCCTAACGCGCCGTCTCCCGCATGGCAAGCATCGCGGCCGGCGCTCCGGCTTCCCGAGGGCCATGGCCCTGCGCGGATGTCCTGAACCTTCCGAATGGCTCAGGCCCCCGCGTCAGCGGGAATCGCTGGGCCGCCCGGCCATGCGGCGGCGGCGATCGGCCGGACGCTCGCGGGAGGGTGGGCGGGGTGCGCCCGGAGGACGCGTGCGGGCGGTGCGCTCAGGCACGGGCGGCGCCAGGGGCGTGGGTCGCGCGCGACCGTGCAGCACCTGCGTCAGGGCCACGCCGGCGGCCACGGAAACATTGAGCGAGGGCAGCGGGCCGCCCCCCACCAGCAAGCACAAGGCATCACAGGCACGGCGCACCGGCGCGGACAGGCCCTCGCGCTCCTGCCCCAGCACGAGCACCAGCGAACCACCCGTGAGCCCGTCCACCACCGCATCGGCGAGGGTTTGCGCGGCATCGGTCTCCAGACCCAGCACGCGGCAGCCCGCTTCGCGCAGCGCTGCCAAGGCCTCCGGCAGCCGAGGCGCGGCGAACAGCGGCACGTGTTCCGCGCCGCCTTCCGAAACACGCAGCACAGCCGCATTGACCTTGTCCCCGGCCGCCGCACCGCCCGCCAGCACCCCGGTGAGGCCGAAGAAGGCGGCCGTGCGCACAAGCGCGCCCAGATTGTGGGGATTCTCCACGCCATCCACGGCCAGCCAAAGGGCGGCGGGGCCAGCGGGCCTGGGCGTCAGCGACTGGTAGCGCAGCGGCACCGCCACGACCACCAGCCCCTCGTGGTGCGGACTCTCCGCCACCTTGCCCAACGCCTCCGCGTCCAACTCGCGGTAGGGCAGATGGCGCTTGGCCGCCGCAGAGAGGTGCGGCCCCAGTTCGCCGCGCAATGCCGGACTGTGGTAGATGCGGCGCACGTCGTCCGTGCGGTGCTCCAACAGCGCCAGGCAAGCCTTCACGCCGTAGACGATCTGCTCGTCGCGCGGGCGCCCCCGCTGAGGGCTGGTGAGCGGGGCATCGGATTCGGGCATGGCTCAGGGCCTCCGGGTGGGGGCGTGGCGACGGCCGGCGCGCGGTGATCGCGCGCGGCGGGGTGTGGCGTGGCTGGGGCTGCCGGGCCCGCGCGGCCGGATGTTGCCGCGGGGCGGACGCGAGCTGGCAGAATGTGCGGTGCCGTGCGCGGGCCGCGGATTGGCCAACTCTCCCATCACGGTCACCTCGCGGCGGTCGTGGTAAAGCTGCCGCATGCGCCACACGAGCCCAGGCACACCGGCCAGGTACTCGCGCAGGGGTTTCAGTGCGGCCAGCGGTTCGCGTTGGGGCAACTTCACGTTGACGATGAAGCGGCGCATCCAGCCGCCCTCGATCCACTTGCGCAGCAGGCCAAGGCACACGCCCGGCGCGATTAGCATATCGCTGAGGAGCCAATCCGCCGGCACCCAGCCCGGCGGGGGGCGCAGCCGCAGGCCGTCGCTGCGCAGGTGCGTCAGCTCACCCGGCAATGCATCCAGGCCGGGCAGCTTGAGCGGGCCGTTGTCCACCGCAAGCACACGGCAGCCACGCTGCAGGAATGCATAGCTCCAGCCGCCCGGCGCGGCGCCCAGATCGATCACGCGCTCGCGAGGCCGTGGGGGCTGTCCCAACACCTCCAGCGCCTCCTCGATCTTGAGGTAGGAGCGCGAGGGCGCTCCGGCCTCGCGCGTCATGCGGTGCACGCCGCCCGGATACGGGTCCGCCAAAGCCTGCGCCAGCGTAAGGGCCCACCACGCGCCGCCGCTCACCAGGCAAACCTGCCACACGAGACGACCCCGGCTCCGCGTGGAAGCCTCGGCGCGGAACCGCTCGGCGGAGAGCAACACGCCCGCTCCCAGGTCTGCATCGGCGTTGTCCTTCAGCAGGCGTTCCAGGCGCACAGCGCGGCCGCTCATCGATCGCTCACCGGTGGGATCGGCCGCGAAGCAGTGCAGCCCGTGCGGGCCGGTCGTGCCTCGCAACCCCGCTGCGGCTGCCGCCCACAGCGCGATCGCCAGCGCAGCGAGGCCGCCATCGGGAACGTAGGCCGCGGCGGGCAAACGCTGCCGCTCGAAGGCCAGCGCGCCGGGTGCTGGCTCGGTGCCCGGGCGCTCGACCTGCCATGCCAGCCAGCCGGATCCCGTGCCGGGCACACCCGGCGGGGCCGCGAGCACCCGGGGTGCAGGCCGCACGGTCTGCCGCAGCTCTTCCGCCAGCAGCGCTTCGCCACCGGGCCGGCAGAGGGAGATGTGTGTCGTTTTCCCTTCCAAATCAATCGCCTATCGTGGAGGTTCTCCACAATTTCTCCACGGTTCCCGCATGCTCAAAGCAGATTCTCGCGGTTCAATGTCCGCAAAAGGAGCACGCAGCACTGCGTGGGCACACATTAGGGGGATCCTGGAACCATGCCAGCCACGATCAAGGCGCCGGAACAGGCCCGACCTGTTCTGAGCAACTTCTGGGCGCAGTACTTCAGCGAGACACCTACCTGCACCTGCGATGCCTGCGGAGAGGTGGCCATGGAGGTCGATCCGTACTTCCCGTACCTCGACGACTTCAACCGCTGCGCTGCGCACCGCCTGGAAGCCGAAACCGAAGGCGGGATTCCGGGATCCTTGTCCTGAGCCACGCCGCCGGTCAAAGAGTCGTCCCCTGAAGGTGTGCCGTTTCGTGTGGTCAGCGTCCCCCCTAACCCATTCCAGTACCACACGGGCGGCACACCCTCTTTTTCGCTTCCCACATCGTCCAGTAACCCCGCCTCGTGTGGCCTCCTCATCAGAAAGCGGCCAGCGCATCGCGTAGGCGCCGCTCCACGTCCGCATCCACAGGCCCCACCAGCACGGCGTGCACGCGGTCGGCCGTGAACAGCCGCGCTGCCAGCGCCGCGAGCTGTCCGCGGCTCAGCGCCTCGATCTGGGCGCGCTCGCTATCCTCGTCACGCACGGTGGCGTAGAGCAATGGCCAAGCGTAGCGACCCACCCCGGCCGCGGGCGAGTCGCGGTCGAACTCCAGCTCGAACAGGTACCGCAGCCGCGCCCGCTCCACCTCATCCGCCGTGGGGCCGTGCGTCCGCACGTCCGCCAGCACGCCCAACAGCTCATCCAGCAGCTCGCCGAACAGCTCCGGCTTGACGGAGGTGGCCACATCGAAGGCACCGGTGTCCCAATAGCCGGAGTGCGCCGCGACGATGTGGTACACCAGCGCCCGTTCCTCGCGGATCTCGCGCTGCAACCGGCTGGTGGGGCCGTCGTCCAGCGTGCGGGCCAGCAGGGCCATCGCCAGCTCATCCGCATCGTTGTAGCCGGGGGCCGGGAAGCTGAGCTGCAAGTGGAGCTGATTGTCCGCGTCGTGCACCGTCTTCACGAACGGCCCGCCACCCCGCGGTGACGGGGCCGCCAGCGCCGCAGTCGCCAGGCCGGCCGGTGCAGGCCGCCAGTCGCCGAAGTGCCGTTCCACCGAGCGCAGGGCGGCGTCTGCCTGCACAGCCCCGGCCAGTGCCAGCACCATGCCTTCGGGACGATAGTAGCGGGCGTGGTGGGCCCGCAGGTGTACCTCGTCCAGCGCGGCGATGGTCTCCGGCACGCCGCCCACGCTGAGGCCCAGCGGATGATTCGGCCACATCAACTGGGAGGACAGCGTGCCCACGTTCACCAGGGCGCCCTCCTCGTTGTAGTCGTAGCTCAGCTCGTCCAGCAGGATACGACGCTCCTTCTCCAACTCACCGAAGGTGGGTGCGCGCACAAAGGCCGCCATCAGACGCAGCGCCTCGTCCAGGTGCGCGGGGTGCAGGGTCACCTCGTATTCGGTGGCCTCGACGCCCGTGTGCGCGTTGAGCATGCCACCCACGCCCTCGAAGGCGCGATTCAGCGCATCTCCATCGGGATACAGCGCGTTGCCGCGGAACAGGATGTGCTCCACGAAGTGCGAGCTGCCGCAATCGCCGGGCGCCTCATGGCGTGAGCCGACGGGGACGAACAGGGTCAACTGCACCTGGTGCAGACCCGGCATCTCCAGCACGACCGTGGTCAATCCGGAGGGGAGGCGTTCGGTGCGGCAGAGGGGCATACGGCCAACGCAAGGCCTACCCGGCGCGGAATGAGATACGCGGGGCAGGCGGGGGTACAATGGGAAGCGGAAGGCGGCCCACGGCGCGGGCCGCGCGACCGGCCTAACGGAACGGGCGCAGCGCCTGTTCCATGATCTCCACGGTCTTGGGCGCCGGCGGCACCATGGGCAGGCGGTAATTGGTGTCCATCAGGCCCAGCAGCTTGGCGCCGGCCTTCACCGGGATGGGATTGGACTCCACGAAGCACGCATCGAACAGCGGCAGCAGCGGCTTGAGCTGCTCGCGCGCCTTGACGTAGTTGCGCTCGGTCATGGTGTCCGTCCATTCGCGCATGGCCCGCGGCACCACATTGGAGGCCACGGAAACCACGCCCACGCCACCCACGGACATCAGGGGCAGGGTCATGGCATCATCACCGCTGCACACCTGCAGGCTTCCGTTGACCTTCTGGCAGAGCGACTGGATCTGCTGGATGCTCCCGGAGGCTTCCTTCACGCCAAAGATGATGCCGTCGGCGCCCAGGCGCGCGATGGTCTCCGGCAGGGCGTTGGACGAGGTGCGGCCCGGTACGTTGTACAGCATGATCTCCAGGCCCGTCCCTTCGCGCAGTGCCTTGAAGTGCTGGTAGATGCCTTCCTGCGTGGGCTTGTTGTAGTAGGGGCAGGCACTCAGCACGTGCGTGACGCCCATGGCTTGGAAGCGCTTGCCGCGCGCAACCACCTCGGCCGTGTTGTTGCTGGTGCAGCCCACCACCACGGGCACCTTGCCCTCGGCCATGCGCAGGGACAGGCGGATGATCTCCTCCTGCTCCGCGTCGGTGAGCGTGGGCGTCTCCCCCGTCGTGCCAAGTGGCACCAGGAAGTTCACGCCGCCCTTGATCTGGAAGTCGATGAAGCGCTCCATGGCCGCCATGTCCACGGCGCCGTCCGCCGTGAATGGCGTGATCATGGCGGTGCCGACCCCGCAAATTGTTTGGTTGTCCATGGTCCGGGCCCTCCGCGTTCGGCCGTTGTTCGCGCAACTGTGCAAGGTCCCACAGGTACGCCTTTGGGGCCGAGCGGTCAATTGCATGGCAGGCCGGGGAACCGGCCCCGCGCCGGGCATCCGATAGGATAGCCTTGCACGGGGTGCGGACACGAGCGCGATGCCGCCAGTTGGCGGGCCTCTACCCCTGCGGCCCTTCGCCGGTCTTGTCGTCCTTGGGAAGGAACTCGGTGAGCTTGGCGGCGGCGAGGCCGTAGACCGAATCCGGCGGGAAGGCGCCATCGGCCAGCGGCTCGCCAGTGGGCTTGCCCGTGATGATAGACAGGCCCTCTTCGATGCGGCGGATCGGGTAGATGGCGAAGCGCCCGGCCTGCACGGCCGCAATGATCTCGTCCGAGAGCAGCAGGTTGACCTGGTTCACGGCGGGGATGATGACGCCACTGCCGGCCGGGAAGTCGTGCTCCTTCACGAACTGGAAGAAGCCCGCGACCTTTTCGTTGACGCCACCGATGGGCTGTACCTCGCCGTGCTGGTTCATGGAGCCCGTCACGGCGATGGACTGGCGCAGGGGTACGCCGGAGATGGCGGACAGCGCCGCGAAGAACTCGGCACAGGTGGCGGAGTCGCCCTCGATGCCGCCATAGGTCTGCTCGAAGGTGATGGAGAGCGAGAGCGCCAGGGGGTGCTTGCGGGCGAAAAGCCGCCCCAGGTAGCCGTTGAGGATCAGCACGCCCTTGGTGTGAATTCGCCCCGACAAGTCCGCCTCGCGCTCGATGTTGATGAGCCCGCGGCGCCCCGCATAGGCCTGCGCCGTGATGCGCGTGGGGATACCGAAGGCCACGCGGCCCACCTGGTACACCGCCAGCCCGTTCACCTGCCCCACCTTGGCGCCGTCGAAGTCCAGCAGGATCGTGCCCTCGCTGATCTCGCGCTTGACGATCTCCTCGATCTTGCTGTGGCGGTGCTGGCGCTGATCCAGAGCCTGCTGCACCAACTCGCGCGTGAGCTGCTCCTGTTGGGTACCACGGGCCAGCACGTCCGCCTCGATCAGGATGTCCAGCAGCTCGTTCACCTGCGCTGAGAGGCGATTCTGGTGCGATACGCGGCGGCTGGCCTCTTCGACCACGCGGGCCAGGGCGCCTTCGGTGACGGGAAGCAGATCGTGACGGCGCGCATGGTAGGTCAGATAAGTCACGAGCTGCTCCAAGACGTCTTCGTCGCGCAGCAGGGTCTGCGAGAAGTCCGCGTGGATCTTGAACATCCCGGCAAACTCGTCGTCGTAGCTGTGCATGAGCTGGATCAACTCGTCGTCGCCCACCACGATCACCTTCGTCTCCACGTCCACCGGCTCGGGCTCCAGGTGCGAGCCGGAGCGCAGGCCCCATTCGGCAAACTGGTCGCGCAGCACGATGCTGCCCGTCCGCAGCGCGCGCTTGAGGGCCAGGTAGGCGGTGGGATACTGCAGCAGGTCATGAGCCTGCACGATCAGGTAGCCCCCGGTGGCCTGGATCAGGCTGCCCGCGCGGATCTGGTTGTAGTCCGTCTTGAGCACGCCCCGCTCTTCGATGAAATCCACCCCGCCGATGAGGTTGGAGAAGGTGGGGTTGGTCTCCACGATCACCGGCGCGCCTTCGGCGCCGGAGCGGTTCACCAGCACGTTGACCTTGCAGTTGTGCGCGAACTGCTCGCGCAGCACCTGGAGTTGCACGCCGCCGAAGGGCTGTGAGCCCGCCTCGGAGAGGAACAGGAAGCGCTTTTCCACCAACTCCTGCTCCAGGGCCGCCAGGAACGCCTGCACCGCCGGGTGCTCCTCCACGCGCTGGCGCACGCCCGCCATGTAACCGTGCACGAGCTGACGGATGGAGCGCTCCAGGAAGTCCTCCACGGCATCGCGGCGGCGCTTCTCCAGCTCCATCACCTTGGGATTGATCTCCGCCATCTTGGCCAGCACCTGGCGCCGCAGTTCGTTGATCCGCTCCCGCTCCTCCTGCGACAGCGCGATGAACTCCTCGTCGCGCATGGGCTTGCCATCCTTCAGCGGGATCAGCGCCACGCCCTGGGGCGAGGTCTGCACAAATACGCCCTGGCCGGAGGCGAACTGCTCCACGGACGCCGTCAGCTCCTGCGCCTGGCGGTTGAAGGTTTCGTTGAGCTCATGCAGATGGGCCTTCACCGGCGGCTGCTCGATGAGCTTGGGAATCTGCTCGTCCAGGGTCTGCAGCAGGTCTTCGATGAGCCGGTTCAGGTGCATGCCGCTGCCCGGCGCAAGATAGATCACCTTGGGCCGGTTGGGCTCCACGAAGTTGGGGGCGATGCAGATGTCGTGGCCGGGGGATTCCCGCTGGGCGCGGTGGTGCGCCAGTTGCTCCACCATGGTGGTCTTGCCGCTGCGCGAAGGGCCCGCCACCGTCACGTTGAAATACGGCTTCTTGAGCGAAAGCCCGAACTCCACCGCACCCATGCCACGCGTCTGGCCCGGCAGCAGAGGCGCGGGCTCATCCTCGGGCGCAATGCGAACGTCCGCATCCTGGCAGCGGCAGGTCAACTGCTCGGGGGTCAGCTTCAGGGGCTCACTCATGCGGGGCCGGGCGTCTCGGGGCGTGGCATCTGAGCCCGGCGCGAAGCCGCGCCGGACCCTACATTCACCTAAGCATAGGCGTGCAGGCAGATCAATTTGTCCCATTCCTGCGGGCTTTGCCACGCATCTCCCGTCTTCTCCCAGCCATTCGCGGGCCGTCGTGGAAGGAGCGTGGTGGCGCGCATGGATGTTGCATCGACCCGAGAGACAACCGAATGCGTCCATCCGGGCCTGCCTATGGGCGCCCGGCCATACGAACGACCAGCGAGCACGCAAGCGCAATGGTGCCAAAGGTAATGTGGTTGCGCGGCAGCGCCTTGATGGTGTTGGGAACGTGGCTGATTCTGGCGGGGGCCTGTTCGTCCGCGTCGCAGAAGGAAGCGGCCTTGTCGGCCCTGCACTTCTTCGATCGTGGCAACACGGCCTTCCAGGCGGAGGACTACCACCGCGCCATCGAGGACTACCGCAAGGCGGTGGCCTATGACGATCAGGCCCCGGATGCCTACTACAATCTGGGACTGGCCTATTATCGCGTGGGCGCGTACCAGGATGCCGTGGAGTCCTACCAGCATGCCGTGACGCTGGATCCGGGCTTTGCCGATGCGCACCTGAACATGGCGTTGGCCTATGACAAGCTCTACAACTCTGCCGCGGCCAACATGCACTACAACCGCTACCGCACGCTGATGACCGGCAAGAAGGAGGACTGGCACTCGCCGGCGGAAGCTGTGCCACTGCCCGTCAGCGCCGGTGCGGCCGCCAGTAGCTTCCAGCCGGTCTCCTCGCTGGCGGGCGTGGGTGAGGCCGCAGCCAAGCAGCAGCAGTTCCAGCCGGTCGGCCCCGGTGCCGGTGCGTTGCAGTCGGCCGGTTCACCCGCTGGCGCGGGTGACGCGGTGCGCAGACGTCTCCCGCAGCCGGCCACGTCCGTGCAGATCCCGCAAGGCGCCCGGCCCGGTACGCTTCCCCCGGTGCAAAGCCTGCAGCAGGCTGAACAGCCGCCGCCTCCCAATCCGTTCAAGGGCAACGCCAAATGGTGGACTCAGGACACACTCAATCCGAGTCAGTGATCGAGCTGAGCGCGCGCCGCCGGGCCGACCCGCCTGAGCGCCGCCCGCCACAAGTGCCGGAGTGGGAGGGAGAGCCGGGCGACCTGCTCTCGCTGCCGTTCCTGGTGGAGCGCCTGTCGTTCCCCAGCAACCAGGTGCGCATGTGGGCGGCCTTCCAGTTGGTGGATCGCTGGCAGGATGCCTGCCCGCGCTACATAGACAAGCTCTGGGAAGCCCCCCAGGATGAGATCCGCGAGTCGGCCATCGGGCTGATCGGCAAGTATCAGATGCACACCTACGCGTTCCCGCTGATGCGCGCCTTCAGTTCGCGGGAGCACCCTTTCAGCCATGCGGCGGGCGTGGCCTTGGGGCGGCTGGGTTACGAGCCGGTAGGCAAGCTGCTGCGCCGCTGGTTCCACGATACGGTGACCAACGCCGAAGCCACGCCTATCGAGCTGGAGGCCGCTACCGAGGCGTTGCTGTTCTTCGACGAGGCGGGCCACTGGGAGGAGGTGCATGCGCACCTGGGCGCCTGCCACCAGAACCACGCGTTCTTTTCCACCCTGTTTGCCCAACTCTGCCTGCATGCCCAGACACCGCGGCACGTGCGCCTGCTCGCCGAGGCCTATGGTCCGGCACGCGAACTGTTCAACGATGTGCATCTCACACAGCACCTGCTGGCAACCATCGGTCGGGCCAACCTGTCGCGCTTCCTGCAGGCGCGGCTGAACGGCGGCTACCGGCTCAATGCCGTATACCAGGAGTGCCTCAAAGTGCTGGGCTGGGAGGATGCCGACCCCGAGACCCGCAACCTGATGGACAGCTTGGGCCAGTGCGGCAACACCCGCGACGGCCTGGAACGCTTCGTGCCGCTGGCCGGCGCGCTGCTGGCCCGATTGGCGCCAGAGGCCGAGGCCACCGCGTTCGTCAGTGCATTCATGCAGGGCTGCACGAGTTGGCTGGGCAAGTGGGAGGACTCTATTCTCAAGGTGCGCGAGGTGGAGTTTCACCTGCTCACTTCGCTGCCCCTGGTGGCCCTGCTGACGCAGGTGGAAGCGCAGTGCCTGGCGGCCCCGGAGACCGAGGCGCTGCACATCACGCGCATCTATCAATCGCCTCTGCTCTCACCCCAGTTCATGAGCCGGGTGCTGAACCTGCTCAGCCGCGGCGATCACAGCCCGGACATCAGCGGGCTTAGCGCCACGGTGCTCGCCGGCTGGGTGCGCGACGAGGAAAAGGATGCCCTCTGGAAGCTTTACACGGGCCAGTTGGAGGGCGTGGATTATCCGCTGGAGCAGGTGCTGCCACAACCGTGGGAATATCCCGTGGCGGACCTGATGCCGCGGTTGGTGGCGCTGCTGGAGGAGCGGCTGCCGGGCTACGTGACCGCGGAGCGAAGCCAGGCCGTGGACTACTGCCTGGAGGTGTTCCGCCGCGCGGGCACGACAGCGCTGGTGGAACGGCTGCTGCCGCACTTCGAGCCGCTCATCAACCACCATTACCACGCGTTCGTGGAACTCATGACGCACCTGCCCGACGTGCGGTTTCTGCAGCCGTTGGTGAACCACTACCGGGCCGGGGAAGAGGATTTGCTGCGGCTGATCCACTTCATCTGCGACGTGCATCGGCGGCCCTATCCCGAGTTGCCCGCGCGCCCGGACGAAGAGGACGAGCAGGAGGCAGCGGCAGGTCAGGTGCGCCTGCTCTGCCGTACTTGCGGCGGTGCCTACCAGTACACGCCCGGCACCGTGTTCGTGGACGAGGAACGCATCGAACAGCGCCAGATTCTCACGGCCCGCGAGGTGTGGACGCCCACGCGCTTCGAGTGCAAGAAGTGCGGCTCGCCCGTGCCGTTCGATCCCGATGCGCGCTTCCTGAACGATCTGTTCACCGAGCTGCTGGCGGCGCGCCTGTTCCCGCCCGGCACGCGGGACGAAGCGGCGTTGAGCCATGTGCGACTTATCCAGTTCCCCCGGCTGGAGGGTGGGACGCTCAACCCGGCGCACTTCCTGAAGGAGGTGGAGCGCGCCCTGAGCGCCTGCGAAACGCCCGGGCAGGAGACGCCCTACCTGCTTGAGTTGGGACGCTTCCAGATGGAGATTGGCGAGGCGGATGCGGCCAAGCAGACCTTTCAGCGCATCGTGGCCGGACCCAGCAAGTGTCCGCAGGCGCTCTACTACCTGGGCGTGCTGGCCTTCCAGGAGAAGAACCTTTACGAGGCACGACTGTACTTCTCCCGCCTGATCCAGGGCAGCACGCGGGAGGACTTCGACAACGAACTGGACAACCCGGTGGACATGGCCCACCATTATTTGAAACTACTGGACAAGCGGGAATTCAAGCGCTCCCACTTCCACCTGATCTCCTCCTGACCGCCGGCCGCCGCCGCACCGGGCGGGAGGTACGCCGTCCCGCATGATGGCCCCCGAGCACCCGCCCATCTACCTCGATTACAACGCCACCGCGCCGCTCCACCCCGCAGCGCGCGAGCGCATGCTGGCGGCCCTGGAAACGTGGCCAGGCAACCCCTCCAGTCCGCACCGCTTCGGTCAGGCCGCACGGGATGCACTGGAGACGGGCCGCGCCAGCCTGGCCGCCCTGCTGGGCTGCGGCCGCCGCGAGGTACTCTTCACCAGCGGCGGCACAGAGGGCAACAACCTGCTGCTGCGCTGGCCGGCCGAATCGCCCGCTCCGGCGCACGTCATCACCAGCCCCATCGAGCATCCCTCCGTGCTGCGAAGCGCGGAGTGGCTGGTGGCCCATGGCGTTGCGGTCGATTACCTGCCGGTAAACGAGGCGGGCGTTGCTCAGGCGGAGGCCGTGGAGGAGTTGCTGCGGCCGGAGACGCGCCTGATCTCCCTGATGGCCGTGAACAACGAGACTGGCGTTATCCAACCCGTGACCGAGTTGGTGCGGCGCGTGCGGGCGCTGCGCCCGGCGGAAAGCGACGAGCCGCCGGTGCGCATCCACAGCGACGCCGTACAGGCCTTCGGACGCATCCCCCTGCATGTGGACGAATGGGGCGTGGACGCCCTTACGGTGGCCGCCCACAAGCTGGGCGGGCCCAAGGGCATCGGCGCAGTGGTGGTGCGCGAAGGCATGCAGGTGCCAGCGCTGCTGCTGGGTGGGCGCCAGGAGCGCGACCGCCGCGCGGGCACGGAATCCGTGGCCTTGGTGGAGGGCTTCCTGGGCGCCGCGGAGTGGGTGCAGGCGCAATTCGCCGCGCTCAATGGGCGCATCGCAAGCCTGCGCGACCGGTTGGAGCATCACCTGGCGGGCACACCGGGGTTCTACGTGAATGGCCAGACCGCACCCCGTGTGCCCAATACCGCCAACCTGGGCTTCGAGGGCGTCCCGGCGCAAAGCCTGCTGGTGGCGCTGGACCTCCAGGGCGTAGCCGTCTCCACGGGATCGGCGTGCTCCTCGGGCGCCATCGAGCCCAGCCACGTGCTGCAGGCCATGGGCGTGCCCCCGGCGCGGCTGGAGTCGTCGCTGCGGATCAGCCTGGGCTACGCCACCACCGCCGCGGAAGTGGACCGATGCGCGGAGGTGCTGCTGGCCGAAGTGCGGCGCCTGCGGGGCGGCAAGCAACGCGCTGTCTCGTAGACCGCCCGGAGCGGCCAGCCACTTGCATCTCCTTGGGAGGTACACCCGGCGCAGGACATCGCTGGCCGGACTGACGAGCAAGGGAGCAGGAACCATGAACCGCATTCGCCGTGCCGCGCTGGTCGCCAGTTCCGCAATGGCCACGCTGCTGCTGACCGTGACGGCCCCCTGGTGGCCTGGCCGCGGCGGGCAGGCCATGGCGCAATATGCGCAGTCCGCCGGCCAGAGCGCATCCGCGATACCGGCCGCGCACGGGAATTCGCTTGACCAAGCCAAGGCATCTGCCACCGAGAACAAAGACGCGGGCAAGGACAAGCGTGCCGAATTGCCCCAGCGGAGGGCAGCCTCTGCGGCAAACCGCAAGGACAAGGGCGCCGGCACCGGCAAGACTGCCGGCGGCGGGGCTGGCGCAACGGGTCTCTTCGCGCCATTCAAGCCGGGCGGCGCCCAGAACCAGACCGAACTGCCTCCCGGCGCGGCCGATCTGGCGGGCCCCTCGCCCGTCACGCGCATTCACGGCGAGTACGACATCAACGAGCTGCGCCGCTTGATCGACCTCGCTCGCGACTCTGGCTTTACTGAAGAGCAGTTGCACCAGATCACGGTGGAGGACGAGCACGGCAACGTGGTTAATGCGCTGGACTTCCTGAAGGCCTACGACAAGCACAAGAAGGAGGAAGCTGCGCGCCAGGAGGCCGAGCGCAAGAAGGTCTACCTCTCCCCGCAAGACATCCTGAACGAGTTGGACAAGGAACAACCCAAAGACCTGGACAAGCTCCGCGACAAGATGCTGTTCGTGGACTAGCTCGCTGCCCGCTGTGGGCGCGGGCTATGCGGCCCCCAGCGCGGGCCGGCCGTCCACCAGCCCCATTGGGGGCACACCATTCCCCCTCCTCCCTCGCCGATCGCTCCCTGCTCGATGCCAGCGACGCGTTTGAGCCCCGTCCGGGTACCTGCGCGCGCGCCACCCTGGTGCGGCGCGCGGCGCTTGCCCTCGCGATGTGGGCGGGGCATGCTGGAACCAGAAAATCCACGGCAATGCTCAGCCGCGCGGCCGGGATCGCCGATCGCTGATTGCCAGCACGGAGCGCACACGTTTCCGATGACCGGCGCCACCGCCACAGACCTGCAGTCTCCCATCCCACGCTATGGGCAGTCGCTCACGGAGCTGATCGGCAATACGCCGCTGCTGCGTCTGGAGCGCATCTGTCCCGGCGGCAATCTGTACGCTAAAGCCGAGTGGCACAATCCCGGGCAGTCCGCTAAGGACCGTGCGGCGTGGAAGATCATCCAGGAGGCGGAGCGCAGCGGGGCGCTGCGACCTGGCAAGACGCTGCTGGATGCCACCAGCGGCAACACGGGTATCGCCTACGCCATGATCGGCGCGGCACGCGGCCATCCCGTGTGCCTGTGCATGCCGGCCAGCGTGAGTCCAGCGCGCATCAAGATCCTCAAGGCATTCGGCGCGGAACTGATCCTCACCGATCCGGCACTGTTCTCCGACGGCGCGATCCTCAAGGCGCAGGAACTGCAGCAGGCGGAGCCGGAGAGGTATTTCTACGCGGACCAGTACAGCAACGACAACAACTGGAAGGCGCACTTCGAGGCGACAGGGCCGGAAATCTGGCGCCAGACCGAACGCCACGTGCGGCACTTCGTGGCCACGCTGGGCACGTCGGGCACGTTCACGGGTGTGGCCCGCCACCTCAAATCGCGCGATGCTGCCATTCAGGCCATCGAGGTGCAGCCGGACTCCGCTTTCCACGGGCTGGAGGGCATGAAGCACATGGAGAGCGCCATCGTGCCCAAGTTCTACGATCCGGCCCTGGCCGACCGCAAGATGACCGTGCGCACCGAAGCGGCCTACGAGGCCGTGGTGGAGCTTGCCAAGCGCGAGGGCCTGCTGGTGGGCATCTCCTCGGGCGCCGCGCTGGTGGCCGCCCGCGAGGTGGCGCTGACACACCCGGGCGAGTGCGTCGTCACTGTGTTCCCGGACAACGGCATGAAATACTTGAGTGAACGATTCTGGAGTGATAGCCTTTAAAGCTAAAATCTCCAACAATTTCAGCATTAACGACGATCCATACAGGACATTGCCATGCCCGCGGTCATCGAAATTCCCTCCGCGCTGCAACGGTTTGCGAACAATCACTCGAGTGTCGAGGTACCGGAAGGCAGCGTCAAAGGGGCCATCGACAGCCTGCTTAACCAGTATGGTGGGCTCAAAGAGCATCTCTTCGACGAGCAGGGACGCATCCGCAGCTTCGTCAACATCTACCTGAACGACGAGGATATCCGCTTCGAGAAGAACCTGGAGACCGAGGTGAAAAGCGGAGACGTGATCCAAATCGTCCCCTCCATTGCCGGGGGCCGATAGACCCTCGCCTCGGACGACTGTCGGCGGGCTGCCGACCGAGGACCGGGATGCCACGCGACCCCGATTGCGATGGGGTCGCACTTGCGCTCCGCGTCGGCTGCGATCCGACGCGCAGACAGTCCAGCCCAGGGATGGAGCGGCATCGCGTCCGCCTCGCTGCAGCGGCGGAACGCAAGTGAAGAGGCAGCGCCCAGGGGGGCTCTCTCGCAGTGGGGGATTTCATTCAGGAATCGTTTCAGCAACTTGGTAAGCTATTTGCTTGCGAATGGGGCGTGCCCTGATGAACCGGCCCGTTCGGCCGGGGCTCCACTGATGTAGAGGCGCGAGGACCGCTGCGGAGGCGTCCCTGGGGGAAGCTCCGCGCCAGGATCGGACGAGGAGTTCAACCTTGAGCGACCATACCAGCCCGCCGGTACAGCTTCACAAAATCGGCGAAGGCACGTTCCTGTTCTGCTCCCCACAAGGGAACATCCTGTTCGGCTGCCCGCCGGAGGTGCTCAAGCGCATCCTGTCTTCGCACCTGCCCATGCCGGATACGGTGGTGGTGCCCGAGAAGCTGGAGCACATGCACTCCTCGCAGGCCTCGCTGGAGTTCCCGCTGTACCACTTTCTGTTCGTGCAGCGCGGGCTGGACCGCCATCGCCGCTTTCAGGTGGTGGCCCTCCCAGAGCAGTGCAAAGGCTTGGCGGAACTGCTGCGTGTGACGGTGGTGGGGCCGACGGACAAAGAGATGACCGAGTCCGGCACGCCGGCCAAGGTGGCCAAGGAGCTGTTCGGCGAGACCACCTACATGAGCCTGAAGAACCCGGAGAACGGGAACAAGCCCTACCGCGTGGAGGAGATGATCAACTTCTTCCCGATGCAGGCCAAGGAACACGTGGAGGTGTACGCGCAACAGGACAAGCTGCCGGCCGTGTACGTGGAACGGCAGGGCGGCGCGGCCTATCGAGTGCTTTATGGCGAGGATGCCTACGACATCGACATGGCCGTTTCCGCCGAGCAGGTGCCCAACTACACCATCAAGCACAAGCACTTCGACCGTTCGACCGGCAAGTTCACGGCGGTCGTGCTGGGGCGCAGCAACGGCTTCGACCCCAAGGATCCAGCCAACGGCTACGTGCTGAACGTCGACGGCAAGGTGGTACTGTGGGACTGTCCGGCCTATCTGCACCAGCACCTCAAGGCCCTCAAGCTGGACCCGAAGGACATTGATGCGTTCATCCTCTCGCACGTGCACGAGGACCATCTGGACGCCGCCGAATCGCTGCGCGATCCGCCCTTCGAACTATATGCAACGCCAGAGGTGTACTACAGCCTGCGCGTCAAGCTGGCGGCGGTATATGGCTGCACACCGGAGGAGGCGCGCAAGTTCCACAATTGGCACCCGATCGATATGGCGCAGCCGCGCATGGAAATCGTCCCCGGTGCCACGTTCGACTTTTTCCACTCCGTCCACGCCATTCCCGCCTTGGGTGTGCGCATCGAAAAGCAGGTGAACGGCCGCCGCGGGCTGCTACACATCTCGGGCGATCATCTGGCGCGCGCGGCGCTGGACACCATGCTGGAGGCCAAGGGGATTTCCAAGAAGCGCTACGAGGAGGTGACCCACCTGCTCAACGGCGAGGAAACGCTCGTGCTGATCGATGCCGGCGGGGGCGCCATCCACGGCGACTACCACGACTACCTGAGCTACCCCGGGCGCATCGCCTATATGCACACTGGGCTGATCCAGGAAGAGCTGCCCCCCGGGCACGAACTGGCCCAGTCCGGGCAGGTGCTGGACGTCCTGGGGTAGCCACTGTCTCGCCAGTGACCCAGCACAGGCTGCGCCGCCGCGAGAAGGCTTCCGGGGGACAACGCCCTCGGAGCCCCTCACCCGGCGGCCTGGCCGGACTCTTCAGAATTTCTTCCAGCGACATCAGGGACTTAGCGGGGGCCGGCAGCGAGGGTGGGTAGAAGCCGCTGCCGGGTACCGTTGCGGACTGCGTCAGGCGCCGGGGATCTCCTTCTTCGGAGGCTCTTCGTCGTCGTCGTCCTGGCCCGCCTTCTCGGCCTGCTTCATGCTCTTGCGGAAGTTGGTGATCATCTTGCCCACGCCCTCACCCACCTGGGGGAGCCGTGTGGAGCCGAACAACACCACCACGATGATCAGGATGATGATCAGCTCCTGCATGCCTAACCCGAACATTGCCGTCCTCAAATAGGAATTGCGTGCCCGCCGGCGTCCCCGTGAGCGCACCCTCGCGGCGGTCGGAATGCGCAGGCCTCCGCTATTTATCCCGCATCATACACACCGCCCGCGCCGGAAGTCTAGCCGCTGAGCGCAGGGATCGCGGGTCCCTTTCCGGCCCTCCCAGGCTTCACACGCCAGGGCCCACCGGGCTTGCCCGACGCTGCCCTTCACCCTGAGCTTCGCGATGTTCGCGGCCACCGGGGCCGCCCGCCGGGCAGTGCTCGCAGGCCCGCATGCGCCGCGGGCGCTCCAGGCGGCCTTGCAAAGGGGGAGACAAACGGGATAGACAGTGCAGGTGACGCCGCCCGGGCCCTCGCGGGTCCTGGCTCGCAGCCGCGCCCCCATCTGCGGGCGCACCACCTTCAGTTCGGGATCATTCAGCGATGTCGTGGCCAAACACCATCGTGGACGTGCTCAAGAAGTACCAGGTGCGCCACATCAACTTCCTGCCGGACGCCATGGGCGAGAAGCTGCTCACCCTGATGCGTGATGACAAGGACTTCGACCTGCTGCCCCTCGCACGCGAGGAGGAGGGCGTGGGCGTCACGTGCGGCCAGGCGCTGGGTGGCAAGCGCGGCGCGCTGCTCTGCCCCACTTCGGGCATCGGCAACTCGCTGAATGCGCTGGCGTCGCTGCCCATCCCCTACCGCATCCCCGTGCCGATGATCATCGGCTTCCGGGGCGATCTGGGCGAGTTCAACTCCACCCAGGTGATGATGGGGCAATCCCTGCCGGAAATCTTCCGGTCGATGCGCATCCCGTACTTTGAGCTGAAGCGCGAGGACGAGGTGGCCGTGTTGACCGAGGGCTTCCTGCGCCTGTGCTACTCCACCGAAAGCCCCGCCGCCCTGCTGATCTCGACGCAGCTCGCCGGCTGGAAGGAATGACGACCCTGCCGGAGCGGCCCCGATGATGAATATGCTGGAAGCGACGCAGGCGGTATGCCGCCGCCTGTCCGACGACGTGCCCGTGGTGGCATCGCTGGGCAATCCGGGGCTGAACCTGTTCAACGCCCAGCCCGGACGCCAGCGCAACTTCTACTTCCGCAACGCGATGGGCTCGGCCTCCTCGCTGGCCCTGGGGTTGGCCACGGCCGCGCCGGAACAGCGCGTGGTGCTGCTGGATGGCGACGGCAGCCTGCTGATGAACCTCTCGTCCCTGGCCAGCGAGGGCTGGCGCGGCCCTCGCAATCTCGTGCACATCTGCTGGGACAACCGCATGTATGAGATGACCGGGCAGCAGGCCACCGCCACGTCCGGACCGGCGGACTTGGCCGCCATCGCCGAGGGTGCCGGCTTCCCCAAGGTGGAGCGGGCCGAGACCTTGGCCGCCTTCGAGGCCGCGCTGGAGCGGGCGCTCGCGGGCGATGGGCCGTGGTTCATCCTGGCCGTCGTGGCCGGCGAGCGCGCCAAGCGCAACCCCGCCAATCCCAAGAGCGCCACGGGCATCCGCCACCGCTTCATGGGCGAACTGGGCGCCTGACCGCGCCGCCTGGCTGCCCTTCTCAACGACCGCCGACCCTGCCCCCAAAGGGAATGCCGATGATCAACATGCTGGAAGCCACCAAGGCCCTGGTCAAGCACCTCTCCGACGACGAGCTGGTGGTGGCCGGGCTAGGCAACCCCAAGTTCACCCTGATGGAAGCAAAGGACCGCCCGCGCAACTTCTACATTTGGAACGCGATGGGCATGACGTCCTCCATCGGCCTGGGCGTGGCCATGGCGCAGCCGGACAAGCGCGTGATCGTGCTGCAGGGCGATGGCTGCCTGCTGATGAACCTCAACAGCCTTGCCACCGAAGCTTGGCGCGCGCCGAAGAACCTCGTGCACATCGTGTGGGACAACCGCATGTTCGAGCTGACCGGCCACCAGCCCACCGCCACGGCGGGGCCCGCGGATCTGGCGAAGATGGCCGAAGGCGCCGGTATCGAAAAGGTGGAGCGCGTGGAAACCCTACCCGCCTTCGAGGCCGCCGTGCAGCGCGCTCTGGTGGAGGATGGGCCCTGGTTCATCCACGTGCTGGTGGACGACCAGCGTGCCGGCAAGGCGCCGCCCAAGAGCCCCACCTTCATCCGTCACCGCTTCATGGCCGCCCTGGGCCTGGAAGGCTAGCCGGCACCGGGCGAAAGGGGACGCCATGCCCAACCTGCTGGCGGGCACGCGCGTGCTGGACTGCGGGCGCTACATCGCCGGTCCTTATTGCGCCATGCTGCTGGGCGAGCTGGGCGCGGACGTGATCCGCATCGAGCGCCCCAGCGGCGGCGAGGACCGCTGGCTGTTGCCCGTGGCGGATTCCGGCGACGGCTCGCTGTTCCTACAGATGGGCCGCGGCAAGCGCGGCATGACACTGGACCTGGCCACGCCCGCGGGCCGAGAGGTGTTCCAGCGCCTGCTGGCCGATGCGGACGTGGTGGTGGCCAACCTGCCGCCACCCGCGCTGCAGGCCATGGGGCTGGACTACGAGACGCTGCGGGCCACGCGGCCGGACGTCGTCCTCACCACCGTTTCGGCTTTCGGCAGCGGCGGACCCTTCAGCGATCGCGTGGGCTTCGACGGCATCGGCCAGGCCATGAGCGGCGCCATGCACCTCACGGGGCATCCCGACGAGCCCATGCGCGCCTCGGTGCCCTACGTGGACTTCACCACGGCCCTGCACGCCGCGCTGGGCACGCTGGCGGCGCTGATGGAGCGGCGCGAGACGGGCCGGGGGCAGCACGTGTCCTCGTCCCTGCTGGGCTCGGCACTCACGGTCAACAACTCCATCCTCATCGAGCAGGCGCTTCGGCACCGCGACCGTGTGGCCACGGGCAACCGAGGCCAGTCCGCCGCCCCAGCGGACGTCTTCCGCACGCGCGACGGCTGGGTGATCGTGCAGACGGTGGGGCAGCCCATGTTCCGGCGCTGGGCGCGCCTGATGGGCGAGACGCACTGGCTGGAAGACCCGCGCTTCGCGGACGATCTGGCCCGCGGCGACAACGGTGCGGTGGTCAGCGAGCGCATGGGGCGCTGGTGCGCCGAGCGTTCCACGGAGCAGTGCCTGGCCGATCTGGAGGCGGCCCGCATCCCGGCCGGCCCCGTGCTCTCGCCCCAGCAGGCGCTGGATCATCCTCACGCCCAGGCCGCCGGCCTGTTCCAGCCGCTGAACTTCCCCGGCGCGGAGGGCCCGGCGCCCATCGCCCGCGTGCCCCTGCACCGCTCGGCCAGTCCCGCCGCCGAGCCCCGCCGCGCGCCCCTGCTGGGCGAGCACACGGACGCCATCCTCACCGAACTGGGTTATGGCCTGGAGGAGATCGACGCCCTACGCGCCGCCGGCGTGGTGTGAGACTCACTCCCCGCGCCAGGCGGCCCAGGCCAGGTTGAGGTCGCGCGGCTTGCCATCCACCGCCTCCGCCACGAAGGCGCCCCGCACGTGGAACCCGTGGAAAGCGATCTCGGCGGGCGTCCCGGCCGGCGTAAGCCGGTACAAGCGCAGCAAGCCGCGCTGGTCGTCCGCGGTAAGCACCGCGGCCGCTTGCCAGCCCGCTGGCAGCTCGCCCTCCAGCCGCCCGGGCGCCGTCTCGTGCAGCCGGGGCTCTGCACCGACGGCCTTCAGCTCCAGGGCATAGGGGCCGGACGCGCCACAATACAGGTGCAGGGGAGTCGAGAGCATGAAGGAATCCGGGGCGTCCGTCGGGGCCTCACCCCGCCTCGCATACGCGAGGCACCCCTCTCCACTGCGTGGAGAGGGGAAACTGGGTCGGCGCGGATGTGTGAGTTGATGCGGTCCGAGGGCACGGACGCCGACGACGATCACATATGGGCATAGGCTTGGTTACTTCATTGAGCGGCAGCCTCAATGGCAGCAAGGACGCTTTGGACGTTCGACTCGAGTTGCTCGTTTCTGAACCGTAGTACCCGAAAGCCTCGCTCGCCCAATGTTGCATCCCGCGTTTCGTCTCTCGGCGGATCCTCGTCGTGAATCGGGCCGTCAAGCTCAATCACCAGACCCGCTTCAATACAGCAGAAATCCACGATGAGTCGGTCGATGGCGTGCTGGCGGCGAAATTTAAGGCCATTCAGCTGTCGATTGCGAAGATGTTTCCACAGCAGGGATTCTGCGTCAGTTGGGGCTTGGCGCATCGCAACTGCACGATCCCGAAGCTTTGGCCATACTCCGGGCGCCAGATTGCGTTGTCCCGCTTTCCTCTTTTGTGCTTTGCGAAGCATGGCTTCCAGGAGCTCCCCTCGCCACGCAGTGGAGAGGGGCCGGGGGTGAGGCCCCGTCAGCCCCCCTCCACGGCGGTAATTAGCATCAGCCGGTCGCCGGACTGCACGGGGGTGTCCAGCGCCTGCAGATGCCGCACATCGTGGCGGTTGAGAAAGGCCACAAGCTGATCGTTGAATCGACCATCGCGCCAGACCAGCGCGGCCAGCGCCGGGTGCCGGGCGGTCAGGGCCCGCAGGGCGGCGCCCACGGTATCGGCCTCCACCTCCACCGTGTCCGCGCCGCCAGCCAGGTCCGCCAGCATGTGTGCCAGTTCGATGCGCACGCCCATCATCTAGGCCGAAAGCTGTTCCATCTCCGGACGGAACACGGCCCACACGCGCTGCTTCAGCTCGCTGAAGAACTCGGGGGTCAGGAAGCTAGGCACGCCCAGATTGGGGTTGGGATCCTCGAACACCTGCGCGGGTAGGGTGTAGTCCGCGTCGTCGTAGCCCTGGCGCTGCTCCAGCACCAGCCCGCGCAGGAAGGCGCGACGTGTGGCGGCCAGCAGCTCGTCCTGGGTCACATCCAGGCCTGTGACCTCCTTAAGGGCGGTGAGGGCCATCTTGTGGTTCATGCCGGCGAACTTGCAGGAGCCCAGCAGGTCATCGCGCACCTGATACAGCCCCTTCTGCGTGATGGCGTCCACCCAGTAGTCCATGGACGTATCGCCCTGCAGGGCCAGCAGCATGAAGGTGGCCATGGACATGTGCCCACCCGCGATGGCCCAGGCATAGCCGGGATTCGTGTCCGGGATGTACGCGGGCAGTTCCAGCCCCTTCACCTGCATTGCATAACCCGGCTCGTGCAACGATTCGGAGAGGCGCTTCACCCCGTGCCCGATCTCCGGCAGCTTGCCGCGCCCGGTCTGGTCGATCAGCTCGTGGATCTTGGCGTGCTGGCCAAAGGTGGCGCCGTTGAACAGCGGCTTGTCCGGGTGGCGCTGGTTGTAGTCCAGCACGTAGGCCACGGTGGTGCCGATGGAGATGGAATCCATCCCCAGGTTGTCCACCAGCCGGATCACGTCCGCGACCTCGTGGCCGTCCTCCAACCCAACGTTGGTGGAGAGCAGGTTCACCGGCTCGTAATCGAACTTGGCCAGGTACTTGCCGGGCTTGCCCTCCGGGGTGCGCTCGTAGACGTTCTTGTGGCAGTTGATGCCGCAGCGCCAGCAGCTCTCCGCCTTGATGGCAAAGTGCTTCTCGATCTCCGGGCGCATCATCTTCACGGGCTGGTCGTCCCCGCGCGGACGGAAGTTCAGCTCCGGCACCACGTGCACCTTGTGCAGCGGCTCGTAGTTGCTCCAGGTGCCGCCCGTGCCGCCCTTGCCGGTCTCGCGGAACTTGGCCGAGCCGGGGCCCGTAGCGATGGCGCGGTTCAGGTCGCGCAGGTCGGGCGTCAGCTTGCCCAGCTTATCCTTGGCCTGGGCCACGATGCCCAGCAGGTTCTTGTAACCCATCATGCTGCCCATGCCGCCCCGCCCGGCGTAGCGGCACTTGTCGTCGTGGGACTTGAGCTGGTTTTCCGTGCTCATGGCCACGGCCGCCATGTAACAGTTCTCGTAGGCCTCGCCGGCTTGGCCAATCACGGCGAAGTGGGCATCCGGGTAGTCGCCGGCCAGGTGCATGATCTTCTCGTGCGTATCCAGACCGCGCAGCGCATCGGCCGGCTTCAGCTCAGCGCGCGGCCCGTCCGGCCCCTCGGAGAGCACCGCATAGACCGGCGTGGCGGAGCGGCCCTCGAAGATCACCTCGTCCAGCCCGGCCCACTTCAGCTTGCTGCCGAACTTGCCGCTGCCCGCGCTCCACATGGCCGAGGGCAGCCCCTTGCTGGAGACCTTGAGCGGGCTGTAAGCGGAGAAGTACGTGCGCAGGCCCGTCATCACATCCGTGCCCGTGAGCAGTCCCGTGTTCACGATGAGCCGGTTCTCCGGCACGTAGGCCGCCTTGATCTCCCGCTGCGCGAGCATCTGGAAGCTGCGCCCGAAGCCGCCCAGCACATCCTCCAGGTTGGCGCAGGGCACCTCCTCGATGCGCACCGCGCCGCTACCCAGGTCGATGGTGCAGCGCCGGTACAGCACGTCGGCGGGCTGGGGCGTGGCGGAACCGTTCACAATGCGCATGATCTCGCTCCTTTGGATCGGCAGACTGGCAAGGGATGGGCCTTAGCCGCGACAGCAGCGCCTGCTGGGCGTGCCGACTGGCGTGGCCCTCTGCTTCCAGGAAATCCCATCGGGCGCGGAAATGCAATTGGCCGCGGCCGCCAAGGCCCCGGCGCCTTGGCGGCCGCGGCCTGGGCGGCGATGGGCACCAGACGGGCCGGTGTTGTGCCGCAAACGCGGCCCCGGCGCTTTGACTGCGGCGGCAAACCTGTTAAGGGGTCTGAAACCGCGCCGCTGCGCTACCCTTCACGATCCGGCAGAAACCATGGCTTCCATCTTCACCCACATCATCCAGCGCGAGCTGCCCGCGCACGTCGTCTACGAGGACGAGCACACCCTCGCCTTCCTGGACATCAACCCCAAGTCCGAGGGCCACACGCTAGTCGTGCCCAAGCACGAGGTGGCGGCCTTCCACGACCTGCCGCCCGAGGTGGCCACGCACCTGATGGGGGCCCTGCGCACTGTGGCGGGTGCCGTCACACGGGCCATGGGCACGCCGCACTACAACCTGAGCCTCAACAACGGCGCACCGGCCGGGCAGGTCGTGTTCCACGTGCACTTCCACATCATCCCCCGCCGCGCGGGGCAAAGCCTAGCCCGCCCCGCGCTGAGCCTTCCGTCGGCACGCATGGAGGAGATCGCCGCGGCCATCCGCGCGGCGGTGGAGCAGGACTGAGGGAGACCGGGCGCGTCGCTATCGCAATAGCGGCGCGTCCGGGTTGCCTGCGCTGTCAGTCGGTGCTGGACAGGTAGGGATAGACCTGCAGGAAGTCGAGGCCCGGCGGATAGGCGAGGGACACCCAGTGGGCTCCCAGCTCCGGATTGACGCGGAAGGAGCGCCACCTGCTTTCCGTGTGGACCGTGAATCCGCCCACGTCATCGCTGTTCCACGACCAGTTGGAGAACGGCCACCAGCGCTGGAGGTTCGGCACATCCACCAGCCTGAGCTGGTTATCGGCCATCGCCGGGGCCGCGAGCAGGGACACGGTGTGCTCGCCGAAGTCGAGCGACCACTGCCGCATGCTGGCGGTGTATTGCACGGCGTCCGCCATGGTGATCAGCACGTGGATGTCATAGGTGCCACGGGTCACCGAGAACCGTACGGAATCGCTCAGGCGGAAGCTTTGCGGATCCAGCGTCAGGTCCACCCACTGGTTCTGGGTGCGACCGCTGTTGGACACGGCCGCGGCTTCCACGTGGGCCGGGATCGCCAGTGCATTTGCCCACTGCCAGTCGCCAGTGCGGGCATCGTCCGCAATGGCTGGGAAGCGCAGGCCGATGACCACATCCGAAGTGGAGGCTCCCCGGTCCAGGACGGTGCTACCGCCACTGCCGTCCAGCGAGCCCCCGTCGGCCACGAACGATCCGCCACCGCCCGAGCCGCCGCTGTCCAGGCCGGTGCCACCGCCACCGCTGCCGCCACCCGAGCCCGTGGGCGACCCACCACCCCCACCTCCACCACCGGCGCCCCCCACCTCGGTCGGACCACCGCTGCCGCTACCGCCGCCGCTGCCGCAGGGCGCCTGCGTGCTGGCGGTGTCGGTCGCCCCCGGCCCACACGGCGCGGGACCACAGCCTGCGAGGATCAACAGGGCAGCCAGGCCGGCCGCCACGACGAATGCGTGCATGTATGCGCCCACGGTGTCCCCCTTTCGGCATGCGTTGCGCCCGCCAGCTTCCTGCTGTCGTCAGGCGTCGAATCGCATCCACCCGTCCGTAGGCGAATGTCAGCGTCGGTCACTTCGATGACATCATGTTAATGAGCTTTTAATTAAAAACGTTTCCACAGTCAAGTTAAAAATCCCTAAATACCCCATTTGGGTTAGTTGTTTAGCTCTCCCCAGGGGCATACCGCTATCACAGATTCTGCTGATAGCCCCTGATAGGAGTGGAGCAGAATCGACTGTAGGCGGTTGTCACACACCGGGTGGACAATTCGGGTCAATTCCCGAACGGAGACTCAGTGACCTGGCGTGGGAAGCCGCGAGGGGGACGGCCGATCAGTAGTGCCGCGGCAGGGTGCGGATGGAATTTCGTGCCATCAAGGGCAGCCGCACGACGTGGCCGAGGACGAGCCACTGTTCGAGTAGACGGCGTCGCGCCTCCCTGGCGCGCGCAGCCGGTGCGGGCCTAGGGCAGCCCGGCGACGATCTGCTTGAGCTCCGCCTCGTTGAAGGCGCGCACGGCTCAAGCCAGTACGACGTAGCCCAAGCGCCATCAACGCGCTGGCCTGCGGCCCGGATTAGGACGCCGCCTCGGCCTTCGGCGCCGCCTTGTCGGGCGCGGCTTTGGGCGCTGGCTTTTCGGCTGCGGCCGGCTGGCCCACCCCTGCCAGCTCCTGCAGCAGGTGCCAGTTGGCCAGGCGATCCGCCTGGGCTGCCAGCAGGGCCTCGGACGGCTTGCCATCCGCGCTGAACTGCTTGGCGAAGCGCCCTTCCGTGCGGGCAAACTCCACGAAATCGAAGGGCTGCTTGGTCTTGGGGTCCGTGGCCCAGTCGTCCGCAGTGCCCGGATTGCCGCGCAGGCTCAGGCGCTCGCGCATGCGCTCGCCCTTGCGCGGGTCAAACACGAACATCGGGAAGGCGCGGCTCGTCACCGCACGCCGAGCCTGGAGCTGCGAGAGGTCGTCGGCCACCCCGTGCTCGGGCTGGCAGGTGGTGTAGACGTTGACCAGGGCCGGGCCCGGGTAGGCATTGGCATCCTTGATGGCCTGGTAGAAGTGGGGAATGTACGCGGTACTGGTCTGCGCCACGAACACGCCCGGGTGCATCATGGCGATGTTCGCCAGTTCCTTGCGGCGCTCCACCTTGCCGGGAATGGCGCTGCCGTACGGGGCCATCTTGGCTGCGGCGCCGGTCAGTGTGGAGGTGCTGGCCTGCCCGCCGGTGTTGGAATACACCTGCGTGTCCAGCACGAGCACCTTGACATCCATGCCGGAGGCCAGCAGGCGGCTCAAGGCCTGGAAGCCGATGTCGTACATGGCGCCGTCCCCGCCGAACACCCACAGGCGCTTGTGCCCCCAGCCCTGCTGCTCCCAGCGGGTGCGCACACCCATGGCCACCGTAGGCGCGTTTTCGAACAGCGAGTTGCTCCAGGTGACGCGGAACGGGTTGTGCGGATAGGTGGAGCCGTACACCGTGTTGCAGCCCGTCGCCGCCACGATGCCGATATCCTCGCGGTCGTACTCCTCGCCGGTCGCCGCCAGCATCATGCGGATCGCCGTGGCCTCGCCGCAGCCGGCGCAGGAGCCCGCCCCGCCCACATAGAGCAGCGAGCGGTCCTCCTTGAGCATGGTATCCACCGGCAGCTTGCGGGCCAGGAATCGCTCAGGCGATTCGGGCAGGCTCTGCATGTGCTGGGTGCGCGTGCGGTAGCGCTGCACGAGCGGCTCCTCCTTGGTGACCATCTCCAGCGCCGCGTGGCTGCCGCACACCTCCACGCACTCCCCGCAGCCCTTGCACTTGGCGGGGTCAACGTAGATGGCGAACAGCCCGCCCGTTTCTCCCTTCTTGGCGTAGACCCCATGGAATTTGGTGGTCTCCACCCATTGCGCGCGGAAGTCGTCGCGCTCGCCCTCGTCCAGGATGGCTTCCGCCTCCGCGTCCACGATGTGCGACTCGGCTACCTTGCCCAGGATCGCCGTGTCCGGGCAGGCTGTCACGCACTCCATGCAGGCCACGCACTTGTCCGCGATGAAGTGCGGCAGCTCCGGGGAAACGTGCGAGAAGTCACGGAACACGCCCGTCCCCGGCGGCACCAGCGAGCGCGCAATGCCCACATCCGCTGGCAAGGCCCCGCCCTCTCCGCCGGAATAGGCGCCAATGACCTGCTCGTTGAACTGGTCCACGTAACCGTCCAGGTCCAGCTCGAAGGCCGTGAAGGCCCAGTGCGGGCCATGCGATTCCAACGGCTCGTGCGCCTCTTTCATGAGCGGACCCTCGCCCGCGCTGGAGGGTCGCCGCGAGGTGACCTTGGAGACGACGACCCGCTCTTCGTCACGGAATGCCATGGGGTTGCCTCTGCTCGGTTCGGGTTGCTTCCTGCTCGATCGTTGTGTGCGGCCGGCCAGTCGGGTCAGACGGTAACGAAGCGCACCAGTGGCATGCGCAGACTCATCGGCCGCGGATAGTCCTCCACGTAGCCCACGCGCAACAGGAACTGCACGGCCTCGGACAGGCCCAGTTCATCGCTCATGTGCTCGCTCCAGGGAGACTCTTCCAACGCTTGGCTCATCGGGTGCACCGCAATGCCCAGAGCGAGGGCCTCCAGCGCCAAGCGCTCGAACACGCGCCCTGCCGCGACCACATCCGCCAGTCGGGGTCCCGTGCTCGTGACCGCGATCCAGCCGCCGTTGTGATCGAGCTGCTCGGTCACGCGCTCCAGCGTGCGGCGCCGGAAGTCCGCCGTCAGCACGTCCGCCGGGGTATAGAAGTGGCGCACATACCAGCCGGTGAGGCCGTGGATGCCCATCGCCTCCGGCGTGAGCCCGTTGCGCAGCGTCCGGGCCGCGGTATCGCGCCAGCGGATCCAGGCGGCCAGTTCCCGCACGGAATCGTCCCGGGCGGCTTGCCCGCGGTTGGCCTCCAGCGTGGCGGTGCGCACCAACTCCGCCTGTCGGCTGCCGACCTGGTAGTAGAACACCTGCTCGGGTGCGTGCGCCCGCAGCGCCTCCCAATCCTTCGCGCGCAGGGGCCGGCTCGGCAGCGCCGCCCGCACGGTGCAGCGCTGGCGCATGCGCTCCAGCGGATAGTTCACTGGCTCGATGGGCGTCAGGCGCACGTCCAGCAGGTCGGCCGCGTGCGACTCGTCCGTCAGCGGCGCCACCTGCAGCCGGTAACCTTTCGTTCCCACGGCCAACGACAGATTCTCCACGAACGCGCCCACGGACAGCAGCAGCTCGCGATTGTCCGGGTCCACCGCGGGCAGCCAGCGCTCGCGCGAGGACCCGATCACCCAGCGCCCCGGCTGAACGATGCGCACCGTCCAGGGCTGCGCGTTGTGGCCACTGGGGGCCAGTGCGGCCAGGCCCAACCATTCGGCCTCCTGGGTGCTGACGCCGCGGGGACGGGCCACCGAGGGGTCGGCCAAGTCGTCGCGCACCACGCCGCCGCATCCCGCCAGCCAGGGCGCGGCACCCAGCGCCAGCACACCCGCGCCGGCGTTCCGCAGGAAAGCGCGTCTCCCGCTGGGCTGAATCATGGCGCCTCTCGTGCGCGCCGCGGCGCTTAGACAAGCTGTCCGGTCGCGCGCGCCAGATCGGTCATGGACAGGATCCCGACCGGATGCGTGTGGTCGCTCTCCGACTGCGTCACCACGAGCCGATGTACACGGTGGTAGAGCATCTTCTGCACGGCATCCTTGAGCGGCTCGCCCGGCCAGGTGCAGATCACGTCGGAGGTCATCAGGTGCCGCGGCTGCAGGGCGGGCAACTCCAGCCGTTCCACCGGGCTCATGGAGGCACGCGTGAGATCGGTCGTGGAAAGGATGCCCGCCATGTGCCCGCCGGGATCGGTCACCACGATGGCCGAGATGTGCTCGGACTCCATCGTTCGCACGACCTCCTTGAGCGGCTGATCGGGCCGGCAGGTTACCACGCCTCGGTGCATTATCTCCGCCACAGTGCGGCCGGCATAGTGCGCCGCTTCCTCGCCGGCCGAAGCGCGGATCAGCTCACCGGGCACCTCGCGCACATCGCGGTAGCCCCGCTCCACGCAGCGCAGGTTTGCCTGCACTACCTGCTCGGACTGGCGGCCGAAGTACTTGTGCAGGGCCTTTTCCACCCGCGCCAGCAGATCCTCATCCGCGAGGCCCAATTGCTCGCGGAACGGCGCCACGCGCAGGAACACGCCCAGCAGCACGATGCCCTGCATGCGGATCTCCAGGTCCGCCCGCGTTGTCTCCTCGCGCGCAATACGGGCGGCGTCCAGGTAGTACAGGCGTGCGTGGGCATCGCGCAGGCTGCGCCGCGAAGCCAGCGGCACGCCGGCCCAGAGCGCCGCGGGATCGTCCGAGGCCCACTGCACGAATGCGATACCACCCTCGCTGAGCCCCTCGAAGGGGTCACCCAGGTGCAGCGCGTTGACGTTGTTGAGCGGGACGAATTCCGCCTGGTCCATCTCGCAGTGGGTGCGGATGGGCTCGCGGGCGAGGGTCAGGTAGTAGTTCGTGGGCAGGCCCTTCTTCTCCGACCCATAGTGGGGATAGGCCTGGGCGTAGACACCGAACAGATCGGCCGCCACCGTGGCAATCACCTTGTTGGTGGTCACCGAGCCATAGCCACCGATGGAGTAGCCGCGCATGGAGAACGCCTTCGGCGGCCGGATGTCCGGCGCGGTCTCAGTGGGAAGCGCTGTGGGGTGATCCACGTTGAGGCTGAAGAACGAGCGGTGCTCTGCATCGCCGCCGGCCAGCATCTCGTATACCGCGATCAGATCCGCCGTGCGCACGTCGCGGCTGCCCAGTCCCGCCGCACCCGAGTAGATGTCCGGAATGCGGTGCAATTTGGGATAGGCGGGGTGCCCCGTCAGCGCATCGCAGAAGGCCGCTTTCACCTCCGCCGTGAGCGGATTGCTCTGGCCGGCGGGGTTGTCCATGCGCTCGATCACTGCCACGGCCGAGACATTCTTGAGCAGATCCACCAACTCCGGCCCCGGGAACGGCCGGAACGCGGTGGGGTGTACCACGCCCACGCGCATACCTCGCTGGTCGCGCAGATAGTCCACCACCGCCTCGGCCGTCTCCGCCGTGGTGCCCAGCGCCACGATGGCGAAGTCTGCGTCGGTCATGCGATAGCCGCTTACCAGCCCATAGTGCCGCCCGGTGAGACCGTGGTACTCCTCCATCGCCACCACCAGGGCCCGTTGCAGCTGGTCGTAGTAGTACCGCTGCGCGATCTTGCCCCGCATGTAGGCTTCCTGGTTCTGCACCACTCCTGATTGGATACCGCGCTGGGGATCGAAGATCGGGCGCAAGCGCTCACCCGGCGCACCCACGTAGTCCCGCATCAACTCCGGCTCGGGCAGACGCAGCGATTCCAGCGTGTGCGTGGTCAGGAAGCCGTCCTGCACGTTGAGGAACGGCGTCTCGGTAGCCTCGGCCGTGCGACGGGCAATCAGGCACAGGTCTGCCGCCTCCTGGGCATTGCGGGCGAAGAGCATGCCCCAGCCGCAGTCCGCCACGCCCATCACGTCGTCATGGCCCGCGTGGACGTTGAGCGCTTGGCTGGTCAGGGCCCGCGCGCCGATGTTGAACACCACCGGCAGGCGCTTGCCGCTGATCACGTAAAGCACCTCCTTCATGAGGATCAGGCCCTGCCCGGAGGTGAAGTTGGTCACGCGTCCGCCCGCCAGCGCGAATCCCTCGGACATCGAGGCGGAGGAGTGCTCCGATTCGGACTCCAGGAAGCGCAGGGTTTCACCCCACAGATTCTTGAAGCCGTTGGCGGCGGCCTGCGCATACTGCACGCCCATGTTGGTTGAGGGCGTGATGGGATACGCGCAGGCGGCTTGGCTGATGTGCGTTTCCACCCACACCACTGCACCCGTGCCGTCATCGGTGGTGGGCGTGCCGGGGAAGGGCGGCTCCATGCGGGATTGAGGCTTGCTCATGGTCTGCATCGAATCGGAGGATACTGGGCGCACCAAGGGCTGGGCGCTCTCTTGGTCCCATGCTAGGCGCCCGGGCATCGCTTCGCCTTGACTTGCGTCAATTTCTGTCGGTGTGGCCGAGAGCCTGTGGTGCAGTCGCCACAGGGGCCCCGGCCGACTGAACGTCGCACTTCGACACTGCGTCCAACGGCAAAAGGGACAGGCGGAGCGGTTGCACTCGTGGCTGATCCACCACACAGGGTGCGGAGACCCGGGGCCGACCCGCGAGTCACCCCAGTGCACTGATCCGATACGGGATGGATTCACTTGGTGGCACTGGGCCAACGATTTGCATGCGAGGGTTCAGTGGAAGCGATCCGAACGGGACGATCCCCGAGGTGGAACGTGCGGCAGCGCGCCGCAACTCGCACGAACTGGATGTTCACAGGACCCCAACATTGAGGTGACCATGCGATTGTTCCTGATTTCCCTGGCGGCAGTGCTCTTGGCGGCCGGTTGCGCGAACAACCGTCCCGGCTCGCCCGATATGGCGCCCAGCGCCCAGGCACAGCTCAACAGCGCCAATTCGGGCTGGTCCGTACCGCCCGGCCAGAAGCACGCGAGCCAACCCACGGCCCAACAGCCCGCCGGCGAAGCCGCGGTGGCCAATGCCGATCATGCGAAAAGTGGGCAGGCGAGCAACCAAGCCATGCAGCAGCCCGACCAGCAATCGCAGGCCAAGCCGCAGCAACCGCTCGTGAAGCCGCTGGTGCCGGCGTTTCCCGTGCGCATGGAGGAAGACCGGGTCACCCCGCTCCAGACGGTGCACTTCGGCTTCGACGACTGGAATCTCACGCCCCAGGCCCGCGCGTTGCTCGATGCCAATGCGCGCTGGATGAAGGCCAATCCCCAAGTGAACGTGAAAGTCGCGGGGAACTGCGACGAGCGGGGCAGTCCGGAGTACAACCTCGCGCTCGGCGAGCGGCGCGCCAATCGCGTGCGCGACTACCTGATCGAACACGGCGTGCCGGCGGACAACATGATCACCGTCAGCTACGGCGAGGAGATGCCCGTCGACCCAGGTCATGATGCGGCCGCCTGGGCCAAAAACCGCCGTGTCGACTTCACCCGCACGGACGGGCGGCAGGTCTCCGGCGACGAACGCACCACGCCCTCCAGCTAGGCGCGGGCCAGTCCCGCTACATATCGCAGGCAGCCGTACCCAGGTTGTCTGCCGGGTGATCCGGAACGCCAGGGATGGCGAGGCCGGGCGCAGCGCTCCAGGCATGGAAACGTTGCGCCCGGCTTTCTCAAGCCTCCCCTCCAGTCTATGACGCCCATCAAGGCCCCCCGACGTCGGGCTTGCTAGGCTAGGTCCCGGGGGCAATGTTCCCCCACGGAGCCGTCAGCAAGCCGTTGCGCCCGCCGCACAGGATGATGGTTGGATTGGCTTGAGATAATTGACTGATTGATCGGTCAGTTCTATAGTGAGCGTGTGGAAGAGCGAAGAGACGAGCGCAAAGCCAAGGGCGCGCGCTCCCGTCAAGCGATCCTGCGGGCGGCGCTGGCTACACTGGCGGACAAGGGACTGGAAGGCTTTTCTGCGCGCAACGTGGCCGAGCGGGCTGGTGTGAGCACCGCAACGCTGTTCCATCACTTCGCGTCCCTGGACGAATTGCAGCTGGAAGCGATGCTGCTGGTGCTGGACGACGCGATGGACGCACGGCCCATCGCAAGTGAGCCGGACGCGCGGCACTACCTGCGCGCACTGGGCGATTTGGCGCTGGATATGGTGCGGGAGCAGCCGGAGCTGATGCGCGTTGGAAGCGCGCTGTTCGGCAAGCTCCCGTTCAGCGAGCCGCTGCAGCAGAGCGCGGCGAAACACTACACCCGCTACGTGGACCGCATCGAGACGGAACTGGCAGGCGTCAACCGGGGCGAGGCTGCCGCGCCCTCCCTGCGCAACATGGCGCTGGCACTGGGGCTGCTGCTCGACGGCATGGCCAATCACTGGGCGATCTATCATGACGTGGAAACGCTGGAACGATTCTGGACGGATATGGTTGCGCTCTTCGCTGTGCACCTGGAGCCGCAATAGGGCCGGCGGGCGACTGCCGAGCCTGCTGCTGGCGCTGGCACTGGCACTGCTGCCCGCCCTGGCATTCCCGGCGCGGGCGTCCGACCTGCCGGACGCAAAAGCGCTGATGCGCAAGGTGGACGAGCTCTGGCGCGGGCAATCATCCCAGGCCCAGCTCACCATGACGGTGAAGACGGCCCGCTACGAGCGCACCATGACCATGGAGGCCTGGAGCGAGGGCAAGGACAAGTCGCTCGTGAAGATTCTGGCGCCCAAGAAGGACCGCGGCATCGCGACGCTGAAGGTGGACAAGAACATCTGGAACTACCTGCCCAAGATCAACCGCGTCACCAAGATTCCGCCCAGCATGATGATGGGCTCGTGGATGGGCAGCCACTTCACCAATGACGATCTGGTGAAGGAAAGCTCGTACGAGGACGACTACGATTCCAAGCTCACCTTCGCGGGCATGCGCAATGGCCAACGCGTCTATGAGATAACCTCCACGCCCAAACCAGAGGCGGTGGTGGTGTGGGGCAAGGTGGTGACGGAGATTGCCCAGGATACGCTGTTGCCCATCCGCGCCGTATACTTCGACGAGGACGGCAAGCCCGCCCGCACCATGACCTTCGGGGATCCCAAGACCTTCGACGGGCGCCGGCTGCCCACGCGGCTGGTGCTGCTGCCGGAAGACAAGCCGGGCGAATCCACCACGGTGCTCTACGACGCGATCCGCTTCGACATGAAGCTGCGGCCCGACCTGTTCACACTGCGCGGGCTGCAGGAACAGTGAGACCCCGGAGGCACGGCCTGTGAGCCTACCGACGACGCTGCTTGGCGCGGCCGATCCGCACCAGCCGCCCCACCCTGCTCATGTGCGGCTGGGCACCTCGGGCTGGCGCGTGCTGGTGTTCCTGGCTTGGCGCAACCTGTGGCGCAACCGGCTGCGCAGCCTGCTCACCGCCGGCGCCATGGTGGTGGGACTGACGCTGATGATCGCCTACCTGGCCCTGATGGAGGGCATGTTCCGGCAGATGGTGGGCTTCGCCACGAACATCAAGCTCGGCCACATCCAGGTACACCGGCAGGCCTACATCGACGATCAGGACCTCTACGCCCTGCTGCCCTGGAAACTGGTGCGACACCTGGAGGAGACGACGCCCTACGCCTACGCCCCACGGCTCTACGCCGCCGGTCTGGCCAGCGCGGGGGACTCATCCTCCGGGGCTCTGCTGATGGGCATCGACCCCGACGCAGAGATGCAGGTGACAGACCTGCCGCAGCGCATCCGTGAGGGCCGGTTCGATCTATCGGGCGCACGCAAGGTGTACCCGCGGGGGCCCAGCGAGCCTTCGGTGCCCGAGTATCCCGTAGTGGTGGGCTACAACCTCGCCAGGAATCTGCAACTGAAGATCGGCAGCGAACTGGTGCTGATCACGCAGGCCGCCGACGGCAGCATTGGCAACGGCCTGTTCCAGGTGCGAGGCGTCCTCAATGCGATCGACCCGGCCTTCGATCGCATGGGCGTGGTGATGTCCATGCAGGCGTTCAACTCGCTGATGTTCATTGAGGATGGGGTGCACGAACTGGCTGTGCGCATCCCGGACGTCGGTATGCTCGATGCGGCCCGCGATTCCATCGCCGCGTCCGTGGCGGACTGGCCGGACACCGCGGCCCTGGCCAAGGGCCCCGGCGGCCCCGTACGCGTGCGCACCTGGAAACAGATCAATCCGGAGTTGAACGACCTGGTGAACAGCAGCCAAGCGGTGATCTACATCCTCGCTGTCATCGTGTTTGTCATCGCCGCCATGGGCATCCTGAATACGATGCTGATGGCTACCTATGAGCGTCGTCACGAGTTGGCGATCCTGCTGGCGCTGGGCATGGGCCGTGGCGCGATGATGGCGATGGTGATGTTGGAGGCATTCTTCCTGGCCTGCTTCGGCGCCGTTATGGGCAGCGCCACGGGCTGTGCCCTGGCTTGGTACCTGCAGGCCCAGGGCTTCGACTGGAGCCGCTGGATGCCCGAGGGCCTGGATATGATGGGCGTCGTCATGGACCCCATTTACTATGCGCACCTGCTGCCCCAGCATGTCGTGATCAGCGTGGCGATGCTTATGGTCACAACCCTGTTGGCCGCCCTGCTGCCGTCATGGCGCACGACGCGGCTGAACCCGGCGCGCGCCCTGCACGGCTGAGCCCCGCGCACCAGCGCCGCGCTGACCCCATGACCCATCGCCGAGCCCCCGGAGACGCGAGATGAACCTGTGGCGCCTGATCACGCTGGCTTGGCGCAATCTCTGGCGCAACCGCCGCCGCACGCTGATCACAGTGAGCACAGTGACCATTGGCTTCGCGCTGGCAGTCTTCGCCATCGGCCTGGGCGACGGCGGGCACGAGCAGATGATCCGCAGCGCCATCAACATGGGCGAAGGACACATCACCATCCAGCCCAAGGGATACCTGGCCGCGCCCTCCAACAGCCTCTACCTGGCGCACGGGGCAGCACTGATGGCGCACCTGCCAATCTCCCAGGCTGATGGGAAGGTAGCTCCGCGCGTGTTCCTGCAAGTGCTGGTTTCCACGGCCTACAACTCGCTCGGGGTAGGCCTGCAAGGCATCCAGCCGGAGAACGACCCCTTCGCGAATCTATTGCAGCCCTACCTGGTGCAGGGGGAATGGCTGCACCCCGGCGATGCGTATGGCGTGCTGCTGGGCGACAAGATGGCCGAGAAGCTCCACGTGCACGTCGGCTCCAAGCTGGCCATCATGGCCGGTGGAGCGGACGGTAACGTGGAGAGCCGCCTGGGCCACGTGCGGGGCATTTTCCGCTCCCGGCTGGAGCAACTGGACGGCTTTCTGATGCTGAGCACGCTGGATTTCGCTCGACCGCTGCTGCCGGGTTACAAGCCAGGGCAGGACGACCAGGCCGTCACGCGGCTAGCGATCTTCCTGCACAACCCCAAGCAGCAGGCCGCGATCTTCGCGCGCCTGAAGGCCGACCACCTCTCCGATGGCGTGGTGCTGGACTGGCAGGAGATGATGCCGCAGGTAGTCAACTTCGTGTTCGTGGACGACCTGTTCAACTACATCTGGCTGGGCTTCATCCTCGTAATGGTAGCCTTCGGCATTGCCAACACCATCTTCATGAGCGCCTTGGAGCGCACACGGGAATTCGGCCTCCTGCGGGCGCTGGGCATGAAGGGACGCGAGGTGCTGGCGCTGATGATTTGCGAGACCGTACTGCTGGCGCTGGTATCGATGGCCCTGGGCTGGCTGGTAGGGGGTGGCGCCCACCTGTACTTCGCCACATATGGACTGGACCTGAGCGGCGTGTATCCGGGGGGCTTTGAGACCGCGGGCATGTGGATGGACCCCGTGATCTACCCGAGCCTGTCGCTTGGTCGCATCACCAGCCTGACGGCGATCGTGTTCTTCACGACGCTGCTGTCCGGGCTGTACCCGGCCTTCAAGGCGGCGGGCATCTCGCCCGTGGCCGCCCTGCGCACCTGACCGGGGTGCCGCGCGCGCGGAGCTGCGCGACTCGTGCCAATGGAGACCGCATGACACTGGTGAGCATAGAGGGGGTCACGAAAGTTTACCGCCAGGGCGAAGTGGCGGTGAATGCTCTGCGCGGCGTCGACCTGGATGTCGCTGAGGGCGAGTTCACCGCCCTGGTGGGTCCATCCGGCTCCGGTAAGACAACCCTGCTCAACGTCATCGGGGCCCTGGACGATGTTACCGCGGGCCGCGTCGTGGTGGGTGGGCAAGACCTGACCGCCATGCGCGAGGCCGACCGCTCCACCTATCGCCTGTTCAACATCGGCTTCGTGTTCCAGGCCTACAATCTGGTGCCGGTGTTGACGGCGCGCGAGAACGTGGAGTTCGTGATGGTGCTGCAGGGCCGCGCCACGGCCGAGTGCCGCCTGCGCGCCATGCACTACCTGGAGCGGGTGGGGCTTGCCGACATGGCCGATCGCCTGCCCAAGGCCCTCAGCGGCGGTCAGCAGCAGCGCGTAGCCGTGGCGCGGGCCCTGGCGGCCGGACCGCGGCTGGTTCTGGCGGACGAGCCCACCGCGAACCTGGACTCGGAGAACGCCGTGGGCCTGCTTCACCTGATGCACGAGCTCAACCATGAGGAGGGCATGACCTTCCTGTTCTCCACACACGACCCCCGCGTGATGGAGCGGGCCGAGCGTATCGTCACGATCCAGGACGGGCGCATCAGCGCCGTGGACGACCGCGGGGAAACGATCTCCCGGTAGCGGGTCACACCCGCGACTCCCCCTGGCCCCCATGCAACCCGCCATGAAACGTCTGCCCGCAGCCCGCCCGCCGCAGTCCGGAGCGGCTCTGCTGCTGGCCCTGCTGTCTGCCGGGCTGCTGGCGATGGCAACTGTCCGGTCCGCCGCCGCCGCGCCGGCTGCCTCCGCCTTCGCGCCGCCCGCAGCGCTGGAGTGGCGCGCGGTGTTCAAGCTCATCAACCTGACCACGCACGCCGAACCAGGCGAGATGGGGTTCGTGCGCGAGGGCGATGACACACGGGAGAGCAACGAGCAGTCCTTCCGCCTGCAGCTCACCGGGCAGCCGCAATCCTGGCTGGACTATCGCTTCGACTACCTGAACGTGAAGCAGGACCTGGGCACGGCCGCGCCTGCCCAGGCATCGGGGGCTGAACTATTCCGGCGCAAACCCCTGCGCTGGTATCTCGACCGGCCCGAGACGGCGCCAGGCCAAACGCCCAGCACCCAGACCGTGCGGTGGTATCACGAGGTGGACGATGCCTACGTGCGGCTCTCCGGCGGGCCGGTGGAAGCGGTGCTGGGGCGCCAGCCCATCACCTGGGGCGCCGGGCGCATCTGGCAGCCCACGGATATCTTCGCCGCCTTCAGTCCCACCGCGCTGGACACGGAGTACAAGCCCGGCATCGATGGCCTGCTGCTGAACGCCTACCCGTCCGCCTTCTCCAAGGTGCAGTTCGCCTACATCCTCAGTCCCCAGGATCAGCCGGACGTGGAGGACAGCGCCGCACTACGCTGGCGGCGGCAGGTGGGCGCGGAATCGGAGCTGACCCTGCTGGCGGGGCGCGTGCGGGGCGTACCGGTGGGTGGCGGCAGCTTCGAAACGTCCTGGATGCAGGCGGGCTGGCGGCTGGAGGGCATCGCCTTCCGGCCCAAGGATCGCCAGGACACCGCCTTCTATGCGATTGCCGGCGTGGACCACCAGCTCAGCGACGGCACAGTGCTGTTGGCGGAGCTGTACCACCACAGCCTGGGCGCGGCCAGCCAGGGCGAGCTGCCCGCCGTGGTGCAGAGCCAGACCTTCCTCGATGGGCGCCTGCTGCAGCTATCGCGGGCCGTGCTGGCCGTCAGCGCCAGCCGTGACTTCCTGGGCCTGTGGCATGGCGCCTACACGCTCTTCGCCTCCCCGCTGCGCGATGCCGCTGGACAGCGGCACACAAGCTGGCTGCAGCAACTCGCCTTCACCTACTCCATCAGCGACAACGCGGAGGCTGTGTTCTCCCTCAGCACGGCCAACGGGCGTGGCCTGGCGCCGGACGGCTCCGTCCAGTCCGAGTTCGGCCACGTGCCCAATGCGTTCTATGTGAGCCTGCAGTTCGTGCTGTAGCGGACTTCACGGAGAGCCGGCAGACGCGGCCATCGGTGACGTCACGAGCGAGGATTTCGTGGGAATCGGGCAAAAAAGAGGCAGGGCGGCTTTGAGGCCACCCTGCCGGCATCGGACCCTGCCTCGTCAAGAGTCAGGTTGCGATAAGGGGTACTGCGCTATCGGTCGCGGCACCTGGCAGCCCTTATCGGGCCGGGAGGGGGGTCTGCCCTCCCGGCCTTCCAACCCCCCTTTTCTGTGCGTTCGGCGCGCCTCGCGGAAGCTCCCTGCATCGGTCGGTGTCGACGATTCAACGTCCGGTGCCGGAAGTTCCGGCGCCACACCATCCCGTCTGCGGAAGTCCACCCCACGAGCCGACCCAAGGCCGGGGCGACATGCCGATCCCGCACGTGATCTACTTCGTAACCGCTGGACGAGGATTGCGCATCGGACGTTTGTAGTATGAATCACAATTTATGGTGGCGCCGCAGATCCGCCGACTGGGCACGCTTCGCGTCAGCCGTGGCGGCCGGAGGCCCGGCCGGCGCGGATCGCTCTTAACCGTGGCGCATACGCGCGCGTGTGGTGCGCCCGCCGCGCATGAGCGCGGGCCGACGCCACAACGTGGTGGGGATTGGCGGAACGGGAGAGCGCCGGGCCGCGGAGGATCGCGGCCGGCGGCGGGATCAGCAGATCAGGTCAGGTCTTGCAGCACGATCGTCTCCTCGCGGCGCGGGCCGGTGGAAACGACCGTGATCGGCACGCCGCAAAGCTCGGTGATGCGATCGAGATATGCGCGCGTGGCGGCGGGCAATGCCGAATATTCGGTGATGCCACGGGTGGAGGTGTGCCAGCCGGGCATCTCCTCGTACACCGCGCGGAGGCTTGTGCCACAGTTGCCCATCCAATGGGGAATGCGTTCGTAGCGGTGCCCCTCCTCGTCCTCGTAGCCCACAGCGAGCTTGATGCTCTCCAATTCGTCCAGCACGTCCATCTTCATGATGGCCAGCCCGGACAGGCCGTTCACCCGCACCGCCTCGCGCAGCACCACCGCATCGAACCAGCCGCAGCGGCGCACCCGGCCCGTGGTGGCACCCACCTCCTGGCCGCGCTTCTGCAGCATCTCGCCGACTGGGTCGCCGCTCAGTTCGGTGGGGAATGGGCCTTCGCCCACGCGCGTGGTGTAGGCCTTGGCGATACCGATCACGCGGTCGATCTTGGTGGGACCCACGCCACAGCCGGTGCACGCGCCGCCCGCGACCGTGTTGGAAGAGGTCACGTAAGGATATGTGCCGTGATCCACGTCCAGCCCGCTGCCCTGCGCGCCTTCGAAGAGCACGGTCTGCCCAGCGTCGAGGGCCTCGTTGAGCAGGGCCGACGTATCGCACAGGTACGGCTCCACCTTCGCGTAGAGGGCACAGTATTGGTCGTAGATCTCGTCGAGATCGAACAACTCGTCGTCCGAGTGGAAGTGGTTGCGCAACAGGAAGTTCTTCTCTTCCAGGATCTGCTCCAGCCGCTCCCGGAACGAGCGCTCCATGCGCGGACTGAAGTCACTGAAGCGCACCCCGCGCCGACCCATCTTGTCCTCGTAGGTCGGCCCGATGCCACGGCCAGTCGTGCCGATCTTGCCCGGCCCGCGCAGCCCCTCGCGCAGTTTGTCGAAGGCCTTGTGGTAGGGCATCACCACGTGGCTGGCGTCGCTGACGCGAATCTTGTCCTCCACCTCCACGCCGGTCTCGCGCAGGTCGGCGACTTCCTTCAGCAGCGCCTCCGGATCCACCACAACGCCATTGCCCAGCACGACGCGCTTCCCGGGGTGGAAGATGCCCGAGGGCACCAGGTGCAGGATGAACGTCTTGTCCTCGAACATCACCGTGTGACCGGCGTTGTTGCCGCCCTGGTAGCGGGCCACGATGTCCGCCTGCCGCGTGAGCAGGTCCACCACCTTACCCTTGCCTTCATCGCCCCACTGGGCGCCTACCACTACGATGCCTGGCATGATCTCGATCGCCTGGGGAGATGGAAAAGCCGAAGTGTTGGCACAAAGAGCCGCGGGGAAGAATAAAGGAATCCGGCTCCCGAAGTCAATGCGCAGTGTGCTCGCCAAAGCGGCCGGGCCGCGCTACGATGGCCCGCAGATCGCCGGACCGCGCGGCCCGGCGCACCCCCCCAAAACCCTCCCCGGGACACTGCCGTGGCGGAGCGAGCGGCCTTCTCAGAGATCGGCGTGGTGGAGGGCTTCTATGGCCGCGTGTGGAGCGAGGCCGAGCGCGAGGCCTTTCTGGCCGGCTTGAGCGCCGTGGTGGCGGCTGGCGGTACGCCCTCGCCGGCGAACACCTACCTCTACGCCCCCAAAGGCGAGCCGGCACTGGGCGCGCAATTGCTTGAGCCGCTGGACAAGGCCACGGCGGCACGGCTGCACCGCCTGCACCATCTCTGCGAACGGCACGGCCTGGCGCTGTGGGCCGGACTGCATCTTGAGCCGCCCTTCGACCCCGCCCAGCGCCCACACCTGACAGCCCTGGTGCGCAAGGGCCTGCAGCTCACTCAGGCCGGGGTGACCGGCATCGCGGTGCTCTTCGACGACCTACCCGGCGCGCGAAGCGCCCTGCCGGTCGATCCCTTCCATGGCTCGCTGGCGCGCGCCCAGGCCCATGCGGTGACCACGCTGCAACAGGGTGTGGACAAGCGCGTGGGTGGGGTGCGCTGGGTCGTGTGCCCCGGCCGCTACACGTTGGATGCAGCTCTGGAACGCACATCGGGCACCTTCGAGCCGGACTACCTGGCGCACCTGCATGAAGCCCTGCCGCCCGACCTGCCCTGGCTGTGGACCGGGCCGCAGGTTTGCTCGCGCGAGGTGACCCTGGACGATCTGGCGGACTACCAAGCCGCGGCGGGTGGAGCCGCCGAGCGCCCCATCCTGCTGTGGGACAACTACCCGGTCAACGACGGTGCCATGGCCGGGCGGCTGCACCTGGCACCGCTGACAGGCCGCGCACCCGATCTGCCTCGCGGGGTGCGGGGCTACCTGTTCAATCCGCTGCTGCAGCCGCACCTGGGCGTGCTGCCCGGGGCCAGTTGCCTGGCCTATGCACGCGACCCCGCGGGCTACGATCCCGGGCTGGCATGGCGGGCCGCGCTGGGGGCGCTGCTGCCGCCGGAACTGCACGAGGCCGTGACGGAACTGGCGGCGCTGACCCGCACATCGGACGGTCCGGGCGGCGCTGCCATCGCCGTGGCCGGCGTGACCGGGCACCTGCCCGAGCGCCTCGCGCGCACCTGGGACGCCCTCACCCGCGGCGACCCTATCGAGCCCTACGTGCTGATCGATTTCCGCCGCATCATGAACCAGCTCCAGCAGGGGCTGCCGGAATCCTTGCGTGCGGAGGCCACACCGTGGTTGGGCCGCCTGTGGCGGGCCCTGCGTCTGTTCGAATCCGCCGCGGCGGGCGCCCCCCAGGAGGTGCTGGGGCCGCTGCGCGCCGAGTTCGCCGAGTGGCACGAGGAGGGACCGCTGCCGCAGGTGCTGGGGCCCTGGTTCCCATAGCCCGGACGGCGTTGGTCTCAGCACAACGCGTTCCCCGTCGCGCGCGGTAGGCCTCCGACCGGGCGCGGATCACCCGGCTCGTCTCCGGGTCGGGCACAGCGGCAATCCGCCTTCCGCCGCTATCTCAGCCGACGAATGGGTTCGTTTGGAAATCCCTGGTGAGCAACCGGGGCCGACGCATTTGCCACAGGTCGGTGCGGCCATTGGGTTCGTTTCGCAATTTCCCTGCGCGCCGCCGGCCGGCCCTCCGGGCGGGCCTTCGCGGCCCCCGGCGGCCCTCCCATCGTACCGCAGGGCGGGCCCCGGCGCAGGGGAAGAATTCGGTCATATCGGGACAGGGCGCCGATACATTCGCCCCGCCCATGGGCCCTGGGGCCCGAGCCGCGCCAGGGTGCTGCGTCGGGCCGCTGGGGACGAGCGGAAGGCGGGAGGCTTACAGCCAGGGCATCTCCTGCTTGCGCTTGGCCTCGAAGGCCTCGATCTCGCCGATGTGTTGCAGAGTGCGGCCGATGTCGTCCAGGCCCTCCAGCAGCGAGTGCTTGGCGTCTTCGCCGATCTCGAAGCGCACCGAGAGCCCACCCGGCGTGGCGATCACCTGCTCGCGCAGGTCCACGCGCAGTTCCTCACCCGGATTGGCTTCCAACTCAGCCATCAGCTGCGCCAGGTCTTCCGGCGTGACGATGGCCGGCAGCAGGCCGTTCTTGATCGAGTTGTTGTAGAAGATGTCCGCGAAGGACGAGGAGATCACGCAGCGAAAGCCGTAGTCCGACAGGCTCCACGGCGCGTGCTCTCGCGAGGAACCGCAGCCGAAGTTATCTCCCGCCACCAGGACCTTGGCGCCCTGGTATTCCGGCTTGTTGAGGATGAAGTCCGGGTTGGGCTTTGACTTGTCCCCGCCCGCAAAGCGCCAGTCGTTGAAAAGGTGCTTGCCGAAGCCGCTCTTCTCGATGCTCTTGAGGAACTGCTTGGGGATAATCTGGTCCGTGTCCACGTTGACGCGGTTCATCGGCACGGCCACTGCGGTGACGGTGGTGAACGGTTGCATGGCGGTGTTCCCTCGCTGCGATATGCGTTGGGGTGGGCCGGCCGGGCGCTCAGGCGCCCAACTCCCGGACGTCCACGAAGTGGCCCGCGATGGCGGCGGCGGCGGCCATGGCCGGGCTGACCAGGTGCGTGCGGCCGCCGCGGCCCTGGCGGCCCTCGAAGTTGCGATTGGTTGTGGAGGCGCAGCGCTCGCCCGGCTGCAGCATGTCGCCGTTCATGGCGATGCACATGGAGCAGCCCGGCTCGCGCCAGGAGAAGCCCGCCTCGCTGAAGATGCGGTCCAGGCCCTCGGCCTCCGCCTGCTTGCGCACCAAGCCACTGCCCGGCACCACCATGGCCTGCACGGTGGAGGAGACCCGTTTGCCCTTCACGATGCGTGCGGCCTCGCGCAGGTCCTCGATGCGGCTGTTGGTGCACGAGCCGATGAACACGCGGTCCAGGGTCACGTCCGTCATCGCCGTGCCGGCACTCAGCCCCATGTATTCCAGAGCCCGCTCCCAGGCCCGGCGCTGGTCGTCGCTGGGGGCGTCGCGCGGGTCGGGCACGGCGCCATCGACGCCCGTCACCATGCCGGGATTGGTGCCCCAGGTGACCTGTGGCCCCAATCGCCCCGCGTCCACATGCACCTCGGTGTCGAAGCGCGCATCCGGGTCGCTGGGCAGCGCCTTCCAGGTGGCCAGGGCCTTGTCCCAATCCGCGCCCTGCGGCGCGAAGGGGCGGCCCTTCACGTAGGCGAAGGTCGTCTCGTCCGGGGCCACCATGCCCGTGCGCGCGCCGCCTTCGATGGTCATGTTGCAGAGGGTCATGCGTGCTTCCATGCTCAGGGCGCGGATGGCCTCGCCGGCATACTCGATGGCGTGGCCCGTGCCCCCGGCGATGCCGATCTGGCCGATCATGGCCAGGATCAGATCCTTGCTGTAAATGCCCGGGCCGGTGACACCGTCGAAGGTAACGCGCATCCGCTTGGGCTTGTGCTGCAACACGGTCTGCGTGGCCATCACGTGCTCGGCCTCCGTGCTGCCGATGCCGAAGGCCAGGCAACCCAGCGCGCCATGGGTGGCCGTGTGGGAATCGCCGCAGCACAGCGTGATGCCGGGCAGCGTGATGCCCTGCTCAGGCCCCACCACGTGCGTGATGCCGTTGCGGGCGTCATCCACGTCGAAGAAGTGATAGCCCATCTCCCGGTGCCCTTCGCGCATGGCCTCTACCAGCCGCGTCGCCTCCTCGTCGGCGTAGGGCCCGGTCTGGTTCACGGTGGGGATGGAATGGTCCAGCACGGCGAAGCTCTGCTGCGGCCGCCGCATCTTTAGGCCCTTCTGCTTCATGCGCAGGATGATACCGCCCTTCAGGTCGTGCAGCAGGTGGCGGTCCACGTAGAGGATGGTCTGCCCCCCCTCCATTCCCACCACGTGGGTGTCCCAGATCTTGTCGAACAGCGTCTTGCCCATCGTTTCGGCTCGATTGGTGGGCGATCAGCCCAGGTTCAGCGTTCGCACGTCCACGAAGTGACCGGTCACACCGGCCGCCGCGGCCATCGCGGGGCTGACCAGGTGCGTGCGGCCGCCGGCGCCCTGGCGCCCTTCGAAGTTGCGGTTGGAGGTGGAGGCGCAGCGCTCGCCGGGGCTGAGCGTGTCCGGGTTCATCCCCAGGCACATGGAGCAGCCCGGCTCGCGCCATTCGCAGCCCGCATCCAGGAACACACGGTGCAACCCTTCCGCCTCGGCCTGCTTGCGCACCAGGCCGCTGCCCGGCACCACCAGCACGCGCACACCCGGGGCCACCTTGCGACCTTTGACGACGCGGGCGGCCTCGCGCAGGTCCTCGATGCGGCTGTTGGTACACGAGCCGATGAACACGGCGTCCACCTTGATGTCCATGATGGGCATGCCCGGCTGCAGATCCATGTAGGTGAGCGCGCGGCCCCACGATTCGCGCTCGTTGGCGTCGCGGCCGGTGGTGGGATCGGGCACTCGGCCGTCCACGCCCGTCACCATGCCCGGGTTGGTGCCCCAGGTCACCTGCGGCACGAGGCCGGAGATGTCGAAGTCCACCACCTTGTCGTAGCCCGCACCCGCATCGCTGGGGAGTGTCTTCCAGTACGCCAGGGCGCGCTCCCAGTCCGCGCCCTGGGGCGCCATCGGGCGGCCGCTGAGGTACTGCAGGGTGGTGTCGTCCGGGGCGATCATGCCGGCGCGGGCGCCGGCTTCGATGGACATGTTGGAGACCGTCATGCGCTGTTCCATCGTCATGGCGCGGATGGCCTCCCCGGCATATTCGATCACGTGCCCCGTCCCGCCCCCAATGCCGATCTTGCCGATCAGGCCCAGGATCACGTCCTTGGAGGCCAGACCCGCGGGCAGGCGCCCGTCGATCCGCACCAGCATGGCCTTGGGCTTGGTCTGCAGCAGGGTCTGCGTGGCGAAGACGTGCTCCACCTCGCTGGTGCCGATCCCGAAGGCCAGCGCCCCGAAGGCCCCGTGGGTGGCCGTGTGCGAATCCCCGCAGACGATCGTCGTGCCCGGCTGCGTGAAGCCCTGCTCCGGCCCCACCACGTGCACGATGCCGTTGCGGTCGTCCGTCACGTCGAACAATTCCACGCCAAAGGCAGGCGCGTTATTGCGCAGAGCCGCCACCTGGGCCGCGGCGATGGGATCGTCGATGGGCCCGCGCTGGTTCACCGTGGGGATGTTGTGGTCGATCACGCCCAGGGTGGCGTCCGGCCGGCGCAGGGGCCGCCCCGCCGCGCGCAGGCCCTCGAAGGCCTGCGGGGTGGTGACCTCATGGATCAGGTGGCGGTCGATATACAGCACCGTGCGGCCGCCCACCTCGCCCACCGCATGGGAAGCCCAGATCTTCTCGAACAGTGTCTTGCCGGCTGCTTGCGTCATGGCTGGCCCTGGCCTGCGGTGCCGGATGCGCCGCCGGGTTGATCCGGGAGCAGTGTGGCACCGGAGATGCGGATGCATGGCGGAAACGCGTGCGAATCCGCCCGATAACGCCGCAGGCTACTGCGCTCGCGCGGGATCGGTCAAGCGATGGGACGGGATGCGGTGGGGGACGCTGGCACCCTCGGCGCGAATGCGGCCGGCCCGCTCAACAGCAGCCGCACCAGATCCGCCTGCCGCCCGACGCCGGTCTTTCGGCGGATGGCGCGCAGGTGCACGCGCGCCGTGTGCCAACTGATGCGGAAGGACGCCGCGATCTCCGCCAGCTCGCGACCCTGCGCCAGGGCGGCGGCCAGATGCGCCTCGGCGATCGTGAAGCCGTAGAGCAGGCGCAGCGCGTCCGCATCCAGCGGCTGGGCAGCGCCCGGCTCGCCGATGAACACCGCGGCGCACAGCGGCTCCGGCCCGAGCGCCCGCAGGCCGTCGCGGCCTGCCGGGAGCGGCGCCACCAGCACCTGCAGGGGAGGCAGCGGAGGCCGGCGGAGCCGCAGCGCTGCGCCAGCGCCGGCGGCGCCCCCCCGCCCCAGTCCGATGCGGACAGCATTGTCCAACATACGTGCAAAATGTTCGGCCTGGGCCGCGTCGCTTGTCGTCAGGCGCCGGCCCCAGCGGCGCAGGCCCTCGCCCTGCCGCAGGATGGCCTCCGCGCGGGCATTGGCCCAGCGGAAGGTACCGAACTCGCCGATGAGCACCAAGCCGAAGTCCAGCCCATTCAGCAGTGCCTCCGCCCATCCTTCAACCGCCCCCGTGCCCTTCAGGCGGCGGTTGATGGCGAGCGCACGCGTCAGGTGCGGCCCCAGTGTGTGCAGCGTCCGCAGCTCGCCGTCACCGTGAGGACCCTGCGTTCGCGGCCGCTCCACGTTGAGGAACGTGATGCGGTCGCCCGATCGCTCCAGCCAGACGCCGGCGACGTGGTGCATGTCCTGGGGCTTCATCCAGTCATTGTAGTATTCCGTTCCCATCAGTTCGGGCTCGGAAAGAACCTGCGCGCCGTGGAACGTCTGCTCCGGCGTGGCATGCTGCAGGAATGGCATGCGGTAGGGGTACAGGTCCGCGTAGTAGTCGTGCAGGCTCTGCAAATACGCACGATCCAGGTTGTACGCTTGCAGGAAGGGGATCGCGTGCGTGCCGAAGTCGCCACACGCGAAAACGGTCGAGTGCGAGTGCACCGCCCGCGCAATCTCGCCTAGTACCGCCGGCCAGCACGCCGGGTCGGTGCCCGCCTCGTAGATGCGCCCAATCAGCTCGTGTACAGCGTCCTGCACTCCCGGTTTCATGCCTCTCTCCGCTAAGAGGCTCTGCTCACCGTGGATCGCCGGACTGCTCACGCCCACATTATGTAGCTCTTGTATAATGACTGTAGCGCGACCCACGCTTGGCGCGCAAGAAATCCGCTCAGGAAGCCGGTTTGCGGTCCGCTGAGCGACGGTGCCGTGCGAGCGCCGATTGAATCTGCCGTCGCGACGGATCGGCCAGCGCACGCGGATCATACGCCCCGGTCAGAGGGGGCGCGGCGCGAAGGCGGCCGGGCCGCTCAGCAGCAATCGCACCAGGTCCGCCTGCCGCCGGACGCCGGTCTTGTCGTAGATGGTGCGCAGTTGCGCGCGCGCCGTATTGCGGGCTATTCCGAAGGCCTCCGCAATCTCGGTCAGCTCGCGGCCCTCGGCCACGGCCACGGCCAGTCGAGCCTCCGCGGGCGTGAGATGGTACAGCAGCCGCAGCACGGCCGCGTCCAGTGGGTCGGGCGCACCGGGTTCGCTGATCAGCACCGCGGCACAGATGCGGCGCGGGGACAGCAGCGATAGCGGGGAATCGGAGGCGGGCACCGGCGCCACCAACACCCGCAATGGTGACCGCCCGTTGAGTCCGTGCAGCCGCAGGGCTCCACCCGGGTGCAGGCCCTGCCCTCGCCCCGTCCGCACAGTCAGCTCCAGCAGCGCCTCCAGCGCAACCTGATCACGGTGCCCCTCAGCGACCAGCCGGCCGCCCTCCAGGCGCAAACGCGGCTCAGCTGCCATGAGCGACTCAGCGCGCTTGTTGAAGAATGCCGGGCGGCCATACGCGTCGATCAGGACCACGCCAACGGGCAGGCCGTCCAGCAGCGCCTGGGCCCCTGTGGCCTGCCGCCCCAGATACCCCAGAGTAGCGCCCACCTGCAGTGCGCGACACACGTGGGGATACAGCCTTTCCAGCACCTCCAGGGAGTTCACGCCAAAGGGGCCCACTTGGCGCTGCCGCTCGAAGTCGAGTTGGCCTCGCATGGCACCCTGGCGGTAGACGAAGGCGCCGAGGTGATAGTTGATGCCCTGCGGCCCCAGCCAGTCGTTGTAGTACTCGCTGCGGGGCATCACCTCATCGTACACGAACGGTGTCGCTACACCCGGACGGCGCAGTTCGTGAGAGGAGTAGTAGGTGCCCTCGTAGGTCGCGAAGAATTCCGCGTACGGGTTGATCCACCAGTAGTATTCATCGAAAGACGGCCACACGGCCGGATCGATGCCCGCGGAACGCAGGAAGACGACGGCGTTCTGCTCGTAGTCAGGGAGTAGCAACACGGCGGACGTGGCCTCCACGCACGTCACCATGCCCGCCAGGCACGCTTCCCAGCGGTCCGGGTCCAGCGCCGCCTCATAGATCAGCGGCAACACGCCGACGAGTGCGTGCTCGTCTTCCATGCCCTTCCCCCGTGCTTATCCCGGCGCTGCCGCGAGAGACCCAGTTCTCCTCTTCGATTCCGGCAGGCCGTTACCCGGCCGCTACCGAGCCTCCCCAAAGGCCTGCTTGACGGCCTCGCGATCGATCCCACCCCCGTCCGTGCGGGGCAGCACGTTGGTGAAGAAGACTCGCTTGGGGCGTTTGAAGCGGGCGATCCGGCCGCCCACATGGTCGATCACGCCCGGCTCGGAGAGCGCGTGGCCCTGGGGCGCCTGCACCACAGCGCGCACGGCCTCGCCCCACTCGGCATCCGGCACCCCGAACACGCACACGGCCTCCACGCCCGCGATCTCCATGATCACGGATTCCACCTCCGCCGGGTACACGTTCTCCCCGCCCGGCTTGATCAGCTCCTTCTCCGGCTTGCGCCGGACGTAGTGCAGGTAACCGTCATCGTCGAAGCGCCCTACGTCGCCCGTGTGGTGCCAGCCCCCGCGGAAGGTGTGCTCTGTCACGTCCGGCTGACCGTAGTACTCCTTCATCACCAGCGGCCCGCGCACGAGGATCTCGCCCGGCTGGCCCGTGGACACGTCGCTGTCATAGTCGTCCACCAGGCGCACGATGGCCAGCGGCCCTGGCCTGCCCGCAGCGCCGGGACGCTCTGCGACGGGTTGCAGCGTGACGAAGCCGGTGGTCTCCGACTGCCCGAATCCGGTCCAGAATTGAGCGCCCGTGCGCTTGTGCAGCAGTTCGATGGTGTCCGGACTCTCCAGTCCAGAGACGATGCGCAGGGAAGCTAGCTGGCTCTTGGCCTTCTCGGCCGCCCCGAGCAGATTCAGCAGCACAGGGGGAAAGTCGGAGATGTGCGTGCCACCATACTCGTCAATCAGGTGCACGGCCTCCGCCGGGTCGTACTTGGGCATGACCACGTTGCAGCCGCCGGCATGCATCACCGCCAGGGTCATACCCAGCGCGGCAATATGAAACAGTGGCAGCGCCACGATGTTCACGTCCGCCTCCGTCACACCCATCAGGGCCATGGCCTGCAGATTCGCCGCCAGCACGTTGGCGTGGCTGAGGGCTGCCCCGCGCGGAATGATGTCCACCGCGGCCGTGCTGATGACGCAGAACGTATCGTCCGGGCTCACCTCCGGACGCGGCGGCGGCGCCACGTCAGCGTAGAGCGTCTCGAAGGGCTGCATTCCCACCGCCGCCTCAGCCCCGAACTGATACCAGTGCGGGATGTCTTTTCGGGTCGAGGCCCAATCGCCGATCAATCCCAGACTCTGCGTGTCCACGACCATCATCACCGGCTGTGCGCGCTCCAGCACGCGCCCTACCTCCTCGCTGGAAAGCCGCCAGTTGATGGGATAGGCGATGAGCCCTTGCCGCGCGCACGCGCCGTACAGCTCCAGGTAGCCAGGGTCGTTCTGCGCCAGGATGCACACGCGCTGCCCCGGTTGCAGACCGCGGGCCACCAACCCGGCCGCCAGGGAATCCACGCGGATCATCAGCTCGGCGAAGGTCTGGCGGCGACCCTCGAACACCACGGCCGGCCGCTTGGCGTGGAGTTGGGCATTGCGCACCAACAGATCATAGACGGTGAAGCCTGCGACGCTCATCGCTCTCTCTCGGCTTGGGAATGCCTGGGGGGTTGCGCCCACCTATACCAGTCCGGGCGCGCGGCTGCCAAGGCCCGCGGGCGCGCAGCACGGGCTCAGGCGCCCGGCCGGATGCGCAACAGTTCCCGGTCGCGCACGCGCTTCACCTGCTCACGATTGAGCAGGTTGTTCAGGCGCACGCGTGCCTCCTCGCCCAGGCCACGAAACTGTCCGCGCACCAGGTAGTGCCCATCGACCATCGGTGCGCGCGAGAGCACCTCCAGCATCAGCCGCATGGGCTGGCCATGCACCTCGAAGCTGAGCTGAGCCAAGCCCCGTTCCGCCAAGGGCTCCGGCACCATCAGCGATGCGCCGCCGTAGCTCAGGTCCAGCAGACGGCCGTCGCCCTTGTGGCTCGGCATACCGCCGCCCCGGCCCAGCCGGCGGCCCAGCTCCGAGCGCTCGAGAAACTGGTAGGTGCAGGGCAGATCCACCGAGAGCCGGAAGGCGTTGCGGTGCTCGGCGGCGGAATCGCGGAAGGCATGCCGCGCCCGTAGGGCGGGGAAGGCTCCCCCGCCCACCGGCTCCAGGTCAAGCCGGAACACCGCCTCGCCGCCGCGCTCCCGCCAGTAGAGCAGGAATACCCGCGGGTTGCGCTCCAGCAGGCTGCGGATCTCCTCATCGGGCGCCAGATCGATCAGCAGGTAGTCCTCGTTCACGTCCAGCAGCGCGCAGTACAGATCCAGCTTCTCCTCACCGATGTTGGCGATAAGCCGCACGGGAAGGTCCGCCAACAGTTGGCGCGTGGAAACCAGCGCGATCTCGGGATTCATCACATTGAGATGCAGCGCCTGGCGCAGCCGCCCCAGGTTCCCAAACGTAGCGTCGTCCCCCTCCTCCACGAGACGCTCGGCCGCACGCTCGAAGGCCTCGGCATCCTGGATAAAGGCGTACTCATCCGTGGCGTTGGCATACCGCATCAGCTTGCGCAGCACGGCCCGCACCGCCGGCGTCATGTGGTGCTCGCTGGAGAAGCGATCCAACTGCGAGCGCCGCCGCCGGTTCCGCATCCAATGTTGCACCCGCCGATGCAACACCACCGTCACCAGCACGGTAAGCGCCAGCGCCAGCAACAGCAGCGCGATGTTGCGCACCACCTCTGCCGTGAGACCAGGAAACCGGAAGAAGCTGAGGTCGGACAGCGGTGACTTGTCGTCTGCTGCCATGCTGGGGCCTCCCTCGCGACACGATGCGGGCGCGGTATTCTATCCTGTGCTTCGGGCGGGCACAGCGCCCACGAACCGCCCCCAACAGGTCCGGGTGTGCTGCGGCGACGCAGGCCGGAGTCTGGCCGCGGCTCCCCAGACCGGCGCCTAGTCCCCCTCGAACGAGCTCGGCAGGAGATTGAAGGGCAGCAGGCGGATCAGGACGGGTAGAATCAGGCTGCCCCCGGGCAGGGCGAAGATCGCCAGGGCCGGGATCGTCTTGAGGACATCCAGCAGTTGCTGCCGCACCTTGCGCTTCTCCTCCCCGCTGAGTGGCGTGTGGGTGGACTTCATCAGCAGGCTGTACAGCTCCTGCGTTTCGCGAATCTCTTGCACGATGCGATGCAGGTTGCGGCGAATCGCCACCTGCGCCCCCATGCGCAGATGGTCGCTGACGTTGAGCAACGCCGGGCGATCCTGGAAGATGCGCAACTGCGCTTCCTGGTGCAGAATGAACACCTCCAGTGCCAGCTGGCTTTGGCTCAACTCTTCGTTCCACAACTCCAGCATCTCCACAACCTCTTTAAGGAAGGTTTCCTCCTCGGGGCTGAGGTCGCGATCCACCAGAATGGTCATCAGCACGGCATCGAGCATGAAGCGCCGTACGAGCCAGGGCATCTGGGGAATCTCGATGCCATCCAGCACCAGCCCCTGGGCCAGCGCCGCACGCAGCGCCGCCACGCGGTCCGCAGGGAGGCTGGACGAGCGGATGAACCAGGCAATGAGCCGCTGCTCGGCGCGCCCGATGCCCTCGCTCGCGGCCGCCGCGGCGATCATGAGGCGGATCAGCAACTCGCGTTGCGTGCGCTGGCGCCGGGCCAGTTCCCGCTGGTGTTCCTCCGCCGCGTCCGGGTCCACCAACATGCGCCGCTGCCAGGCCATGGCGTAGTACAGGTCGAGGAACAGGAAGCTATTGTAGTAGTTCCCCGGAAGCCGCAGCAGCTCCGTGCCCATCCCAATGCGTTCGCGCAGGGCCCGCTCCAGCAGCGCGTTCGCATCGCGACGCCCAGGCAGCGAGACCCAGCGCGGCAGGGCCACGCGCGCAGCGGGCCGGTCGCCATCCCTGTGAGTGAAGTAGGCCGCCGCCAACTGGAGGGCCGGCTGGAAGTGCTCTGCCTCGTCGGCGAGGCCCGCCAGCAGGTAGTGCCGGTCCGCCACAAGGCAGGCGAACAGGCTGTCCAGGAAGATCAGGTGCACCCGCTCGGTCACGCCCATGTAGGCGGCACCGGGGTACTCCTGGTCGGGAAATGGCAGACCGATGGGAAAGCCGTACAGCAGGCCGGTGGGCTGCAGGAAGTAATAGATCGCCTCGTCCAGCTCGTGGTGGATGCCGGTATCCTCCAGCACCCGCACGCCCGTGGACGGCAATTCGTTCGCAAATGGATGGGTAGCGCGGTACCCCAGATACCGCTGCAGCCACCCGGACTTTTCGAAGTTCATGTGCGCCGGCCAACCCCCTCCTGCCACGCGCGGCTCGCCGGAGTCCCCCAAGAGCCGCCAGCCTTCCATTCAACATGACATGATCTATAATGCGTCGCAAAGACGCGCCATTGTTCTGCCACACCTCCCCCTGCGCCGACCTCCATGACCGTCGCTGCCCGCAGCTATCCATCGTTCCTTGAACGCCTGCGCGCCTACGAGCGTTACGAGCCCCTGCCGCGCAGCCGGGGCCCGGAGAAGTTGGACGCCGTGCGGCGACTGGCCGCGGAGCTGGGGCACCCGGAGCGCACCGGGCGCGTGGTGCACGTGGCGGGCACCAACGGCAAGGGCATGACCGCCGCCATGATCGCGCGGCTGTTGGAGCATGCCGGGCACCGCAGCGGGCTGTACACGTCGCCGCACGTGGTGGACGTGCGCGAGCGTATCACGCTGGATGGGGCACCCATCGCCGAGGCCGCCTTCGCCGAGGCCGGCCATGCCGTGCTCGACATAGCGGACCGCCTGCGCGGTGGTCTGCACTTCTCCTACTTCGATCTGCTGACCCTCATCGCCTGGGTCGCCTTCCGCCACGCGGGCGTGGAGTGGGTGGTGCTGGAGACCGGGCTGGGCGGGCTCTCGGACGCCACCAACATCGGGCCCAAGGAACTGTGCGTGCTGACCCGCATCGGCATGGATCACATGCACGTGCTGGGGGACACGCTGGAGGCCATTGCCACGCAGAAGCTGGGCATCGTGCCACCCGGCGTGCCGGCAGTGCTGGCAGAGCAGGCCCCGAGCCTCGCGCCCTGGCTGCGCGAGCGTCTGGCGGCCCAGGGTAGCCCCGTGCGTGACACCGCGGAAATCGCGCTCGCTCCTTGCGCGGACGACCCCGATGCCGCGGAGGCGCGGTGGCCGGGCGCCGCCCCGCTGCGGGTGACGTTGCCGGGCCAGGGCTGGCAACTCACGACACCCCGGCTGACCTGTGCAGCCACGGCGCTGGCCGCTGGCGAGCTGTTGCTGGGCGAGGCGAGTGCCGGAGCCGGGCCCGGGGCGGACGAGGAGCGTGCTCGGCGCTTGCGCTCCGTGCTCACGGTTCACCTGCCCGGCCGCCTGGAATTGCGCCGGCACCAGACCGTACGGGGTCACGCCGGGCCATCGCTGGAGCGGGTGGTGCTGGACGGAGGCCACAACGCTGAGGCCCTCGCGGCCCTGCACGCACAGCTGGTTCGCTGGGATGTCGGAGACTACACGCTGATCCTCAGCCTGCAGCGCGACAAGCTGGTGGCAGCCCTGCGCGAGCCGCTGGGCGCACTGCTGCGGGATGCCGCACGGGTGCTGGCCCTGGCGCCGCAAACGGCCCGAGCGCCGAGCCACGAGGAATTGCGGGGTTACCTGCAGGCGCTGCTGCCGCCGGGCCGCGCGATCACAGTGGAGACCGTACCGGATGCCCCAGCCGCGCTGGCCGTCGCCCTGGAGACCCCAGCCCGACCGCTGGTCGTCACCGGTTCGTTCTGGATGCTCGGCGACGTGATGCGGCTGCTGGACGATGCCGGGGCCACCGACCATCCGGCCCCGGATGCCGCCGCGGCGTCCAAGGCCACACCATGAGGAGTGCCGCCATGCCCGAAGCCTTCCGCATCGACGTGCCCGACGCCGTGCTGACCGACCTGCGCGAGCGACTGGCACGGGCCCGCTGGCCGGACTATCTGCCCGCCTACGGCTGGCAGCAAGGCACGGAGCCGGGCTACCTGAGCGGGCTGGTGGAATACTGGCGCACGGCCTTCGACTGGCGGGTCCAGGAGGCGCGGCTGAACGGCTTTCCGCAGTTCATGGCGGACGCGGGCGAACAACGGCTGCACTTCATCCACGCACGATCGCCCCACCCCGAGGCGCGACCGTTGCTGGTCGTGCACGGCTGGCCCGGCTCCGTGGCCGAGTTCTGCAAGCTGATCCCCCTGCTCACCGAGCCGGAAGCCCATGGTGGGCGCGCGGCGGACGCCTTCCACGTGATTGCCCCCAGCCTGCCGGGCTATGCCTTCTCCCCGGCTCCGCAGGCCCCCGGCGCAGGTGCGCGCAGCATTGCCGCCCGGCTGCACACTCTGATGAACGACGTGCTGGGCTATTCCCGTTACTGGGCGCAGGGCGGCGACTGGGGCAGCGTGGTCACGTCCTGGCTGGCCTACGACCAGCCGCGCGCCGTGGCGGGGCTGCACCTGAACATGGCCGGACTGCGCCCCACGTTGGCGCCAAACGACCCGCCACCGCGCGAAGAGGAGCGCGCCTTCCTGGCCGCATCGCGCGCCAGGCGACACGAGGACATGGCGTACATGGCGATCCAGGGCACGCGGCCGCAAACCCTCGGCTATGCCCTCAACGATTCGCCGCTCGGGCTGGCCGCCTGGCTGGTGGAGAAGTACCGGGCCTGGAGCGACTGCGGCGGAGAGCTCGAGCGCAGCTTCACCCGGGACGAACTGCTGACGCAGGTCACGCTGTATTGGGTAACCGGCTGCATCACGTCATCCATGCGGCTCTACTACGAGCAACGCCACGGCGAAGCGGGGCTGCCGGCCGGGGAACGCGTGGAGGTACCCACCGCCTTCGCCGACTTTCCGGCGGAGATCCTGCGCCAGCCGCGCGCATGGGTCGAGCGCTCCTATCGCATCGTACGCTGGACTGAGATGCCGCGGGGCGGGCACTTCGCGGCCCTGGAGGAGCCGGAACTGCTGGCGGCGGACATTCGCGCCGCCTTCGCGACAGCGTAGTCGGCCTCATAGGTGGGCTTGGAGCGGGCCGGCAGCACCCAGGTGGATCAGTCGGCGCGGCGGGTGCGCACCCGCCGCGGGGGCGGTGTGGCAAGAGCACCGCTCTTGCTGGCGCCCGGCGCAATGGTGAAGCGGAAGGTGGAGCCCTCACCGGGTTTGCTCTCCACCCAGATGCAGCCGCCGTGCAGCGACACGATCTCCTTGGCGATGGCGAGACCCAGACCACGCCCGCCCGCGTGTGAGGCGAACATCACGAAGGCTTCCGCAACCTCCTCTGGCGTCATGCCGGGCCCCTGATCGCGCACCTCGAAGGTGAGCTTGTCCCTGGCGGCGCGGGCGCTGACGCGCACGGTGCTGCCGGGCGCCGAGAACTTGACCGCGTTGACGACCAGGTTGTGCAGCACCTGCTCCACGCGCATGCGGTCGAGGGCATAGGGCTTGGCGTTGCGGGGCTGCACCACGTCGACACGCACGCCGTGGGGCTCCGCGAAACCACGCAAACGCTCGGCTACAGCACCCAGTAAATCGCCCAGCGTCACGGGCTCGTACCGCAATGTCGGTCGCCCGTGCTGCAACACGGCCAGATCCAGCAGGCCGTCCGTCAAGGCCAGCATCCACTCACCGTTGCTGCGCATGCGTTCCAGCAGATCGCGGGCCTCCGGGTCAAGTTGGCGCGCGTCTTCCAGCAGTAGCCCCGCATAGCTGTTGTTGATGCCGAGAGGCGTACGCAGATCGTGCGCCATCACCTTCACCCAGTCTTCACGCAGGTGGATGCCGTCGCCCGGCGTGGCGCTGATCCAGGGCTGGGCGGCATCGTGCACGGCACCCGGGCCCCCGCCAGGCGAGGCCGGGTAGGATGGCCGCTGCTCGCGCTGGGCAATGCGATCAAAGGCGCCGTGAATTGCATTGCGCAGTTCCGCCCGCGAGGAATCCTCCGCCAGGATGCGCGCGACGTCGCCCAACTCCAGGCCCTGGCAACCGCGGGCGAGCGCCCGATCGGTCGTGAAGAGAATTGCGTTGAGGCCTGCGCGAGCCGCCTGGATCGCACCCAGCATGCCCGCCGCGACGGCAGTGGAAGCGAGCAGCAATCGCAGATCCGGATGGGCCTCAAGAGCTCGGCGCCCATCAGCCAGCGTGCTGGCCAGAAACAGGTCGCAGGCATCCACATTCGCCTCGACAACCTTGTCGAACAGCGCCGCATCTCCCAAAATCAGCAACTTGCGTCGCGGTACAGCCGCGGACCTCGTCATGATGGCGTCTTCGTCTCCCACCACATTTCGCGGCGCCTGGCACTCCCGTGCCTGGCCACACCTTTCGCCACGGGCGATCCCAATTCCTGCACGCGGGCACCTGCCGCCCCATTTGCCGCGAAACGACCTCCCCGTCGTACGGGACCATCCGTAGCATCGTCGATTCGCACCCAACTTATGTGATGAATCATTATCGACTTAGTTAACACGCGTCAATCGGCCGAAGGGCCGCCACGGCCCAGCCATGTGCTAGGTGCAGAATCGCGTTCGGCGTTGCACACGCTGCGGTCCGGTCCGCCGCGGTGTCCGCTGTGCACAAGCCTGCATGGCGCTACTCACAATTCACGTCCAACATGTTGAACGCCGATCACCCCATTCGGTTGCGTGGCTCACTAAACCTTTGTTGCGAAGGAGTAAGACCAAGTATTGCCTATATATTTGCGTTGGTATGTTTTCATGACAGTGGAGCAGCATATCCGTCTGCCAAACGGGCGTCGAAGCGGAGGGCTTGCTCCGGTAACGCCATGCCGATAGGCTTTAAAGAGCCGCTTGGCACCTCACCGATGGCTGCACTTCCGGAGCGCTCCCGCACCGACATGCCCCATACTCCACCCACCAAGAGCCGCTCTGCCCGGCAGCTACCTGATTCGTCCGCGCCCGTACTGCTGGAAGCCGAAGTGGCGGGACGTCTGCGCGGGCTCGTGGCGGCCTTCAGCACAGCGCTGCCGCGGGTGCCGGACGCCAGGCTCGCGCCGCAACTGCAGCGCTTGGCGGCAGGCCAGTGGGGCCGGGCGCCCGAGGGTATACCCAGACCTCTGCTGCTGCGCCAGACCCACTCTCCAGACGTGCTCGAACTGAACGACGACGAATCCTTGCCGGGCAAGGGCTCGCCCTCCGCGGATGGCGCGGCGAGCGTCCTCGGCCCGGCGCGGCTGCTGGCAGTGAAGACCGCCGATTGCGTGCCCTTGCTGGCCGTGGATGCGGAACTGGGCCGATATGCCGCACTGCACGCCGGCTGGCGCGGCACCGCGGCGGGTATTCTGCCGCGCCTGCTGGCGGCGTGGCGCGCGGCGGGCAGCAGCCTGCGGTCCGTTCACCTGGAGCTGGGGCCACACATTCAGGGGTGCTGCTACGAGGTGCAGGCGGACTGCCTGGCGCAATTCGAACCGGCGGAGTTGCGCGAAGCCGTGCGCGGAGGGCCGGAGCACACGCACCTGCACCTGGCGGCCGTGCTGCGCACCCAGGCCCTGGCGGCCGGCGTGCCTCCAGCGCAGGTGCAGGTCTGGACGCACTGCACCTACTGCCACCGCGAGGCGGACGGCACGACCCCCTACGCCAGCTACCGGCGTGCCAGCCACACCGGCCAGCCCTTCGCCGGCACCAACGTGGGGCTGATCGGCTTGCTCGCGCCACCCTAGCCGCGGCTGGAGGCGCAAACAGGTCGACCGTCGGCTGCCAGGCGCGCTGGACAGGCGTCCGGGTCCATGGTCTGATGACACCGCGTTTCCCTGGGGACGCGGCCAGCCGCTTGTGCGAAAATGGCTGCTGGGCCCCGGCGCGGGGCACCGACCAATTCGTCGTCGACACGACCCACCTATCGCCATCGGAGGAATGCGGCTGCAATGAAGCTGATCTATGCCGGAAGCGTCAAGAACCTCTATGCCGCGGATGACCCGGCCCACATCTGGTTCGAGTACACGGACGACTATTCCGTCTTCGACTGGGGCAAGATGCCCGATGCCATCCCCGGCAAGGGCGAGGCACTCGCGGAACTGGGCGAATGGTTCTTCGAGCGCATCGCCGACCCGGCGGAATGGAAGGCGCTCGGGCTCACCGAAGACCCGCAGATTGCTCGCTGGCTGCCCATCCAGCACCACTTCGTGCGGCGGGAGGCCAGCCGGCTGCTGGTGACGCGGGTGGACGTACCCGTGCTGCGGGCGGACAAGGTGGGCGGCAATCTGGTGTACGACTATGGGTACCCGCCCCAGCCGCGCCAGCTCATCCCGTTGGAGGTACTGTTCCGCTTCGGGGTTCCGGCCGGCTCCAGCCTGCTGCAACGCAAGGACTGGTATCCGTTCGATATCTACGAGGGTGCGGAGTTTCCCGAACCATTGATCGAGTTCTCCACCAAGCTCGAATCCAAGGATCGCGTGATCTCCTACCAGGAGGCCGCGCTCATCCTGAAGGGCAACACGGATACGCTGGCGGAGATCTACGGCCGCACCCGTGCCTGCGCGCACTTCCTGCACAAAACCTTCGCCCGCCGCGGCCTGAAGCTGTGGGACGGCAAGTTCGAGTGGGCCATGATCGACGGCAAGGTGACGCTGGTGGACAGCATCGGGCCCGATGAGCTGCGCGTGAGCCAGGGCGATGCCGTGTTCTCCAAGCAGTTCCTGCGCAACTTCTACCTGCCGACCGAGTGGTACAAGGCGGTCCTGAAAGGCGGCGAAATCGCCAAGAAGCGCGGCACGGAGGACTGGAAGTCCATCGTTCAGGGCGAACTGAAGGCCGAACCCACCGCGCTCTCCAAGCCCTACAAGGACGCCGCCGAGGCGCTCTATCAGGACTTCCACACGATCATCGTGGGAGGCCAGGATAGCCATCACTTCCAGGAAACATTGAGCCGGCTGTAGGCACGAGGCTGCCTCGACCGGCGGCCGTCCTTGGTCCCGCGGGCGCGATTGTGTAAACTGGCGCGGACGTCACACCCTGCCGCCCCGCGGGCATCCACCGGGCGGCGACCTCCGAACGCCCCCGTCCCTGGCCATGACGCACCCCGCCCCGCGCAGCTACCCGCCCAAGCCCGAGGCCGTATATTTCTACGGCACGTGCTTGGTGGACATGCTCTTCCCACAAGCGGGGCTGGCCGCCGTGGAGCTGATCGAGCGCGAGGGCGTGCGCGTGATCTTTCCCCAGGGCCAGAGCTGCTGCGGGCAGCCCGCCTTCAATTCCGGCTACCGTCGCGAAGCGCGGGCCGTGGCGCGTGCGCAGCTGGCGCTGTTCGCCAAGCCGCTGCCGGTGGTGGTGCCGTCGGGCTCGTGCGGAGCCATGCTTCACGCACACTACCCGGAGCTGTTCCGGGGCGAGCCGGAACAGGCCGCGGCAGAGGATCTGGCCGCGCGCATATTCGAGTGGAGCGACTTCATGGTCAACGTGCTGCGCGTGCGCCTGGAGGATCGCGGGCCGCCCGTGCGCGTGGCCTACCATCCCTCCTGCCACCTGCTGCGCGAGATGGGCGTGCGGGACGCTCCGCGCCAGCTGCTGGGGGCGCTGGAGCACGTGGAGGTGCTGCCCGTGGCAGACGCGGAGGAATGCTGCGGCTTCGGCGGCACGTTCGCGGTCAAGATGCCGGGCCTCTCGGAGGCCATGGTAGCGGACAAGTCCCGCGCCGTGCGGGAGAGCGGGGCGGACGTGCTGGTCTCCATGGACGGTGGCTGCCTGATGAACATCGGCGGTGCACTGGCCCGCTCGGGCGCGCCCACGCGCTGCGTGCCGCTGCCCCAATTCATCGCCGAACGCACCGGGGGAGGCGGCCATGCAGCCTGACGCCGGGCGCTTCAAGGCGGACAGCCGGGCGGCGCTGGCCAACGCGCCCCTGCGCCGCAACCTGTTCAATGCCATGCACACCATCCGGGGGCGGCGCAACGAGCGCTTCGCGGAGTTGGAGGACGGCCCGGCGCTGCAGTGGATCGGCAACGGCATCAAACAGCGCGCGCTGGCCGACCTGCCCGAGCTGCTGGAGCGGCTGGAGGAGCGCCTGACGGCCAACGGCGTGCAGGTGCACTGGGCCGAGACCCCCGCCGAGGCCAACACCATTGTGCTGGAGATCGCACGGCGGCGGGGCGTGGAACTGGTGGTGAAGGGCAAGTCCATGGTCTCCGAAGAAACCGGGCTCAACCACTTCCTCGGCGAGCACGGCATCCAAGCGGTAGAGGCGGACCTGGGCGAGTTCATCGCGCAACTGGCCGGGCAAACACCCTCGCACATCGTCGTGCCGGCTGTGCACCTCTCGCGGCAGGAGATCGCCGAGCTCTTCCATGGCACGCTGGGCGAGCCCTACACGGACGACGTGGCGGCGCTCACGGCCCTGGCCCGGCGTGTGCTGCGGGAGAAGTTCCAGGCCGCAGGGATGGGCGTCACGGGCGTCAACTTCGCCGTGGCCGAAACCGGCACCATCGCGCTGGTGGAAAACGAGGGCAACGGCCGCATGGTCACCACCGTGCCCCCCGTACACGTGGCCCTGATGGGAGTGGAGAAGGTCGTGCCGCGCTTGGCGGACGTGGCGCCGCTGGTGCGGCTGCTGACGCGCTCAGCCACGGGGCAGCCCATCACGACTTACTTCAACTGGCTCAGCAGCCCGCGCCGCCCCGGCGAACTGGACGGGCCGGACGAAGTGCACGTGATCCTGCTGGACAATGGGCGCTCGGCCATCTATAGCGACGGAGAGTTGCGGGAGACGCTGGACTGCATCCGCTGCGGCGCGTGCCTGAACATCTGCCCAGTGTATTCCCGCATTGGGGGGCACGCCTACGGCTCGGTGTACATGGGGCCCATCGGAAAGATCCTGACACCCCAGATGGCGGGGCTGGACGCTGCGGGGCATCTGGCTGGAGCCTCCACGCTTTGCGGTGCCTGCTACGAGGTCTGCCCGGTCAAGATCCCAATCCCGAACCTGCTGCTGCGGCTGCGGCAGGAGGGCAGCGAGCCCACCGCGGCCGGACGGGCCTGGCTGCGGGGAGCCGGCAGTCGGCGTGGTGCTGCCGAGGCCATGGTTTGGAAGGGCTGGCAGGTGGTGCACGACCGGCCGGGCCTCTATCGCCTGATGACGCGACTGCTTGGTGCCATGGGCGGACACTTGCCGCGCATTGGGCCCGCACGCGCATGGAGCGCGGCGCGTGAGCTGCCCCAGCCTGCACCGCACAGTCTGCACACCCTGCTCAAGGATCGCCCGGGCGCGTGACGGGCCCGGTACCACACGCAACGTGAGAGCGGCATGACCAATCGCGGGTACATCGTCCAATCGCTGGTGCGCAGCGGCACCGAAATGCTGCGCGCCCCCCGGGGCTCCATCAAGTTTTCCCCGAAGCCCCGAGTCAACGAGGTGCTGAACAACATCGAGACCTACCCGCACTTGTTCGTGCTGGGCATCCAGATGGACCGCGGCATCGAATCGGCCCTGGCCTGGGAGGTGCCCTTCCGCGTGAGCGAGGAGCTTGGGCTGAAGAGCTACGAGTTCGCTGAGTTCTGCAAGCCCTCCATCGAGGATCTGGTCAAGGTCTTCATCGGTACGGGGCTGCACCGTTACCCGGCCAAGATGGCCCGCATCTTCTTCAACACCCTGGAGCACATCGCGCAGGACTACGACGGCGATGCCCGGCGCATCTGGAACGACAAGCCGTCCAGCGCCACGCTTATCAAGCGCTTCCTGCAGTTTGACGGGATGGCGCTGCGCATGGCCGGCAGGGCCGCGAACAGCCTGTACCGCGACTTCAAGGTGGAACTGTCCGATGCTACCAGCCTGGACATCTCCCCCGAGTATTTCGTGCGACGTGTGTTCCAGCGCACGGGCTTCATCAGCAGGCACTCTTCCGACGAGGAGCTGATCTACCTGGCGCGTGAGCTGCACCTGAAGTATCCGGGTGTGTTCGACAAGCCCTGCCAGGAGATTGCGCGCACGGTGTGCTGGAAAGAAAAGCCCCAGTGTCGGGAGTGCCAGCTCAACCGGGCCTGCCTGAAGATCTTCTAGCCCGCACCCACAGACCCGCCATGTCCACCCCCAGGGAGCGCATTCTGGCGCGGCTGCGCCAGTCGCGGGCCGTGCAGCCGCTGCACGCCAATCCCTCGACCGAGAGTGAGCGCGACTGGTTGGCGCGCCAGCCGCCGCTGGGCGGGCTGGCCGAGCGCTTCATCGCTGAGCAGCAGGCCAGCGGCAGCGACGTGCGGCGCGTGGCCGGCTGGGCCGCCCTGCCGGAAGCGATCGTGCCCTGGTTGGCCGAGGCGGGCACGCGCAGTGTCATCACGGGCGGCGAGCCTCGCCTGGAGCCCCTACGCGAGGCGCTGGCGGGGGACGGCCGCTTTACGCTGCGGCGCTACGATCAGCCTGCGGAGACACAACGGGCGGAGCTGTTCAGCACGGACTGCGGCATTACCACCAGCCGCGGGGCCATCGCGGAGACGGGCTCGATTATCCTGGTGCCCACACCGGCCGAGCCGCGCCTGCTCTCGCTGGCACCGGAGGTACACTTGGCCATCGTGGAGCGCGCTGGCCTGGTGCCGCGGCTGGCGGACTTCATCGAGAGCGGCGCCTACCAGGCCGAGGTGCCCACCAACCTGGTGCTGGTGAGCGGAGCCTCGCGCACCGCGGATATCGAGCTGGTGCTGGCCATGGGCGTGCACGGGCCCAAGCGCCTGCTGGTGGCGCTGGTGGAATAGCCGCGGTATCAACATCGCCCGGACTTTGGCTTCCCTGGCGTGGCAGTCGGCATTTGCAGGAGTGCTATGCAGGTCTTCTACACCGATGTGGAGCAAGCCTACGGGCCGCGGCACAGCTTCTTCTATGGCCGCTTCACGCCCTACCCGGAGGTGCCCGGGCGCACGCGCTCCATCCTGGAAGCCCTGGCAGGTCGAGCGGAATTCCAGGTACAAGCGCCGCCCGCGCTGGACGAAGCATGGCTGGAGCGCGCCCACAGCCGGGCCTATCTGGATGCGCTGGCGGCGGTGTGCGCGCGCCTGAAGCCGGACGAGGAGTTCTTTCCGTTCCACATGCAGCGACTGCCCGCCCTGCTGCGCTCGCCCCACGCCCGACTCCGGGCGGGGTACTACGCGCTGGACGGCAGCACGCCGCTAATGGCGGAGTCGTACCGCGTGGCCACGGCCGTAGCCGCCACGGCGGTGGCAGGGGCTCAGGCGGTGCTGGAGGGCGCGCCGCTGGCGTATGCGCTGCCACGGCCGCCGGGGCACCACGCCGGGCGGGAAAGCTGGTGCGGCTACTGCCTCGTAAACAATGCGGCAGTGGCAGCACACGGGTTGCTGGAGCGGGGCAAAGTGGCCATCGTGGATGTGGATTACCACCATGGCAATGGCACGCAGGAGATCTTCTGGGAGCGTGACGATGTGTTCTACGCCTCCCTGCACTGCCGGCCCGAGGAGGCCTACCCCTACGTGGCCGGGACAGCGGACGAGACCGGTGGCGGCCGCGGGCAAGGGGCCAACCTGAACCTGCCCCTGCCCGGGGGCACGGACTGGGCGACCTACGCCCCGGCGCTGGAGACAGCACTGGAGGCCATCACGCGCTTCGATCCGGCCACGGTCGTCGTGAGCCTGGGCTTCGACGCGCTGGCGACGGACCCCATCGGCACGTTCCGCCTGCAGCCGTCGGACTTCGAGCCCATGGCCCGAAGTATCGCGCAACTGGGGCGTCCGCTGCTGGTAATTCAGGAGGGTGGCTACGATGTGCCTCGCCTGGGCGAGTGTGCCCTGGCGTTCTTTGCCGGGCTGGGGCAGCCCGGTGCACAGCATTCGCAACGCTGAGGAGCAACCGATGGGAGTAGGGGCCGGACAGGTGTGGGTATTGCTGTGGAAGGATCTCCTGATCGACCTGCGTCGCAAGGAGAACATCGTCTCGATGTTCTTCTTCGCCCTCCTCACGCTGCTGATCTTCAACTTCGCGGTGGGCTCCGGCGAGGGCCTACGCTACCGCATCACTCCGCGGGTGCTCAGCGTGCTGAGCAGCGACGGCGTGACGGCGGCCCAGGTGCAGGCGCTGAGCACGCTGGAGGGGCGCACCTTCACCAACCGCTCGGCGCTGCTGGCCGCGCTGGATGCATTGCCCGGCGGGCCGGCCAGCGGGTCCGTCCGCATCGCCGTGCTGGAGCAGAGCGTGCGTGGCTTCCTGCAGGAGAGCGCGGCCGGCCTGCTGTGGGTGACCCTGCTGCTGGCAGGGGTGCTGGGGCTGTCCAAGTCATTCACGCAGGAGCGCGAGCAGGGGTGCATCGACGGCCTGCTGCTGACCCCCGTCAGCCGCGGCGTGATCTACCTGGGCAAGATGTTGAGCAACACGCTGTTCCTCGTGCTGATTCTGGCGCTGCTGCTGCCGCTGTTCAGCCTGTTCTTCGGCGTGGGGCTGCGCGGGGCCTGGTTGCCACTCGCGGCGGTGCTGTTTGGCGGCACGCTGGGCTTCGCCGCGCTGGGCACGCTGCTGGGCGGCATCACGGCCAGCCTGAAGGGACGCGAGGTGCTGCTGCCGATTCTGCTCTTCCCGCTGCTGGTGCCGCTGGTGGTAGTAGTGGTGCACCTGTCCTCGATGGCGCTGGACGGGCAACCGATTACCTCCGAGCCGTCCTGGCTGGAGCTGCTGGCGGCCTTCGATGCCGTGTTCCTCATCGTGTCCTACCTCGTCTTCGAATACGTGATGGAGAGCTGAGCTGGCCGGGCTCCCCGCCGCCCGGCCAGCTTCGGCGCGCGGCAAACCCCGCTCGGACGGTTTCCAATGCGGCACGAGGGCGCTAGACTATTCTTGCAGTGCTCACTTATGGGCAGTCCGGCGAGGTGGGCGTTGAAAATGCCCCTCGTGGTGGAGTCTCTGCTCACGGTCATCAACCCGATCCATACGATCGTCGCGTTGGAATTCGGATTCCACACCTGCCTGTAGACGGCCTTGATTTCCTGCGTTCCCCATCGGGCTTCCACCGTCCTCCGGCGATGATTGAGCTTCCCAGCGCCGGGCCGGAGGGCAATGCCTTGCGCGCCGGTGGCAATGGAGCGATGTAGGGGCAGGCGAGGGCGCGGATCGAGCACGGAACCGGCAGAGCCGGGAACGCAACTGGCGGAACAGCGGCAAAGGAGGAGGAGCGTGAGCAGTCAGGAAAGCGGGCATCGCAACGGGGCCGGGCCCCTGCACGGGCTGAAGGTGCTGGACCTCACCGAACACATGGCGGGCCCGTTCTGCACCATGATCCTGGCGGACATGGGCGCGGAGGTCATCAAGCTGGAGCGCCCGGGCAAGGGCGATTCCTCCCGCGGCATGGGCGACGGCAGCGAACGCAACCCCTACTTCCGCTACATCAACCGCAACAAGAAGGGCATCACGCTGGATTACAAGCAGCCCGAAGGCCGCGAGGTCTTCCTGAAGCTGGTGGCTGGCATGGACGTGCTGGTGGAGAACTACCGCCCCACCGTGATGCAGCGCGCCGGGCTGGGCTACGAGGCCCTGCGTGAGGTGAACCCGCGCCTGATCTACGCTCAGCTCTCCGGCTTCGGCTATGATGGCCCCTACGCAGGCAAGGGTGGCTTCGATCTGATCGCCCAAGGCATGGGCGGCATCATGCACGTGACCGGCGAGTCGGACGGACCGCCCACCTCGGTGGGGCTGCCCATCTGCGATCTAGGCACGGGCATGTGGGCCGTGCAGGGCATCCTGGCCGCGCTCTATGAACGCGAACGCACCGGCCGGGGTCAGCTTGTCGAATGCTCCCTGCTGGAAACGGCCATCGGCTTCAGCTCGTGGACCAGCGCCGGCTGGCTGGCCGACCGCAAAGAGCCCACCCGGCAGGGCTCGCGCCACCGCCAGAACGCCCCCTACCAGCGCATGGCCACTCAGGACGGTTACATCATGGTGGGTGCGGGCAATCAGGCCATCTGGGAGCGCTGCGCCAAGGCGCTCGGCCATCCGGAGTGGATCGACAATCCGCACTGGGGTTCCAGCGCCCAGCGGGTGGCTCACCGCGCCGACCTGGAGCGGGAGATGGAAACCGTGCTGACCACGGCGCCCACCGCACACTGGGTGGCGGTGCTGGACGAGGCGGGCGTGCCCTGCGGCCCCGTGTACAACTACGCGCAACTCTTCGACGATCCGCAGGTGCGCCACCGTGAGCTGATCGTCTCCGTGCCGGATGAGGAACTGGGCGACGTGCCGCATATCCGCACGCCCATCCGCATGGCCAGTGGCGTGACGGTACGCGTGACAGCGCCCAGGCTGGGGCAGCACAATGCGGCGGTGCTGGGCGGGCTGGGCTACGACGCCGCGCAGATCGAGGCCCTGCGCGCCAAACGCGTGATCTAGGGCCCGGTGGCATGGACACGGCGATGCGCCTGAGCGAACGACCCATGGCCCCACTGGCGCTGCCGGAGCCCATGACGTTGCCCGCGATGCAGGCGTACGTGACGGAGATGGTGGCCGCACGCGGCTTCACCCGCGACCGCAACGAGATCTTCATCCTGCTCACCGAGGAGGTGGGTGAGCTGGCCACGGAGCTGAAACACTGGATCTACTACCCGGAGCGCTTCTCGCGCGAGAGCTTGGCGCTGGAGTTGGCCGACGTGCTGCTCTACCTGCTGGACTTGGCCAACAGCTTTGGCGTCTCGCTGGCCGGGCAGTGGCCGGCCCACGAAGCCTCCAACGACCAGCGCTTCGCCGAGCGGCGGAGGGGCGCTCCGCCGGAGACGCACGTGCAGCCGGACTTCGCACTGAACCGGCTGGTGGCCTATGTGGAGGCCAAGCGCCGCGAGCGGGCCTTTGAGGACACGCCGGAGCGCCTGGCGATGCTGCTGTCCGAGGAACTGGGCGAGATCGCCACGGAGATCCGCAAGGGCTGGAAAGCCAAGGCCGATGCACGCCACCTGGGCGACGAGATCATTGACGCGCTGACCTACGTGTTGCGCCTGACCCATGCCTTTGAGGTGAACCTGGAGGCGGCCGTGCGTGACAAGGAAGCGCAGAACGCCGGGCGCGTCTGGAGCTACTAGCAGTCGCACAGGTTGAGCCGCGGGCCCGAACGGTCCGGCGGAACGACGGCAACGACACGACAGCGGTGGCCAAGGCCGCCACAGGAGACGACACACCGATTCTGGGGAGAAGGCAGCTGCTGACTGCAGCCGGGGCCTTGCTCACATTCAAGGGAATTCCAGAAGGAGAATCGCCATGAAAGCACCCATTCGCGTGGCCATCACCGGCGCTGCCGGTCAACTGGCCTATAGCTTGATCTTCCGGGTTGCCTCCGGGGAGGTGTTCGGGGCCGACCAACCGCTCTATCTGCACCTGCTGGAAATCCCGCCGGCCATGAAGGCCCTGAATGGCGTGGCCATGGAACTGGACGACTGCGCCTATCCCCTGCTCCGGGGGCTCGTGCTGACGGACAAGGCAGACGAGGCCTTCAACGGGATCAACTGGGGGCTCCTGGTGGGGAGCAAGCCCCGGGGGCCGGGCATGGAGCGCAAGGACCTGCTAACGGAAAACGGCAAGATCTTCGTGGGTCAGGGCAAGGCCCTGGAGCGTGCAGCCTCGGACGTGCGGGTGCTGGTGGTCGGCAACCCGGCCAACACGAACTGCCTGATCGCGCTCAACAACGCGCGCGCCATTCCGGCTGACCGCTTCTACGCCATGACCCGGCTGGACCACAACCGGGCCCGCGCGCAATTGGCTGCCAAGGCCGGCGTGGGCATCGACCAGGTCACCAACGTCACGATCTGGGGCAACCACAGCGCCACGCAGTTCCCCGACTTCATCAACGCCCGCATCGGCGGCAAGCCTGCATCCGAGGTCATCACGGACCGCGCCTGGCTCGAAGGCCAGTTCATCACCACCGTGCAGAAGCGCGGCGCGGCCATCATCGAAGCCCGCGGACTCTCCTCGGCGGCCTCGGCGGCCAACGCGGCAATCGACCACGTGAAGTCCATGCTCGCCGCCACGCCGGACAGCGACTGGATTTCCTCCGCCACACTTTCCGACGGGAAGCACTACGGTATTCCGGAAGGGATCGTCAACTCGTTCCCGGTGCGCAGCGATGGTCGCGGCGGCTGGAAGATCGTGGAAGGGCTGGAAATCAACGACTTTGCGCGGGCCAAGATCGACGCCTCCGTGAAGGAACTGCAGGAGGAGCGCGCCGTCATCGCCGATCTGCTGGGCTGAACAGCCCTGCGTCGCCCGCCTGGCCGAAAGGCCGGGCGGGCATCGTGCCCGCAAGGAGTGTCGCTTCGAGGGGCGGCTGGTGGCTCCTGTCACTCCAGGAGCCTCAACCAGGCAGGTGGATTAAGCAGCTAGTGGTGGTGGCTCGCTGCGGCCACGCGGCCGTTGCTGTGACTGGCGCTGGCGACACGGGCGCGGCCGCTGCTATTGCCACCGACGGGGGCTCGACCATTTCCGTTCACAGGAGCACGGCCGTTGACATTACCGTTCACGGGAGCACGGCCATTGCCATTGACTCGGGTTTGGCCTGCAGCGCTGGCGGCAGTCTTGCGGCCCGCGATGATGCCCTCGGCTTCTTCTTCGGGAATGTCCTTCGCGACGGCGATCTCACTGACGAGCATGCGCTCGACTTGCAGCAGGATCTTGCGTTCGGTAAAGGAGAGGCCTTTCTTGCCTTCGAGGGAATGCAGGTAGCAGAAGATCTTTGCGATTTCCAGGGGATCCCCGGACTTGAGCTGCTCGAGGGTTTTCTTGCGCCAACGATGCCACTGTTGTGGCTTGGCTGAGGGCGGGGCGCAGGAGAGATACTCCAGAACCTGCTCGACCTCCGATGTGGTCATCACTCGCCTTAACCCGTTTTCCGATGCCCGCTTGACGGGTACCAGAATCTCCATCTGTTTGAGCGGGAACTCCAGGCGATAAAAGCTTAGGCTGCTTCCATTGACCTGCTTCTTGGTGACTCCGGCGATCGTGCCAAGCCCAAACTGAGGATACATGACTTTCTCGCCAGGCTCGAAAAGCTGAGCACTGCTGTCCATGATGCCTCCCCTCTGGATGAATTTAGTGCGAAGTCAACTTCCCTCCCCGAAAGAAAAAGATTCCGATTTACCCCACAGCACAGCCAAGCAGCGTCGGCCCTGCGATGCTGATAGGGGTTCTAGCGAACGAAATGTGAAGCTGTAGGCCGATTCGGCATCACTATAATGCGATCGCCCATGAAAACACAAGGGCTGTTCCAGGTGGCCTCTCCGGCGAAGGTGACGCTCCACCTTCGTATTTTGCGGCGTCGCAGCGATGGCTACCACCAAATCCGCATTGCCCTGGCGCCCGTGGCCTTGTACGACCGGCTACGCTTTGCGCTGGGCGGCGCTCCGGGCGTCCGCCTGCGGGTGACCGCGGGGCAGCCGCTCGGACCGCCGGAGCAGAACCTGGTCCATCGGGCCGCGCTGGCCTTCGCGGACGCCCTGGGGCAGCCGCCAGCGGCGGAGATCGAACTGGACAAGAACATTCCCGCCGGCGCCGGGCTGGGCGGTGGCAGCGGCGATGCGGCGGCAACGCTCGTGGCGCTAAACCGCTGGCACGGCCACCCGCTGGGGCCCGACCGCATGGAGGCCCTGGCGCGCAGGCTGGGCGCGGACGTGCCGTTCTTCCTGGAGCCCCGCCCGGCCTGGGCGGAGGGCGTCGGCGAGCGCCTGACACCGCTGGCGGGATTGCCGCCGCTTGAGCTGCTGGTTGCGATGCCGCCGCTGGCCATCGCCACCGGCGATGCCTATGCCGCCGCACGAGCCGAAGCCGACGGCGGGCCGGCGCCCACAGCGGACCCGGACCTGCGTAGCCTGCATGGCGTGGTGGCGGGGCTGTTCAATGCATTCGAGCCGGCCCTGCTGCCCCGGCATCCGGTGCTGGGCACGCTCAAGGCGGCGCTGCTGGAGGCCGGGGCCCTCGGGGCGCTGCTCAGCGGGAGCGGTGCCGCGGTCTTTGGCGTGTTCGCCGATGCCGCCACGCGCGATGCGGCCGCTGCCCGGCTGGCCCCCCACGCCGACAAGGAAGGCTGGCGCCTGCTGCCCTGCCGCACCCTGCACGCCCACCGCTACGACTTCATCTTCTAGCTGCGGCCCGCGGGCGCATAGGCTGCGCACGGTACCCAACGCGCCGTCAGTACCCGAGTGCGTAGCACTCGCGGCGGGGATCGGCAGCGCCCTCGAGGATGCCCAGCGCGGCATCGAACCGCACGAGGCAAACACCACCACCGCGCCATGGCAGGTCGTCCCAGGGCTCCACGCGGTTGCCCAGCCCTGCCAGGGCCCGCAGCACATCGTCCCCCAGGCCACGCTCCATGCGGAGCAGCCCGGGGTTGTAGGCGTGCGGCGCAAAGGAGCCGGGGAAGCTGTAGGTGGCGAAGCGGGGCGCCTCCACGGCAGCCTGTGGCTCCATGTCAAACTCCACCAGGTTCAGCAGCACCTGAGCCATGGCCTGGATCTGCACGTCGCCACCGGGCGTGCCGAAGGCCAGCAGCGGAAGGCCGTGCTCCAGCACCAGCGCGGGCGCCGGCGTGAGGCGTGGACGCTTGCCCGGCTCGATGGACGAGGGATGCCGCTCGTCCACCCACGACTGCGAGCCGCGCCCCGAGCAGACGATGCCCAACTCCGGCACGAGCGGCGACTGCGCGGCGGAGTCGCTGGGCGTGGCCGAGAACAGGTTGCCCCAGCGGTCGGCCACGGCCACGTAGCTCGTGTCCCAGCGGTCGCCCGGCTCTCCGCCCGTGGCGCTCAGCGGCTCTCCAGGGCGCGCGCCGCCTCCGCCAACGGCGCCCGGCGCCGAGGCCTCGAAGCGCCAGGGATCGCCGGCTGGGGGCAGCTCGCTCCAGGCACGCTGTGGGTCGATCTGCTCCCGCCGCGCAACCGCATAAGCCTTGGAAAGCAATCCGGCCAGCGGAACGCGCACAAAGTCGGGATCGCCGATGAACGCCTCGCGGTCGGCGAACGCCAGCTTGAAGGCCTCGGTGAGCGTGTGCACATAGGCCACACTGTTGTGGCCCAGAGCCGGCAGGTCGTAACCCTCCAGCAGGTTCAGCACCTCCAGCAGCGCAGGACCCTGGCACCAGGCACCACAGCCGTAGACCGACAGGGGCCCGTAATCCACGTGGGGCGCATCCTCCACCGGCGACCGGTAGGCGGCCAAGTCTTCGCGACGCAGCAGGCCATCCTCCCGGCGGTGGAAGTCCACCATGGCCTCGGCGAGCTCGCCCGTGTAGAAGCAGTCGCGCGCCGCCTGCAGCGCCGCATCGCGGCCCGCGAAGCGCCTGGCACGCTCGGCCCGCACCATGCGCTCCATCGTGTCCGCCAGGGCGGGCTGGCGGAAAACCTCGCCCACCTGGGGCGGCCGCCCGCCGGGCAGATACACGGCGGCGTTGCCGGGGAAGCGGCGGAAGGCCGCTTCCTCCTCGCGCAGATTGCGCGCCATGAACGTGTGCATGGGAAAGCCGTCGCGAGCCAGCGCGATGGCATCGCGGGTGACGTCCTCGAAGCGGAGCGAACCGAAGCGCCGCAGGGCCGTGA
>DATFMP010000019.1:0-7267 GCA_035266845.1 bacterium
GGTCGAACGCTTCTTCGCCTGGCTGCACAACTTCCGCCGCCTCACCGTCCGCTGGGAGTATCACGCAGCCAACTTCCTTGGCCTGCTGAGACTGGCTTGCACCATGATCCTCCTCAGAGCATTTTCGGGATAGGTTCTAGCGGCGGCGCTTGGGTCGGCGGTCGCGTCCAGGCTTGGGCGCTGAACGGCGGCCGCGCAGCCAGCCAAACAATTCGCGGCGCCAGCCCAAACCGGCCACCAGCAGCAGGGCGATCACGTAGCTGCGGCTGACGGCGTCGGCGTGGGCCGAGTAGAATGAGCCCTCGCTGGGCGCACGCACCTGACCCACGAAGGCGGCCGTGCGGAACTGGGGCAGGTGCGGCGAGACGTCCTGCCCCCGCGAATCGATGAGCCAGCTCTCCCCGTTCTGCGAGAGAAAGAGGATCGGCATACGGTTCTCGATGGCGCGGAAGCGGGTCAGCCAGCCGAACTGCTCGCTGACGGTCGTGGGCCCGAACCACGCCAGGTTGGCCAGCACGACGCCCAGCCGCGCACCGTTGGCCGCCATGCCCTGGGCCACAGTGGGATTGGCGGCATCGAAGCAGATCATGGGCGCGATGCCCACGCCGTCCACATTGAACACCGTGTGCTCGTGGCCTGGTGTGAATTCGGAGATCTGTGGGATCCACGCGTGCAGCAACTCGCGAAGGCCGGGAATCCAGTCCGCCCCGGGGATGGTCTCGCCCCACGGAATGAGCGAGATCTTGTGGTACACGCGCAGGGGCGTGCCGTCCGGCCCAACGTGAATCGAGGCGCCGAAGGCCTCGCGCACCAGCCGGCCCTGGGGCGTGCGTCCGATGCGCAGGTCCTCGCTGACGAGAATCAGGTGCACATGCTGGGACTGCACCCACAGATCCACCACCTCGCGCATGCCGCGCGCCAGGAAGTACGGCCGCGGATAGACCGACTCCGGCCACAGGAGCACCGTGGGCACGCCCGGCTCACGCTTGGCCCGTGCCAGGGCCGCCGTGGAATCGTCCAGCAGCCCGCGTAGGCTCTCCTCGCGATCCGAGTACGACAGCGCGGGATTTGAGGCGAGCGCTTTGAGGGTGAAATCCGGCTGGATGCCCACCAGTTCCACGGGCCGCCCCTGGGCCTCGCGGTGGGCCCACAGGGGCAGGGCGTACAGGCCATAGGCATAGGCCGCCGCGAAGCCCAGTGCCAGCACGCCGCTGGCGATGCCCAGCGGGCGCAGGGGCAGTTCCGCCGGGGCATAGAGTCGCCGCACCCAGGCATAGAGCAGCAGCTCCAGCGGCAGGTAGAGCAGGTTCAGGCCTCCGGAGCCCAGCACATCCGCGTATTGCACGAGGGGCAGCACGGGCACCATGGTCTGCCCGTAGGTGAAGAACAGGAAGCGTGGGACATAGACCTGCAACACCGTGGCCCACAGCGGCACCAGCAGCAACGCCAACAGCGGGCGACGCCACGTCAGCGCGAAGGGCAGCCCCAGGAAGAGGAATATCTCCAGCCCCAGCAGCGAGCCGAAGCCAAACCAGCTCACGGCGTAGGCCATGGGCAGGGAGAGGCCCCCGTAGACATGGGCCGTGTTGACCACCCAGTCGCCAGTGATCATGGCGACGATTACGCCCATCGGATAGGTGCAGGCGAACACCCGCAGCGCGCGGCCGCGCCAGCCGCCCCGGTAGGTGCGCAGGGCCAGGTCCAGCGCCAGGAACATCGGCACCAGCGCAATGGGCCAGGCCAGCGCGTTGGGGCGCACCGGCGTGGTCAGGCCCAGGAAGGCTCCGCTGTGCACGACCAGCAGCGGCACCAGCCAGCGCAGTGCCCGCGCCGGTAGCGGCAGCCCGGGCGCTGCAGGCGGCTGGACGTCGGCGCTCACGGGCAGATCGCGGTGCGAACGAAGCGGGGCATGGGGGTCGGGGCGAGACGCTGAAGTGCGAGCCGAGGCATGAGCCTAGGCATCGGCCACGTGGACGAGTTGCTTCCCGATGTTCTCGCCGCGCATCATGCCCAGGAAGGCTGCGGGCGTATGCTCCAGCCCTTCGATGACCGTCTCGCGGTACTTGAGCTTCTCCTCGGCCAGCCACTTGGAGAGCTGGTTGAGGCCCTCGTTGTAGCGCTCGGCGAACTGGAACACGAGGAAGCCCTCCACCTTGAGCTGCAGGCGCACGAAGTGCCACAGGAGGCGGGGGCCGGATTCGGGCTTCTCGGCGTTGTACTGGGCGATCTGCCCGCAGACCGACACGCGCCCCCGCGGATTCAGGTGCGGGAACACGGAGTCGGTGATCTCACCGCCCACGTTGTCGAAGTAGCAGTCCACGCCATTGGGGCACAGCTCGGCGATCTTGGCGCCGTAGTTGGGCACCGTCTTGTAGTTGAAGGCCGCGTCAAAGCCCAGTTCATCGGTGAGCCAGCGCACTTTGTCTTCCGAGCCGGCGATGCCCACCGCGCGGGCGCCCTTGATCTTGGCGATCTGCCCCACCAGCGAGCCAACCGCCCCGGCCGCGCCGGAGACGAGCACCGTCTCGCCTGCCTTGGGTCGGCAGATATCGAGCAGGCCGAAGTACGCCGTCAGCCCTGGCATGCCCAGCACACCCAGGGCCGTAGAGATGGGTGCCAGGGTGGAATCCACCTTGCGCACGCCCTTGCCGTCCGACACGGCGAAGTCCTGCCAGCCGAACCGCCCTTCCACGATATCGCCCACCGCGAACTTGGGATGGCTGGAGGCCATCACGCGGGCGACGGCCCCGCCTTCCATCACCCCATTGAGCGGCACGGGCGGCGCATAGCTCTTCACGTCGCGCATGCGGCCGCGCATGTACGGATCCACCGAGACCCACAGAATGCGCACGAGAATCTCACCGTTGCCCGGCTCGGGCGGCGCAGTCTCCACCAGCTTGAAGTCCGATTCCTTGGGCCAGCCCGAGGGCCGGTTCACCAGCAGCCACTGGCGATTGACGTCGTTCAATGGCGGAGAACTTGCGGCTCGCATCGCATCGATTCGGTGGGAGGGTTGGCCTTGCGGGCGGCCCCGGCAGAGACGCCAACGGGCAACACCGCCCTCAGTGTAATCGGTTTCGTCCGCATGTCAAAAGCGCCGTGCACCCATGCGTCGCGCCTACGCTGCACGCAGCACCGCGCCCACCGGGCATCGGGCGGCACCGCGGCGCGGGCATCGTCGCCCGCGCCGCAGCCGATTGGCCGGTGGCTGGGCGGGCCGGGAGGCCCCCCCCACCGGATGCCGGGGATACCACAGCAGCCTCAGTCGTCGTCGCGGTCATGGCCTTCGCGGCTCTCGCTGCGGCCGCCCAGGCCGGGCAGCAGCGACGTGCCGCCCATCCCACCGCCACGCAGCTCGCCACCCTCGCTCCGCTCACCGCCTTCCCCGCGCTGCTCGCCGCCAGCATTCCAGGCCAAAGCAATCTCCGGGTGCCGGATCGCCCCGCCCAGGTGAGCCGTCCAGCCAATGGTCACGATGGCCACCAGCCCCACCACCATCGTCGCGGCCAAACCCTCCTTGACAAAGCGCGGAGCCCAGCGCTGCAGGATCAGCGTCATCAAGGCCAAGCCGCCCGCGATCAGGGCCACCGCGCTGGCAATGTCCGCCGCATTCTCGTGCCGGCCGATGAGCCCCTCGGACACACCCGGCAGATGCTCCACCATCTCCTCGGAGGCGTTGCCGGTGATCAGGACGGGCAACACCAGCAGGCCGGAGATCACCATGCCGGCCAGGGCGACCGTGCGCACCTCGCGGCTGGGCCGCCACAGGGTGTAGAGCAGCAGACCGAAGGATGCGATGAACCCCACGATGGGGAAATGGTTTAGGATGAGGTGCAACTGTGCAACGTTCATGGCGAGGGCGTCCTTTTCGTTCAGGTGAGTGCTTCGATCGACTGCCCGCGCAATGAGCTCGCTCCGTGCGACCCACCTGCCGGGCACCATCCACCGTGACGCCCTGCAGGCCGCTGCGCCATACGGCAAAGGACCCACGCGGAAGAACACACGCCATTCCAACCATTTGCGGGTGCGCCATAGGTCCGATGACCCATGCGCCGCCGACCGGGGGGCTAGGAACCGGGAGCCATGGGAGAACGGGAAGAGCAGGCAGTGATCGGAGTGCTGGTGGCTGTGATCGGCCTCACTGCCCTGGATATGGCCTTTGATCTCTACTTTGGCTCCTCCCTTCGGCACATCGCCGTGGAAGGGGCGGTCGTGTTGGCTGCGCTGGGCGGCGTGGTCTTCGTATGGCGCCGCACGATCGCGGGCTATCACGCCCGCTTGCGCCAGTCCGAGGCGGCCAGTGCTCGCTGGCGGGCGGACGCCGAACGCTGGCGCGCCGAGGCCGCCCAGTTGCTGCGCGGCCTCAGCGAGGCCATCGAGCGGCAGTTCCGGCTGTGGGGCCTCACCGAATCCGAGCAGGAGGTGGCCTTCCTGCTGCTCAAGGGGCTCAGCCTGAAGGAGGTGGCCGAGGTGCGCGGGGTGGGCGAGAAGACCATCCGCAACCAGAGTCTCGCCATCTACCGCAAGGCGGGGCTGGCCGGGCGAGCCGAACTGGCCGCGTTCTTCCTGGAAGACCTGCTGCTGCCGCCCCCAACCGGCGACCGTTCACCGCCTGCCGAGGCTGCACCAGGCGCGGCTGCTCAGGCCCGTTAGCCTTGCGGGCCGGTACGCGGGGCAACCGCAGCGATCAGTCCAACGCGTCCGGCGGGGCAAAGTGCTTGACCAGGCGCTTGATGCGATGGGTGACGCCCCAGCCGACGAGGAGCCAGACGGGAATCGTGAGCGCCGTGAGCACGGGTTCGGGCAGTGGCAGGTGCCAAAGACTGCCCACTGCGTGCACGATGTGTCCGGCGAGGCCGGTGAAGTAGTAGGCCAGCACCACGATGCTCAGGCCCTCCACCGTGCGCTGCAGCATCAGTTGCAGCTCCACACGGCGGTTGAGCACCTTGAGCGTCTCCAGGCTCTGCTCCTCCATGCTCAGGTTCACCCGCGTGCGCATCATGTTGCCCAGCGAGGTGAGCTGGCCGCCGAGGGCATCGGACCGGGCGATGAAGTTGCGGTAGCTGCGGACGGCCGGCCCCACGCGGGCCCGCAGGAACTCCTCGATGGACTGGTAGCCCTCGCCCGTCTCCTCGCGCAGCCAGTGCAGGCGCTCCTCGAAGATGGCGTAGTACGAGTCCGCTGCGGACAGGCGGTAGCGCATGCGCTCGGTGAGGCGGATCAGCTCGGCCAGATCGCGTGTGAGGTACACCAGCCAGCGGTGCTCGTGGCCCGGCCGGGGCTCGCGACTGGACAACTCTGCGGCGATGTCCTCGCTGCGCAGGGCGATGCGGCGTTCCATCTCGTGCAGGTCGCGCTCCTGCCCCCGGTACTCCTCCTGGGGCAGCAGGATCAGGTGATAGTAGTTCTCGATCTCCACCAGACGGCGGATGAGGCGGCCCAGCCGGCCGGGGGGCAGCTCGCCCGCGCCCACCACGACGCGGCCCTGCCCGTTCTCGTCCACCTGGAACGTCGTCCACACCCGCGCCGCGCCCTGGAGCACGGAGCCGCCGTAGATCGTGCCCGGGTGCAGAAAGGAGGGCGCCACCTCGCCCAATTCCAGGCCCGGCACCACCAGCACGTCCATATCCACCAACTTCGCCCCCAGGGGCGGCAGGGCAGGGAACGTGAACGGCTCTACCGCCTCGTCTCCCGCTACGGCAGGCGGCCCGGCGTGATAGGTCGTGAAGGAATAGAACTCCGTGTGCAACTCCCACACGATGCGCAGACTGCGGCCCCCTGGCAGGGTGCGGGTCACCTCCCCGCTGCGCTCGCCCCAGCGGATGGCCTCCCGCCCGATGCCCAGCCGCGCCGCGACCTCCTCGAAGCGCCCGCGCACGTCGGCCTGGCTTTCTCGGCCCTCGCCTGGCAGCAGGTAGGCCGAGTGCCGGATGCGGCAGGGCGCCGCCACCGGCACGGACACCCGCGCGTGCATCTCGCGGTGGATCTTGAGGATCGGATCGTCGTAGCGGTTCCAGCCCGGCGCCGGCGCCTCAGGCTGGCGGGGCTCCGCGGGGCTGATGGCGGCTTCGTGGTCGGGCGTCATGGGGACCGGATGGGCAGGCGGGCGCAGTCGCATAGCAGGGATTGGATCGCGTGGCCCCGCAAGGCGGTTCGATGCTCCCTCGTTCACCTTGCCAGGGTTGCGACGGGCGGACAAGCGCGCGGCTTGCCACGACTGCCGTTCCGGTTGCGAACGAATGGCGAAGAACATCCAGAGCGAAGAAGACCCCGTCTCGTGCCGCGGTGGTGACCTGCCGCGAAGAGGGTGCGGGGGAAGGGGCTCACCCTCCGAGGGGAGGTGCGGTGGCCCCGCCGCGGCCGAGCCGGGGGTATGCGGTCATACTTCACGCTCCCCAGCCTGCAGCCGCAGCATTAGCGGCACATTAGTGCGCGGTGATCATTGCGTGAGTCAGCGGCGGGCGGCTCAGTCCGCGGCGTCCAGCTTGAAGGCGGCGCTGGAGGACAGCCCGAGCTGCGTGGCCCGGCGCACCGTCTCGGCGCCCAGGCGCGCAGCAAGCTGCCGCTCCTGCTCGGCCAACGCGTCCTCGGCCTGCTGCACGTGCTCCGGGTGCAGCTCGATGCCGCACCAGGCGCGGCCCAGCTTTTGCGCGGCCAGCGCAGTGGTGCCGGAGCCCAGGAAGGGATCGAGCACCAGATCGCCCGGCTCGGTGAACAGGCGGATGAACCACTCCGGCAGCGCCTGCGGAAAGGCGGCGCTGTGGGCGCGGTTGGCGCACTCGGTGGCCAGGTGCAGCACGTTGGTGGGGTAGGCCAGCTCGCGCCCGATCCAGTTCGACACGTTCTTGCCGAAGCCGCTGCCCACGCGGCTGGGGTCGCGGCGCTGGTCGGTCTCGCTCAGGTTCCGCAGGCGGCTCTGCTTCCAGTCGCCCATGGGCACCCGCACGGCATCCTGGAACATCTTGAAGCGCTTGGCGCGCGTGAAGTGCAGGCAGCGCTCCCAGGCATCGCGGAAGCGGTTGGGCCACTTGCCCGGGTAACAGTTCTTCTTGTGCCAGCAGTACTCTTCCGTCCACAGCCAGCCTTGGCGGCGCAGCGCCAGGATCAGCTCCAACACGTAGGGGTGCCGCTCTCCGGCCACCACGCGCTCCTTGATGTTGAGCACGAACGAGCCGGTGGGCTTGAGCACGCGGTGCAACTGCTCGGAGATGGGCAGGAACCACTCCACGTAGCGATCCGGGTGCACGCCCCCGTAGGTGCGCGTGCG
>DATFMP010000020.1:0-18575 GCA_035266845.1 bacterium
GTGCCCGCGCTGGAGGCCGAGCTGATGGACCGGCTGCGCTACGACATGCTGACGGAGGACCAGGGCCTGGGCGGGGCGTGGGCGCTGGATTCCGGGCCGTATGGGGGCACGCTGGCGCGGCTGGCCCGCTACGAGACCACGCTGGAGCGCAACGCGGCGCGGCTGCTGGCGGAGCTGCGGCGCTCGCAGGCGCACCGGCGCCAGCAGGAGCGGGCCGAGCTGGCGCAACTGGCCGCGGAGCGCGAGCACGCCGCCCGCGGGCGGGACCTGCACGGCCTGCACGCATCGCACGCCCAGGCCAGCGGCTGGCCCGGGGGCGGGGCGAGCAGGATGAGCGGGGCGGCGCCAGATGCACTGCGAAACGAAGCCGATTGGCCCGCCCCCGACCTGCTTCGGCCGATGCCCCCGCCCGCCGCCCCTTCCTTGACACCTCTCGGCCCCCGGGCGTAGGCTCGCGGCACGATCCAGAGGGTTGCAGGCAGCCCCCGCGCGAAGCGTGCCGGGGCGGCCCCTTGGGCACCCGGGAAGCCGGTGCGAATCCGGCGCGGACCCGCCACTGTGATCAGTCATGCGCGCCCAGCAAGGCCACTGTCCCCCGCGGGGGATGGGAAGGCGGGCGCGACGCCGGCTGTCAGCCAGGATACCGGCCTGCAACCCCGATGATGGCCTGTCGCTTCTCGTGGAGTGGGAGCGCGGGTGAAGCCGTCACAGCACCCTCCTTCACCCCGCGCATCGTGTGCGGCCGTTCGTGCGGTCGCGCCCCGTTCCGTCCGTGGCGGTCGGCATCGCCGGCTCCCGCGCGGAGGCAGCCGCCCCCGTGCCGGCCCGGCGCCAGCGTGGGAGGCGGCTTGACCCAGCCCGTGCCGGTGATGCTCGCCTGGAGCGGCGGCAAGGACAGCGCGATGGCGCTGCACGCCCTGCGCGCCGATCCGCGCTACCGGGTGGCGGGGCTGCTCACCACGCTGGCCGGGGAGTACGGGCGCATCAGTCACCACGGCGTGCGCGCCGCGCTGCTGGAGCGCCAGGCCGCCGCGCTGGAGCTGCCGCTGCACCCGGTGTGGCTGCCCCCGGGCGAGGTGGCCATGAGCGACTACGAGGCGGCGATGGCGAGCGCCATGGCCGATTGCCGGGCGGCGGGCATCCGCCACGTGGCCTTCGGCGATATCTTCCTGGCCGACCTGCGCGCCTACCGCGAGGCGCGGCTGGCCGAGGTGGCCTTGGGCGGCGTGTTCCCGCTGTGGGGCCGGCCCACGGCAGCGCTGCTGGCCGAGTTCATCGCCCTGGGCTTCCAGGGCCGCATCGCCTGCGTGGATGCGCGGCGGCTGGACGCGAGCTTCGCGGGCCGGCCGCTCGATGCCGCGCTGGCCGCCGACTTGCCGCCGGGGGTCGATCCCTGCGGCGAGCACGGGGAGTACCACAGCTTTGTCACCGACGGGCCCGGCTTCGTGCAGCCCGTGCCGATCACGGTGGGGGAGGTGGTGCGGCGGGACGAGCGCTGGTTCGCCGACCTGCTGCCCGCGGAGGATGCGTCCTCCGCGCCGCCTGCTCCGCCCGCCGCGCGCCCCGCGCGCATCCGCAAAGGAGGCAGTCCATGATCCGTCCGCGCTTCCTGACCCTGCTGGGCATCGTGGCCGCCGCCGCGGCCCTGCGCCTGCTGCCGCACTGGCCCAACTTCACGCCGATCGCCGCCATGGCGCTGTTCGGCGGGGCGCACTTCTCCAGCCGCCGCGCGGCATTCGCCGTGCCGCTGGCGGCCATGCTGCTCAGCGATGCGGTGCTGGGCTTCCACGCCATGATGCCCTTCGTCTATGCGGCGTTCGTGGGCGCGGTGGGGCTGGGCCTGCTGCTGCGCACGCGGCGCACCCCGCTCGCCATCGGTGCGGCCGCGCTGGCGGCCTCCGTGGGCTTCTTCGTGGTCACCAATGCCGCCGTGTGGGCCGTGGGCGGCCTGTACCCGCACACCGCCGCGGGCCTGCTGGCTGCGCTGGCCGCCGGGCTGCCGTTCTACGCGCCCACGCTGGCCGGCGACGCGTTCTACACGGCGCTGCTCTTCGGCGGCTTCGCCCTGGCCCAACGCGCCCTGCCCGCCCTGCGCGAGGACGCCGCCCCTGCCGCCGTGCCGGCCGCCGGCTGAGTCGCCGGCCGCGCGCCCGCCTGGCTTCGGCCCAATCCCGGCCCGGGCGCGCGCGCGGCCCGATCACCCTGCGGGAGGACCCGTGACGCGCCCAGCGTGGAACGTCCGACGCGCCCTCGTGGCATCGCTTCTGCTCCACGGGCTGCTGCTGGCCGGGGCCTTCGCTCTGCCGGGCCGCACGCCTCCGGAGCCCGTGCAGGTCTATACCGTGCGCGTGGTGGCGGGTCCCGGCTTCGATGCCGCCGCGGAGCCGCCGGTCGCACCCGGCGATGCTTCCGCCTTGCCCGCCGTCGGCACGCCGACCCCCGCGGCCCCGGTGGCGCAGGCGCCGGCCCTCCGCGCCCTATCGCGCCCCGTACCCACGCCGCAGCGCGCCGTCGCCCAGCCACCCCCGCCCCTGCCCACGGTGGTGCAGGAGCCCGCGCCCAGACCCCAGTCCGCGGCGACACAGGCCCCGGCGCCCGCCACGGAGCCCGACGCCGTACACGATCCTCCACTGGCTGCACAGCCCACCGCGCAGCCCACCGCCCAAGCGGTCGCCTACAGCCCGCCCGTACCGCCCGCCGATCGGCCCCGCCCGCTGCCGCCGCAGCCCCCACCTTCTGTCGCCCGTCCAGCCCTGGCTACTGAGGCCGTGGCCGCGGCCATGACCATACCCCCGGCGTCCCCTGATCCGGGGCCGGAGGACACGCACACAGATCCGGCCGCCACGCAGCGGCCAACGGCCCCGGCCGGCGACCCGCAGACGGACGCCACCGCCGGGGGCGCCGGCGGCACGGGGGACGGCGGGGCGGGCCAAGGGGCCGGGGCAGGCGGCGCCGCGGGCGGGCCACGACTGGTGTCCGTGCAGACGCTCGACCCGGGCTTCCGCATGCTGGCACGCGTGCAGCCGCGCTATCCCGAGGCAGCGCGCCGGTTGGGTCGCCCAGGCACCGTGCAGGTGGAGCTGGAGGTGGCGCCGGACGGCCGCGTGACCCGCATCGCCGTGGCGGACGAGAGCCCAGGCTGGGGCTTCGGCGCGGCCGCGCGCGAGGCCTACGGCCATGCGCGCTTCTCCCCGCCCCGGCTGCACGGCGAGCCCGTGCGCGTGCGTTGGCGCCGGACGCTGCACTTCCGTCCATGAGGGCACGCCGCCCGCCGCCCGCCATCTCGCGGCGACCGGTGCTGGCGTTGGCCCTGGCCCTGCTGCTCGGGTTGGCGCTGACGCTGGGTCCGCTCAGCGCAGCGGCCCAGACCGCCGGCCCGACGGCCGACGCGGTGCCGGACAAGCCCAGCGGGCAGGCCGATGGCGCGCCATCCAGCGGGGGCGCCGCCCAGGCGGAGGTGGAGGTGCAGGCCGGCACGCAGGTGGTGCGCCCCGTGGCCGGGCCCGAGGCGCCCCAGCCGCTGCCCACGGACCGCTACCAGGCCGGCGCCACCACGGTGATTCCCCGCGCGGCCTTCGCGGACACGCAGAAGACCGTGGCCGACGTGCTGGCGGGCGTGCCGGGCGTGACGGTCACCCGCAGCGGGGACGGCTTGGGCGCCACTCATGTCAGCATCCGCGGCAGCCGCAGCGACCAAGTGCTGGTGCTGCTGGATGGCGTGCCCCTGCAGGCCTCGGGGGACAATCCCGCCCAGCGCCTGGCCCAGGGCCGCAGCGGGGTGGACCTGGCCTCGATTCCGCTGGACGAGGTGGCGTCCATCCGCATCGTGCGTGGCGCGGCCTCCAGCCTCTATGGCCCCGGGGCGGCGGCGGGGGCCATCGTCATCACGACGCGCCACGCCACGGAGCCCGCCCTGCGCGTGGCCGGCACCGTGGGCAGCGACGGCTACCGCGAGGGCGACGTGGCCTGGACACTTCCGCTGAGTCGGCCCAAGCCCGCGGCGGGTGCGCCCGGGGCCGCGGGCACCGCGCCGGCGCTGCCGGACACGCTGTCCCTGCACGCCAACGTGCGCCGCTCGGACGGCAGCTACGTGTTCTTCGACCCTGGCGCGGCCAATGGCACCACGACCATTCCCACGGACAATCCCTGCGCCGTGCCGCTGGGGAGCGACCTGTTCCGGCGCGGCTGCAACGCCACCCGCGACGCCTCGCTGCAGGCGGACTGGCGCCACGGCTCCGCCCGGCACGTCTCGGCTCGCGTGGAGCGCCTGCGCCGCGACGGCCTGGGCGGTGTGCAGGATCCCCGGCCCTACGGGCTGGAAGTGGAGCGCCGCGCGCGTCTGGCCTATGAGGATGCCCACACCCTGGGGGGCCGTGACGACAACGCGGGAGGCAGCGCCGGGAGCGGTGGCAAGGCCGATGCCGGCACCGGCGCCGCGCCCGAGGCGCTGCGGCTCTCGTGGCGGGCGGATGCGGAGCGCCTGCACCTGGAGCGCAATGAGAACACGACGGACCCCGCATCCCTTCAGGCGGCCTACGCGGACGACCGGGCCGGAGGGCAGCTCAGCGCACGGCGCTGGTTGGGTCGGCACCGCCTGGAGGCCGGGGCGGCCCTGCAGCGCGAGGTGCTGGACGACGCCCGCTTCACGGCCGTCCGCAGCACCGCGGCGCTCTTCGGCGCCTGGGACTATCACCCGTCCGGTGGCACGTGGGAGGCCTCCCTGCGCCACGACGCGCTCTCGGACGTGGGCGGGCGGAGCACGGGGCGGGTGGCGCTGAGCCAGACGCTGGCCGGCGCTTGGGGCGTCAAAGCCAGCCACGGTACGGGCTACCGGCCGCCCACGCTCTTCGAGCGCTACGACCCCGGCAGCTTCGGGGACACCTCCGTGGCCAATCCCGACCTGCGGCCGGAGACCTCCGCCTCCACGGACGGCGGGGTGTTCTATGCGCCCAGCGATGACGTCTACGCGGAGCTGCTGGCCTTCCGCCAGGACACCCGCCAGCAGATCATCGCCATCCCCGCGCCGGGCAGCCCCAACCTGTTCCGCTTCGAGAACGTGAACCGCACCCGCAGCACCGGCCTGGAGGCCACGCTGAGCTTGCGCCTGCCCCACGGCCTGGCCGCGGACGGCGCCTGGACCCGGCAGGATGCCACCATCCTGGACAACGACGCGGTGGACCCGCGGGACAACGGGCACCAGGTGCCTGGCGTGCCGGACGTGCGCTGGAACGTCGCGCTGAACTGGCGCCAGGCCGGCTGGCATGGTTGGTTGCAGGCCCGGCACAGCGGGCGGCGCTTCGTGGACACGGCCAACACGCGCTACCTGGAGCCCTACACGGTGGCGGACGCGGGCCTCACGGTGCCCCTGGGCCGGGGCTGGTCGCTGAGCCTGGAAGGCCGCAACCTGGGCAACGTCACCTACGCGGAGCTGGACAACTTCCCGCCGCCGGGCCGCCAGTGGTTCCTCACCCTGCGCTGGGAGGAGGGCCACCCGCCTCCGAGCGAATCTCCACCGGCCTCGCCCCGGCCGGGTGCTTCAACGGGCGCGGCGCCCGCGCCATTGGCGCAGGGCGGCGGCTAAGTGTTGCGACTCCTGGTGTTGTTGCCGCTTGTTTGACTCAGTGGTGTTGAGTGTGGCGCCAAGTGGGCGCGGGTGGACCGGCGTCGGGTCGTGCGCGGCATCGGAATCCACGCCGACCAACCTTGGTTCCACAACGCATCGTTGTCGCTTGTGCAGCAGGCAAAGAAGGGAGATTACTCTATGGCAGAGCGGTTGTCGGATTCGCTGGCCTGCTGCCCGCTGCGGTCGTGCAGGACAGCCTGAGGTCATTCCGGAGAGAGAGCGGGGGTGCGCCAGGTATGGCAACCAGACGATCGCTGGGGCGGCAGTTCGGGTGGCTTTGGGCCGCGTATGCAGTCAGCACGTTTGGCACCTGGTTCGCCTTCGATGCGTTCCCCTTGATCGCGATCCTCGTGCTGCATGCCGGCCCAACCGAGGTGGCAATGCTGGCAGCCGCGGGGCTGGCCGCGGGCGCGGCGGTGGCGGTGCCGCTCGGCCCGTGGGTGGAGCTCCGCCGCAAGCGGCCGGTCATGATCGCGATGGACCTGACCCGGTTCGTGGCGTTGATAAGCGTCCCCGCCGCGTTTGCGCTCGGCTGGCTCAGCCTCCCCCAACTGCTGGTCGTGTCGGTCATCGTCGCTGCCGGCGACATCACCTTCAAGGCGGCCGGCGGCGCCTGCCTGAAAGCCCTCGTGCGGCCGGAGGATCTGCTCGTGGCCAACGGTCGGTTCGAGGCCACGACCTGGGCGTCCACCATGCTCGGGCCGCCGCTCGGCGGGGCCGCGATCGGGCTGTTCGGCCCGGTGACCACCGTGGTGGCCGATGCGGTCAGCTACCTGCTTTCCGCGGCAGGGATCGGCGTGATCGGGGGGAGGGAACCGCACCCCGTGCGAACCGATGCGTCACGGCTCCGAGCCGGCGACCTGCTTGAAGGGTGGCGGTACATCCTGACCCATCCAGCGCTGCGCCCGCTGTTCTTCAACACGATTCTGGTCAACGGCCTGATCCTGGCGACCTCACCGCTGCTCGCCGTGCTCATGCTTGGCCGCCTGGGTTTTGCGCCCTGGCAGTACGGGCTCGCGTTCGCGGCACCCTGCATCGGCGGCCTGCTCGGCGCACGGCTGGCCCACCGGTTCGTTGCCCGGTTCGGGCAGCACAAGGTCATGCGGGTCGCCGGGACTCTGCGCGCGTGCTGGTGTGTCGGGTTGGCCTTCATCCGCCCGGGCCTCGCTGGGCTCTTGCTCGTCATCGCCCTCGAGCTTGGCCTGATTGCCTGTGTGGGCGTGTTCAACCCCGTGTTCGCGACCTATCGGCTCGACCAAACCGCGACGGACCGGGTCGCCCGCACGCTGTCCGCGTGGTCGGTCACCAGCAAGGGCACCATCGCAGCCATGACCGCCCTGTGGGGCCTGCTGGCCGGCATCACCAGCCTCCGCATCGCGATCGCGATCGCCGGTGTCCTTATGCTGGCCACCCCGCTCCTGCTCCCCCGACAGGACCACGCACCCCAGCACGAGTGGGAACTGGCCCGGAGCCAGACCTGACCCACAGCAACTGGCTGATCCACTACGACCTCCGCCCGCCGCCGCCGACCAACCCCCAGCCTCACGTGCCCCTCAACGCGTCGCCAACGGCATGCGCAACACCGGCTAGTGTGATGTCCCGCAAGTAAGTTCAAGACTCGCCGGCATGGCTGGCACAGTCAGGGGCGCCGCCCCTGACCACCCCGCCAAGGGCCGATGGCCCTTGGAACCCGTTTTCGTGGCAGTGGCTGGCTTGCCAGCCACTGCCGCCCAAACAGGGGGTTCGGGGGAACCTGTTCCCCCGAATTCTCACGGGTCTCTCCGAGACGCCGCACTAGAAGCCCACGGCGGCGCCCAGGCCCACGCCGGAGCGGCTCTGGAGGCTCTGCCAGCTCAGCACGAGGCCCACATGGCGCCACGCCTGCCAGCCGCCCAGCAGGCTCAGCACCGTGTCGCTGCCCACGAACCCTGCTTGCAGCGAGGCGCCCCAGGCCTCGTAGCGCCAGTCCAGCCGCAGGCCACCCGCGACGTGCAGCTCGCTGCTGCTGGTGCCCGCAGCGCTGTCTGTGACGCGCAGGAAGCCCCCGCCGCCCTCTGCCCACAGCGCCAGGCGGTCGCTGCGCCACGCCTGGGCCGTGACCAGCACCCGCAGCGCCAGCGCGCTGCTGCCGGAGGGGAACACCGCGTTGAGCCGGCCGGCCAGCCGGTGGCCCAGCCACAGCTCGCCCAGGGCGTTCTCCTTATAGCCGCTGGCCAGCAGGGTGTAGTCCGCGAAAGCCAGCGGCCGACCCAGGTAGTGCGGCGGCCCCGAGCCGCTGGGCACACCGCCGTCGGCGGGTGGCACCACCTGCAGCTCCAGCGTGTCGCTGTCGCGGCGCAGGCGCAGCTCCACGTCCGCGTCGTCCTGGATCACGAGCTGGGTCACGCGGCCCGGCGGGCCGGCCAGCGCGCTCTCCAGGCCGCGTTCACCCACGCGGAAGCGCCGCTGCGGCTCGTATCCCTGCGGGCCCAGCAGGGCTCCGTCCGCCTGGTACTGGTAGCGCGGCACGCCGGTCTCGGCGATCACGATCACGTACAGGCGCAGTGCCGCCGGCGCCGAGGTCTGGCCCGAGGGCGGTTCGCCCAGGGGCCCGGCAGCCTCCCCGGGCTCCGCGGGCCGGTAGCGCAGCACGGCGGCCACCTCGGGATTTGGTGAGACCACGCGCAGGCGCGCGGCACCGGTCACGCGCCAGCGCCCCGCCACCACGGTGATCGGCGCACCGCTCGCCGGCAGCTCGTGCTCGGGCCGCTCGGCCTGCGTGGCGAATTGGTTGCGCGAGACCACCAGGCCCTGCGCCTGGGCGGGCGGTACCCCGGCCACCGAGGGCAGAACGAAAAGCGCCACTGCCAGCGCGACCCGCAGCACCCGTGCCCCGGCCCGCCCGCGCGCATCGGCCGCGCCCGAACGGCGTGGGGGCGGCGGATTTTGCGGGCTGGCGGTGCGCGCCATGGTGGCCTGCAGGGTTGATGTTTCGCGGCGGAGGGGCTTTAATCCAGGGAAGTCCGCGCGGTTCGGACCGTCGAACGGAGCGGCCTATGCGATGGGCCGCCGTCCCCACTACCCTTGGAGGTTCCCTATCATGAAGACCCGGTTGCGTCTGCCTGGGGTGCTGCTGCTGGCCACGGTGATGATTCTCGCCGCGTGCGGAAAGAGTGTTTCGCGGCGTCAGGCCACGGAAGCGATCGACCTGAGCGGGCGCTGGAACGACGTGGACTCCCAGGAGGTCTCGGCGGCCATGATCCAGGACGCGCTGACCTTCGGGTGGATCGACCAGTGGCAGCGCACCAAGGGTCGCAAGCCCGTCGTGATGGCCTATGGCGTGAAGAACCGCAGCACGGAACACATCAACACGCAGACCTTCATGAAGGACCTCGAGCGGGCGTTCCTGCGCTCCGGCCGGGTCTCGGTGGTGGCGGATAAGGATGAGCGGCTGCAGTCCCGCGAGGAGCGCGCCGACCAGCAGCAGGGCCTGACGGCCAATCCGGCCCGCATCGGCAAGGAGCTTGGCGCGGACTTCGTGCTGACGGGGGTGCTGAACTCCATCGTGGACCAAGAGGGCGGCGAGAAGGTGGTCTTCTACCAAGCCAACCTGGAGCTGATCAACGTGGAGACCAACGAGAAGGTCTGGATCGGCGACAAGAAGATCAAGAAGTTCATCGAGCAGTCCAAGTTCAAGCTGTAGACCCGGAGCCGCCCGATCATGCTCCGGATGCTATCCTCCCCGCTGCGGGCCCTTCCGCGTCTCCTGCTGTGGGTGGCGCTGGCCGCGCTGTTGGCGGCCTGCTCGCCGCACCGCGCCCTCTATCCGCGGCTGGAGCAGCTCTCGCGGCAGGGCAAGTACCTGGAGGCCGCGCAGGTCGTCGAGAAGAACAAGGCGGAGTATGGCGACCGCAACAGCGTGCTCTACAACCTGGACCGCGGGGTATTCTACCACTACGCTGGCCGCTACAAGGAGAGCAACGAGGCCTTCGCGGCGGCCGAGCACCGCATGGACGAGCTGTACACCGAGTCCATCAGCGGCAACGTGGCGGCCTTTGCCCTCAATGACAACACGCTGCCGTACCGGGGCGAGGACTTCGAGCAGGTCATCGTCAATATCTACCGGGCGCTCAACTACATCGAGCTGGGGCAGACCGACGAGGCGCTGGTGGAGGCCCGCAAGGTCAACCTGAAGCTGGAGCAGATCAACGACAAGTACCCGGCCGGTGCGAAGAACGTTTACAAGGAGGACGCCTTCGCACGCCTGCTGGCCGGGGTGCTCTACGAGATGGGCGGCACCCGCGACGACTTCAACGACGCGTACATCTCCGATCGCCTGGCGGCCGATGCCTACGCCAACGACTTCTCCAAGAACTACGGCGTGCAGGCGCCCGAGGCCCTTGCGCGCAACCTGCTCACCACCGCCACCTTCATGGGCTCGGATGAGCTGCAGGCGGCCCAGCAGCGCTTCCCCGGCGCCAGTCCGATTCCGCTGCAGACCCTGCGGCAGGAGGGGCAACTCTACTTCGTGCACTTCGCCGGGCGGGGCCCCACCAAGGTGGAGGACGCCATCCGCGCCCTGATGCCGGACGGCAACCACATCAAGATCGCCTTCCCCCGCTACAAACCCAGCTACTACGTCATCAACGGTTCGCGCGTGTTGGTGGATGGCCAGCCGGGCACGACGCTGCAGACCGCCCAGCCCATCGGCGCCATCGCCGTGGAGAACCTGCAGAACCGCAAGGGGCGCATCGCCGTCAAGGCCATCGCGCGCGCCACGGTGAAGTATCTGGCCAACAAGGCCCTGCAGGAGCGCGCCCGCAAAGAGAGCCAGGGCGCCGGCCTGCTGGCGTTCGTGGCGGGCAACGTGTTCGCCGAGGTCTCCGAGCAGGCCGATCTGCGCTCGTGGCAGACCCTGCCGGACAAGGTGCTGATCGGGCGCGTGCTGGTGCCGCCCGGCAAGCACCACGTGCAGGTGCAGTTCACCACCGGCGGCGCCAGTGTGGTGGCCACGCGCGACCTGGGCGAGGTGACCGTCGACGCGGGCCAGACGCGCTTCTTCATCCTGCACACGCTGCAGTAGGCTGGGAGCGAACCGGCCCTCAGCCGCACAGGCCCCGCGCCCCGTGCTTGCCCGCCGGGCGGGCGCTGGGCTAACCTGGGTGCCTGGGCGCGGCCACGGCCGGCCTGCCCCCGGCGGCGCAGTGCAGCCCCGTCGCGGGCGCTACGGGCCGCCAAGGCCGGCTCCTCGACTCCATTCCCTGACGACGCAATCCATGCCCACTGCATACGATGTTGCCGTGATCGGCTCCGGCCCCGGAGGCTACGTGGCCGGAATCAAGGCGGCCCAGGCCGGCCTGAAGTCCCTCGTGATCGAAAAGGAACGCCTGGGCGGCGTGTGCCTCAACTGGGGCTGCATCCCCACCAAGGCCCTGCTGCGCAATGCGGAACTCTACGAGGTACTGCAGGAGGCCGATGCCTATGGCTTCACGGTGGGCAAGCTGGGCTTCGACGCGGGCAAGATCGTGGACCGCTCGCGGCAGGTGGCGGACAAGATGAGCCGCGGCGTGGCCTCCCTGCTGCGCAAGTACAAGGTGGAGCAGCTGGCGGGCACCGCGCGCTTCGTGGCCCCCACGCGCCTGGAGGTGACCGGTGCGGACGGCAAGGCACAGACGGTGGAGGTGGGCAACGTCATCATCGCCACCGGCGCGCGCCCCCGCCGCATCCCGGCGCTGCCGGTGGATCACGTCACCTCGCTGGACTACCGCGATGCGCTGCAGCTCAAGAAGTTTCCCAAGAAGCTGCTCATCGTGGGGGCGGGGGCCATCGGCGTGGAGTTTGCCTACTACTTCTCATCCTTCGGTGTGGATGTGCACCTGGTGGAGATGCTGCCCCAGCTGCTGCCCAACGAGGACGAGGAGATTGCCGCACAGCTCCTGCGCTCGTTCAAGAAGCGCGGCGTGCACTGCTACCCCGGCACGGCCGTGGAGGCCTTCAAGGTGGGCAAGACCAAGGTGGAGGCCACGCTGAAGGGGCCCAAGGAGGCCGCCCCCGTGACCTGCGACCTGGCCCTGATCGCGGTGGGCATGGAGGGCAACCTGGAGGGACTGGGCCTGGAGGCCGCCGGCGTGGCCAGCGAGCGCGGCTTCGTGAAGGTGGATGCCGCCATGCGCACCAACGTGCCCCACGTCTATGCCATCGGCGACGTGGCCGGCCATCAGCTGCTGGCCCACAAGGCCTCGGCGGAGGCGGAGGTAGCCGTGGCCGCCATCGCCGGGCACGCGGCGCCCCCGCTGGACTACGGGCAGGTGCCGGCCTGCACCTACTGCCAGCCCCAGGTGGCCTCCATCGGGCTCACGGAGGCCCAGTGCAAGGCGCAGGGCCTGCGCTACCGTGTGGGGCGCTTCCCCTTCGCGGCATCGGGCAAGGCCAATGCCCTGCGCCACCTGGACGGCATGGTCAAGCTGATCTTCGGCGAGCCTTACGGGCAACTGCTGGGGGCCCACATGATCGGCCCGGAAGTGACCGAGCTGCTGGCCGAGCTGGGCCTGGCGATGCGTCTGGAATCCACCTACGAGGAGCTGCTGGCAACCATCCACGCCCACCCCACGCTCTCCGAAGCCGTGTTCGAGGCCGTCGGCGTGGCTTACGGCACCAGCGCCAACCTCTAGCGGCGCCACGCCAGGGGGCGGTTTCGGCGCGGGTGTCGTTAAAGCAATAGGGCCCGCGAGGCCTTCGCAGGATGGTTTTGCGCGATGCGGCGCGGGCAAGCACTCCAGGCCCTAGTGCGGCTTGCGGCCGTGCAAGGTGGTGGCACTTTGCGTCGTTTCGTACTACATAGAACGTTAACCCTATCGTCGGTCACGCCCCTGGCGGCACGCGAACTATGAAGGTACGCGCGGCAAAGCGGACCATTGGACCCACCGGGATCCGCACCACGGTGCTGGCGGCTCACAAGCGCCTCACCGACGAGATCCTGGACAGTCTGATCGGCTGCAAGTACTTCCGCACCATGACGCCGGATATCCTGCGTCTGGTGCTGAAGACCGGCGAGTACCTGGAAGTGCCCGCCGGCCGCAAGCTGGTGGAAGAAGGGGCCTCGGACAACGACATGTTCTTCCTGCTGGACGGCACCGTGACGGTGCAGTCCGGCAACAAGGTGATCCTCCGCCTCAACACGCCCGGCGACGTCTTCGGCGAGTTCGCCGTGGTGAGCGATCAGGCGCGCTCCGCCGACGTCGTCACCGAGGCGGAATCGCGCCTGGTGCGCGTGTCGACGGCGTTCCTGCGGCGCTGGTCCGCCAATCCCAAGCTGGTGGTGGAGTTCTACACGGTCTTCTCGCACATCATGGCCGCCAAGCTGCGCGAGACCTCGCGCCGTGCGAGCCTGTACGAGGATGCCGTGCTGGAGGCGCGGGATCTGGCCTCGGCCCACACCCGGCTGGAATCGGAAATCCAGGACAAGCTCAACGAGATCACGCTCTACTCGCGCGTGATCGAATCGAGCACCTCGGCCGTGCTGATCACGGACACGGACGGCACCATCGTCAAGCGCAACGGCGCGGCGGCGAGCCTGCTGAGCGGGATGGGCATCGCGCTGGACGATGCGCCCACCAAGATCATGCAGTTGCTGGTGGACTTCGACCTGGGCAACTACCCGGAGTACGACTTCGGCCGTCCCTGGCAGGGCGAATGGGGCTACGAGACCGAGGACGGCCCGGTCGTGCTGCAGGTCACCGTGACGCCCATCTACGGCCAGCAGGACAAGCTGATGCACGTGGCCTTCCAGCTCGCGGACATCACCGTGCAGAAGGAGCAGGAGCATGCCCTGGCGGCCAAGAACGAGGAGATCCGCAATGCCCTGATGGATCTGGAGGCCACCTATCAGGAGCTGCAGCGCACGGATCTCATGAAGACCGAGACCCTCAACGCGATCTCCAACGAGCTGGGCACGCCGATCCGCAAGATCATCAACCACTCGTCCAAGCTCTACCAGGACCTGGGGGCCATCTCCGCCGACGAGCTGAAGGAGCACCTGGAGGCAATCCACGAGCAGACCGAGTTCCTGCGCATCGTCACGGAGAACATCAACTACCTGATCGACCTGCAGGCCGACCTGCAGAAGGTGGGCACGGCTCCCCTGGACCTGCGCAACGTGGCCCATGCCGTGGTGAGCGGGCTGGAAAACTGGGCGAAGCGCAAGCACATCAAGTTCATCGTGGAACTGCCCGACAAGCCGCTGATGCTGATCGGCGACGAGGAGCAGTTCCGCACCGTGTTCAGCCTGCTGGTGGAGCAGGCCCTGCTGGTGAGCAAGGCGCGCTCCACCGTGACCCTGCGCTGCGAGGCCCTGAACGCCTCCCAGCAGGTGCACATCGAGATCGCCTACCAGGGCCCCAGCTTCAAGAGCCTCTCCGCCACGGACAGCGCCGCCAAGGGCCGCATGGGGCTCATCATCGGCCTGCCGCTGGCCCGCAAGGTGATCTCGCAGTACCAGGGCACGCTGCAGTTCCAGGGCGATAAGCGCAAGGGCGCGGTGAGCGTCGTGCTGCCCCAGGTGCAGAAAGCGGGCGATGAGCGCCCCAACCGCATCATGATCGTGGACGAGCAGGACATGGATCGCATGATCGCCAAGGGCGTCATCGACCACCTGTGGCCCGATTCGATCATCCTTTCCACGGACAATCCCTTCGAGTTCCTGGACAACTACGAGGACTTCCGGCCGGACCTGGTGATCATCGATCCGGATATCACGGAGACGGGTTGGAGCAACCACCGCGTGCTGGCCGCGCTGGTGCAGAACCGGCGCCACATCTGCCCGATCCTCGCCGTCAGCTCGCTCTACAAGGACTTCGCCGAGCGCACCATCGCCGTGGAGCGCGGTGTGGCGGACTTCCTGGAGAAGCCCTACTCGATCTTCGACCTGCGCTTCAAGGTGAAGTCCCTGCTCTCCTCGCACCGCAAGGAGGAGACGCTGCACCACACCATGGATCAGGCCCAGCGCCAGGCCTACACCGATGGCCTGACCAAGCTGGCCAACCGCAAGCACTTCGACGAGTTCCTGGAGACCCAGATCGAGTACTCGCGGCAGACGGGCAAGCCCTGCTCGATGATCCTGCTCGATATCGACAATTTCAAGCACTACAACGACACCAACGGTCACCAGTTCGGCGACGAGGTGCTCAAGGGGATCGGCCGCGTGCTGCGCGATTCCGTGCGCTCGTCCGATTTGGCGGCGCGGTACGGCGGCGAGGAGTTCGTGGTGGTGCTGCCCGAGACGCGCAAGGAGATGGCGGCCGTGGTGGCGGAGAAGGTGCGCCGCAGCATCTGCGAGCGCAAGTTCCCCAACGGCGAGAAGCAGCCCCTGGGCCTCGTCTCGGCCAGCTTTGGCGTGGCCACCTTCGAGGACGATGCCAAGAGCGGCGAGGAGTTGATCCGGGCCTCGGACGAGAGCCTCTATGTCTCCAAGGAGCGCGGCCGCAACTGCATCACCGTCGCGGGCCAGAGCCCCCGGGCGGGGGAAGGCGAGCCCGCGCGTGTCGTGGGCGGGGGCAGCTAGCCGCGGCTGATACGCAGCGCTCCGGGTGCCGCCGGCTTCCCGGCACCATCGATTCCTGCATGCCGCGGACGGCCCGCGCCCCGGCGCTCCTGCCGCCACGCCCCGCCAGGCTTTGTTCTTGTATTGCCTGAGTGCTGTCAGGGTGCGGCCATTTGTCATTTCGAGGCCCGCAGCGCGGGCCGAGGAATCTGTTTTGTCGTGCGGCACAACAGATTCCTCGCTGCGCTCGGAATGACAGGCCGGGTTGACCCGGGCGCATCTGCTGGTGTTTCCCAACCAAGCCTAGACGATGCGCTTGAAGCGCTTCTCCAGCTCGCGCAGGGGGAACTCCACCCACACGGGCCGGCCGTGGGGGCAGTACAGGTTGATGTCCAGCCCTTCCAGCTGGGCCACCAGCGCGGCCATCTCCTCCCGGCTGAGCACGTCGCCCGCGCGGATGGCGGCATGACAGGCCACGCGCTCCAGGATCTCGTTGAAGACCTCCTCCAGGCGCCCGCTCTTGCCGAACAGCGCCAGCTCGTCCAGCACCTCCAGGATCAGCGCCGCCACGTCGCGCCCGCCCAGCAGCGCCGGCACCTGGCGCACCAGGAAGCTGTTGCGCCCGAAGCCCTCGATCTCGAAGCCCAGCCGCGCCCACTGGGGCAGGTACTGTTCCAGCAGCAGGGCGTTCTGGGCGCTCAGCTCCAGCTGCTGGGGCACCAGGAAGCGCTCGCCGGCCGGCGTGCCCGCGTAGAACTGCGCGCGGTACTGCTCGAACAGGATGCGCTCGTGGGCGGCGTGTTGATCCACCAGCAGCAGGCCGTCGCCGTGCTGCACGAGCAGGTAGGTGTTGTGGAACTGCGCCAGCACCACCAGCCCGCCGTCCAGCAGCGCCGCGGACGGCTCCCCGCGGGGATGCCCGCCGGGCGCCAGCGCCCCCGGGCCCAGCCCCGCCGTGAGCGGCTGGAAGTGGAAGTCGCTGCCCTCGAACGGACGCGCGGCCCCGGCCTGCGAGGGTGCCCCGCCGAGGGCTGGGTGCGGCCGGGCTTCCGGGCCGGACAGCGGCGCTTCCCCGCGCAACCCGCGGCCCGGCAGGCCACTGCCCGCTCCACCGTGCAGCCCACTTCGCAGTTCGCCCGGCAGCCCCGCTGAAGCCAGCGGCGGCGCGGCGCCGTCGTGCACGTGGGCCGGTTCGCGCGTGGGGAAGGCCGCGCCGGGTGCGCTGCCCGGCGTGGGCGCGAAGCCCGGCAGGGCCGCTTGACCGTCCGGGCCGGCCTCCGGCGCGCGCCCCGGCCCGCCCGGGAGGGGCGGGGCCTCGGCGTGGAACACCGCCCGCCGGGCGCCATCGCGCAGCTGTCGGCCGAGCTGATCGGCCAGCACGGTGTGGATGAGCTGCGGGTTGCGCAGACGCACCTCGCTCTTGGCGGGGTGCACGTTCACGTCCACCTCCTCCGGCACCAGGTCCAGCATCAGCACGTAAGCCGGGTGCCGATTCGTCATCAGCAGGGTGCGGTAGGCCTGGTACACGGCGTGGTTGATGCCCGCGTTCTTGATGGGCCGCCCGTTGATGAACAGGTACTGCCAGCGCCGGCTGGACTTGGAATGGCTGGGGTGCGAGAGCAGCCCGGCGAAGCGCAGCGCCGGGGCCTCCCCCGCCGCGGGCAGCAGCCCCTCGTGCAGTTCGCGCCCGAAGAGCTGGTAGACGCGCTCGGCCAGGGTGGCGCAGCGGGGCAGGTCGTGCAGGGGCCGCCCGTTGTGCACCAGCCTGAAGTGCACGCCCGGGTGCGCCAGCGCCAGGTTCACGAAGGCCCCCTGCACGTGTTGCAGCTCGGTGGCCGTGGCCCGCAGGAACTTGCGGCGCGCCGGCACGTTGTGGAACAACTCCTCCACCACCACCTTGGTGCCGCGCGGAAAGCCCACCCGCCCCGTCTCCTGCAGCACGCCGCCTTCCACCGCCAGCCGCGTGCCGCCCGCCGCCTCGTCCGCACAGGTGACCAGCTCGAAGCGCGAGACGGCCGCGATGGAGGCCAGCGCCTCGCCGCGGAAGCCCAGCGTGGCGATGTGGGCCAGTTCCGCCTCCTCGTGCAGCTTGCTGGTGGCGTGGCGTTGGATGGAGCGCAGGGCATCCGCCTCGTCCATGCCGCTGCCGTTGTCCAGCACGGTCATGGCGGTCTTGCCGCCCTCGCGCAGGGTCACGGAGATCTGCGTGGCGCCGGCGTCGAGCGCGTTCTCCAGCAGTTCCTTGACCACCGAGGCCGGGCGCTCCACCACCTCGCCCGCGGCGATCTGGTTGATCAGGCGCTCGGGCAGCAGGCGGATCGGGCGCGGGGGGCGGTAGGCGCGGCCCGGCTCGGCGAGGCCGGAGCCGGGCCGCACCTCGGCGCCGGGGGCTTCGGGCTGCTCGGACGGGCGAGGCGGTGCGTCCATGCGGGTCGCCGGCGCGGGTGGCGGAGCGAAGTTGACGCAACGGGTGGTGGTGCGGCTGCGGCAGAATCCGGGGTGGCGGTGCGGCCCGACCCCTACTCTCTATCGTGTACCCCGGAGCGCCCCCCAGGGCAAGCCGACATCCGGCACACCGTGGGGGCGCGGCGGGCTGTGCACGGTGGCGCGGGCGTCCGTGCTCCCGGCGGGCGGGCCGGGAGGCCCGCCCCACCCCACTTCGGCCGGGCCGCCCAGGCCTCGGTGACGGCGGGCGTCCTTCAGCCGTGCAGACCTGGCCCGGTGGCGCGGGCGTCCCGCCCGCGCGGCGACAGGCCCCACTCCCAGCCGGCCAGACCAAGCACGGTGATGCGCTGCGATGCACACCTTGGTGCGGGCGTTCCTCAACCATACAGACCTAGCCCAGTGGTACGAGCATTCTCGGCCCCAGCGGGCGGGCCGGGAGGCCCGCCCCACCCCACTTCGGCCGGGCCGCCCAGGCCCCGGTGGCGGCGGGCGTCCTTCAGCCGTGCAGACCTGGCCCGGTGGCGCGGGCGTCCCGCCCGCGTCGTGCCCGTCACGGGCCCGCGCGGTGTCGAACTTGCATCGCTGACGGGCGAGAGGCGGCCCCTGCCCGGCCGCCGCAGACACCACCGCCGCGAGGCGATCCAGCCCGCCCATGCCATGATTCCGCTCGCCGCCAACCGCCTCCGCTCCGCCGTGCCATCCAGCGCACTGGCGTGCACCACCCCGCTGGCCCTGTCGCTCTGCGCCGTGTTGGCGCTGCTGGCGGCGCTGGGGCTGGGCGCCACGCCGCTGCGGGCCGCGGACTCGCCCATGGCGGCCCGGGCGCCGGGTCACGAGGTGGTGTTGGACAGCTGCCTGCACCTGGCCGTGCTGGAGTTCACGGACCGCAACGGCCCGCTGGAACCGGCGGATTGGGTGACGCTGAAGGTGAGCAACCACTGCCGCGAACCCGTGCGGCATATGCTGGTGGATCTGTACCTGGTGGACGTG
>DATFMP010000021.1:0-5301 GCA_035266845.1 bacterium
CTTCTACTTCGCGCTTCCGCACGCGGCGGGCGGCGAGACCCGAATGCGCGAGTTCTGGCGCTTCTCATGGCCGCTGATGCTGGTGCAGGCGTCGGAGAACGGCGTCGCCTTCACCATCAACTTCTTCCTGGGCCGGCTGGCAGCGCCGGATCTGGCCCTGGCTGCCTTTGGCGTGATGGACGGGCTGTGGAAGCTGCTGCTGAGCCCGCTGCGCAATCTGGCCCAGACTGCCCAGACGCTGGTGCGCACACGGGAGGAACTGCACACGGTGTTTCGCTTCGTCGTGCAGGTCGTTGCGGGATTCATCGCGGTCGCGGCGTTGTTCTACGTGCCACAGATTCGCACCTGGGTGCTGGAGGGTGCCCTGGGCCTCACGGCAGAGATCGCGAACACCATCGCTCCGGCACTGCTGCTGTTTGTCGTGCTGGCCTTCGTGCTGGGATTCTCGGCCTTCACGCGGGGTCTGCTGCTGAGCGCGCGGGTCACGGGGCCCATCGCCAAGGCCGCGGGTGTCCGCCTCGCGGTGGTCATTGCCGTGGGCAGCTTCTCGTTGCTTCACCCGCACCTGAACGGCGCCCTGCTGGGCGTACTGGCGCTCATCGGCGGCTTCGGCTCGGAGATGCTGGTGCTGGGCTGGCGGGTGCTGCGGCCAGCGGTGGACAACCCCTACTCCCCCCTGCCGCCGACCCTGCGGGACGACCGGACGGCATAGGCGCTCGCGTCAAGCCCCGCGCGGGCGGGCCATGGCGGACTGGTCGCAGGGCAGGAAGCGCCCGCGGCCGGGCGCTCCGCGCGGCTGGAAGTCATGGGCCACCACCTCGCCGCGGGAGAGCGTGGTGATGGGCCAGCCGCGCACGCGGACGCCCTCGTAAGGCGTGTAGTCCATCGCGTCGTGCATCAGGTCCAGCGTCAGCGTCACCTCGCGCTCCGCATCCCAGATGGCGATGTCGGCATCGGAGCCCACGGCGATGGTGCCCTTGCGGGGATACAGCCCATACAGCTTGGCCGCATTGGTGGCGCTAAGGGCCACAAAGCGGTTCACGTCGAAGCGGCCCCCGTTCACTCCGCCGGAGAAGAGCAGCGGCAGCCGCGCCGCCAAGCCGGGGATGCCGTTGGCGACCTTCTTGAAGGGCGCGTCCTTGCCGTGCATCTGCTTGCCTTGCGGATCGTCGTACCGGTAGGGCGCGTGATCGGAGGAGACCACGTCGAACACGCCCCCCTCCAGCGCCTGCCAGATCGCCTCCTGGTTCGCGGGCTCCCGCGGAGGCGGGCTGCACATGTACTTGGCGCCCTCGAAGCCGGGCCGGTCCAGGTCATCCGCGCTCAGGTACAGGTACTGCGGGCAGGTCTCCGCGTAGATGCGCAGGTTGCGTGCATGGGCCCAGCGCAATTGCTCCACCGCCTCGCGTCCCGAGACGTGCACGATGAGGATCGGAACGTCCACCACCTCAGCCAGGGTGATGGCCCGGTGCGTCGCCTCGCGCTCCGCGGCCGATGCGTGGGCGACCGCGTGGTACTTGGGCGCGGACTGGCCCGCGGCCAGCAGCCGCTGGGCGAGCCAGGCGATGGCGTCGTGGTTCTCCGCGTGCACCATCACCAGGGCGCCCTCCCTGCGGGCCAGCGCCAGCACCTGCAGGATTTGCGCGTCGTCCAGCTTCAGGCTGTCGTAGGTCGTGTAGATCTTGAAGGACGTGTAGCCGTCACGGATGAGTGCCGGCAGTTCCTCCTTCAGCACCACCTCGCTGGGGTCGGAGATGATGAGGTGGAAAGCGTAGTCGATGATCGCCTTGCCCTCCGCCCGGCGATGGTAGTCCTCCACCACGGCCCGCAGGGACTGCCCCCGATGCTGCGCGGCAAAGGGGATGATGGTGGTGGTGCCGCCGCAGGCCGCGGAAATGCTCCCGCTGCGGAAGTCGTCCGCCGTGGTGGCCCCCATGGAGGAGGGCTGATCCAGGTGGCAATGGCTGTCGATGCCGCCGGGCAGCACGAGCCGCCCTGTGGCATCCAGTTCCTCAGCGCCAGCGCCCAGGCGCTCCGCCAGCGCCACCACGCGCCCCTCGCGGATGCCCACGTCGCAGCGCACGCTGTCCGCGGCCGTGACCACCGTGCCGCCACGGATCACCAGGTCGTAGTCTGCCATCGCGCGTCCCCGGCCCCGCTCAGCGGCGCGTGCGGGCGCACAGCACCGACAGCGCCATGCCTACCGCGGCCTGGGTGGGGTCGACCACCGGCAGGCCCAGCGTCTCCTCCAGGGCGGCGCGGTGCTGTGAGAACCCGGCGCAGCCCATCACGATCACCGCGGCGCCGTGATCGTCGCGCAGGCGGGTGCCCACCTCCGTCATGCGGGCGAATACCTTCCGCTCGTCGGCCAGCTCGGTCACGGTCATGTCGATAGGCAGATCGCCCGCGATGTTGGACTCGACGCCCATCGCGCGGAAGTAGCGCCGGTGGCGAGGCAGCGAGTTGCGCAGGATGGAGATCACGCCCACGGGCAGGCCCAGGTTCATGGCCGTCGTCATGCCTGCCTCCGCGATGCCCAGCACGGGCCGATCGGTTGTCTCCCGCGCCGAGTGGAGGCCCGGATCGGAGAAGCACGCGACCACAAACGCGCCCGTGCGTGCCTCCTCGTCTCGGATCATGCGGCAAAGCGGCCCGATCACCTGGTCCGAAAGTACCTGCGATTCAATGCCCGGTGGGCCCTCCTTCAGCGTAGCGCACTCGATAGCGGGCCCGTCCGCGAAGCGGAAGGCCTCCAGGGCTGAACTCATGCCCGCCGTGACCCGCTCGTTGCAGTTGGGGTTGATGACGACAATGCGTTCGGTCATGGCGAAACCCTCGTCCAAGGAGTTGCCCAGCCGGCGGCCATGCGTTCCCGCTCCTGCGGGGTGCCGGCTGCGCTGCTCGCGATCGGCCGGTCGGTGACGTGGTGCCCCTGGGCCCCACAACCGTCCCCACGCGGCCCAGGGAGATGCTGGCAGACTAGCCGAGTCGAACGTGGTTTGCCAGCGCTGCCGCTGAGCGGACGGCGAGGCCAACCCTTCCGTGTTAAGCTAGTAAGTCAAGGAAGAGTATCTGCCCAGAGCGGACGCCTACCCCAGCGCCGCCCGGCAAAAGGACCGTTGCATGAAGGGATTGCGCCTCATCCGGCTGCTGGCCGTGGCGGTGATCGCACTCGCGGCGCTGCTGGCCATCGCCGTGGCTGTGCTATTCACGATCGACCTCTCCGCCTACCGCGCGCCGCTGGAGGCCCGGGTGAGTCGCGCCCTGGGTCGGCCCGTGGCGCTCAGTGGAACCGTGCGCGTGGAGCCGGCGCTATCGCCGACGCTCACCGTGCGCTCCGTCACCATCGCAAATCCCGCGTGGGCCTCCGATCCGATGCTGGCTCAGGCCGAGCGAATCTCGTTGCGGTTCGCCTGGTGGCCGCTGCTGCAAGGTCGGCTGGTCCTCACACGCTTGGTGCTGGTGGGGGGGCACTTGCACCTGGAGACGCGCGCGGACGGGACCAACAACTGGATGCTCGCCGCACCCGTCGATGTCACTGCTGCGCAAACAGCAACCGCCGCAGGAACGGACGCGTCCGGTGCGCTGCCGCCCGCCAGCCTTCCGCAGATCGAGGTGCGCCGGTCCCGAGTGGACTACCGGGACGGTCGCAGCGGCGTCGTGACCCGGCTCGGCGTGACACGCGCCTTGTTGCGGGCCGAGGAGCGGCGCCCCCTGGTGCTCATGTTCGATGGCACCCTGCGCGGACAGCCCCTCAGCGCGGGTCTGGTGGGCGGCCCCTGGTCAGAGCTCGTACGCAGCGAGGCCCCCTGGCCGGTGCGGCTGGAGGTGATCTCACGGGATACGCGGCTGCAGGCGCAAGGTGAGCTACGGCGGCTGCCCGAACCACGCTTCGACTTGCAGGTGCACGCCAGCGGAGGTGAGTTCGATGCCCTGGGCACGCTGATCGGCGTCCGCCTGCCCCGGCTCGGGCCCTTCGAACTGAATGCGCAATTCGTCCGTGACGCCCGGGGCTACGAGGTCAACGGCGCGCGTGGCTTTCTGGGCCCAGCGGACTCCGACCTGCGCTTCACGGTGCAGGCGGGGCGCCTGTCCGCCCCATTCACGCAGCCGTTGGCAATCGAGGCCCAGGGCACCTTCCGCGGCCTGCCGTTCGATCTGCGGCTGGATGGAGCTCCCTATCCCGTGCTGCTGAGCGACAATGGGAGCTGGCCCCTGCAGACCTCCCTGCACATCGCGCACACCCAGTTGGAGCTGGACGGCGCCGTGCAGGCCCGCACAGGAGACTTTGCAGTGAACGTGAGGGCGGACGGCGCTGACGTCAGCTCGCTGGAGCCGTTGGTGGGCCGCGATTTGCCCTCACTGGGGCCTTACGAGCTGCAGGGGCGGTTGCGGCGGGCGGGCAGCGCTCTATCCGTAAACGAGTTGACCGCGCGGGTGGGCCACAGCGATGCGCGCGGTCGGCTGCAAGTGGAGTTGGGCGGAGCGCGCCCCGCACTTTCCGGCGTGCTCGATGCCGGCACGGTGGACCTGGCGGACTTCCGGAACCTGCTGGCGCAGACGCAGGACAGCGGCAATGCAAATCCTCCAGCCGCGCAGCGGCGGCTGCCCTTCGAGCTGCTGCGAACCATCGATGCGGAGCTTCGGGTGTCCGTGGGCCAAGTGCTGGGCGTAACCTCCTCAATGGACGGGGTACGGGCGTACCTGCGTTTGCGGGACGGCAAGCTGGACGCCGATCCGGTGAGCCTGCGATTGGCGGGCGAAGCCATCACGGGCCAAATTTCGGTGCAGACGGGCGGTGACGTGCCCACCATGGTGCTAGTGGCCCACGGCAGCAGCATCCACTACGGCCCTGTATTGTCGGCATTGCACGTTACGCAGCGTCTTGACGGCGAGGCCGGACAGCTCGACTTCGCGCTGCGCGGCCAGGGTCAAAGTCTTGAGGAGATCTGGCACTCCGCCGCGCTGCGGCTGGAGACCCGGAACGGCGACGTCACCTACACCGATCCGCGCGACGGCACGCAGGTGCACTTCTTCCTGCGGCAAGCCCTGGCCACCACGGGTGGTGGCGCCGGGCTGGTGCTGGATGCGCAAGGCAATTACCGCGAGCAGCCATTCGACCTGCACCTCGCCGGAGACGGTCTGCCGGAACTGAAGGACGATCGCCTCCCCTGGCACGTGCGCGTGTCCGGCACCATCGCCGATGCGAGCTTCAGCACGACGGGTAGCGTGCGCGCCGTGTTCGCCGGTGAGGGGGTGGACCTGCAGGTGCGCGTGGACGGGCCGCACCTCGCGGGGTTG
>DATFMP010000022.1:0-153492 GCA_035266845.1 bacterium
GCGAGCGCATCCGCCAGATCGAAGCCAAGGCCCTGCGCAAGCTGCGCCACCCCACGCGCAGCAAACAGCTCCGCAGCTTCTACCAGTAATCGTTTCGCTGTACGGCGGCCGGCAGCCCTGCCGGCCGCCGCCTCTTCTCCCTCCCCCCAGTCCGTCCCCGAGCCCCCGGCACTAGCAGGCCCGCACCCGTCCGTTCGACACCGCGGCTGGCAATCCGTCAGGCGCTAATCTTCAGGTTTGCGGAGTAGCACGGTGCTGCCGCTGGTGGTTCCGACAACCTCGCGCAAGCGCTCCCGCCTTCTCATCCGGAAGGTAACGCGGACCCCTGTACCCGCTCCATATGGGGTCAAGGGGACCACGCTCCCTTGCGGGGGAGCCAGAGGGGGCAGCGCCCCCGCTGCGCCCAATATCCAAGCTGGTGCGCTGCTAGCGCAGCACCTCCACCGTGGCCAGGGATTTCTCGCCGTAGCCGCCGATCACATAGATGCGGCCGGCCACCACGGCCACACCGGCATCCTTGCGGGCGGTGGGCAGATCGGGACCGTCATGCCACCGGCCTGCCTCGGGATTGAAGACCTGCACCGAGTCCAGCGCCTTGCTGCCGAAGAAGCCGCTACCTTCGCCGCCGATCACGTAAATCTCGTGGTTTACCACCGCCGCCACGGCCCAGGCTCGGCCCGTGGGCATGTTGGCAAGACGGGCGGACTCCCAGTGGTCGTGGGCTGGGTCGTAGCGGAACACCTCGGAGCGGAAGTCCCCATTCTTGTCGAGGCCGCCAATCACATAGATGTAGTCCCCGACCGCGGCCGCCACGGCGCCCCCGCGTGGGGCGGGCATGGGGCTCAGCTCCGTCCAGGCGTCCTTGGCGGGGTCGTAGCGCAGGGCCTTGGCCAGGGGCACCGGCTGCACTTCCGCGGAGGTGGAGGGCTGGTCGGGAATCCGCAGCCCGCCGAAGGCATACACCTGCCCCTTGTACGCCACCGTCGTGGGCCGCCCCGCCAGCACCGGCAGTGGGGCGTTCATGACGCGATGCTGCTGCCAGTCCGCCGAAAAGTGCCACAGGGACGACTTCGCCGTGACCAGCAGGGTCACATCCGGCAGCGCCGCTGCGCTGAACTGGAACGGAAGCTGCGGCACCGTACTGGCCGGCAGCGCACTCGGATTCCAGGTACCCGCATCGGGGTCGAACACCGCCATGGTGCCCGCCGGGGCATAGACCGACTTGTCGCGGGGCGGCCCATACTGCCCACCAGCCCGTTCCCGCGCGTACTGGAAGGACTGATAGCCGCCGAACACGTGCACCTTGCCCTGCCGCACGACCACCCCGGGCGCGGCATCGGGCACCGGCATCGGCGTCGCCACTTCCCACTTGCCCTGGAGCTGGTACGTCAGGTCAGGCGCCAGGGTCACTTCAGTGTGCTGCAACGCGGTTTTCAGGGGCACCGACAGCGGCTCGTGCACGCCATCGTTGACGAATTCCAGGGTGTAGGCGCCCGGCCCGGGCAGTTGATAACGGCCAGGACCCTCGCCCAGCGTCTTGATCTCGCTGGCCGACGGGCCTTGCGCGGGGATCATCCCACTCGCACCACCAGCCAGGGAGCGCACTTGCAGCCGCACCTGTGTCTTCCGCGGAATGCCCTGCACGTCCACAATGTAGGGCGGCGCCGACTTCCACTCCGTCCAGACCTTGCGCAGTGAGGCTACCGCGTCGGGATTGTCCCCCGCAGCCTCCCAGCCTTTCAGGATCGTGTCCGCCTCGTCGAAGTGGCCCGCGACGATGGCCCCCTCCAGCTCGGGCTTGAGCACCTGCAGCTTGGTGGCGGCTAGCTGCTTCTCCAGGCCGCTGATGGTGATGTAGTCGCCACCGATAGACTGCCACGCTGCCAGCCGCCGCTGAGCCTGGTCGAACTCTCCCGCATCGATGAGGGCCAGGATGGTCTGGCTCTCGGCCACGGTCTCGCGCTCCTGCAGCTGATCCATGAGGGGATCGATCAGCACGGACGGCCCGCCCTGCTGTCGCCACAGGGTCAGCTCGATGCGGGCGCGCTCGAAGTCGCCCCGGTCGATCGCCTGGGCGATGTTCGCCTGCCGCTCCGCGGGGGTGGGCGGCTGCGGGATGCCCTCGCGCACGACGAGGAAAGACTTTTCGCGGCGGTTGCCGTTGACGTCCACCGCCGTTACATCGATCAGGTTCTCCCGGGCCGGCAGCGGCACTTGCGCGTTGACGACCACCACCATGTCGGGATGGATCGTCTCGGGCTTGCCGTTGATGCGCACCTCTCGGATGGGATGCGCGCCGATCACGACGAACGTCGCGGCGATGTGCTCCTGCCGCACGGTCTGCACCCGCGCCAGATCCGAGGTGAGGATCTGCACGGGCGCCTCCCCGCCCTGCTGCTGTGCCCACGCGCGCCCGGTCAGGCCCGGCCCCGCCGCCAGGAGCAGACCCAGCAGCACCGCCACGACCACTGCTTGCGCCCCACGGCCAGCGTGCAGGGCTCCTGCGCTCGGTTCAGGTGAACGCGGCGGCCTCATGGCCCCCCTTCGGGACTCGGCCGCAGCAGCAGGTTCCATTGCAGGAACGGGCGCGTCTCCTGCGGCTGCAGCTCGTAGCGCTGCCGGATCGGCGGCGCCTGCTGCTCGAAGGGCACCGCATCCTGCAGCGTGGCGCGGTCGCGTCGGGATTCGACGAGGTCCTTCTCGCTGACGATGCCGCTGCGCACCAGCGCCTGCTCGCCACGCAGGGATTTGGCCTGCGGCTGGTAGGCGGCGGGGGAGTCGAGATCGGCCAGTGCCAGCTCCTGGCGCACCTGGGGCGTCACCAGCGCCACGTTGGAGGCGGGCTTGTTGTTCACCACGGCCGCCATCAGATCCGGCGTCAGCTTGCGCTGCGGTCCTTCCAGGCCGGTCAGCTCCACGACGTGCTGCGTCTCCTGCACGACGACCAGTGTATCGCCCTGCGCCGTGACGGATGTGACGAATTCGGTGCCCTTCACGCCGATCACGGCCTGCGCCGTCTTGATGGCGAACTCGTGGCCCGCCTGTAGTTGCACAAGCTTGGCGCGGATGCGGCCGAACAGCAGCCGCAGCACACCCAGTTGTTCACGCTGCTTGAAGGGCTTCACCTGGAACGCGGCGTTGGCCCCGATGGTGAGCCGGGCGCCCTCCACCGTCTGCACCACCACGCGCGAGTTTCCGTGCACGACCACCACATCGCCATACACCACGACCACCGCAGGCTCGGCCTGGGTGTAGTCGAACTTACGGCCGCTGCGCACCAGGGTCATGCTCCCCTGCTCCACCGTGGCTTCGCCGTAGCGGGTGCGCGGGGCATCCTGCGCCCACGCTGGGCGGGCCATTGCGCCCAGAGCCAGCACCAGCGCCGACAGCAGGGCCGTCGCCACGAACCCGCAGAGCCGGGGGCCGACGCAATGAGGGGGGTGCCGGAGGGCCATCTCAACAGTCCGTCTTGAGGTAGGCGCAGGCCTTCTGCTCGCCCAGCAGACAGGCCTTGTGCCAGTCCGCGCAAGCCTCGCCCTTCCGGCCCGCGCGCTGCAGCAGGATGCCGCGATTGAGGTAGGCCCCCGCGAGGCTGGGGTTGAGCGCCAGCGCCCGCGTGTAGCTCTCGATGGCGCGGTCGGGGTGACCCAGCCGCGCCTCCGTCTCGGCGATGTAAACGTGCACGTCGGCCCGCTTCGGCGCCTTGCCACTGGCCTGGGTGTAGTCGGCCAGGGCGCCCGGGAAGTCGCCCTCCGCGAAGCGCACGTGACCCCGCTCCACCAGCAGGCCCGCCCGGCCCGGCACCAGCGCAAGGGCACGGCCGTAGGTGGCCAGCGCGGCTTGGTTCTGCCCCTCCCGCGCCTCGGCCTCCGCCAGGTGCGCGAGCAGTTCCACTCCACTCTGGCCGTGGGCCTGGGCCGCCCGGTAGTCCGCGATGGCAGCGGGATACTGCCCCAGGCGATAGTGGGCATCGCCACGGCGCGTGTGGGCCGGGCCATCCTTCGGCACCAGGGCGATCAGGCGGTCCAGGTCGGCAACGGCATCCTTGAACGCCCCCTGAAAATACAGCGCGTCCGCCCGGTGCCGCAGCGCCTCCCGGTCGTCGGGAAACAGCGCGAGTTGCCGCGCATAGTCCTGCGCGGCCATGCGCAGCTGCCCCAGGTTGTAGTGGGCATCGCCCAGCAGGCGGTTCGCCTCCGGATGCAGCCTGTCCAGGCTCACGACTCGCTCCAGCGCCTGGGCCGCCGGCGCATCCTCGCGCCGGTTGAGGTGCGCCTTGGCACTCAGCACCAGCAGGGGCACCTGCAGCGGACGGTCCGACCCCAGCGCCGGGGCCACGTCCGCGGTCACCCGTTTGTAGCGCTGCTGCTGAAAGTGCAGCAGCCCCCGCAGGTACGCGACCATTGGCGACGCGGGCGCCACCTGGGCCGCCTTGTCCAACAGGGCCAGCGCCGCCTGCGGGCGCTTCGCGCTCCAGTCCAGCAGGGCCTGGTTGTACAGCACGGCCGCGCGCTCGGGCAGGCGCCCGTCCGCCGCCGTGACCCGCTGCGGGCTGGCCAGCCGGGCAGCGCGCGCGAAGTCCCGCCGGGCCGCCTTGGTCTGACCCAGCCGCGCATGGGCCAGCGCGCGGTCGTTGTAGGCGGCTGCGTTCCTGGGATCGCGCCGGATCACCGCGTCCAGGTCCGCGATGGCCTGCCGGTAGCGGCGCAGGGTGTACCGGGAGGCGGCCCGGTTCAGGCGGATGCGGGTGTCGCCCGGCTTGAGCTTCAGTGCCCTGTCGTATGCCTTCAGCGCGCCCTGGTCGTCCCCCTGCAGAGCGCGCACCAGGCCCAGCCAGCCCTGGGCCGAGGCCGAGCGGGGCCGCGCCGACACGACCGCCTCCAGGTCCGCCTGGGCCGGCGCATATTGCTGCAGCGCCACGTGGGCCATGGCCCGGGCGTAGCGCGCGTCGACGTCATTGGGAGACTGCGCCAGGGCGGCGTCCAGCCTGGGGATGGCCTTGTCGTTGTAGCCGGCGCGTTGCAGGCTGATGCCGCCGCGCACCAGCGCCCGGGCATTGTGCGGGTCGGCCTCCGCCGCCCGCCCGTACCAGTAGGCGGCGCCCGCATAATCGTGCGTGGCGAAGGCCGCATCGGCCTTGGTCAGCGCCGGCTCCAACTGTGCCTGGGCCGCCCCGGCGGCTGCCCACAGGCACAGGGCGAGGGCCACCGCGAGCATCCGACCGAGCCGTACGGATCGCCGTCGCATCGCCTACCCCCTAAAGCTGCACACCGCAAACCAAGTGGCAGCGTCGTCCTGAGCCCTGCGCTCGCGGCATCGCCGGGCCGCCTCGCGGCCGGGACTGGATCGGCTGCGGGTCACGGGCGCCGGCCCCGTGCCAAGCCGCGCGGATCGACCGGTTATCAGCGTAGCTAACGAATAGCCGCCCTCGGAGCAATAGTCCATTTGCGGTATGCACGCCGCTTGCTCCCCCGGCGGGGCGATAGTACCTTGGTTTCTGCCGCTCCGCGCGGCAAAAGCCTTCATGCACAGGAACCGACGATGCGTGTCACGGTGAAGCTGTTCGCGATGCTCCGGGAGCATCTGGGGGACGAGATCGAGCTGGAGCTGGCCGAACCGGCCACGGCGGGCAGCCTGCTGGAACGCTTTGGCGAGGCCTACCCGCAGTTCCACAGCGCACTGGCGAGCCTGAAGGTGGCCGTGGACCAGACGTACGCGCGCAACGACGAACCCATCGCCCCCGGCCAGGAAGTGGCGATCATCCCCCCGGTGAGTGGAGGCTGAGCGATGCTGCACGAGATCGTCACGGAGCCCATCGACATGGGTGCCCTGGTGGCTCGCGTGGCTAGCCCCGGGGCGGGCGGCATCAGCGCGTTCCTGGGCGTGGTACGCGACAACTCCCTGGGCCGCAAGGTGCTGTACCTGCTCTACGAAGCCTACCCGCCCATGGCCCTCAAGGAGATGGAGCGCCTGGAGGCCGAGGTGCGCGAGCGCTGGGAGATCGAAGCCATCGCCATCACGCACAGGGTGGGGCGGCTGGAGATCGGTGAAGCCAGCGTGGGCATCGCCGTGTCCTCCCCGCACCGCCGCGAGGCCATCGAGGCCTGCCATTACGCCATCGACCGGCTCAAGCAGACCGTGCCCGTGTGGAAGAAGGAATACTGGGAAGGCGGCGAGGTCTGGATCGAGAACGCGCAGGGATCGACAATCACCCGTGCCCAATCCTGATGAGGCCATGAGCGCACTCCCTTTTCGCCTCGCGCACCGCCCGAAGGCGAGCCTGCTGCTGTGCGTGTTGATGCTGGTGCTGACTGGCTGCTCCACCCACGAGCAGGTGCTCTCAAGCGACCCCGACACGAAGCAGGAGGTGGCGATCCTCTCCGACCAGACGCCGCCGCAGCCCCCGGCCGACCCCGCCTTCGCGCACATCACGCCACTACAGGTGGAGGCGAGTCTGCGCGGCCTGATCGTGCGGCCTGGCGGGGTGATGGCCTTCATGCTGGGCGATCCGCAGCCGTTCCTCTCACCGGAGGAAGTGGCCTGGGCGCGGGATGCCATTGCGCCGCTGCTGCCCAAGCTGCGCCCCGATCAGCGGCTGCAGCTCAGCTTCCTGGAGCGCTTCAACCACTACCCGGTGGTGGTGCAGATATACGGGCAGGGCAAGAATCTCGTGTACCGCTTCACCAAGCTGTCCGCGAAGCCCCCCTCGCCCTCAGAACTGACCGGTGGCCTCAACAAGCCGCTCAACTACGTGACGCTGGACGTGCAGCCGGGTCAGAGCTACAGCTACGACCGCGCCGCCTACTACCTGCGCGATGCCATCCTCGGCAACCCGGAGCAGGCGCACAACATGACGGATACCCTGGCCGCGCTGGAGCAGGGCGCCAAGCAGCGCTCCATTCCCTACGACGAGCTGGAACCGGCCAAAGTCATCATCCACGCCCACCCGGACATCACGCCGCAGACGGTGCAGCTCTATCTGGACAAGCTGCAACTGGTGGAGCGGGCGCTGGCGCAGGGGCTGTTTTCACCGCAGGAGGCGGCCCAACGCAAGCAGATGCTGCTGAACGAGCTGCGGCCCCAGGCCGCCTCCGCCACCAAGCCGTAGGTTCGAGCTGAGAACCGGTCTTTGAGCGGCGAGGCCGTCAAAAACCAGAAGAATTCCAATGCGGGGGCCAAGGGCCCCCGCACCCCAATACGATCCTTGACGAAGGCCGGCGCGGTCCCACCCCCAAACAGGGTCCGGGAAGCCGAGCTCGGAAGGCCAGGATGCGGGTGTGGGATGAAGCGTGTCGGGCACTTCAGGTCCATGGGCTGGGCTGGGCCGGGCCGGCCCGGCCGCCCCTCAATCCGCGCAGCGCAGGTGCAGGGTGCCGAGGCGGGTGAAGTCCACGCGCACTTCGTCGCCTGGGGCCAGGGGAATGCTCCGCACGATGGAGCCGGTCATGAGCACCATGCCAGGCCGCAGCCAGCCGCCCTGTTCCGCCAGCTTGTTGGCCATGAAGGCCACGGAGCGCAGTGGATCGCCCAGCACCTCCACGCAGGTGGCCGAACCGCACACCTCTCCGTTGCGCGTAAGCACCATGCCCTCCGTGCGCAGGTCCAGCCCGGCCGGCGCGCTGAGCGGCCCGCCCAGCACGATGCCCCCGCTGAACGTGTTGCACACCAGCGTCTGCTGCAGGCTGCGGGCATTCTCACCGGTGCGGTAGTCCCCCAACTCCACCGCCGGCAGATAGCCCGCCACGGCCGCCAGCGCGTCCAGGGGTGTCACGCCGGGCCCCCGCAGCTCGCCGCGCAGCAGCACGGCCACCTCCGGCTCCAGAGTGGCCTTGAGGAAGCCTCCCAGCGCGATGGGCTCCGCCTCCGGGAACACGCGGGAGGCCAGCAGCGTGCCCAGCAGGGGTTCGCCCACGCCCGCCATCTCCTGCATGGCCTTGCTGGTGAGCGCAGCCTTGTAGCCCACGATGCGGTCGCCCCGGGCCACGTGGCGATCCATCAGGGCCGCCTGAATGCGGTAGGCCTCCGTCGCCGTCAGCGCCGGTGCGCGCTCCAGGATTTCCGGCACGGGCTCGGCAAGCGGCAGGCGCTCGTCCAGCCAATCGGCCAGCGCGGTGAGGTGGTCGTCCATCGGGGTTCCTCGGCATGCAGATGGGTGGGTCAGGCTGCGCGGCGCAGGGCCGCTGTGAGGGCGCCGGCGCCGATCAGCACGCTGCCGCCCACGCGATTGAGCATGCGCCGTGTGTGGGGGCGGGTCATGCGGCTGCGCATCCCGCCCACCAGCACGGCATAGAGCGCCGCGTTGACCCCCGCCAACACCAGAAACGTGGACCCCAGCAGCACGCCCTGAGGCAGCAGCGGCGCGTGCGGCACCAGGAACTGCGGTAGGAACGCCACGAAAAAGGCGATGCTCTTGGGGTTGAGCGCCGTGACCGTATAGGCGTGGGCCGTCATCCGCCAGTGGGAGCGCCCACTCCAACGAGCCTCCATGCCCTCCGCCCCCGGATCGCTGCGCCACATGCGCACGCCCAGGTACACCAAGTAGGCGGCCCCCACCCACTTGAACGCAGCGAACCACGCCGCGGACGCCGCCAGCAGCGCGCCCAGTCCCAGCAGGGAGAGCGTCAGCGCCGTGGCGTCCCCCGCCACCACGCCGGGCACGGTGCTCCAGGCGGAGCGGCGGCCCTCGGCCAGGGAGTAGCTCATCACCAGCAGCAGCGTGGGACCGGGGATGGCCAACAGCACCGATGCGGCAACGACGAAGGCCAACCAGTTCTGCAATGTCACGACGGAGCTCCCGTTGAAAGGCGAGATTGGGCCGCGCAGGGTCGCTCCACGCCGGGCCTGCCCGCAGGCCGCGCCGACCTTCTGCTTTGGCGCCGGCCTGTGCTAGGGTGCAGGCAAACCGGGGCGCATGGCCGCCCTGATCATACCGCGGAGAAGGCGCTTGGCAATGCCGGCCTACATCGTCGCCGAGGTGACGGTGAGCGACCCGGAGCGCTTCCGGGCCTACCAGGACTTGGCCCGGCCCGCTGTGGAGCGCTACGGGGGCACGTTCACTGCCTCCAGCACGGACGTGCGGCCCCTGGAGGGCGGCTGGCGACCGCAACGCATCGTAGTGGTGGGCTTCGAGAGCCTGGAGCGGTGCCGCGCGTTCTACGACTCCCCGGAATACCAGGCGGCCATCCAGGCCCGCATGGGCGCCGCCCAACTGCAGATCATCGCCGTGGAGGGGGTGGCCCGACCCGCCCCCGGCCCGAATCGTCACGCGTCATCGGAAGCGGAGGAAGCCATGCCGGCCTACATGATCGCCGAGATCGAAGTGACCAATCCCCAGCAGTACGAGGAATACAAGAAGTTCTCCCCCGGGGCCATCGCCACGTATGGCGGGCGCTTCGTCGCGCGGGGCGGGCAGACGGTGGTGCTGGAGGGCGACTGGCACCCCAAGCGCGTGGTGATCGTGGAGTTCGATTCCCTGGAGCGCGCGCAGCAGTTCTACAACTCCCCGGAGTACAAGCAGGCCATCGCGGCCCGCACCGGCGCGGCCAACGCGCGAATGGTCGCGGTAGAAGGACTGTAACGGAGCCGACGCGGCACCCATGACCCCCAGCGACAAGCAGAGCATCGGTATCGTCGGTTGCGGCGCCATCGGGCGGGCCATCCTGCGCGCGGTGGAGGAGGGCCGGCTGGACGTGCCCGTGGCGGGCGTGACCAGCCGCACGGAGGCCACCGCCCGCGCCTTCCTGGCAACACTGCGCCGACCGCCGCCCTTCCTGGCACTCGACGCGCTGGTCGAGCAGGCTGGGTTGATCGTGGAGGCCTCCGGCGGCGCCACCGTGCCCGAGCTGGCGCGCAGCGCGTTCGCAGCCGGCAAAGACCTCATGGTCATCAGCACGGGCGCACTGCTGGAGCATCCGGAGCTGCTGGCGGAGGCGCGTCGGCGCAACTGCCGGCTGCTGCTGCCCTCCGGTGCCATTGCCGGGGTGGACGGCATCAAGTCCGCCTGCCAGGGGCACGTGGACCACGTCACCATCACCACCCGCAAGCCGCCCCGTGGGCTGGCCGGTGCGCCCTACCTGGTGGAGCACGGCATCGACATGGCCGCCATCACGGAGGAGACGGAAGTCTACCACGGGCCCGTGCGCGAGGCCTGCCGGGGCTTCCCGGCCAACGTGAACGTCTCCGCCACGGTGAGCCTGGCCGGGGTGGGCCCGGACCGTACGATGATCCGCATCCTGGCCGTGCCGGGCCTGGCGTTCAATTGCCACACCATCGAAGTGGCTGGGGAGTTCGGCACGCTGAAGGTGGAGATCACGAACATCCCCACGGAGAATCCCAAGACCGGGCGCCTCACGGCCATGTCCATCGTGCGCGCCATCGCCGATGCCATGGACCCTGTGCGCGTGGGCACCTGAGACGCCCCGCAAGCCCCTATCCCGCAGGCGACGCGAAGGAGCCTTCATGAAGCTGTCCAAACGCATGGTGGCCGTCATCACCGGTGGCGCGAGCGGCATCGGCCGGGCCATGGCCATCGATCTGGCCCGCTGCGGCCTGAACCTCGTGCTGGCGGACGTGGAAGCGACGCCGCTGGCCCGCACGGCCGAGGAGGTGGCCGCGCTGGGCGCAACCGTGCTGGCCGTGCCCACGGACGTCTCCGACCGCGGCTCCGTGCAGGCCCTGGCGGATGCGGCCTACGAGCGTTTCGAGGCGGTACACGTGCTCTGCAACAATGCCGGCGTGGCCATCGGCGGGCCACTGCAGGATGCACGGCACGAGGACTGGCAGTGGCTCATCGGCGTGAACCTGTGGGGCGTCATCCACGGCGTGGAAGCGTTCGTGCCGCGCATGATCGCCGGGGGCAAGCCCGGGCACATCGTCAACACGGCCTCCATGGCCGGCCTCATCGCCAGTGCGGGCCTGGGCATCTACAACACCACCAAGTACGCCGTGGTGGGGCTCTCGGAAACGCTGTCCAAGGACCTACGCGATACCAAGCTCGGCGTGTCCGTGCTGTGCCCGATGGGCGTGCAGACGCGCATTACGGAGAGCGAGCGCAACCGTCCGGAGGACCTTGGGGAAAAGCGCGCCGAGCGCGGCGCGCCCCAGTTGCTGGGCCGCTACCTGGCGCCGGAAGAGGTGAGCGCGATGGTCATGCAGGCCATCGAGCACGAGCGCCTGTACATTCCCACCCATTACGAAGGCCTCGAGTTCTGGGATCGCCGCGCCCAGCGCGTCCACGACGCCTTCCCCGGGCCCTCCGACGACCAGTAGTCCGTCAGGAGCCGATTTTCGGGTTTGCGGAGGAGGGAGGTGCTGCCTCCCACCTCCCTCCGGTAAGGGCCACGGGGCCCCTACACGAATGGGCCCAGGGGACTTGCTCCCTGGCAAAGGCCTTGGCGGCAAAGCCCCCAAGGCAGACCGGCCGTTCCAGCCACCGACTGGTGGCTCTCCCCACGCATGCGCGGCCGCCCGGCGTTGATCTTGGCCCGCGCTGCCGCTATGCTCGCCCCACCGAGGCGGAGCGGAGCCCGGCCGTGCGCGGTGGCGCGGGCCGCGGGGCTTCCCCGTCGTGTCCCTTCCCTGTGCGAGCCACCCTGCCATGCAGCCACTGGACGGAATCAAGGTGCTGGACCTCTCGCGTCTGGCCCCGGGCCCCTTCTGCACGATGATCCTGGGCGACCTGGGCGCGGACGTGCTGATGATCGAAGCCCCGCCGGGCGCCACGTCGGAGATTCATCGGCCCTGGGCCGAGGCCGATACGGGCCGCGAAGACGCATTCGACCCCCTGCGCCGCAACAAGCGCAGCCTCGTGCTGAACCTCAAGGAGGCGCGCGGCCGCGAGATTCTGCACCAGCTCGTGCGCGAGTCCGACGTGCTGGTGGAGGGCTTCCGGCCCGGCGTGATTGAGCGCCTGGGCTGCGACTACGAGACCCTGGCCCGCATTAACCCGCGCATCGTGCTGTGCTCCGTGAGCGGCTACGGGCAGACGGGGCCGTACGTGGATCAGGTGGGCCACGACATCAACTACATCTCCATCGGCGGCATGCTGGGCTTCGTGGGCTGGCCGGATTCGCCCCCCGCCATCCCCGGCAACATCGTGGCGGACTTCGCGGGCGGCGGCATGCACGCCGCCATGGCCATTCTGGCCGCCCTGGTGGGGCGGCAGGCCACGGGCCGTGGCCAGCACGTGGACATCGCCATGAGCGACGGCGTGTTGTACCTGCTGGCCACCTGGGCCAAGCAGGTGCTGGCCGGCGGGGACCCGCCCAAACGCGGTGAGTACTTCCTGAACGGGCAACTCCCGCTCTACAACGTGTACGAGTGCAAGGACGGCGGCTGGATCAGCGTGGGGAGCATCGAGACCAAGTTCTGGCGCAACCTGTGCCAGGCGATGGACGCCGAGCAGTATGTGGAGCGCGCCTTTGACCCCAGCGCCTTCGACGAGATCAAGGCCCACTTCAAGGCGCAGTTCAAGACGAAGACGCGCACGGAATGGATGGAGATTCTCTCCAAGGTAGAGATCTGCGCCGCCCCCGTGTACGACCTGCGCGAGGCCCTGGACGACCCCCACAACCGCGCCCGCGGCATGGTGGTGGAGGTGGAGCATCCGCAGTACGGCCCCGTGCGCCAGGTGGGCATCGGCCCCAAGTTCTCCGAGACCCCCGGCCAGGTGCGCAGCCTCTCCCCCCGTCTGGGCGAGCAGACGGACGCCGTGCTCGCCGGTCTGGGCTACTCCGCCGACGACATCGCGGCCCTGCGCGCGGACCGCATCGTGGCCTGAGGCGGGCCCGCCGCACCGGGCAAATTCTGCCCGGCGGCAAAGTGCGCGCGGGTTGTCTAACGGGGCCGGATTGGACGGCGCCTATCCGACCGCTCGGGTCGTGCTGAAACGCAACAAGACCCCCGTGGGGGCCAAAGGCCCCCACACCCCCGATACGGACCGTACCCAACACCAGCGCGGGCTCGCCCCCATAGCCGGGATGCTGCTCAAGACACGGATTACTGGGGCCGGTTCATCATGCTCAGGTAGCGCCGGGTGGTGGCGTCGCCGGGATTGATCTGCTCGGCGTGCTGGAAGGCCTGCAGGGCGGCGGAGCGGTTGCGGCTGGCCAGGTACACCACGCCCAGCAGGGTGTAGAGCTGCAGCCGCGTGGGTTCCCGCGAAATGGCGTGCTCCAGCACGCGCACGGCCCGGCGGTAGTCGCCCAGGTGGAAGTAGCACGAGGCCAGCCGCAGCAGCGTGGGGGCGTGGCGCGGGCGGGCCTTCTGGGCCGCGGCGAAGGCCAGCGCGGCGTCGTGGAAGTTACCCAGCGCATAGTTGATCTGTCCCAGCCAGAACTGGAAGTGGAAGCGCTGCGGGCTCAGCGTGGCGGCCGCCTGAAAGGCCTGGCGCGAGCGCGGGTACTGGCGCATCTGGTACAGGCTGCGGCCCAGCCAGTAGTGGTACTTGGGCGTCTTGGGCTGCAGGCGCACCGCCGCCTCGAACTCCCGCACGGAGCGATCCATCAGCCCCTTGTCGAACAGGTAGATGCCCATGCGGAAGGCCCGCGCGTGGTCGTTCTCCATGGGCATGCGCCGGGGCGGCAGCAGCACGGCGCCGCACGCGCCGCACTTCTTGCGATCCAGCGCGGCAGGATCGTCCACCATGTTGCGCTTTCGACACGACGGGCAAATGAGGATATATTGGGTGCGCACCACGGGCGGCTGGAAGCCCAGCGCCGGGTGCGGCGGCTCCAGTTGCCGGTCGTAATCGCGCCGGGCCTCCGGATTGCCCAGCACGCTGAAGGCCTCGTTGATGGCCTGCGCGTCGGCCTCGGTGCCGCCCAGATCCGGGTGGTTGCGGGCCGTCTTGAGCAGGGCGCGGTAAGCCCCCTGGATCACTGCCTGGGAGGCGTAGCGATCCACCTGGAGCACATCGTAATAGGTCTTCTGCCGGCCGTGGTTCATGGCGGGACCCGCCCCCGGGGACTGCCTGCGGTGTACGGCGTGCAGTGTAAACCGAATCGCCCCGGATCGTCCATGCTGCACAGAGACGAGCGCCCGGGCCGCACGCCGGCACCGCGAAGGGCCCCGCTTTCGGCCTCGGACATCAATCCGTACACCCAGTGGGTGCACGAGCACCCGCTCGTGCTGCTGGCCGAGCCCACACCGGCGGCCCTGCACGAGCGCCTGGCCGCGCGCAAGGGGCCGATCGTGGTGGATCTCGGCTGCGGCTCGGGCAACTTCCTGCTGGAGCGCGCGGGCCGCGAGCCCGGCACGCGCTTCGTGGGCTTCGAGCTGCGCTACAAGCGGCTGGTGAAGGCGGCGCGCAAGGTGGAGCGGGTCGACCTGGACAACGTGTGGTTCCTGCGCGAGACGGCGGAGCGCCTGGAGGCCTACTTCGCGCCGGGCAGCCTGCGGGCCTTGCACGTGAACTTCCCCGATCCCTGGCCGCGCCGCTCGGACTGGCGCCACCGCATGGTCAACGCGGCGCTGCTGCGCAGCCTGGAGCACCTGCTGGAGCCCGGGGGGCACTTCTTCCTGAAGACCGACCATTCGGGATATTTCTTGCATGTCCTCTCGCTGGTGCAGGATGTGCCAGGATTGCGCCTGGCGGCATTCAGCAACGATCATCATCGCCACGCGGCCAGTCGTGGCGAGGCACGCACGGAGTTCGAGCAGCTCTTTCACGCGCAGCGCAAACCCGTGTACAGCCTCGCCCTGCAGCGGCCCGCCGCCGGGTAGACCGCAGGCCCGACCTGGCCCGCACGATTCGGACCCGCCCCGTGCCGATCGCTCCGTCACCGCTTCCCGCTTCGTCCTCCCGCCCATTCCGGACGCTGAGCCGGGCCGTGCTGCTGGTAGCCGCGGCGCTGCTGCTGGCGCCCGCGGCCGGGCTGGCGCAGAAGGTGCCGCCCTCGCTGCTGCGGCAGGAGGCAGCGCTGAAGCTGCCCCAGGCCGCGGGGGCCGTGGCCATCAGCGCGGATGAATCCATGCTGGCCGCAGCCTTGCCGGCGGGCCGGGGCCGCTGGCGCGTGCAACTGTACGACCGCCCCAGCCACGGCAGGCTGGGCCTGATCGAGGCCAAGGTGGGCGCCGACCCGCGCCTGCGCTTCTCCCCCGTGAGCGACCTGCTGCTGGTGGCGGGCAGCGATGCGCTGCAGTTGTGGGAGCTGCCCATCGGGCCCATGGAGCCCAATAAGCCGCTCGGCCCCGAACACCGCCGCTGGGAGGTGAAGCTCTCTGAGCCGGCCGGCCAGGTGCGCTTCGGCACGCCGCCGGACATGGTGTACTGGAGCAAGGGCGCGGCGCTGTATCGCCGCAGCGTGCAGACGGGCGTGCCCTTCGACGGCAAGCCACTGTGGGAGCCATTGCACGACTCCCAACCGATCACGGACTTCGCCTTCGATCCCCAGAGCGCGCTGCTGGCACTGGTCTATCGCCAGAGCAAGGCCATCGGCCTGCTGGACCTGAACCACGCGCAACTGCTGCGCAGCCTGCAGGGGCACCGCTTCCCGGTGGTCGCGGCGCGCTTTTCCGATCAGCGGCCGCTGCTCTCCCTGGATGCCGGCAACGACCTGATCCAGTGGCAGAACAATGCGCAGCCCGTGGCCACGATGTTCCTGGATCAGGTTCCGTCGGACTTTCACGCAGCCGGCTTCACGGCGCTGGGCGATCACCACCTGCTGCTGGAAGCGCGGGATGGCCGCGCGCTGGCCATCGAGGAGCGCACCGCGCGGCCTGTGGCGGAACTGCGGGCGGACGGCCCGCAGCGCATCGCGGTCAGCCCCACCGGGCGCTACGTGCTGGCGGCGGAAGGTCAGATGCTGCGCATCTATGGCTTCGCCCAGCCCAGCTCGCCGCTGGCCTACGTGCGGCACCTGCGGCGGCTGAAGGCCTATGACATGGCGCAGAGCTACGTGCGCCTGATGGATGACCGCGGCATCTCTCCGCAACTTCGTGCGGACCTGCTCAACGAGGCCAGCCGCGAGCCTCCGGGCCAGGAGCTGCAGGCGGCCCTGGCGCGCATGAAGGAGGCCGTGCAGGAGAGCGACGCAGACCGCATCCGCTACTGGGCCGAGCAGGTGCTGAGCCTACAGCCGGGGCAGCCGGACGCCAGCGCCGCCCTGCGCGCCCTGCGCGAGCAGCAGGATGCGCGGACCCTGGACCAGGCCCGCGACGCCTACCAGGTGGGGCAGTACCGCGTGGCGATCTCGCTGCTCTCCAACCAGATCCAGGACGACAGCCGCTTCTATCCCGACGCGTTGGAGCTGATCCGGCAGGCCGAGGCCCGCCGCTCAGTGGAAACCGCGCTCATCCAGGCCCGCGAGAAGCTGAACCTGAGCGACTTCCCGGCCGCGGAGGCGCTGGTGCAGGAGGCGCTGCGCAAGGAGCCGGGAAACCGGGCCGCGCAGGCCCTGCAGGACGAGATCGACGACCGCTCCGGGGCCACCGAACGCCAAATCAAGGCGGCCTTGATCGGCCTCAGCATCGCCTCGCTGCTGGTGGGCTTCGTGGCTATGCGCTACCGGCGCCGGCTTGGCCCGCTGATGCGCAAACTGCGCCTGGACGAGCAGGATGAGCGATCGGGGCCGTTCGCCCGGGGCGCGGCACGGCCCCATGCCGAGCCGCACCGCGCGGCCGAGCCTCGCCAGCCCGAACCGGAGCGTCCACCGCCCCGGCCCCATGCCGCCACGGCGGCGCGCCGCAAGGTGATCGAGGCGCTCATCAAGGAGACGGACGAGCGCATCCAGCGCCTGCGCATGGCGGACCACTATGGGCAGCACACCGCGCGCCTGATGGAACTGGAAGCCGAGCTGAACGCCATCCAGCGCCGGCTGGTGGATCCCTCCGTCGAACTGGGGCCACTGCACAACCGTCTTCGCGCCATCGACGCCCAAGTGCGGAGCCTGCGCATCGAGCCCCGCCGCGGCCCGCAGCAGGAGGAGCGGCAGCGGCACGCCGGACAAGCGGGCACCGGGCAGGCGGCCCTACCGGGGGGCCAGAACGGCGAGCCGACGCACTACGAAGTGCTGGAGCTCACGCCAGAGGCCTCCCTGGAGCAGATCAAGGCCGCCTATCACAAGCTGCTCAAGCAGTATCACCCGGACCTGCACAACGCTTCCCAGTTCGCGTGGGTGCGGGCCGAATCCGAGCGCATGAGCCGCCGCATCGCCCTGGCCTACCAAGTGCTGAGCGACGACGCGGCCCGCGCGCGCTATGATCACGAACTGCGCAATCGCAAGGGACCTGGCCGATGATTCGTTCCATGACTGGCTTTGGCCAGGCAGAAACCTCCTCCGGCGGCTGGCGCTGCACGGCGGAACTGCGCTCGGTGAACGGGCGCTATCTCGATGTCCGCCTGCGGCTGCCGTCCGGGCTCACGCAACTGGAAGAGCCCCTGCGCAAGCAGATCAAGGCGGTCTGCGAGCGAGGCAAGATCGACGGCACCATCAACCTTTCGGCCGAGGAGGGCGGCCGGCCCACGTTGGCCATCAACCGGCCGCTGCTGGAAGGCTATCGCGCCGTGTTGGACGAGATTGCGGAGGTGCTGGGCCAGCCCGTGCGCGTGACTCTGAGCGACCTGCTGGCCAACCGGGAACTGATCCAGCAGCAGTCCTGGGAGCAGCAGGCCGAACAGGTGCAGGCCCTCGTGCACGAGACCTTGCAGGCCGCCCTGGCCGGCCTGCTGACCATGCGCGAGACGGAGGGCAACGCGCTCAAGGCCACGCTGCTGGAGCATGCGGCCAACCTGGAGCGCATGGTGGACGAGGCCAAGCCGCTCACCGCCGATGTGCCCGCACAGTACGCGCGGCGCCTGCGGGAGAACCTGGCGCGACTTTCCGACGGCCCCATGCCCGCGGAGGATCGCATCCTGCAAGAGATTTCGCTGTTCGCCGACCGCTGCGACGTCACCGAGGAGTTCGCGCGGCTGTACACGCACCTGGAGCACCTGCGTCAACTGCTGGAGCAGGGCGGCCCGGTTGGGCGCAAGTTCGAGTTCCTGCTGCAGGAACTGAATCGCGAGACGAACACGCTGGGCACCAAGAGCAGCGAAGCGCAGGTGAGTGCGCTCATCGTGGAGATGAAGTCCGAGATCGAGAAGCTGCGCGAGCAGGTGCAGAACATCGAATAGCGGCGCGCAAGCAGGGCGGGCCATGACCCGGGGGCAACCGTTGCGCGCGGCGTTGATTTTGACGCAGGCGAAATGCAGGCAGGAGGCGTTCGACGTCCATGGCCAATCGAGTTTTCATCGTGTCCGGTCCCTCGGGAGTGGGCAAGTCGTCCATCATCCGCGAGGTGCTGGCGCGGCGGCCGAGCGTGCACACGACCGTCTCCACCACCACGCGGCCCCCGCGGCCCGGGGAGCAGGATGGCGTCGCCTACCATTTCGTGGACACGGCCACCTTTGAGCGCATGATAGCCGCGGGAGACTTCCTGGAGTGGGCGCGCAGCTACGACCACTACTACGGCACGGGGCTACACGAGATCGAACGCATCCACGTCGCAGGCTGCGATGCGCTGCTGGATATCGACACGCAGGGGGCCCTCACCATACAGGGCGCCTATACCGGAGCGGTGTACGTCTTCGTCAAGCCGCCCGACCTAGCCTCTCTGGAGGCCCGCCTGCGCGGCCGCGACACGGAAAGCGAGGCCGTGCTGCGCAAGCGCTTGGCGCGGGCGGAGCAGGAGATCAGTCACGCGGACCGCTACGACTATGTGGTGGTCAACCGTGTCGTGGACGACGCGGTGCGAGAGTTCCTCGCCATCATTGACCGGGAAAAGGAGCGTCCCGTGCCATTCGCCAAGATCGGCAACACCCCAACCATCTCCACAGACGCCGTCACCGCGGCGGCGGACAAGGCCACCCGCTACGCCTTGGAGCGCATCGACCGCGAGGTGCTGGTGCAGTCTCTGGAGGCCGAAGTGAAGACGGCCTTGCGCGGCGAGCTGGAAGGCCTCATCCGCGAGCGCCTGGAGCGCGTGCTGCGCAACGACCTGCCCCGGATCGTCAAAGAGGCCTACCGGCAGGCCGCCGAGCGCTAGCGCATCAGCCGCAGTAGCCCGGTCACGCCATGCCAAGCGGGAATCCTCGGCCGCTCCGGCCCCGGGCGATACCCCTGCCTGGCGTCTTCACACCGGCCGATGCTGCCATCCGGCGTCTGCGGCGTGCATTGCCGCGTGGATTCGCGTAAAATCGGGGAGCAGGCGTTCGCTCGTGGGCCTTGGGGGCTCACACGGAGGGGGCGCGTGCGTCCGGACGGCTGGGGAGCGAGGCGCCGTCCGCACCTCTGCGACGATCGTCCATGCTGCGCTTCGATGACCTGCAGGCCAAGGTGGCATCCTACATGCCGCCCGACGACGATCTGGAAGCGATCAGCCGCGCCTACGTCTACTCCGCCACGCTGCACCGCAACCGTTTCAACCACAACGGCGAGCTCGCCCTGCAGCACGCGCTGGAGGTGAGCAACATCCTGGCCGAGCTGCGCTTGGACCTGCGCTGCATCGTGGCCGGACTGCTGCACGACGCGCTGGAGGACGAGCTGGCGGAGCCGGGCGCCCTGCGCGCCGCGGTAGGCGAGGAGTCGGCGCGGCTGGTGGAAGAGATGTCCCGCCTCAGCCGGGCCGCCTTCCACGGCACGGAGGCCGCGCGGGCCGAGCACATGCGCCAGATGATCCTGGCCAGCACGCGCGACCTGCGCGTGATCCTGATCCTGCTGGCGGACCGCCTGCAACTGCTCCGCAATCCCGCGCAGATCCCGGACGAAGCGCAACACGCCCTGGCGCGAGAGACGCTGGCCATCTATGCGCCCATTGCGCACCGGCTGGGTATCCATACCTTCAAGGCGGAGCTGGAGGACCGCGCCTGGCGCATCCTGGAGCCCGCCGCCATGGCGGAGCTGCAGGCGCGCGTGGGTGCGCGTCTGGCCGAGCGCAGCGCGCGCATCGAGCAGATCAACGCCGAGCTGCGCGAGCTGCTGGAGGCCAACGGGATGAAGGGCGAGGTGCTGGGGCGCACCAAGCACTTGTACTCGATCCACCAGAAGATGCTGCGCGACCGCATCGACCTGGAGCGCGTCTACGACCTGCTGGCCTCGCGGATTATCGTGGATACGACCGAGGAGTGCTACCGGGTGCTGGGGCTGGTGCACGCCACCTACACGCCCATGCCCGGGCGCTTCAAGGATTACATCGCGCTTCCCAAGGACAACGGCTACCAGTCCCTGCACACGATCGTGTTCGGCAGCAGCGGGGACATCTTCGAGATCCAGATCCGCACCCGTGAGATGCACAGCCAGGCCGAGATGGGCATCGCGGCACACTTCATCTACAAGGACGGCGCCGCGCCGGACGAGAACGAGTTGGCATCGGTGAGCTGGTTCCGGCGCCTGCTGGAGCACCTGGAGCAGGGCCTCGACCCCTACGAATCCATGGAGTTGCTCCAGCGCGATCTGGCGCCCGAACAGCTATTCGTGTTCACGCCGCGTGGGGAGGTGATCAAGCTGCCACCCAACGCCACGGCGATCGACTTCGCTTACGGAATCCACTCCGAGGTGGGGCACCGCTGCGTGGGGGCCCGTATGGACGGGCGCATGGTTTCCATCCGCACGCCGCTCAAGAACGGCAGCGTGGTGGAAATCGTGACCGCCAAGACCCAGGAGCCCAAGGAGGACTGGCTCAAGTCCGCCGTCAGCTCCAAGGCTCTGGGGCATATCCGGCGCTACCTGAGCCGCAAGATGAAGGAGGAGGCCATCACCGCGGGGCAGGAGCACGTGCAGCGCGAGGCCAAGCCCTACGTGCGCAAGACGGAGGAGTTGTTCCGGCTGGAGCCCTTCCGCCAGTGGATGCAGCGCCACGGCTACCACAACCCGGACGACGTCTACGCCGCCGAAGGCTTCGGGCGCATCACCATCCACGATGTGCTGGAGCGCGTGCTGCCTCGCGCGGAGCCCGCGGCCAAGGCCCCGGCCGCACCCGCCAGGAGCGCGCGCAAGGAGGTCGCCAAGCCCCGGCAGGTGGTGACCATCGCCGGACTGGACAACATGATGATTCGGTTCGCCAAGTGCTGCACGCCGGTGCACGGGGACCCGGTGGTGGGCATCATCACACGCGGCCGCGGCGTTTCCATCCACCACCGAAACTGCCCCAACCTAGCGCGGCAGTTCATCCACGAAGAGCGGATGGTGGAAGTGGACTGGGCGGAGGATACCGCGCGCGGGCGTCCGGTAACGCTCGCCATCAGCACGCGCAGCTCGATGAAGGACCTGCTGGAATCGATCAGCTTTCTCGAGGCCGAAGGCACCCCCATCACCTCAGGCCGCATCGCCTCCCGCCACGGGGTCTATACTCAACACCTGACCCTGATGGTGAGCGACTCCAAGCAGCTCAAGCGCATCCTTCAGCGGCTGAACGCCATCGCGGGCATTCGTGCCGAGCGCGTGCTGGAGTCGGCGTAGGCGATCCGCATCGCATCGCCGTCGACGCTCTCCTGGTAGACTTCGCGCATCACCTCGACCACCACGATCTCCTCGATGGAGCGCGCCTTGTTCGACAGGATGTCGAAGGCCCGCGTCATCGGCACGTCGTGATCGATCAGTTGCTCCAACTGCTTCCCGATCCTGCGAACGGTTTGGCGGATCATAAGCATCTCCCTCATCAACGCGACTCCTCTCGTCCATGATTATGAGCCTCGGCCAGCCGCAGCCGGCCGGATGATAGACGTTGACGCCACCCTTTCATGCAGGATCGGGGCCACACGCCACAAAGCGGTGGCAGAGCTGCCTGGGGAGGGGTGAGGGAAAGTGTTGGGGCTGCGGTGCGCGACCCAGAACAGGCCGCGCCACGGAGTGTCCGGCGGAGCGGCCGGGAAAGCCGCCCTGCTGGGGCACTAGCTCTGCTTGAACTTGGAGAGGTCGACCACGAAGCGCTCGTGCGTGCCGTCGCCGATGGTGTCCTCGCCGTGGGTCACCTTGACCTCGAACAACAGCTTGCGGCGGTCGCGCTCCAGCAGCTTGCAGGCGATCTTCACGTCCTTGCCGATGGGCACGGCGGCGCGGTGCCAGATGTGCACCATGGTGCCCACCGTGCTCTCGTTGTCGTCCAGGTGGGGCTGAACCGATTCCAGACAGGTTTGCTCCATCAGTCCGATCATGGACGGCGTGGAGAGGACGCCCGGGCCGGGGCCCAGGTGCGCCACGCCCATGGCCGGCGTGGTGGTCACGGTCTTCTCATGGGCGATGCCCGGGGCCAGCGAATCCTTCATGGCGGGTGCGTGCTCCAGCGCTAGGGGTGGTTGCCCATGCCGAGTGCGGGGCAGGGGCCGAAGATCACGGTTTTTGCATTCCCCTTCAGCATCCGCAACGTGCCTCGGGGGGCCAGGGCCGGCGTGGCCGATCGTGCCAGCGCCACCACCCTACCCGATGTGACGCGGCCCGCGCCAGCGAAGGTGCGGGTGCAGGAGGGGGCTGCCTCCGGTGGCGGAGCCGGACGCCCCGGCACGTGGGAAAGGAGCCCACCCATGGAAGACAGAACCTTCGTCAATCGGCCGTTCCTGCGGGTGTACTTCGAGTGCTGCAGCGTGTACCAGCGCATCTATCGCGATCCGCACGGCCATGCCTACTCAGGCCGCTGCCCGCGCTGTCTGCGCCCGATCCGCTTCAAGGTGGGGCCCAACGGGACGCCCGCACGCGACTTCACCGTACGCTAGTGCGGTGTGCCGCAAGTAAGTTCAAGACTCGCCGGCATGTCTGGCACTGTCAGGGGCACCGCCCCTGACCACCCCGCCAAGAGCCCTTGGAACCCGTTTTCGCGGCAGTGGCTGGATCGCCAGCCACTGCCGCCCAAACAGGGGGTTTGGGGGAACGTGTTCCCCCGAATTCTTCCCCGCATCTTTGGAACGCCGCACTAGACGGCGGTATTCCCGGCTGCGGCGGTGACCAGGGCCCGGAAGCGCTCGCCGCGCACCTTGTAGTTGGGGAACATATCGAAGCTGGCGCAGGCGGGGCTGAACAGCAGCACACCGCCCCCCGCCACGGCCTGGCGCGCCGCGGCGAACGCCGCCTCCAGGCTCTCGGCGCGCACCACTGGCGGTGTGGCCCGACCCAGGCGCGCGGCCGCCGCGGCCAGCTCCGCCGCAAGGCGCGGCGCCGTGGTGCCGATCAGCACCAGCCGGTGCAGCGTGGGATGCCGGCACAGCGCCTCGGCTAGCGGCGCGAAGTCCGCGTGCTTCTCCGAGCCCCCGGCGATGAGCGCCAGCGGCACGTCCTCGAAGGCCGAGAGCGCCCCCAGGGTGGCATCCGGCCGCGTGGCGTAGGAATCGTTGTAGCAGCGCACGCCATCCAGCTCCCCCACCGGCTCCAGGCGGTGCGGCAGACCGCCGAAAGCCGCGATGGCTGCGGCCGCCGCGTCCAGCTCCGCGCCCAGCGCCTCCGCCGCCAGAAAGGCCGCCGCGGCGTTCTCCAGGTTGAAGGCGCCCGGCAGCGCCAAGTGCTCCAGCGGCTCCAGCCGCTCCGACCGGCCGCCCCGGTAGCGGTACACGCGTCCGTCCGCCACGCCGATGCCGTCCGTGACCGGACCACCGCGGCTGAAGGCCAGCGCGCCCGGCAGGCGCGCTCCCACTACCTCGCAACTCCCGGCGCTGTCCGCGCAGTAGATGACGCGCTGGGCGACCGCCCCGGCCTCGTCCAGCCCTGCCAGCAGGCCTCGTTTGGCGGCGCGGTACTCGGTCACGTCGCGGTGCCAGTCCAGGTGCTCGCTGGTGGTGCGCAACACGACGGCCACTTCCGGCTTGCGTCCCTCCAGCCCCATAAGCTGGAAGCTGGACAGCTCCAGCACGGTCACCGTCTCGGGCGTCAGCTCGTCCAGCACGGCCAAGGGATTGAGCCCGATATTGCCCGCCGCGCGGCAGGGGACGCCGGCCCGCAGCAGCGCCGCCTCGATCAGGCTCACGGTGGTACCCTTGCCCAGCGTGCCGGTCACGCCCGCCACAGGGCCCGGGCAGGCCGCCAGGAACAGCGCCGTGGCGGAGGTGATCCGCGCTCCCGCAACCCGCGCGGCCGCCAGCGCGGGCTGATCCGGCCGCACGCCCGGGCTGCGCACCACGGTGCCGCAGGCCGCCAGCGCCGTGCGCCAGTCGCCCTCTCCGTGTACGGGCAGGTCGGCCAGCGCCGGGTCTTCGTCCGCCGCAGCGGGGGTCAGGGCGCGGTCGAACACAGCCAGTTCTTCCACGCCATGGGCCCGCAGGAAGCGCAGCGACGCCCGGCCCTCCACGCCGTAGCCCACGATGCCCACCGGCCGCGGCAGCTCCGCGACCAGTTCCGCCGCCGGGCGCACCGCCTGGCCGGAAGCCCGACTAAGCCGCCGCTGTCCGGGCATAGCCCTCCGCATCGGCTAGGCGCGCCACGGCAGGCCGCAACGCCTCCGGCACGAAGCCGGGCCTGGCGTGGATGTACTCGGGGTACAGGGTGAGGCGCTCGCGCAGGGTGTAGCCCACCTCCGCGCTGCGCCGGGCCAGCTCGGCGATCTGCGGCCAGGGCGCCTCGGGATTGATGTGGTCCGGCGTGACCGGCGAGACGCCGCCCCAGTCGTTGATGCCCGCCAGCAGCAGCAGCGGGTAGCTCTCCGGCGACAGATTGGGCGGTGCCTGCAGGTTCATCTCGCCCCCCAGCAGCAGCCGCGCCACGGCGATGGTGCGCAGCAGGTCGGTCAGGGGCGGGTCGGGCCAGTCCGCCATGGGAATGCCCGCCTTGGCGCGGAAGTTCTGTACGATTACCTCCTGGATGTGCCCGTAGCGTGCGTGCAGGTCACGCACGGTGAGCAGCGTCTGCACACGCTCGGCGGGCGTCTCGCCGATGCCGATCAGCAGGCCGGTGGTGAAGGGGAAGCGCAGCTCGCCCGCGAAGCGCAGGTTGGCGATGCGGGCGCCGGGCGCCTTGTCCGGGGCGTGTGCGTGGGGCATGCCGGGAGCCCGCAACCGGGGCGTGAGGTTCTCCAGCATGATGCCCATGCTGCCGCTGGTGCCGCGCAGCGCGGCCATCTCGCGGCGGCTCAGCGTGCCCGGGTTGGGGTGCGGCAGCAGTCCGGTCTCCGCCAGCACTGCGCGGCACATTTCCGCCAGGTAGCCGGTGGTGCTCTCGAAGCCCAGTCCGCGCAGCTCCGTCGCCACCTGCGCGAAGCGCACCTCAGGCTTGTCGCCCAGGCTGAACAGCGCCTCCTTGCAGCCCACCGCCGCCCCGGCCCGCGCGATGGCCAGTACCTCGTCGGGCGTCAGGTAGCGGGCGCCGGGCTGGCCGGGGTCGCGCTTGAAGGTGCAGTAGCCGCAGTCGTCGCGGCAGTAGGTGGTGAGCGGGATGAACACCTTGCGCGAGTAAGTCACCACGCGCCCCTTGTGCGCCTCGCGCAGCTCGGCGGCGGCCTGCATCAACTCCAGCAGGGCCGCGCCCTGGGCCCCAAGCAGTGCCGTGGCCTCCTCGGCCGTGAGGCCGCCCTGCTGGGCTCGGGTCAGCAGCTCGGTGGGCATGGCGGTCCGTGGCGACGATCGGTGGCGGGCAGCATCCGCAGATCTCTCGGATCACATCGATTCAGACGACCAGCAGACACCGCCGTCCGCCTGGATGCAAGCGGCGCTAACCCCGCAGCCGGCCGGCACACCCGCCTCAATCCTGCCGGATCGGGCGCCCGATGCGCCGCTCCACGATGCGCGTCACGGCCGAGGCATCGTCCTCGCCGTAGCCCGCCGCCAGGGCTTCCTCCAGCAGCCCACGCGCCGCGTCGTGGATGGGCGTGGGCACGCCCGTGCCCGCGAAGAAGGCCTTGGCGAGCTGGCTGTCCTTGTGCGCCAGCTTCAGCTTGAAGCGCGGCGAGAAGTCGCCCTTGATGATGGTGGGCACCTTGCGGTCGAAGTAGTTACCGAAGGCCATGCCCCCCCCGTTGCGCACCACCTCGTAGAAGGTCTGCAGGTTCACGCCGTTCTGTGCGCACAGCGCCAGGGCCTCGGCCACGGCGGCGTAGTTCACGGCACCCAGGGCGTTGTGCAGCAGCTTGACCTTGTTGGCCGTGGCGGCCGGGCCCACGTAGATGTACTTGCGGCCCGCCAGTTCCAGGTACGGCGTGATCCGATCCAGGTGCGCGCGCTGGCCGCCCAGCATGTAGAACACTTGCCCCGCCTCCGCCTGCGGCTTGGAGCCCAGCATGGGCCCCGTGAAGTGGTGGACGCCCTTGGCGCGCAGCTCGGCATCCAGCGCGTCCGTGAACTCCGGGCTGACCGTGGACAGGTCGCAGGTCACCGTGCCCGCGCGCAACACCGGCATCATGCCGGCCTCGCCCCGGAACACGGCATTCACCGCCGAGTCGTCGGGCAGGCAGGTCAGGATCACCTGGCAGCGCTCGGCCAGGGCGCGCGGGGATTCCGCCACTTCCACGTTGGCCTGCTTCGCCGCCTCGCGCATGGCCGCGGGGTTCGCATCGTAGACCAGCACGGACTTGCCCGACTTCGCCAGGTTCAGCGCCTGGGGCAGGCCCATCGTGCCCAGCCCAATGAAGCCCACCCGTTCCTCTGCGACCGGGGGCTTGCGGGCCGCCATGCGCCCCGTGATGCCGCGCATGGGCAGGGCTCGCTTGGCAGGCGCCCGCTTGGGCGCGGCGGCCCGGACGCTTGCCTTGGGCGCCGCCTTGGCCCCTGCTGTGCGCTTGGGTGCGGCTTTGGCCGTGGGGCGCTTGGCCGTCGTTGCCCGCTTGGGGGCCGCTTTCGTCACAGTGGCTCGCTTGGGTGCAGCTTTGGCGGCAGTGGCACGCTTGGCCGGGGGTTTTGCGGCACCGCGCTTGGCCGCCGTGGCACGCGCGACGGGCTTCGCGGCAGCCTTGGCAGGGGTGCCGCGCTTGGGCGCAGCCTTGGCGGCCTTAACAGCAGGGCCTTTGGGCGCCGCCTTGGTGGCTGTGGCCCGCTTCGGTGCCGCTTTGGCGGCAGAGACCCGCTTGGCCGCGGGTTTTGCAGCCCCGCGCTTGGCGGTCGTCGCACGCGCGGCGGGCTTCACGGCACCCTTGGCAGGGGTGCCGCGCTTGGGTGTCGTCTTGGCCGTGGCGCGCTTGGGTGCGGCCTTCGCGGCCGTCCGCTGGGTCGCCGCCTTGGCGGTGGCTCGTTTGGGCACCGCCTTGGCGATGGCGGGCTTGCGTGCTGGCGCAGCCTTGCTCGCTGCCGTCCGTTTCGCCGCCGGCTTGCGGGCAGGAGCGGCCTTGCTCGCCGTGCGCTTGGCTGCAGGCTTCGCCGCGGACTTGCGGGCCGCAGGTTTTCGGGCAGCCGGTTTGGCTGCGGCAGGCCGCGTCTTGCGGTCCGCATTGGTGCGGGCTTTCGAGTTGGTAGCCACGTCCGCTTCTCCTCAAGGTACGCAGGGTCCACTGTCCCGGCACCACCACGGGCACGCAGGACTAGCGGAACAGGTCCATCTCCGGGGCGCGGATGAGCGCCTGGCCGCCCGCGCCCGCGCTGGCCTGACCCTGAGGCCAGGGCCAGCCACGGATCACGGCCGCGGGCACGCGCCCGGTTTTGCCGCAGACGAGGTCCGCAGCGCAGGCCAGCTCGTCCGCCACGGCGATAATGGTCGCGTGCAGGGTGCGCCCATCCACGTCCGGCGATTCGCGATAGTCCACCAGCGGCGCCAGCCCGGCCACGCCCAGGGCCACCTGGGTGAGACCCACACGCCAGGGCCGCCCGAAGGTATCCGCCACGATCACGGCCACGTCCGCCCCCGTGCCCGCGCGCAGGGCCTCGCGCAGGGCACGCGCCGAACGGTCGGAGTCCTCCGGCAGCAGGATCGCCACCTCGCTGCCGTCGCCCGCGCCGGCGTTGGAGAGGTCCACACCAGCGTTGGCGCAGATAAAGCCATGGTGCGTCTCGGTGATCAGCACGCCCCGTTCCATGCGCACCACGCGGCGGCTCTCCCGCAGCACCAGCTCGATCAGCCGCGGGTCCTTGCCCCAGCGCTGGGCCCAGGTGCGGGCGTGGGGCGAGGGCTCCACGCCGGCCAGGGCCACCCGCGAGCCTTCGGCTTTGGAAACAACCTTCTGCGCAATCACCAGCACGTCGCCATCGGCCAGGACGGGCCCCCGATCGCGCAGGACAGCCAGCAGGAGGCCTCCCAGGTCGTCCCCGGGGTGAATCTCCGGCAGGCCCTCCACGGGATGGACGGTCACGGGTGCGGTCATGAAGCTCCGGCTCTCGGCGGGGCGCGCTCCCGCCATCCTAAGCATCGCGGGCCGGCCCCGCAACGGGACCCTTGCCCGGCTCGGTTGCCTGCCTCCCGGTGCGCCAGTATACTGCTCTTTCGGAACCCTGCGCTGCGGCGCGTGGGGGCCGGCGCCCGGGATGGCGCCGCCTCGCGGCGTCCGCGGCTCCGTCAGTTGCATTCCTAATGGGGTGAACGACTTATGGCAAGCGAAACGGTGGTCAACCTGACCGACGACACGTTCGATTCCGGCATCAAGTCCGGCCTGACCCTGGTGGATTTCTGGGCGGAGTGGTGCGCGCCCTGCAAGGCGCTCTCGCCCGCCATCGAGCAGCTCGCGGACGAATTCGGCGAGAAGCTGCGCGTGGCCAAGGTGGATATCGACTCCAACCCGGGCATCCCTGGCCGCTTCGGCATCCGCGGCATTCCCACCGTGATCCTGTTCAAGGACGGCACCCAGGTGGACATGTTCGTGGGCAACAGCCCGCAGAAAATCCGCGAGATGGTCGAGCGCGCCGTCTAGGCCCCTGCCGGGTGGGGCGGCGCTGCCCGCCTCTCGCGGCATCCGCCGGGCTGGCGTCGACCGGCCCCGGCGCAGGCCTCCTTCTCGCCCCCAGGGCGCGCCCGGTCTTGCACGCGGAGGGCCGGTCCGCCTGTGTACGGCCCGCGACCCGCACCCACCATGCACTCCCCTGACCCCAGCGATAGCGCCCCCGACGCACACGCGGACCAACCGACGTCGCACGAGCCGGCCACACCGCTTCAGAACTACGCCCTGCTGCTGGCGTACAATGGCAGCGGCTACCAGGGCTGGCAGATCCAGCCCCACGGGCCCAGCGTGCAGGGGGCGCTGGAGGACGCGCTGCACACGATCACCCGGCGCACAGTGAAGGTCTATGGCTCCGGCCGCACGGACGCCGGGGTGCACGCGCTGAACCAGGTGGCCAACGTCCGCCTGCCGCCGGGGCAGGACTTGCACAAGCTGCGCGCGAGCCTCAACGGATTGCTGGGGCCGAGCGTCTCCGTCAAGGCCGTGGTGCCGGTGGCCGAGCGCTTCCACGCGCGGCACAGCGCCCGCGGCAAACACTATCGCTACCAGCTCTTCAACCGGCCTTTTCCGCCCGTATTCGGGCGCCACCGCGCCTGGTGGATCAAGCTGCCGCTGGACGTGCCGGCCATGCGGGCGGCTGCGGCGCACCTGATCGGGGAGCACGACTTTTCGGCATTCCGCGCCAAGCAGTGCGCGGCACGGCATCCCGTGCGCACCCTGCATCGACTGGAACTGCTGGAGCGCGACTGGCCGGGCTGCACGCTCTCCATCGAGCTGGAGGCCAACGGCTTCCTGCAGCACATGGCCCGAATCGTGACGGGCACACTGGTGGAAGTGGGGCTAGGCAAGCTGCCCCCGGAGGCCGTGGAGCGCATCCTGGCCGGCCGGCAACGGGAGCAGGCCCCTGCCACCGCCCCTCCCGGCGGGCTGCACCTGCTGCGCGTGTACTACGACCTGGCGGAATTCCCGGAGCTGCGCGCCTTCACGGAAGCCTGAGACGCACGGCCTCGGCCCGCCTGCGGCTGCCTCCGACCGCCCCTGGGCCGACGGTTTACGTCGCCACCCGAGACGACTATGCTGGCCGTGGGGCGCATCCGCGCGGCTGCGGGCCCGGAGGTCCCGCGCCGGCGGCGCAAGGAGAGAGCATTCCATGGGCGATCGATTGATCCGCGGACACTTCCCGCAGCACGGGATCCGCTTTGCGGTGTGCCAGGCAGCGGAGACCTGCACAGAGGCTGTGCAGCGGCATCAGGCGGACTGGCTGGCCGCCTGGCTGCTCAGCGAGGCGCTCACCTGCGCCAGCCTGCTCAGCGTGATGCTCAAGGCGACGGAGAAGTACACGCTGCGCTGGATGTACCCGGGGCCCGTGGGCACCATCCTCGCCGATACGGACGAGCATGGGGAGGTGCGGGGCTTCCCGCAGCGCCTGCGGCTGCTGGAGGAGGTAACCACGCTGGCCGAGGCGATGGGCGGCGAGGGCCGCATCACGGCCACCACCAGCCTGCCCAACCGCGTGCTGCACACCGGCATCACACCGGGCGTGTTCCGCGACGTTCCGCGGGATATGGCGCACCTGCTGTCGCTGTCCTTCCAGGTGGAAAGCGCCATGTGCGTGGGGCTGATCATGCCGCCCGCCGAGCCGGTGACCGTGCAGTCCGCCCTGGGCGTGCTGCTGCAGCCCCTGCCGGGAGCCGACCTCGAGCGCTTCGAGGCGGTGCGCGCGGCCGTGGAGCAGCCGGACTTCCGCGCGTGGCTGGAGGAGGCGCCGCGGGCTCCGGAGACCGTGCTGGAGCGCGTCGGCCCGGCCGGCGATACCCCCCAGGTGCTGCAGGAGAGCACACCGCGCTTCCGCTGCCACTGCTCACGGGAGAAGGTGGCGTCCGTGCTGCGCATGTTCGATCCCGCGGAACTGCAGGATATGCTGGAGAGCGAGGGCCAGGCGGACGTAAATTGCCACTTCTGCGCCGCCACCTACCACTTCAGCCGCTCGGACCTGGAGACGATGCTCGGGCAGAGCCAGATCGGCCACGCCTGAGCCGCGGCCGCCGGGGGATGAGCCGACCGACCCGCTGGGCGCCCATCGCCCTCGCCTGGCTGCTGGTGCTGCTGGCAGCCGCCCTGACGGGGCAGGCCTTGTGGGCGGCGCAGTTGCAGATCGAGGCCCCGCGCTTCACCTTCGACCAAGCCACGCACACCTATACCTACGAGGACGGCCGCCTGACCCTGGGCGACCTTTCGCTCTTCGCCAGCCACATGGTCCTGAACACGGCCACCGGGGCCGTGCACGCCACGGGCTTCATCCGCGTGCAGACGCCGCAACTCTCCGGCATAGCCGAGGCGCTGGACCTGGACGCCAACACGCGCGTGGGCACGCTGCACGGCGCCAGCCTGCACCTCACGCAGGGCGGGCTGTACCTGCGGGCGGAATCGGTGGTGGTACAGCCGGATGGCGGGCTGGTGCTGCAAAGCTGCACGCTCACATCGTGCCCACCCGGGGTGCCGGGCGCCTGGCACATCGCCGCCAGCTCCGTACACCTGCGCTCCGAGGGGCTCGGCGTGGCCTGGAACCCACGCCTGTCGCTGGGCCCGGTGCCCATCCTGTGGCTGCCGGGCATCGCCTGGCCCACGGTCAATGAGCGGCGCAGCGGGCTGCTGATCCCCCAGTTGTCCAACGATTCCTCCAGCCTCAAGCGCTTCAACCTGGGCTGGCGCCTAAGCCTGCCGGTGTTTCTCAACCTGGGCTACGACCACGACCTGACCCTCACGCCGGAGGTCATCCAGAACCGGGGCACGGCGCTGGGCCTGGAGTACAACTACGCCTTCTGGCCGGATGAGCGGGGGCGCCTCACCCTGTGGGGCCTGAAGGAGCGCGACCCCCGCGATGCGGCGCAGGAGAACGTGCCCAGCGGCATCACGGCCTTGTCCAGCCAGCTCACGCGCTACCGGGCGGACTGGCTGCACAACCAGGGGCTGGGGGACGCCACACGGCTGGTGCTGGGCTACCACGACTCCAGCGACGGGCAGGTGCGGCGGGAGTACGACGCCGTGACGGAGTACCGCCCCTACCGGACTTATCAGGCCAGCCTGACCACCCAGTGGCCCTGGGCCGATGCGGCGCTGACCTTCGAGCAGAACGCGGACTTCACCGACGAATCGGTCTTCGCGAGAGGCGCCGCCGCCACGGACCTCCGGCAGCGGCCGCAGCTTCTGCCGCGACTGACAACGCACCTGGGCGGGCGACCCCTGGGCGGCTTGCCTCTCGCGCTGGGCCTGAACCTGGGAGCCACGCGCTTCGAAGCGCCGGACGCGGTGAGCGGCCGGCTGTACGAGGCCAGTCCCACGCTGGCGCTGCCGCTGGCGCTGGGCGGGGCCTTCGAGTTGCGGTCCAGTTTCACGCGCCACCTCGTCTCGTACGCCGGGCTCACCCAGGGCAGCGGCAGCGGGGGCGCCACCCCGCTCGATGCGCAGTCCTTCGGCCAGACGGAGGGCCGCGTGGAGCTGCGCACGGCACTAGCGCGGGTCTACACGCCGGAGAGCGGGGCCTACGCGGCACTCAAGCACCGCATCGTGCCGCGCCTGATCTTCACGGACGTGCAGGACGTACCGCAGCCCTTCGCGGATCAGGTGTTGCGCGGCCGGGTGGCCGAGCGGCTGGTGACCCTGCGGCTGGACAACGACCTGCTGGGCCGCGGCCCCGATCCGGCCCTGCCCGCCGACGCGCCGCCGGGGACCCCGGCACCCCTCGCGCCGGTGACCGACCTGCTGCACGTGAACCTGATCCAGCGCTACAACCTGCTGCTGCGGCCGGACGCCCCCACGCTGCAGGGCCCGGCGCTCTCGCTGCGCCAGGAGACCGAGCCGGGGCAGCCGCTGCTGCCGCTGTTGCTGGAGGTTACGGCCCAGGGTTCGCAGTTCAGCGCCAACGCGTTGGTGAACTACCACCACCAGTTGCACCGCACCACCCAGATGGCGCTGGGCCTGCAGGGCATCACGGCGCCCGGCACCACGCTGGGCGTGGGCTACAGCTCCAACGAGTTCGCCTTCGTCACGCCGGACAACAAGGAGGTGGCCGCCGGCAACGCCTTCACCTTCAACGGGGCCATGGCCTGGACGGACAATTGGGGCATGGGCTTCTCGGGCCGCATCAACCTGGTGGACGGCACCCCGCCGCTGAACCGCCGCCTGGACCAGGGCGAGTTGTTTGTCGAATACCACCCGGTCTGCTACCGCGTGAGGGCGAGCTATACCGAGCAGGTAGCGACAACCCTGGAGGCCGGAGTGGCCACGTACTACCTGGACCGCCGCTTCAAGCTGTCATTCGACCTCACAGGATTGGTGGGCGGCGCCGCACCGCCGCCAAGCACCTCCACACCCTCCACCACGGCCGATGCCGATGCCTCCCCGCAGGCGCACTGCCGCAGCTAGCGCACTGGGCGTGCTGCTGGCCGCACTGGTGATGGCGGCCGGTGCGCGACCCGTCCGGGCGCAGTCCACCGCGCAGCCGGGCGTTGAGCAGCCAGCGGTGCCGGCGGCCGCACCGGTGGCCCCGGCGCCCGTGCCCCTACCCGCTGATCTGGGCCCGGAGGTGCCCGTGCCCACGCCCACGCCACTGCTGCCGGGGCAGCCCGACCCGCGGCGCGGGCTGCAGTTCGGACTCGGCCTGCCGGTGGTGGATCTGCACTCGGAGAAGCTGGGCGTGCACCTGCGGGGCGGCAAGCCCTCGCAGACGGGCGTGATGCTGCAGGTGGACGCGGTGCGCGATCCGTTCCGGCTGGGCTACGTGCGGCAGCTCTACCGCACGGACCTGCCCGCAGGCACCACGCTGGACGGGCAGGCCGTGGACGCGCTCAGCGTGGACAGCGACCAGCTCTGGGCCTTCCACGGCTTCCGCCTCTGGCACAGCCTGTACCTGGCCTATGGGCTGGGCTGGCAGCGGCGGCAGATCCGCCTGCTGGAGGCGGGCGTGGCGGTGCGCGGCCTCAGCGAATCGGGCTTTGTGGGCGGCTTGCAGGCGGACTGGGCCGTGGCGCTGCCCTTCTCGCTGCAACTGCGGCTGTTCGGGGATCTGCGGCCGGGGTTGGTGGAGTTGCGGGTGGCCACGCTGCAACTCGCCTTCATCGCGGCATTCTGAGCGGCAGGGAGTCAGCCGCCGTTGGAGCGTGGGCTGTCTTCCCGCGTCAACTCCAGGTCGTCCATCTGCTTCATCATGACGAGGAATTGCATGCCCACCGTCTCGTCCGCGAAGCGGCAGTGCACCTCGTACTTGGTCTCGAGCAGGTCCTCGTCGGCCAGCACCAGCGGGCATTCCACCACGGTGGCCTCCACAGAGAAGGCCTTGCCCAGCGTAATGCTGACCGTCTCGCCGATCTTGAAGGGAAAGTCCGAGTGTACCGAGATGCCCGAGACGGAGACGTCCACCACCTCGAAGCGCGGCTCCACTTTGATGAACACGTACTGGGATTTCAGGCGGAAACGCGGCCGGTCGCGGCGCTCCTCCCCCTGGGGCAGAGGCTGCACCTCGCCACGCGTCGTGCCCTCGCGGAGCAACGCCTCGTAGTCCTGCTTCCATTGCCAGCCGGCCATGGCCCCCTCTCCGTAGGCGCGGTTGAACTGAACCGGGCGGAGGCCAGTGCGGACGCTCAGGCCTTTCCCGCGCCGGGCGGATGGTGCAAGCTGACGGACGCTTGACGAATACCCTGTCGCGCTTTGACAGATTATGCAATCGGGGGCCCACTCCGGCGCCAACTGCCGCGCCCCGAGGACCCCGCTCCGACCGCAACCCGCACCCTGCCCCACGCATGAACCTGCTGATCCGTACCTGCAAATGCCACTGGGAGGCCGGCGAGAATCTGCACTGGGGCCGCGCCGCCGGGCGCCGGCCCTTCGCCCCGCCCGGCACCGCGCCGCAGTTCGCCCCGGACGTGCCTGTTGCGGCACAGCACCTGCGGCTGGAGCTGCACCTGGACTTCGACGCGCAGCGCGCCTGGGGCACCACCACGCACACGCTGGAGGTGCTCGCGCCCGAGGTGGTGCGGGTGGCCTTCGATGCGATCAGCCTGGAGGTGAGCCGGGTGCAGGTGAACGGCCGCAACGCCCCCTTCGTCAACGACGGCCGCAAGGTGACCGTGGAGTTGCCCCGCAAGCTCAAGCGCGGCCAGACCTGCGAGGTGCGCCTGCAGCACGCCGTGACGCGGCCCGTGGCGGGGTTGTACTTCACCGCGCCGGATGCGGCCTATCCCCAGCGCTTCCACACCGCCTGGAGCCAGGGGCAGGACGAGGACTCGCGCTACTACTTCCCCTGCCTCGACGCCCCACGCTTCAAGCAGACCTCCGAGGCGCTGCTGTACGTGCCGCAGGGGATGTTCGCGCTGTCCAACGGGGAGCGCATGGCGCACAAGGCGCGCGCAGGCGATGGTGAATCGCTGTGGCACTACCGCCTGGACATCCCATACTCCACCTACCTGTTCTCCATCGTGGCGGGGGACTTTGCCGAGCACCGCGAGCGCGGCCGGGGCGCCCACGCGCCGGAGGTGCGCTGGTACGTGCAGCGCGGCCGCGAGGCCGAGGGCCGCAATGCCTTCGGAAACACCGCGGAGATCGTGCGCTTCCTGGCGGACTTTACAGGCGTGCCCTACCCGGCAAAGGCATACACGCAGATCGCCGTGCCGGACTTCATCTTCGGGGGGATGGAGAACTTCACCGCCACCACCCAGACGGACCTGACCCTACACGACGAGCGCGCCCACCTGGATTTCTCGTCGGACGACCTGGTGGCCCACGAGGCCGCCCACACCTGGTTCGGCAACCTGGTGACGGCGCGGGAATGGGCCCATGCCTGGCTGCACGAGTCCTTCGCGACCTACCTGGAGTCGCTCTACACGCGGGACGCCAAGGGCGTGGACGAGTTCGACTACCAGGTGCTGCGCGACGCGGAGGCGTACTTCCACGAGGACGGGCAGTACCGGCGCCCGATCGTCACCCAGCGCTACGAGGCGCCCATCGACCTGTTCGATGCGCACCTGTATCCCGGCGGGGCCGTGCGCTTGCGCAACCTGCACGCGCTGCTGAGCGAGGATACCTTCCGTGCCACGCTGAAGCGCTACCTGGAGGCCCACCGCTACGGTGTGGCAGAGACGAACGATCTGGCCCGCGCCGTGGAGGCGGAGGCCGGCGCCAATTGGGATTGGTGGTTCGAGCAGTGGATTCACGCTGCGGGCTATCCCAGCCTGGAGATCACCTACGCCTGGGATGCCGACGAGCACTTGGCGCAGGTGACGATCCGCCAGACCGAGCCCCTCACCGATCCCCTGGGCGACCCCAAGGCCAAGCGCTGGTTCCGCCTGCCCAGCACGCTCGCGTTCCAGGTAGGCCGGCGCACAGAGCGCTTCCCGGTCACACTGGACGCGGAGTCGCATCGCTTCGTGTTCCGCTTGTCCGGTCGGCCCAGCATGGTGCTGTTCGATCCGGACTTCGAGTGCCCGGTCAAGCGCGTCAAGTTCGAGAAGCCGGAGGACCTGCTGCTGCACCAGTTGGAGCACGCCCCGCGCCCCATCGCCCGCATCGAGGCTGCCGTCGCACTGGCGGACAAGCCTTCCGCCAAGGCGGTGGCCGCGCTGGGGCGGCGCCTGCGCCGCGAGCCGTTCTGGGGCGTGCAGCAGCGCATCACCCGCACCCTGGGCAAGATCGGCGGCAGCGCAGCCCGCGATGCCCTGTTGGCCGCGCTGAACCTGCCGCACCCCAAGGCACGGCGAGAGGTGGTGGCCACCCTTGGGCACTTCAAGGACGACGAGGCCGTGACCACCGCCCTGCTGCGCAAGGCGCGCCGCGGCGATGCCTCGTACTACGTGGAGGCCGAGCTGGCGCGCGCGCTGGGGCGCTGCCGCGCGCCGGGGGCGAGCGGCGTGCTGACCGACTGGCTGGGCCGCGACTCCCACGTGGAGGTGATCCGCACCGGCGCGCTGGATGGGCTGGCGGAGCTGGGCGAGGCGGAGAGCTGGCCCACCGTGCTGGCGTACCTGCACTACGGCGCCCCCGCGCTGAGCCGCGCCGCCGCCATCCGCGCGACCGCGGAGCTGGCACTGCGGCATCCGCACCTGCGCAAGCCCGCGCTGGATGCGCTGGGGCAGGTGGCAGAGCACCGGGACAACCCGGCCGCCGCGTTCCGAGGCAAGATGGCTGCCCTGCGCGCCCTGGTGCGGCTGGGCGATCCGGACGGGCTGCCCATCCTGCAGCGCGTCGCCGCGAACGAAGTGGACGGCCGCCTCGTGCGCCACGCCCGGCTCTGCGCCCGCGACCTGCGCGAAGGCCTCTCCAAGCCCCAGGAGATGGAGACTCTGCGCACCGACCTGGATCAGATCGTCAAGGAAAACAAAGGCCTCCGTGATCGCGTGGGCGTACTCGAGCAGAAGGCCAAGGCCCCCGCGGCCAAGCGCACCCACCGCAAGCGGGGCTGAGCGGATTCCACAACGGGTTTCGTTGGGGGAACAAGTTCCCCCAAACCCCCTGGGCACAGGTTCCGTCAACGGCCGTGATACCGGTCACGGCAATCGCTGCCGTCCAGCTTCCGGTGCAAGGGGTGCAGGGAGCAAGGGTCCCTGCTGGGGGTTTCAGGAGGCAATGCCCGCTGATTGCAGTCATGCAGCCTTGGCCCAGCCTTCCGTTACTCCAGGCGCAGGGGCTCGATGCGGAAGTCGGGGCCGTCCAGCACGATGCGGTGGAACGCTGAGGGATCGTCGGGCCGGGGCCGTTGGGTGCTGCTGGCGCTGTTGACGACGGTGAGCGGCCCGTGGCGGCCGTTCATGGTGAGCACCCAGTTCTGGTGGATGTGCCCGTGCAGGTACAGCCGCACGGGGTGGGCCAACAGCCATTCGCGCACGGCGTCCTGGTTGGTCAGGTCGTGGCTGGCCCGATAGTGGTGCGGCGGCGGAAAGAACACCGGGTAGTGGTTGGCGATGATCACACGCGCACCCGTGGGCAGCCCGGCCAGCCACGCCTCGGTGGCCGCCAGGGTCTCCGGCGGCACTCGCCCGGCCGCGGAGCGCCAGGGGGCAGGCACCGCGCTGTCCCAGGTAACCAGCCACCAGTGCTCGGTGAGTTGCCGCGTGTGCAGCCTGCCCCGGCCCGTGAATTCCCCGAAGCGCGCCTCGAAGGCGCCCTGGCCCGGCGGCTCGGCCACGTACCGGTCATGGTTGCCGGGAATGATGGTGACCTGATCGGGGCCTCGGGCCAGCAAGGGCGCCAGCGCCTCGCGGGCCAGCGCGAACTCTTCCGGCGTGCCCAGTTGCGTCAGGTCGCCTGTGATCAGCAGGTGCTGCCACGGTTCGCGCTGCAGGCGCTCCACCAGCCGCCGCGCGCGCTCCGGTGGAAATTGCCGCCGGCGCCGCAGCACCAAGTTCAGCGCACCCAGCGCGCGCTTGGACAGGTACTGCCCCGGCCGCCTGGGCAGCCGATGGAAGTGCGGGTCCGAGATGTGCATCAAAACAAAGGGCATCTGAGAAGCGGACACAGGGCGGTCGATGGCTCGTCAGGGAAGGCCGGAATCTGCTATGCCGTGGATAACGGTAGCACCCACACGCCGGCCGTGACGAGGGGCAGGCCCTTCCCCGCTACCCACGCCTGGAGTCGTGAGCACCGATGGAAACCGCGCTGCAGATCAGCTTCTACGTGGTCGGCGGGGTGTTCCTGCTGGGCGTGCTGATGGTGCTGGTGCTCATCAAGGACGTCTTCTTCCACGGCCGCTTCAGCACCATCCTGCCCACCGTTCATCGTGTACCCACCACGGCGCTGGATGCCGCGCGCGCCACGCTGAAGGAGCTGCACGAGGCCCTGCGAGGCGCCCAGGGCGAGCGCGAGGACACCATCGCCTACGAGATCCGGCACCTGGAGCACCGCATCGAGGCGCTGGAGGACAAGACCTACACCGACCAGTCGGACTACTACGATACCGCCAAGGCCCGCGAGCGGGTCTGGCGCGAGTGGCGGGCCCTGCACGAGCAGGTCCGCCGCGCTGGCTTCCGCGAGCGCCGCCACCTGCGCGACCGCGTAGAGGAATTGCGCGAGCAGTACCGCAGGCTGGACCGCGAGGTGGGCGAGGAATACCATCGCGCCGTGGCCCGTGACACCCTCACGCTGGAGGAGTTGCGTACCGGCGGCGTGCTTGATCCCGAGGTGCTGCGGCCAGAGCCACCGCCCGGCACCGCCCAGGCCACTCCGGGAGCGACCGGTGCCACCGGGACGGAGGCCGGCGAAGGCGCCGAGGGCGCTCAGCCGGCTACGACGCGGCATCCCACGGGTCGCTCCGGCAAGTGGATGTCACCCCTGCCGCCGTACCCCCCCGCGGAGGGCGGCCTGCTGGGACAGGCCGACTTGGCGCGGCCGGAGGTGCAGAAGTCCGAACGCACCTACGTGGACCCCACGCTCAGCACAGCGGTGCTGCCCGGCGCCATGCTCTCCGGCGCGGACCTCAGCCGCAGCTCGTTTGCGGAGGTGGAATTCGTCGGTGTGCAGCGCTTCGTCAACTGCGGCTTCGTGGCCACGGACCTGCGCCGCATAGAGCTGCGGCAGGCCGAAGCGCCGCACCTGTTCCAGGACTGCGACCTGCGCGGCGCCTCCCTGGCCCAGGCACAGCTGGCCGGTGTGGTGTTCCGGCGCTGCAACCTCACCAGCACCCATTGGCGCAGCGCCCGGCTGGATCGCGTGAAGTTCGAGAGCTGCCGGATGGAGAACGTGCGTTGGGAGGGCGTGGACCTCAGCCGCACCGTGATGTCTGAGGACATGCTGGCGCACGCGGACTTCGCCTTCGTCTCCAAGCCACCCCTCAACATGCGTCCCGCGATGGAGTCCCCGCCGGAGCTGGAAGAGGCGCGCGTGGCGACCCCCGCGCCGCCCACCCAAGCGCAGGCGCAGCCCGGGATGCCCGCCGACACGGCCGCCACGCAGGCGTCCGCTGAAGCGCCAACCCCAGCCCCGCCAGCAGCCGAGGGCGAAGCGAACGGCACGTCTGCCGCCCAACGTGCCCCGCAGCCGGAGGCCGCCGGGGCCGAGCCGGCCCCCGATGCGGAGCCGACCCCGCGGGACGGTCCCCCGCCCGCTGCCGGGAATCGCGGCGAGGAGTAGCCTCCAAGCAGCCGTCGTGCGGCGCGGCGGTTGGCATTTGCAGCCCTGCCCGGTATTCTGGGAGCAATCGACCCTCGCCCATTCGAGTCCTCAGCCCCGATCCTCCGTTGCGACTCCCGATCCGATTGTTGTGTATGGTCGCGCTGATGGCGGCAGTGGCGCCGGCGCAGGTCTGGGCTCAGGCGGAGGGCAACGCGCCGATCTTCCGGCGCTTCAGCACGCCGCCCTCGCGCACGGAAACACGCCTGCTCATGTTCGAGGTGCCCGTGGCGCTGCGGCCGCAGACGGACCCCCAGGCCGAGGTGACCCAGAACCAGGGCATCGGCTTCCGCATCGCGGCCCTGCCCTTCAACCGGGTCTTCGGCACGGTGGGGATGGACTTCGCGCGGGTGCGCTGGACGCCCAGCGATCCAGGCGTGAGCAGCACGGAGGTGCGGACGCTGGACGCCAACCAGGAGGTCAACTTCTGGGTGGGGCACCACGTCATCGTCGGGTTCGGCATTGGCCTGGGCATCCTGGATTCGCTGGTGCAGAAGACAAACGGGCGCTTCGAGCACAACCTGGTACCGTACATCCCTGTGCGGCTGGGGGTGGATCTGTCGCTGTGGGACAAAGTCTTCGTGGGTCTGCGGGCTGTCGCGACGCCCTTCTTCGCAACGGGGGTGGAGGCGGGCCATTCGCGGCTGCTGCTGGAGGTGGGTTGGGCCTACTGACGCGCCGGCACGAACGCGCACCACACGGACGATCATGCTGATTCCCTTTCTGCCCTATCTGCTGGCCGTGGCGGGGCTGAGTGCCCTGCTGGCGCTGCCCCCGATGGTGGTGGACACGCCGGGCTGGGCTCTCGCCGCGCTCTTTGTGGCCCTGCCGCTGGTGGGCGCCATAGTCGGTGAGTTGCCCACACGCTGGCTGGGCGGCCGCTATGGCAGCAATCTGCGGCGGCGCATGCTGTTTCTGTCGGGTTGGCTGGCGCTGCTGGCGTTGGTGCCCATGGCCCCCGTGCTGCAGGCGCACCTGGGCTGGACAGGTGATGGCGAATCGGCGGCGCTGATGGTGCTGCTGCTCAACTATTGGGTGGGCGATGCGCTGGCGGTGAGCCCGCTCAATCCGCTGGACCATGCGGACCGCCCCGAGCAGTTGCGGCGCTTCGGGCATGCGCTGCGCATGCCGCTGCCGATCCTGCTGCTGATGCTGGCGGGGCTGGCGCTGCCCGTGCTCTCGGACGACCTGCTGATCGCACCGGCCGGCCAGTCCTGGATGTTGACGTGGCTGCGAGTGCTGGGCGGGTTGGGCACCCTGTTGCTGTTGGCCGCGGTGGCGGTGCCGGTGCTGATTCGCTTCTGCTGGGGGCTGCGCACCCTTCCGGAGGGCCCGGCCGCGCAGGCGATGCGCCAGGAGCTGGCCGCCAACGGCGTGTCCGTGGGCGCGGTGCTGGCTTGGCCGGACGAGCTGATGGGCCACGCCACGGCTGGGGTGATCGGGCTGCTGCCGCGCTTCCGCTACCTCATGATCAGCCCCTCCCTGATCGCCGCGCTGGACCCCACGGAGCTGCGGGCCGTCACGGCTCACGAGGCCGGCCACATCAAGCACCGCCACCTGTGGTACTTCCTGGTGGCCATCGCCGCCTTCATTCTGGTGATGCAGGTGCTGGCAACAGGGCTCTTCTGGGCGGGCCTGTTCACGGGCGGGCAGCCCCCCATGTGGCTGATCATCGCGCTGGAAGTGATGGCGCTGCTGGTGTTCTTCCGCTTCGGCGTGGGCTATGTGAGCCGCCACTTCGAGCGCCAGGCGGACAGCAACGCGCTGCGTCGGCTGGGGCCCCAGCCCTTCGAGCACGCCATCGCCAAGGTGGCCCTAATCAACGGCATTCCGCCGGAGCTGGACAACTGGCACCACTACGGCATCGGCCGACGCATCCGCTTCGCGCAAAGCGCCCATGCCGAGCCGAAGCGGCTGGTGCGGCACGACCGCAAGGTGACCCGTATCAAACTGGGGCTGATCGTGCTGCTGGTGGCCGGGCTGGGTGCCCAGGCCGCGGCTTCGAGCCCCGGCGCGATGAGCTGGCTCGGCGAGCGCTATCTGGCGCACCGCCTGAATGGCGACGCCGTGCCGACGCGCGCGGAGCTGCTGCCCTTGCAGTTCCTGGCCAGCCGGGCCGTGCAGCACGACGACACCGCCTCGGCCGAGCACTACTTCCGCCTCATCCTGCGCGTCACGCCCAAGGACCCGCAGGCGCTCAACAACCTGGCATGGGTGCTGGTGACCCGACCTCAGGCGCGCCCGCAGGATCTGCGCGAGGGACTGCGGCTGGCCGAGCAGGCCTCGGAGACAGGCGATCAGGCCTACATCTGGGATACGCTGGCGGAATCCTACTATCGCCTGGGCCGCTACAACTCAGCCGTCGCCGCCGCCAGCAAGGCATTGCTGCTGGCCAAGGAGGGCACCGGGCGCGGGGACGTGCCGATCAGCTACTACCAGGAGCGGCTGGCCGCCTTCGCGCGGCACGGGCAGGGGGCGTAGCAACGGGGGGCCGCGCCGGCCGCACGGGCGCGGGACAGGGGAGAGCCTGGCCATGCTGGCCTTCAATCTGAGCGTGTTCTTCCGCAACCTGCGGGGCGAGGAGGTGGCCTTCTCCGCCCGGACGGGGCAGACGGAGCTGCACTTCGTTGGCGGCGTCGTGGCCCTGCAGGAACACACCGACCTTACGCAGCACCTCGCCGTCACGCTGGGCTCAGGCGACCTGCTACTGCGCATCGCCTTCGAGGAGCCCGAGGACGAGGAGGACGACCCGGAAGGCGCCAACGTGGTCGTGCGCCTGTTGCGCGAGAGCGGCGAGCGCGAGCTGCTGCTCGTGCAGACCACCTTCCGCTTCGGCGATGTCTCCCTCAAGCCCGCCAGCGACCTCGCCGCGCACCCGGGCGAGGAGCCGCCGCCGGACGACGGCGACCAGCCGGCGTAGCGGCCGGTCTTATGCCAGTTGGACTGAATCCAGACACAACGGCCGTGCGCCCTTCGAGACGCGCTTCGCGCTCCTCAGGAACGCGGTGGAGAGCCCACCTGCCCGGCTACCAAGCCTTGCGGGCGAGGTAGTGCAGCGCCAGCGAGCCCGCCAGCACGTAGGTGAGCCAGTGGTGCAGGTGCCGCGCGAAGGCCCAGGCCTGCACGCCGTAGGCGATCAGCACCAGTCCCGTCAGGATCAGCAGCGCCGCCGAGATGGCCTGCCCCTCCCCGGAGAGCGGCAACAACCGCAGCCGTCGCAGCCAACGCCGGTTGGCGCGGATGTGATCCCACGCGTAGAGCGGGAACATCACCAGGAACAGCAGGCCCAGCCAGTAGTGCACCAGCGACACACCGCGCGCGAGATCCTTCGTGAGGCCCAGCGGGCCCCCGAAGCCCACCAGCAAACCCGTGACGGTGAGGGCGGCAATCAGGCTGACGACGATCTTTCGCACGGGCGCAGTCTTTCCGAAGGGGTGGGCGGATGCGGGAACGTGTGGAATCGCTCGACGACCGTGGCGCTCAGGCCACCTTGTCGGGCCACTCGCACTCAGCCGCGATGACGCAGTGAGCGCAGTCCGGCTTGCGCGCCTTGCACACGTAGCGGCCGTGCAGGATCAGGTAGTGGTGCGCGTGGTGCAGGTGGCGCTTGGGCACGATGCGCAGCAGGCCCTCCTCCACCTCACGCACGGTCTTGCCCGGCGCCAAGCCCGTGCGATTGCCCAGCCGAAACACGTGGGTGTCCACGGCGATAGTAGGGTGCCCGAAGGCCACGTTGAGGATCACATTGGCCGTCTTGCGGCCCACCCCCGGCAGCGCCTCCAGCGCCTCGCGGTGCGGCGGGACCTCGCCACCGTGGCGCTCCAGCAACAGGCGGCAGGTGGCGATGATGTTGCGGGCCTTGGTGGGCGCCAGGCCGATGGTGCGGATGTGGGAGAGCAGGCCCGCCTCGCCCAGCTTCAGCAGGGCGTCCGGCGTGCCATAGCGCGGAAACAGGTTAGCCGTGGCGGCATTGACCGACTTGTCCGTGGCCTGCGCACTGAGGATCACGGCCACCAGCAGCTCGAAGGGGGAGCGGTAGACCAACTCCGAGCGCGGCTCGGGTCCCGTGGCCGCCAGCTTGTCGAAGAGGCGCGCGGCCTTGGCCCGGGTCACTTGGCGCTCTGCGGCTCTTCCAGGAAGGCGTGGTGGATAGCCTTGAGGCCCACCTCCGCGTCCTCCTCCTTGATGACGCAGGAGATGTTGATCTCCGAGGCGCCCTGCGAAATCATCTCGATGTTCACGCCCGCCTCGCCGAGGCTGGTAAACATGCGCCCAGCGGTGCCCTGAGCGTACTTCATGCCCTCGCCCACCATGGCCAGGATGGCCCGGCCGGGGGTGATGTCCACCTGACCCAGCTCCTGCAGCGAGGCCATGGCCTTCTCCAACTCCTCGCGGCGATCCACCGTGAAGGACAGGCTCACCTCGGAGGTGGCGATGAGATCCACCACGACCCCGTTCTCCGCCAGCACCTCGAACACCCGCGCCATGAAGCCGTAGGCGTTGTACATGCGGTTGGAGGTGATGGTGAAGATGGTGATGCCCTTCTTCGCCGTCACCGCGGTGACCCGCTGGGGCAGCGCCCCGGCCTTGTTGCGGGGCAGGATCACGGTGCCCGGGGCCTCCGGGCGGAACGTGTTCTTGATGCGGATGGGCACCTCCGCCGCCACCACGCGCTCCATCGTGAACGGGTGCAGCACCTCCGAGCCGAAGTAGGTCAGCTCGCTGGCCTCCGTGGGCGAGATGCTTGGCAGCACGCGCGCCGTGGGCACGCGGCGGGGATCGGCCGTGAACACGCCGTCCACCTCCTTCCACACTTGCATCTCCTCCACCTTCTTGCGGCCCAGGCCCGCGGAGATCAACGCCGCGGTGAAGTCCGTGTAGCCCCGCCCCACCGCCCGCAGCAGGCCGCCCGGCACCATGCCGAAGAAGCCGGTCACCACGGGCACCTCGTGGTCCTTGGGCGCGCACTGCATGGCCAGCCGCTCCTGCAGGCGCCGGAAGAAGCCCGGGGTCACCTCCGCCTCCTCCTCCGGCACTACATGCGTGAGGTCCACGAACACCGTGGGCACCGCGCGGTCGCGCAGCACGGACGAGAGCAGGAACGCGCTGAAGCGCTCGCCTGTGGCCATCAGGATGTCCTGGGAGCGAGGGGAAAGCTCGCGGATCACCTGGATCGCATCCAGGAAGCTGTGCAGCCAGATCAGCTCCGTCTCGATCCAGCGCTCCACCTCCTCGCGCAGTTCCAGCGAGGCGATGGCCTCGCTCACGGCCCGGCGATGGTTGGCCTCCAGCTTCTCCAGCGGCACCTCAAAGGGCACGCCCTGCACGGCCAACTCACCCGCCTCCAGCAGCAGGTTGGTGGTGCCCTCGGACTTCACCGTGCTGCTCATGGCCGAGACGACCGCGATCACCTCGTGTTCCTTGCGCGCGTGCTGGATGATCTCCGCCACGTTGCGCATGCGCTCACCGGTGCCCACGCTGGTGCCACCAAACTTCTGTACGATCATGCCCATGGATGGTCCTTGCTCTCTCGGCCCCACCAGTCCCCTAAACTGCAATTCTTGACCGATTTTCAGCCTCTTGTACACCTTTTGGCCCCACTTTGGGGCCAATACCGCGTCGCTCTGCACTACTTGACTCATTGAACTATCTTGGTACATTGGTACCAATACTGACGATTCGCATCGGTACGACCCCTTTGGTGGAGCGGAAATATGGCTCAGGCAGCGATGCAAACCCCGGCGCAAGCGCCGGACGGGCCCGTGGTGGAGCGGGTGCAGACGGGCGTTCGGCTGGAGAAGCGCATGCTCAAGGTGCTGAAAGGCCTCGCCGAGTACCTGGACATCACGCTGGGCGACCTGCTGGAGGGCGTGGTGCTGCACGCCTTTGCCGGACGCGCACCGTTCAGCGAGGGCACGCGGGCCCGCATCCGGGAGCTGCAGGGGGTCTACGGGATGGACTACGGCGTAAAGGCTGCCCACCGCATGCGCGAGGCCGCGGGTGAGCCGCCGGACCCCGCCGAATCGCCCGCGCTGGGCTGGGACGACCTCAGCGACGCCGGGGTGGCCCACGCCTTCGCCAGCGGGGCGCTGGTCGGGGCGGAGTTCCACCATGCCCACCATGTGCGCGTGGCCTGGGTGCTGCTGCGGGAGCACGGCCCGGCCGAGGCCTTGCCGCTGATGCGGGCGGGCATCCACCGCATCGCGCAGGCGCATGGCCACCCGGGGCTGTACCACGAGACCATCACCGCGGCGTACCTGCACCTGATTCACGCAAGTGCGCAGGCGGAGCCGGGTCTGGGCTGGGAACTCTTCCGCGAGCGCCACCCTGCGCTGTTCCAGTGGCCCTCGGCCCTGCTCGCCGAGCACTACAGTCCGGAGCGGCTGAACGACCCCGACGCCCGCGCCAACTTTCTGCTCCCCGACCGCGCCCCGCTGCCGTAGAGGCGAACGCGGGACGAGGTCATCCGGGGCTCCCAAACAGCCAAAAAAGTCCGTTGTGGGGGCCAAAGGCCCCCACAACCCCAGCACATGGGGTCCAGGCTGGTAGCGCTCCCTTGGGGCCAACTGCCCTTCCAAGTCCAAGCTGTGTCTAAACAGACGTCGCTATAGGCTTCCGCGCGCTTCGAGACGCGGCGGTCGTTCTGCGAGGTTCTTCAGACACAGCCTAATCGGACGGCCTGTCGCCGGCCGGATCGGGCTCGCCCAGAATGCGCTCGGGGTGCTTGATGCTCTGGCGCAGCCACTTGGCGTAGAGGGCCTGCTGGCGCTCCGGACTGAGGGCAAAGCGCTCGGGCCGGGGGTCGTCGGCCGCAAGGCGCGTGATGGCTTGGCGCGCCTGATAGGCGCTGATGGCAACGGCCACGGACAGGTTGAGACTTTCCACGAATCCCAGCATGTCGATGCGGAAGGCGCCGTCGGCAAGCGCCAGCACCTCGTCCGAGACCCCCAGGTGCTCGTTGCCGAAGACCAGCGCCGAGCGGCGGCTCCAGTCCAGCGCGGGCAGGGATGTGGCTCCGCCGGCGCTCAGGTGGCTGGCGTAGACGGTATAGCCCGCGGCCTTAAGGCTCTGCAGGCAGTCCGCGGTGGTGGGCGCCTCCTGCAGCGAGAGCCAGCGGTCTGCGCTGATGCTGATGCCGCGCGAGAGCTGCAGGCGCTCGCCGGGCTGCACCAGGTGCGCATCCTGGAACGAGAAGGCATCCAGCGAGCGCAGGGCGGCGCTGAGGTTGTGGGGGTCGATCATGCGTTCGAATACGAACGCCACGTGATCGCTGCGGCCGGCCAGCACCGTGCGCATGCGCCGGCGCCGGGCGTCGGTGAGCAGCGGCTCCAGGCGGGCGATCACTTCCGCGTCGGACAGGGGCATGGGCGGGCCTCGACGGAAACGCTCAGGCGCGCGTCCAGCCGGTGCGAGGGTGGTGGGACGGAACGACGGCCGGGGGCACCCGCGGTCAACTCGCCAGGGCCAGGAACTCCGGCCCTTCGGCCAGGGCGTGCAGCCGCGCGATGAGGGTCGGCTCGTCGTTCACCTCCAGCAACGTGCGGCGGACCTGCTTGGCGAGCTGGAAGCCCCGCAGGTAGCCCGCCAAGTGCCTGCGAATCTCGATGAGTGCCTGGCGCTCGGGCTTGCTTTCGCGCATGAGGTGGTAGTGGCGGATCATCACCTGCACACGCTCGGCCACGGTCGGGTGGCGCTGGCCCGCATCGGCCAGGAAGACCCACGGGTTGCCGATGGCGGCGCGGCCGATCATGAAGCCGTCCAGGTCGCCCAGGCGGCGCAGGCCATCCGCATGGTCCTGCACGTCCCCATTGCCCAGTACGGGCACCGAGAGGTGCCGCTTCAGCTCGTGGATGGGCGCCCAGTCCGCCTCTCCGCGGAACGCCTGGTTGTACGTGCGGCCATGAATGGTGATCAGCGAGGCGCCGGCATCCACCAGCGATGAGGCGAACGGGACAAGCTGCTCCGCGTTGCTCCAGCCCAGCCGGGTCTTCACCGAGACCTCGATGCGGCAGGCGTTGGCGATGGCCTCCACCACGCGGCAGGCTTGATTGACATCGCGCATCAAGCCGCTACCATGTTGAGAATGAACGATTTTCCTGGCCGGACAGCCCATGTTGATGTCCACTCCGGCCACCCCCTGCTGCTCCAGAATCAGGGCCGCCTCTCGAAAGGCTTCGGGGCTGTTGCCGAACAACTGCACGAAATAGGGATGTTCCTCCGGCACAAAGGCCAGCCGCTGACGCAGGCGCTCGCTGCGCAAGAAGCCGTCCGCGCTGGTAAACTCGCTGAACAACACCACGTCCGGCGCGAAGCTGCGCACGAGGCGCCGATAAGCGCTGTCCGTAACGCCGTCCATGGGCGCCAGGCACACAATGGGTCGGGGCATTTCCGCCCAGGGGCGCGGGGCTTGGGTCATGACCGTCTTGGGTTGCGGGGCCGGAGCACGCGCTAAGGGGCGCGTGAGTCTATGAACATCCTCATCATCGACGAAAACGAGATCGTCCGGCGCCATTTGTTCTGGGCGCTGCGCAAGGGGCATGCCCTGCACGAGGCGGTGAGCCGGGAGGAAGCGCAGAACATCCTCCAGCGGCTGGCCCCGGACGTCATCCTGATGGAACTGCTCGAGGAGCGCGACGCGGACGAATCCGCGGCCGTGGCCATGGTGGAGCGCTTGCTGGCCGAGCCCGCGCCTCCCTCCATCATTATCATCACGCGCTCCGATCGCAAAGAGGTGGCTGCCCATCTGCTGGAGATGGGCGTGGCGGACGTCTTCACCAAGCCCTTCGATCCCGAGGAGCTGCAGGTCGTGCTCAAGCGCGTGGAGCGCCTGCGCGAGCTGCGGCCGCTGCTGGGCCGGCACGAAGCCGGCAGCGACGGCGCCCGCCCGCGGCCCCCGCCGCTGGATCACGCGCAGCGGGTGGAGCTGGGCATCGTGGGGGTAGACCGGCGCATCAAGCAGATTCTGGAGCAGATTCGGCGCATCGCGCCCACGCCGGTCTCGGTGCTCATCATGGGCGAGACGGGCACCGGCAAGGAGATCTTTGCCCAGGCCGTGCACACCCTGAGCGACCGTCGCCAGCAGCGCATGGTGCCCCTCAACTGCGCTGTGCTCAGTGACACGCTGGTGGAAGACGAGCTGTTCGGGCACGAGAAGGGCGCCTTCACCGGGGCCGTTGAGCGGCGCAAGGGCAAGTTCGAATACGCCAACAAGGGCTCGCTGTTCCTGGACGAGATCGGGGAGATGAGCCCACGCCTGCAGGCCAAGTTCCTGCGGGTGGTGCAGGAGCGCACCTTCGAGCGCCTGGGGGGCAACACGCCCATCGAGACGGACTTCCGCCTGATCTCCGCCACCCATCGCGACCTGCCGGAGATGGTGCAGGAAGGCACGTTCCGCGAGGACCTCATGTTCCGCGTGAACGTCGTCTCGTTCCACATCCCACCCCTGCGGGACCGGCGCGGGGACGTGAAGCTGCTAGGCGAGCACTTCCTGACCGAATTCGCCAAGGTCTTCGGCCGCACGGAGCCCATGCGCTTCTCGCGCGAGGTGATCCACTTCATGTACGACTATCCGTGGCCAGGCAACGTGCGCGAGCTGCGCCACTTCGTGGAGCGGGCGGTGGCACTGGCGGACGGCCGCACGATCGGCACGGAGGCCCTGCCGGAGAGCTTCACGCCCACGGTCACCGGCGAACCTCTGGCCTCGGACAAGGGGCACTACGACAAGCTGGTCAAGAAGTACAAGCGCCAGCTCGTCATGGAAGCCCTGCAGAGCACTGGCAACAACAAGGTGCAGACCGCCCAGCTGCTGGGCATCAGCAAGTCCTACCTCTTCAAGCTCATCAAGCAGCTCTCCGTCCCGGCGTAGATGCTGTCTGGGAAATAGGTCTGCAAGTGGCCGGGCTGCCTGCAGCCCACAAGAAATCCAGTGCGGGGGCCGAGGGCCTTCGCTCTCCCAATCCGGCCCTGACCAGAGCCGACGCGGTGCCACGCGCAAACAGAGTCCACGGAACCTCACTCCCTGGTGGAGCGTGGGGCGCAGCCCTGCACACCCGCAGCCTATTCGCACAGGCCCTGGTAGAGCGTCAGCCCTAAACTTCAGGATGGACACCTCCAAGGGGGCTCCACCCCCTTGGAACCCCCGCAAGGGAGCAAGCCCCCTTGACCTCATTTGGGGGGGTGCAGGGGCCTTCGGCCCCTGCCGGAACGTGGAGGGGCGGACGCGGCCGAGCGCTCGCGCGAAACCGCCGGCAGCACCGGAGGCAGCGCCTTCCTCCTCCGCAAACCCCAATATTAAGCCTTGGCGCACCACTAGGGCAGGAAGCGCCGCGCGTGCTCCGGAGGCAGAGTGCCGCGCCATTCCAGCGGGCCCAGGCCGAGGTGCTCGCGGTGCGTGGCGACCCAGTTGTACACTGCGTCGCGCAGGGGCCGGGGTACCGCCCGCAGGGCGACCAGCGCATGCCAGGGCCAGGGCAGCCTCGCCCACACGCGCAGGATCGCCTCCGAGCGCAGGGCCAGCCCACATGCGTCCAGCAGCACCGCCGTCACCGGCTGCGCCGTCAGGGCCGGCGGCAGCACGCGGCGCGCCGTCTCCCCCTGCAGCGGCGCGAAGCGCAGCGCGCCCACGCCGCGCGGAGCATCCAGCAGTGCCACCCGGTGCACGACCCGGCGACACAAACCTCAGTGGTCATCGAAGAACAGCACGGGGCCGGCGGCGAGCAGCCCGGCGCGGGCCGCCTCGGCGGCGTCGGCCGGGGGCGGTGTCATGGCGGATCGGGCGGTGTGCCGCCGCCGCTAGTCGCGCTCTGCGGGAATGGAGCCCTGGAGGAAGTCGATGATCTGCTGCATGGGCGTACCGGGACCGAACAGCTCGCTCACGCCCTGCTCCTTCAGCGTGCGGGCGTCCTCCTTGGGAATGATCCCGCCGCCGAAGAGCAACACGTCGTCCAGCCCGTGCTCGCGCATCTGGGCCAGCACTTGGGTGAACGCCGTCATGTGCGCGCCAGAGAGGGAGCTGAGCCCGATGGCGTCCACATCCTCCTGGATGGCCGCCTGCACGATGGCCGCCGGGGTCTGACGCAGGCCGGTGTAGATCACCTCCATGCCCGCATCGCGCAGGGCGGAGGCGATCACGTGAATGCCGCGGTCGTGGCCGTCCAGGCCGGGCTTGGCCAGCAGGACGCGCAGCTTGCGGTGGGGTATGGTCGGTTGCGTCGCGCTCATCGTTTTCGATCGCTCTCGGACACGGGCCGCGGGTTGGTGCGCTGCGGCCCTGCGCCCATCCTTCCATAAGGCGCCGGCGTTGTCACCGCCTCCCGGGCCTGACGGCGGTCGCGGTGGCTCTCCGGGCTGTGTCGCGCGTCCGCCGGCACGCCCGGGCCCGCGCCGGTGCGCGCCAGGTGCCGGCGTCCAATGCGCTTCTCCATCAGCAACGAGCTGTGGTAGTGGCCCCATTTCAACGCATACTCGCTGAAGAAGCCCGCCCGCACGAAGCCGAAGCGCAGGTGCAGCGCCACCGACGCCCGGTTGGGCGGCACGATGGCAGCGTAGGCCCGGTGCAGCCGCTCACCGGCCAGGGCCTCGAAGAGCGCCCGGTACAGCCGGGTGCCCAGACCGCGCCGCGTGTGCCCGGGCGCCAGAAAGATCGTCGTCTCCACCGTCTCGCGATAGGCCGATAAGGGGAGAAACGGGACGCTGCTGGCGTAGCCGAACAGGCGCCCATCCTCCTCCGCCACGAACAACCGGTACGGCCCGCGCTCGGCGAACTGCGCGAACCAGGGGCGGCGCGCCTCCTCGGTGAGTGACTGCTCGGCGAAGACCGCCGCGGTGTGCAGCACGTAGTGGTTGTAGATGGCTGTGAGCGCGGATAGGTCGCCCGGCTCTGCGCTGCGGATGCGCATGGAATGTCTCGGGGATGGATGCACGCCAGGAACCGACGCACAGCATAGGTCCACGCTCATTCTAGCTCACCCCACAGTGCGCGCCTATATGCACCGCGCCGAGGCATCGCGATGGCTGAGCGAATGAGCAATGGCACGGGCGTCCTCGCCCTCGTGCCTGGGCTTCGGCGGGCGGGCCAGAGGCCCGCCCACCGGGCATTGGCGGGGTGACGCGGGGTGCGGTGCGCGCCCCTTTGCATGGCGGGAGCGCCCGGCGTATCCTCGTGCGGGGAGGGCGCACCGTCGCGTCCCCACCCGCTGCGCACCGCGCCGACCGGCGCCCTTGACCAGCCTTCCGGGCCCGCCGCACGCCATGTTCGACCGACGCCTGCTCGCCAACTTCGACTGGACGCTGCTGCTGCTGGCGCTGACGATCTCGCTGATCGGCGTGGCCGGCATCTACTCGGCGTCCAAGGGCTACCCGGGGCATCCCCACTTCTGGCTGCGCCAGCTCTACTGGATCGGGCTGGGTCTGGTGCTGGGATTCCTGGTGCTGCTGGTGGACTTCCGCACGATCGGCCAGTGGTCGTATCTCTTCCACGGCGGGGTGTGCCTGACGCTGATCGTGCTGCTGGTGGTGGGGGCGGGCGATGGCCAGGTGGACCGCTGGTTCAACATCGGTCCCATTACCATCCAGCCCTCCGAGTTCGCCAAGTTCACCACGATTCTCGCTATCGCGTACTACCTGCGGGATGGCCGGCACGTGGGCAACGTGGGCTGGCGCGGGCTGGTGGTGCCGTTGGGGCTGGTCGCGGTGCCCTTCCTGCTGATCGTCAATCAGCCCGACCTGGGCACGGCGCTGATGCTGCCGGCGATCTTCCTGCCGATCATCGTGCTGGCCGGCCTGCGCCTGCGGCTGTTGATGTACCTGGGCATCGTGGCCCTGCTGGCAATCTTCGGGCTGGTGGCCTCGTTCAAGCTGGGCTACTACCGCGTGGACGACGCCCTGGTGCACAGTCTGAAGCGCCAGGGCTACGCAGCGCCGCAGATGGAGGCGCTGGCGCAGTTCAAGGGCCAGCAGTTCTACCTGCCCAGCACCCTGCGTGCGCGGCTCAATTCCAACCCGTTCCTGTTCGGCGAAACGGAACTGCAGGACGCCGTGGTGGAGCGGGGCTTCCGCCCGTTCATCTCCTACGTGCTGCGCTCCTACCAGCAGAAGCGCCTGCTCACGTTCATCAACCCGGAGAAGGACCCGCTGGGAGCGGGCTACCACGTCATTCAATCGCGCGTCGCCATCGGCAGCGGGGGCTTCCTCGGCAAGGGCTTCGGCCACAGCACGCAGGGCTCCCTGAACTTCCTGCCTGCCCGGCACACGGACTTCATCTTCTCCATCTTTGCGGAGGAGTGGGGCTTCCTGGGCGCGGTGGCGCTGCTGGCGCTCTACACGATGCTGATCCTGCGCGCGATCTCCGTGGTGTTCCAGACCCACGACCGCTTCAGCGCCTTCGTGACCATGGGCGTGACCACCATGATCGGCATGCAGGTGCTGATCAACATCGGCATGGCCGCCGGGCTGCTGCCCGTGGTGGGCGTGCCGCTGCCGTTCTTCAGCTACGGCGGCTCCTCCATGATCACGATGATGGTCGGCATCTCCATCCTGCTCAACATCCGCATGCGCCGCTTCCTGTGGAGCTAGCGGCTCCTCACAGCAGGCTGTAGGGGTCCACGTCCACCGCTACGCGCTCCTTGGCGCCCACCTTGAAGGCGGGGTCGTCCAGCACCGCCCGCAGCACGCGGTGGATGGGCGCCACGGACGCCGCGCGCAGCAGGATCATCCAGCGCCAGCGCCCGGCCAGGCGCTGGATCGGTGCTTCGGCCGCGCCCAGCACCCGCACATCCCCCCGACCCTGCGCAGCGTGACGCAACCCGCGCGCAAGCTGCCCAGCCAAACGCTCGGCCGCACCCTGCTGCGGCGAGCTGGCCCACACCAGCGCCTGGCTGGAATAGGGCGGGCTGCCGCTGGCCTCGCGGATAGTGGCCTCCTCCGCGGCAAAGGCGCGCGTATCGTGCGACTGCACGTGCACCAGACTGTAGTGCTCCGGACTGTAGGTCTGGATCAGCACGCGACCCGGCCGCTCCCCGCGCCCGGCGCGCCCGGCCATCTGGGTGAGGATCTGGAACGTGCGCTCCGGCGCCCGGAAGTCCGCGATGTTGAGCGAGACGTCCGCCAGCACGGCCCCCACCAGCGTGATGAAGGGGAAGTCGTGCCCCTTGCTGAGCACCTGGGTGCCGATGATGATGTCGTAACGGCGTTCGCGGATGGCGTCCATCATCCGCTCCAGTTCGCCGCGCCGGCGTAGCGTGTCGCTGTCCATGCGCAGCACGCGGGCGCTGGGGAACATCACGCCCACGTCCTGCTCGATGCGCTCCGTGCCCATGCCCACCACCGCGAGCGCCTCGGCATCGCAGGCCGGGCAGCGCTCCGGCATGGGCCGGCTGTAGTCGCAGCGGTGGCACAGCAGCCGGTTGTCGGATCGGTGGTAGGTCAGCGAGATACTGCACTGCTCGCACAGCACCACCTCGCCGCAGGCACCGCAGCGCGCCAGACTGGCAAAGCCTCGCCGGTTGAGGAAGAGGATCGCCTGCTCCCCGCGCGCCAGGGTCTCGCGCAGCGCCTCCACCAGCGGCACGGTGAAGAAGGCGCAGCCGGCCTGCCGCGGCATGGTGCGCAAGTCCAGCATCTGCACCGGCGGCAGCGGACGCGCCTCCACGCGGCTGGCCAGGTGCAGGCGCGTGAGCTTGCCCAGCGCCACGTTGCGCAGGGACTCCATGGAAGGCGTGGCGCTGCCCAGCACCACCACGGCCCCGCTGCGCGAGGCGCGCAGCATGGCGGCGTCGCGGCCATGGTAGCGGGGGCTCTCGTCCTGTTTGTACGAGCCGTCGTGCTCCTCGTCCACCACCACCAGCCCCAGGTCTTCCAGGGGCGCGAACACGGCGCTGCGGGCCCCGATCACGATGCGCGCGCGGCCCTCGCGCACGCGGCTCCACTCGTCGAAGCGCTCGCCCTCGCCCATGCCGCTGTGCAGCACGGCCACGTCGTCCCCGAAGCGCGAGCGGAAGCGGTTCACCATGGTGGCGGTGAGCGCGATCTCCGGCACCAGCAGCAGGCAGCTCTTGCCCAGCGCCCGGGCCTCGCGCACGGCGTGCAAATAGACCTCGGTCTTGCCGCTGCCGGTCACGCCCTCCAGCAGGAAGCCCTGGTAGCCGCCGCCCCCGGCTGCGTCGTGGAGCGCCTCACGCAGGGCCGCGAAGGCCGCCGCCTGCTCCCCGTTGAGCGCCAGGAAGGGCTCCGCCGGGGGCGTCGCCGCGCCGGGCCGGCGTCGCAGCGTGCGATCCTCCACAGCCACCAGTCCCGCCTCGGCCAGTTGGCGCACCACCGCCCCCGGCTCGCTCATCAGCGCGCGCAGGTGGGCCATGGGCTGCGGGCCCTCCTCGCGCAACAGCCGCAGGATGCGCTCGCGGCGCGTCTCGCGCTTCACGTTGCGGCGGCCGAGGGGCTCCGGCACCGGCTCGCCGCTCAGGCGTACCCAGCGCTCGGTGCGCGGCTTGGCCTTGGTGCCGGCATACTCGTAGCTCAGCTCCAGCAGGCCACCGGGCCGCACCTGCCGCCACAGCCAGCGCTCGTCCGCCGGGCCCTGGGCCAGGCGCGCCCACTGCCCGGCATCCCACGCCTCCAGCTCCAGCAGCGCCGCCCCCGCCTGCGCGGAGAGCCCGGCCAGCACCTCGGGCGGGGGTGGGCCCTCGCGCCAGCGGAAGTGCGTGCGGAAGCGCACGTTCATGCCCGACGGCAGCGCGGCCTCCAGCACCTCGCCCCAGCCGCAGAAGTAGTAGTCCGCCACCCAGCGAGTGAACTCCAGCAGCTCCGGCGAGAACAGCGCAGCGGCGCCCGTGCCCCGCTGGACGTCCTTCAGGCGAGCCTCCGGCAGTTCCGAATGCGCCTTGAGCCCCACCACCACCCCGGCGCGCACGCGGCTGCCGAAGGGCACGATGACGCGGCTGCCCGGCAGCACGCGCTCGGCCTCCGCCGGCGGCAGGCGGTAGTCGAACGTGCGCCGCAGGGGCACGTTGAGCGCCACCTCCGCGATCATGGGCATCTACCTGCGCGCAGGTGGGCAGACTGCCGGCAACAGGTGCTGGGCATGTAACCTTTTCGGCCCGACAGCAGTTTAAGATAGGTGTACCGTTGCTGTGTAGCGGCCCGTGCAGCCGGCTGCAAAGCGCAGGCGCCGAGCTTGCTCCCTTGGCGCCTGGTACCCCCAACGGCCCTGCACTTCCCCCCAGGGAGACATGACCGAGAAGTCCGAGAAAAAGACCGAATACCCCGCCCTGTTCGCCTCCAGCGAGGCCGGCACGCTGGCCTTTGAGCGAGGCTCGCTGGATGGGGAGATCGCCGCCGCTCTGGAGATCGTGCGACAGATCCGCGGCGACTACAAGCAGCATGCGGCCATCGTCGAGGGCCTGCGCGGCATCGAGGACAAGCTGGTGGAGCTGCGCGTCTCCAAGCTGGACGAGACCCAGGCGCGCGCGCAACTGGACGAGCTGATGCGCGTGCCCTTGGGCGAGCAGCACCTGCGTCTGGAGGCCTTCCGCAAGTCCAACACCCAGGCCAAGGTACGCTCCGAAGAGGAATACCTGGCCGCGGTGCGCAAGATGGTGCGCAACACGCTTAGCAACGCGGCGCTGCTGCTGCTGCACCACCCGGAAAATCCGGTGCTGACCAAGCTCATCGACGACCTGAAGGGGCTGGACCTTGAGGACTACAGGGCCCTGCGCGGGCACATGGCCGCCCTGGCCAAGAGCCACCAGCTCTGGCAGTACAACGAGAAGAAGAAGGCCTTCCTGGTGGAATGGCTCAAGCCCTTCCAGGGCCAGCTCGGCAAGCCCATCGAGGAGATGACCGAGGAGGAGTTCCAGGCCGCCCTGCACCAGGTGGAGCAACTCCGCACCACGCGCCTGGAAGAGATGACCCACCTGATGGTGGACTCCGACCGCGCCCCCTTCCGCGTTTACAACCGCACCATGAACCCGCTCGTCAACGGACGCGACGAGAGCTTCTGGGGCGGGGCGGAGCCGCGGGACGAGTTCATCGCGCTGCTCAACAGGCTTATCACGCGCTTCTGCTTCAACCTGGAAGACCGCTACCTGGTGTTCCGCAGCAAGGATGGCGGCTTCTGCTACCTCGTCGGCTTCTCGGACGAGGCCTTCGAGCAGGCCACCACCACCCAGGACGGCCGCTTGGCGCTCTATCCGCACCTCAAGGTGTTCGTGAAGAACAACGACGACCAGTACGCCGAGCTGACCATGGAGTTCTACAACCGCAACCCGCGGCTGTACTACAATGCCCTCAAGACCTCCGTCGTGCCCTTCCTGCGTGCCGCCGCGATCATGGTGGAGACCGAGCTGAGCCCTTCCATCAAGGGCGCCTTCGACATGTGGACGTAGGCGGGCCGCGGAACAGCGAACTACAGGCGGGGGACAGGGTTCCCCGCACCCCCTCTATACGGAAACGACGCCGGCTTGCCATCGGCCCCGCCGCCGTGCGAAGCAGGTCTAGCCCGCGCTGCCCGGTGCGGGGCCGGCGCGGCGTCGGCCCCGGTGCGGGCTTGCCCTTCCGGCCTTCGCCATGCCCCGTCGCACCGCCGATCCCGCCGCCGAGATGGAGCGCTTCCGGGCGCGGGTGTACCGGCTGGTAGCGCTGATTCCGTCCGGGCGCGTGGCGACCTATGGGCAAATTTCCATCCTCGCGGGTCATCCCCGCCGGGCGCGGCACGTGGGCAATGCGCTCCGCCACGGCGCGCACCCGGAGCTGCCCTGGCACCGCGTCATCAACGCCCAGGGCCGCGTCTCGGCGCGGGCGGGCGAAAGCCGGCCCCGCGGCGACGAGCCGGTGGAGCGGCTACAGGAGCGCCTGCTCAAGGCCGAGGGCGTGGAGTTCCGTGGCGGCCGCGTGGACCTGGCCCGCTACGGCTGGCGGCCCGAGCAGGACGGCGCCCCGTTACGCCGCAAACCGCGGAAAAAACAGGAGCTGACCGGACCGTTGTGATCGTCCGAACCGGCAAGACTGACCGACCCATTCCGTGCAACGGGGGTGCGGGAGAGCGCTGCTCCCCCGCACCTCAACGAGAGCTGTTCCGCCCATGATTCGCTTTGCCGTGGAGGCCACGGACGGACCAGCGCGCGCCGGGCGGCTGGAGACGCCACGCGGGGTGGTGGAGACGCCGATCTTCATGCCGGTGGGCACGCTGGGCACCGTGAAGGCCATGACACCCGAGGAACTGGAGGCGGTGGGCGCGCAGATCGTGCTGGCGAACACCTACCACCTGCACCTGCGGCCGGGGGAGGAGGTGGTGCGACGACTGGGTGGGCTGCACCGCTTCATGCACTGGGAGCGCCCCATCCTCACGGACAGCGGTGGCTTCCAGGTGTTCTCCCTGGCCAAGCTGAGCCGCGTGAGCGAGGAGGGTGTGCGCTTCCAGAGTCACCTGGACGGCACGCCGCTGAGCCTCACGCCCGAGGGCGCCGTGGCCATCCAGGAGGCCCTGGGCTCGGACATCATGATGTGCCTGGATCACCTCACGGCCCTGCCGGCGGACGAGGCCACGCTGCGCGAGGCCTGCGCGCTCACGACCCGCTGGGCGGCGCGCTGCAAGGCCGCGCGGCGCTCGGAGCACGCGCTGTTCGGCATCGTGCAGGGGGGCGTGCTGCCGGCCTTGCGGCGCGAGAGCGCCGAGGGGCTGCGGACCATCGGCTTCGACGGCTACGCCATCGGGGGGCTCAGCGTGGGCGAGCCCCGCGCGGCCATGCACGAGACGGTCGCCGTGACGGCGCCGCTGCTGCCCGCGGACCAGCCGCGGTACCTGATGGGCGCGGGGGAGCCGGCGGACCTACTGTACGCCATCGGCCAGGGCGTGGACATGTTCGATTGCGTGCTGCCCACCCGCAACGCGCGCAACGGCACGCTCTACACCCGCCGCGGCAAGGTGAACATCAAGCAGGCGCGTTACCGGGAAGACCCGACGCCGCTGGAGGAGGGCTGCCCCTGCCCGGCCTGCCGCCACTACTCGCGCGGCTACCTCTCGCACCTGTACCGGTCCGGCGAGATCCTCTCCATGCGGCTCAACACCTGGCATAACCTGCGATTCTACCTGACCCTCGTGCGCGAGGCCCGGGCCGCCATCGGGGCTGGGCGCTATACCGCCTGGGGGCGGGACTTCCTGGCCGCGTTCGAGTCCGGGCCGGAGTGAGCAGCGCGGCCGGCGTTTGAATCGGTGGCGCGGGCGTCTCCGGCCGCGTGCCTGGAATGGGACGGTGCGGAGCGGGCCGGTAGGGCACTCCGACTGCGGGCCGCCAGCCCCCGCACACTTTGGGCTTGACGGGCCCTGGAGCCTCGGGTAGCGTTCGTGATTATTGTAGCAGTGGGAATCCACGCGGTGGCGATACCCCGCGCAGGATCACGATTGCAGGTCTACAGGAGCCGGTATGCGGCCGTTCGGGCAGCCCTTCTATTATTGGTGGTGCTTCGCTTTTGAGCGCCTGCCCGGTTAGGTAGACCCCAAACCAGGGCAGGACTCAATTGAGGGTCTGCCCTGTCGCTCCGACCGACGGGGAATCAAAACCGAGCCCCCCGGCCGGACGCGAGAGAGAAAGACTGGATCGAGCGAAAAAGGCTGTGGGGCTCTCTGCGAACCCCACAGCCTTTTTTTATGGGCACGGCCGGAGCCAAACCCCCTCACCCTGGGCACGAGGACGGGATCCATGATTATCCCAAAGGAGCGGCACTTGACTCCGGAACAGGAAGCAGAGCTGTCAGCGGTCACGGGCGAATTCGGCATCACGCTGCAGAAGATCGCGGGCGAGACCCGCTCGGTCTACGCCATGGTGGGCGACGAGCGCGACGAGCTGCTCGTCAAGCGCGTAGAGGGCCTGGACTACATCGACCGGGTGGACACGATCCAGAAGCCCTACAAGCTGATGGCCAAGGACTCCGAGCTGGGCCGGCATTCGGTGCGGCTCAACGGCCTCACCATCGGCAACGGGCACTTCACCGTGGTCGCGGGCCACTGCACGATCGACCCCAAGAACCCGGACTACTTCTACGAGACCGCGGCGGCCGTGAAGGAAGCCGGCGGGGACATCCTGCGCGGCGGCGTGTGGAAGCCCCGTACCAGCCCGCACTCGTTCCAGGGCGACCACCGCTCCATGGACATCCTGATCGAAGCCAAGGCCCGCACGGGCCTGCCTGTGGATACCGAGGTGATGGACTCCGAGCAGCTTGACCTGGCGCTGGAGGCCGGCGTGGATATGCTGCAGGTGGGCGCGCGCAACGCGCTCAACTACGGCCTGCTCAAGGAGATCGGCCGCAAGATCGCCGGGCGCCCCACCATCGTGCTGCTCAAGCGCGGCATGCACATGGGCAAGGTGGATGAGTTCATCCTGGCCGCGGAGTACGTGGTATCCGGCGGCAATCCCAACATCGTGCTCACGCCGCGCGGCACCGTGCCCACCATGGACGGCTTCCGCAACCATCCGGACGAGTCCATCACGGTGCTGCTCAAGGAGAAGACCTGGGCGCCCGTGCTGGTGGATCCGTCGCACTCCGTGGGCCGCTCCGCCTATGTGCCCTTCGCCGCCTGCGCCGCAGCAGCCTATGGGGCGGACGGGCTGATTGTGGAATCCCACGTGGCGCCCGTGAAGGGCATCGGCGACGACCCCAAGCAGGCGGTCACGCCCGAGGTGCTCTACAAGCTGATCCGCGACGCCCGCGCGATCCATGCCATGCAGAAGGAGCACGTGGCGCACATCATCGCCAACGCCTGACCGCCCCCGTCGGCGCACGCGGGGTCCAGCGCCGCCCGCTTCGCCCCGGGCACGGCCCCACTGTGCGCACAGCCGTGGACTGAGGGGGCACGGTATGCCCAGACCGCGCCCCTGTTCCGCGGGACGGCTACTGCTCCCAATTAGGCGTCGTTTGTCGCGTGCAGACATTGATGCGGGTGAACATATTCATGGCGCAAATGAACAGCACAAGCGCCGCACGCGAAGACTCGTCGTAGTACTGCTCCACCTCCCGCCAAAGCGAATCCGGCACGGAGTCGTATCGTGCCTTCAGTTCCGTCACAGCCTCGCATAAGAAGAGCGCCGATCGCTCGGCGGCAGTGAAGCGGTCCGATTCACGCCACGCTACAACCGCCAGGAGCCGCTCACGCATGTCGACGTCCTGATCTGCCGCGTTCATGGCTTGTCCGATGCAGAGCTCGCAATTGTTCATCTGGCCGACGCGCAGGCCGACAATATCGAGCGTGGTCTTGGCAATTCCGCTCTGAAAGATGGGGGCCATCATTGCCTGGATTCCAGCGTTCACCCCTTGAAGCACGAGTGCCGGGTTCTTCATTCTTGCTTGCATGCGTCGATTTCCTTCGAATGGATTTCAGGTGATCCTGCTGTGGCGGGACGCAAATCGTGGCCGTCTTGGGGGTGGCGTGCTGCCGCCAACCCGATCTGTCACATCGGCCCGCTGTGGGACGTCATTGCTTTGACGATCCGGAAACGCGGAGTGTGACCGATGGACGAAACAGACTTGTTGCTTCAACACTTCGAGGCCCATCGAGCGCATCTGCGAGCCGTTGCGTGTCGGATGCTTGACGATCGAGCTGACGCCGACGATGCCGTTCAGGAAACCTGGCTACGTCTAAGTCGAACCGATATCCGTGGCGTGGAGAATCTGCGCGGCTGGCTGACCAAAGTCGTCGCTCGCGTGTGTCTCGACATGCTGCGTTCGCGCAAGTCGCGGCGCTGGGAACCCTTGGATGAGCGCGCTCCGGCAGAGCCGGCGCGCAAGGGCACTCCCGAGGACGATGTCCTGATGGCCGATTCCATCGGCGCGGCACTGCTTGTCGTGTTGCAGAGGCTCCCACCGGCTGAGCGGGTCGCTTTCGTGCTGCACGACTTGTTCGACCTGCCATTCGAAGACATCGCTCCCATCGTCGGACGGACCCCGCCCGCCGCAAGACAGCTCGCCAGTCGGGCGAGACGCCGCGTGCGCGGGGTGACCCCGATTGGGGGTGCCGACCGCATCCGGCAGCGCGAGATCGTCGATGCCTTTTTGGCTGCCTCGCGCAGCGGCGACCTGGAAGGCCTCCTTGCCTTGCTCGCTCCGGATGTCGTGTTGCGAGCCGACCCCGCAGCACAACGCATGGGCGCGCCTTCGGAAGTCCGAGGCGCCCGGGTCACAGCGGCTTTCTTCAAAGGCCGCGCACTGGGTGCCGAGCCCGCCGTCGTCGCGGATGGTATCGGACTCATCGTAGCCCCAGGGGGGCGGCTGCGCATCGTCGTTCGACTGACCATCGCGGAAGGAAAAATCGCCAGGATCGATGCAATCGCCGAGGCCAAACATCTGGACCGGATCAAGCTGGCTGTCCTGGACGATTGACTCCTCACCGGATTGATGCTCCCCCCTTGGCGGGATGGATCCATTGCCGCTTTGCCGTTGCGACCTTGGCAGCTTGGTGTCTTTGCCAGAGCCGAAGTTGCAGGGGCCCCGCCTCTTCCGCGCCCCCGGAATTGCTGCCATCATGATGAAATGGACGATTTCGCGCGGGCCGCCATCGCGGTGGAGCACCTGACCAAGCGCTACGGGGACGTGGCCGCGGTGGACGACCTGACATTCTACGTCCAGCACGGCACCACCACCGGGCTGCTGGGCGGCAACGGCGCGGGCAAGACCACCACGCTCTCCATGCTGGTGGGGCTGCTGCTGCCCGACTCCGGCCGCATCCAGGTGCTGGGCGTGGACATGCTGCGCCACCGCTACCGCGCGCTGGGGCGCATGAACTACTCCTCGCCCTACGTGGACCTGCCCTTCCGCCTGACCGTTTGGGACAACCTGCGCGTCTATGCGGGGCTCTACGGCTTGGCCCGGCCCCGTGAGCGCATCTACGCGCTGGCGGAGGAGCTGACACTGGTGCCATTCCTCAAGCGGGCCTACGGGTCGCTTTCCGCCGGACAGAAGACGCGCGTGGCGCTGGCCAAGGCGCTGCTCAACGAGCCGGAGGTGTTGCTGATGGACGAGCCCACCGCCTCGCTCGATCCCGACATGGCGGACTACGTGCGCACCTACCTGAAGCGCTACCAGGCGCGCACGGGTGCGACCATGCTGCTGGCCTCCCACAACATGACGGAGGTGGAGCGCATCTGCGACGACGTGATCATCCTGCGCGAGGGCAAGAAGGTGGACCAGGGCGCGCCCCACGCGCTGATCGTGAAGCACGGCCGGCGGACGCTGGAGGACGTGTTCATCGACATCGCCCGCCGCCGCAGCCCGGAGGACGACGTGCCGGAGGCCGCCTCATGAGCGCCGCCGTGCCCGCCGCCTCGCCCGTGGTGCTGTCCGTGCGCCGCATCGGGGCCATGGTGATGCGCTACCTGTTCCTGCTGCGCAACTCCTGGCCGCGCGTGCTGGAGATGGTGTACTGGCCCACGGTGCAGCTCATCCTGTGGGGCTTCATCACGCGCTTCTTCGTGACGCACGACTCCTGGCTGGCCCAGGCCGCCGGCGTGCTGATCACCGCCGTGCTGCTGTGGGATGTGCTGTACCGCGGGCAGCTCGGCGTGTCGCTGATGTTCTTCGAGGAGATGTATGCGCGCAACCTGGGGCACCTGTTCGTGAGCCCCCTGCGGCCGTACGAGCTGGTGCTGTCCCTGCTCACGATGAGCCTGATCCGCACGCTGATCAGCTTCGGTGGGGCCTCCCTGCTGGCGATCCCGCTGTACCAGTTCTCCATCTACTCCCTGGGCTTTCCACTGCTGCTGTTCTTCTTCAACCTATTGGTGATGGGTTGGGCGCTGGGCCTGCTCATCGTGAGCCTGGTGATGCGCTACGGGCTGGGGGCCGAGAGCCTGGCCTGGGTCGCGATCTTCGCCATCGCGCCCTTCAGCGGCGTGTACTATCCCATCGCCACGCTGCCCGTGTGGCTGCAGCCGCTGGCCTGGTCGCTGCCCTCCAGCTACATCTTCGAGGGCATGCGCGCCATCGAGATCCATCACGTCGTGGAGTGGCACCTGCTGGGGGCCGCGGCGGGCCTCAACGCGGTGTACCTGGCGATCGCCGTGGGCGTGTTCCTGGTGGCATTCGGCTATGCGCGCCGCCACGGGTTGCTGCTCAACGTCGGCGAGTAGGCACACCGCCACCATCCCCCGACCCACGGTCATTGCGGCTGCGCATATCGCTTGTCGGGCTTGGCTTGGCGGGTATAAAATAGAATCTGTGTTCGGATTACAGCGTTAATCGTGCCAGGTCGCACGACCCTCGCCCCGCCGTGCTGGCCGGCGGCAGCCCGCCCCCCTTCCCCGGGTATGAAGGCGCACCATGGAACAGAGTCATTCCGCGCCGGAAATCAAGGAACTCCTCGGCATCGATCAAGTGACCCGCCGCCACCAGCGCCTGAAGCGCTGGATAGGCGGCGGCGGTGTGCTGTTGCTGGCCGTCGCCGCCGTGCTGGCATGGCGCCTGACCTCGCGCAGCGACGCGCCCCAGTATAAGACCGAGGCGGCCACCAAGGCGGACCTCGTCGTGCAGGTAACGGCCACGGGTAGCCTGGAGCCCATCACCCAGGTAGACGTGGGCTCGGAGCTGTCGGGCATCATCCGTACGCTCAGCGTGGACTACAACGACCGCGTCAAGGCCGGGCAGGTAATGGCAAGGCTGGATTCGGCCAAGCAGGAGGCGCAGGTGCAGCAGTCGATGGCGGCCCTGGAAGCCGCCCAGGCGCAGGTGCTGAATGCCAAGGCCACCGTGGAGCAGACCCACCTGCAACTGCAGCGGCTGCGGGAGCTGGCGCCCACCCAGTCCGTCTCCGCCCACGATCTGCAGGCGGCCGAGGCGGACTACAAGCGCGCCCTGGCCGTGCTGGCCGTGAACCAGGCGGACGTGGACAAGGCCAAGGCCAATCTCAACGCGGACCAGATCACGCTTTCCAAGATGGCGATCCGCGCCCCCATTGACGGCATCGTGCTGCGCCGCAACGTGGAGGTGGGCCAGACCGTCGCGGCCTCGCTGCAGGCGCCCGTGTTGTTCACGTTGGCGGACAACCTGCGCAAGATGCAGATCAGCGTGGCCGTGGACGAGGCGGACGTGGGCAAGGTGCAGAAGGGACAGTCGGCCGTCTTCACCGTGGATGCCTACCCGGACCGCTCCTTCTCCGCCACGGTAACCGAGGTGCGCTACGCGCCGCAGACCGTGGCCGGGGTGGTCACCTACGAGGCCCTGCTGGGCGTGGACAACAGCGACCTCCTGCTGCGCCCCGGCATGACGGCCACGGCCAACATCACCGTGTCCCGGCACGACGACGCGTTGTTGGTGCCCAACGCCGCGCTGCGTTTCACGCCGCCGCAGTCTGCCCAGAACAATGGCGGTTCGAGCTGGCTGCGCTCGCTGATGGGCCGGCGCCAGCACAGCTCGCCCCAGCCGGCCGCGGCGGAGGCCAAGGGCGCGCAGCGGGTCGTGTGGACCCTGCGCGACAACCGGCCCGTGGCCATCCCGGTCACCGTGGGCCAGACGGACGGCCGCGTGACCCAGGTGGTGCAGGGCGAGCTGAAGCCCGGCACACGGCTGCTGGTGGACCTGCTCCAGGCCAAGCCATGACGCCCGCCACGAGCGAAGCCGAGGCCGTCCCTACCGGTGTGCCGGGGGCGCCACTGCTGGAGCTGCGGGGTGTGACCAAGATCTATGGCACGGGGCAGGCCGAGGTGCAGGCACTGCGCGGGATCGACCTGTCCATCCGCGACGGGGAGTTCGTGGCCGTGATGGGCCCCAGCGGCTCGGGAAAGTCCACCGCCATGAACCTGCTGGGCTGCCTGGATGTGCCCACAGGGGGCGCCTACCTGTTCCGCGGGGTAGACGCGGGGCAGCTCAGCCAGGACCAGCGCGCGCTGCTGCGCCGCTACTTCCTGGGCTTCGTGTTCCAGGGCTACAACCTGCTCAACCGCACCTCCGCGCTGGAGAATGTGGAGCTGCCGCTGATCTACCGCGGCACGCCCCACGCCGAGCGCCGCGAGCGCGCCCATGCGGCGATGGCGGCCGTGGGCCTCACGGGCTGGGAGCATCACACGCCCGGCGAGCTTTCCGGCGGCCAGCAGCAGAGGGTCGCCATCGCCCGCGCCATCGTGACCGAGCCCAGCCTGCTGCTGGCGGACGAGCCCACGGGGAACCTGGATACCGCGCGCAGCCGGGAGATCATGGATCTGCTCAAGAGCTTCAACCGCGAGCGGCACCTCACCATCGTGATGGTTACCCACGAGGCGGACATCGCGGCATACGCCGAGCGCACCGTGCACTTCGTGGACGGCCGCATCGATTCCGATACGCTCAAGGAGCGCGTGGCCTGATGTTCCTGGAAACGCTGCTGCTGGCGGCGCGCGAGATCCGCCGCAACGTGCTGCGCTCGTCCCTCACCATCCTGGGGGTGGTGATCGGGGTAGCCGCCGTTATCACTATGGTCACGGTGGGCAACGGCGCCACGGCCCGCGTCACGTCCGACATTTCCTCCCTGGGTAGCAACCTGCTGATCGTGCGGCCGGGGCAGCACCGGCACGGGCCCGGCGGCACCAGTTCCGGCGCGGACCCCCTGCGCCAGCAGGACCTGGACGCCATCACCACCCAGGTTTCCGGGCTGGCCGCCGTGGCCCCGCTGGTCTCGCGAGGCGTGCAGGCCGTCTATGCGGACCAAAACTGGTCCACCAGCGTTTCCGGCACCACCGACGGCTTCTTCCAGGCCCGCAACTGGGGCCTGACGGAGGGCCGCCAATTTACCGAGGGTGAACTGCGCGGCGGCGCAGCCGTGTGCATCCTGGGCCAGACGGTGCGCAGCAAGCTCTTCGGCGCGCAGAATCCGCTGGGCGCCATGATCCGCCTGGAGAAGCTCTCCTGCCACGTGATCGGGCTGTTGGAATCGAAGGGCCAGTCGAGCTTCGGCACGGACATGGACGACCTGGTGCTGGTGCCCCTGCGCACCTTCCAGCGCCGCATCGCGGGCAATGTGGAAAACATCGGCACGCTCCTGGTCTCCGCGGAGAACTCCGTCTCCACCGAGAAGGTGCAGCGGGACATCGAGGCTCTGCTGCGTCAGCGCCGCCACATCGCGCCGGGCATGGATGACGACTTCTGGGTGATGGACATGAAGGAGATCGCCGCCACCGTCTCGGGCGCCACGCGCGTGCTCACGGGCCTGCTGGGCGCCGTGGCGGCGGTGAGCCTGCTGGTCGGTGGCATCGGCATCATGAACATCATGCTGGTCTCCGTGACGGAGCGCACGCGGGAGATCGGCACGCGCCTCGCCATCGGCGCGCTGGCGCGCGACGTGCTGCTGCAGTTCCTGGTGGAGGCCGTGGTGCTCTCCTCGCTGGGCGGTGTCGTGGGCATCCTGCTGGGGCTGGGTGGCGCAGCCCTGGGTGCGCATCTGCTCAAGGTGCCATTCGTGTTCAATCCCGGCATCGTCGCCATCGCCTTCGTCTTCTCTGCGGCGGTGGGTGTGGTCTTTGGCTACTTCCCGGCGCGCCAGGCCGCCCGCCTCAATCCTATCGAGGCCCTGCGCCACGAATAGCGGCGCGCCGGCTTTGGTCGGAGTCTGCATTGGGAGCGCGGGGGCCCGTGGTCCCCGCACTGGAATGCTTGTGGTTTCAAGCGGCCCCCCTGGAGATGCCGCATGGTATCGCGCCCACAGGACCACCCCGACGTTTCGCTGACCATCCGCCGCACGTTTCCCGCGGCGCGCGAGCGCGTGTTCCGGGCGTGGACGGACCCCGCCTTGCTGCGGCAGTGGTGCTGCCCGGTCGGCTTCACGGTGGCCGCGGCCGAAGTGGACCTGCGCACGGGGGGCCACTACCGCATTGCCATGCAGCCGCCGGACGCGGGCGAGCCCAGCATCGCCCATGGCACGTACCGGGAGGTCATGCCGCCCGAGCGCCTCGTCTGCACGTGGCAATGGGAAGGCGAAGAAACGGGCGAGACCCTGGTGACGGTGGAGTTTCACGGCTTGGGGGGCGAGACGGAGATCGTGCTGCTGCACGAACAGTTCCCTGCGCCGGATACCCGCGACCGGCACAACGAGGGCTGGATCTCGTGCCTGGAGCACCTTGCGCAGGCGCTGCCCAACCTGGCCTGAGCCGGCCACGGCCCGTATCGGCTTCGCACAGCACCCGCATCCGCTCCTGCGCCATGGCGGCTCGCCCATCCGGGCGGGCTCGTCGGGCACGGGCGCACCGCATCGGCTACCCCGCCTCCTCCCCCTCGTTGTTGGCCGCAAAGTTGCAATCCATTGCACCGGGATCCGTGCATGCGGGCGTCGTGCGGCTGACGCCATCGTGCGGCGAATCCCGCGGCCTCCGGGTCAAGGCCCATCAACCACACGGTCAAGCGTCTGCATGCAGGCGCAATGCACACCAAGCGGACGAGGCGAGATGGTGGAGCAGGCACACGACAAGGCGGTCGCCTTCTGGGGCGAGACGATGGCCGACGAGGAGCCATTGCGCGAAACGCGCTTCCCGCTGGTGGAGGTGCAGACCGCCATCGCCTGGCGGGTGATCGAGCCGTGCCTGCAGGGCACATTGCGCGTGCTCGATGCCGGGGCCGGGACGGGGCGCTACTCGCTGCCCATCGCCGCACAGGGGCACCACGTAACGCACCTGGATGTCTCGCCGGCGATGCTGCAACGGGCCATGGCCTCGGCGGCGCACGAGGGACTGGCCGAGATCGAGTTCCGCCAGGGGGACGTGTGCAACCTGTCCGCCTTCGCGGATCGCGCCTTCGACCTGACGCTGTGCCTGGACGCGCCCGTGTCCTACGCCTGGCCGCACCACGCGCGGGCGCTGGGGGAGGTCTGCCGCGTGACGGGCGAGCGCTTGGTGCTGATGGTCTCCAGTCGCAGCGGAGCGCTGCCGTTCATGATCGACTTCGACATGGCCGGGAGCTTCGTGCCGCCAGGGCAGGGCGAAGGGCACGATCCGTTCTTCCTGACGGAGAGCATCCTGCGCCACGGCGTGGAGCGCTTCCCGCCTGAGTTCGAGCCCTGGCTGCGCCGCGAGGGCAAGCTAACCCCGCCGGACTACGCCTTCACCGCGCCGGAGCTGACGGACCTGCTGGAGGCCGAGGGCTTCGCCGTGCAGCTCATCGGCGGACCGGGGGCCCTGGCGCGCAGCATCCGCCCGGAGAGCCTGGAGCGCATCCGCAGCGACCCGGCGCTCTTCGAGCGCTTTATCGGCTACAGCGTCGCCTTCGACTTCGACCCCTACAACGTCGGCCTCGGCGCCGTGAACCTGATGGTGGTGGCCCACCGCGTCGGCGAACCCGCCAGGCGCCGGCACGGCAAGCGTCGCCAGGCATAGTCCGATAAGCGGATTCGGGGATATACGTCTCCCTGTGCCCGCCGAGGGGCGGGCCCGGCGATGCGGGCTGGGTGTGTGGCCGGCGGGCCCTGATCGGCGCCGCGGCCTGCGCCGGGTTACTTGATGCCGATCAGACGCACTTCGAAGATCAGCGTCTTGCCGGCGAGCGGATGATTGCCGTCCAGCACGCCCTCTTCCGGCGTGACCTCGGCGACGTACCACACCTGCCCGCCCTGCTGGCCGTCCGACAGCGCGTCGCCCACCTTGGCATCCTGCGGGATGCGCTCGCGGGGGATGCGGATCACCAGTTCCTCGTTGCGCGGGCCATAGGCCTGATCGGGCGGAATCTCGACCGTTTTCTCCTGCCCCACCTCCATGCCCATCACGGCATCGCTCATGCCCGGGATGATGCGGTTGCTTCCCGCCTCGAACTCGAACGTGCCGCGTCCATCCGTGCTGTCAAAGACCGTTCCGTCCTCCAGTTTGCCGACGTATTCGATCTCGACTTGATCGCCCTGCTTTACGGCTTGTTCAATCGTCTGCTCAGTCATCGTGCCTCTGCTCAGTGTCCGGTACCGTGCCCGTCCGCATGCGTCCGGGACCGTTCGGGCCTCTACCCGTCGGTCCAGCGTCGCGTGTCTGAGCCTGGATTGATACCCCGTGAGCGCCAGAAATTCGATAATAGACTGAACTCACAGCATAAAATGATATTCCGTTGCGACACTGGGACGCGCCCGGCAACCTTCCGGGCCCATTCCCAGCAGGGGCCTGCCGGGCCGACCGTCGTTGCGAATTCATGTAATTAGCGAAAATTCGCTTGACACGTATTTTCGCTGTTGATTACACTCGCCGCGAGTGGCCCTTCCGGCTGGAGCGGGCCGACCCTACGCACCGCAACTGGAGACCCGGTCATGAACGCCACGGCCCGTACCCGCGACCGCGACCCGGCGCCCCAACCCATCGCCCCTGTCCCCGGCATGGAGCTGCCGGCGGCCGCCTGGACGTCCGACGCCCAGATCGTGCTGACACCCAAGGCCGCGGAGCTGCTGGTGGCGTTGCACCGGCACTTCGAGCCGGAGCGGCGCGCGCTGCTGGCGGCCCGACGGGAGCGGCAGGCCGCCTGGGACGGCGGCGAGCTGCCGGACTTTCCTCCCCGCGATACGGAGGCCGTGCGGGGCGGCTGGCGCGTGGCGCCGATCCCGGAGGATCTGCTCCGCCGCCGCGTGGAGATCACGGGACCCTGCAACTCGCCCAAGATGGTGATCAACATGCTCGGCCGCGCCGCGGATGGCATCCGCGCGGATACGGCCATGCTGGACTTCGAGGACGCGCTGATGCCCGCCTGGGGCAACCTGATGGCGGGGCAGCGCAACGTTCGCGCCGTGGCCGAGGGCCAGTTGGAGCACGAGGAGCCCGCCGGCGGCGGCAAGCCCCGGCGCGTGTACCGCCTGGACCCGGCGGACATGGCCCTGCCCATCGTGCGGCCGCGCGGCCTGCACCTGCTGGAGAGCAACTGCCGCGTGGATAGCGCGCCGGTCTCCGGGGCCCTGTTCGATCTGGCGCTGAGCTGTTTCCACAGCGCGGGGCGACTGCTGGAGCGGGGGCACACCCCGGCCTACTACCTGCCCAAATGCGAGGATGCCGCCGAGGCCCGCTGGTGGGATGCCGTGCTGGCGGCGCTGGAGGACGCGCTGGGCTTGGGCCGCGGGGCGCTCAAGGCCACGTTCCTCATCGAAACGCTGCCCGCCGCGCTGCAGATGGAGGAGATCCTCTTCGCCAGCCGCGATCACGCCGTGGGCCTGAACGTGGGCCGCTGGGACAAGATCTTCAGCGACATCAAAACGTTGCGCTTCCACGCGGACCGCATTCTGGCGGATCGGGCCAGCATCACCATGCAGCGACCGTGGATGGAGGCCTACGCCCGGCGCTGCGTGCAGATCAGCCACCAGCGCGGCGCGCTGGGCCTAGGCGGCATGGCCGCCTTCACACCGGGACGCACGCCGGCCGTGCGCGCCGCCCAGACGGAGAAGGTGCGCGCCGACAAGCGCACCGAGCACGACCTGGGCCACGACGGCTGCTGGGTGTCGCACCCCTACTTCATCGGGCCGGCACTGGAGCAGTTCCCCGAGCGCAACCAGCTGGGCGTGCTGCACCGCGAGGCGGAGCGCTATCCCGACCTGCTGCCCCAGGGCGGCGGACCCTACACACTGGCCGGGCTGCGCACCAACGTGCGCGTGGGCATCGGCTACCTGGAGGGCTGGCAGCGCGGCATCGGCTGCGTGGCCTGGGAAGACCTGATGGAGGACTTGGCCACGCTGGAGATCTCCCGCGCGCAGACCTGGCAGTGGTTGCACCACGGCGTGCGCCTGCAGGATGGCGACCGTGCCGGCCCGGCGGTCACCGAGGCGTTGGTGCGCCGTACCTTCGCCGAGGAGCTGGAGCGCATCGTGGGCCCCGAGTGCGCGGACCTGGCCGCGGCGCGGGGCGAATCGCCCGCGGCGGTGGCGGCCAGCTTCGAGCGCGCGGCGCGCGAGGCCGAGGCCATCTTCACGCGCAGCGAGCTGACGGACTTTCTCTACGAGGCTTCGCCGCCCGTGGCATGAGCGGCGCCCGCCCGAACCGGGGCGCGGCTTTCCGGCGACGCCCCCACGACCATCCGGAGATCCCATGGAACCACAGACCGACCCCCGGCCCAGCCGGCCCTCGCCCCTGGAGCCACCGCGCCGTCCCGAGCAGCCGCCCGAAAGCACGCCCACCCCCACGGCCAACGGCCGCGCGCACTGGGAGGCCCTCCGCGCGGAGCGCGCCCGGCCCGCGGAGACGCCCGAGGCACGCTTCCAGGAGTTTCGCTTCCCCACGGAGCACCCCAGCACCCTGCTGCGGCGGCTGCTGCGCGACGAGCCCTACGTGTTCGCGCCGGGGCTTTACAACGCGGGCGGCGTGAAGCTGGCAGCACACGCGGGCTTCAAGGCCGCCTACCTGAGCGGCTACTCCTATGCCGTGGAGGAACACGGCGTGACGGACGTGGGCGCCTTCAGCCGAAACGAGCTGGCCGAACAGGCCGCGCGCATGGTGCGCGCCTCCGCCTATTGGCAGCGCGAGCGCTACGTGACGGACGGTGAGCTGCGCGAGCCCCTGCCTCTGGTGATGGACATGGAAGACGGCCACGGCGGCTTCGGGCAGGTGCAGATGCTGATGCAGCAGATTGTGCCCACCGGTGTGGCTGCGGGTCACCTGGAGGATCAGGCGGAGCGCCGCTGCGGCCACCTGCCGGGCAAGATGCTGGTGCCGGTGGAAAAGCAGATCGAACGCCTGCTGGCCGCCCGCAGCGAGGCGGATCAGCTCGGCTGCGACGACTTCGTGCTCATCGCCCGCACGGACGCTGCCACCGCGCGCTACACGCCGGAGGGCCGGCCGGGGGGCATCGACCTGGCCATCGAGCGCACGCTGGCCTACGCCCGCGCGGAGATTCACAACCGTCGCGCCATCGACTTGGCTTGGTGCGAGTTCAAGGACCAGGACTGGGAGGCGATCTGCCACTGGGCCCGCGCCGTGCGCGCCGAGCACCCGGACCTGGAGTTGGCCATCAACCTGTCCTCGTCCTTCGACTGGACCAACCCGCGCTTCCTGCCCGTGTTCAGCATGGAGCAACTGGCCGAGGAGGGCTTCCGCTACCTGTTTATGACCCTGGCGGACAACCACGCCGGGCGCAACGGGAGCTGGGAGTTCTTCCGCGACATCCAGGCCCGGGGCACCGCCGCCTTCCCAGACCTGCAGGAACGCGAGGCGCGCTCCGGCACCCCCTCCAGGAGCCACAACGTGCTGGCCGGCACGCCCACCTACTTCACCGGCGGCACGGTGTTCGGCTCGCGCAGCTTCTCCTCGGGCGACGTGCGCGCCAGCGACGCCGCCCTGTCCGAGGTGGCGCCGTAACGGCGAACACCACCGCACCAGCAGTGCGGGGGAGCGCGGCTCCCCCGCACCCCCAAGACACCTCCTCAGAAATCGGCTTGGCGAAGGAAGCCCGACTCTTCGAGACGGGCTCCTCCGGAACCCTCCTCAGGGAATCGTGCTTCCCGCCGCGTTCCTGAGGAGTGAGCGCGGCGAACGTCTCGAAGGGCGCGGCGGCCTGACCGTTCTTTCAGCTACGCCAACAGCAGTGCGCACGCATGGTCAACACTACAGCGATGTGTCATTTCGAGCGCAGCGAGCAATCTGCTTGCGGCCGACACAGCACTGGGTGCCCTTGAACCATTCGGCTTGTCCCCACGCTCCAAGGGTGCTGAGATACCGGCGGCCCAACGCGGGACGCCCGCGTCCTTGTTCACCCGCCGGCGCCGGCTGCGCCGCCACGATTCGTGCGAGCGCAGATGGTCGCCATATCCGGACTGCAAGCCATTGTGCTGGGCCTCGTGCAGGGGCTCACCGAGTACATCCCCGTCAGCAGCACCGCGCACCTGCGCATCGTGCCGGCTCTGCTGGGCTGGGGCGACCCCGGTGCGGCGTTCTCCGCCGTGATCCAGCTCGGCACGCTGGTGGCCGTGCTGCTCTACTTCGCGCGCGATATCGGGCGCTTCACCGTGGCCGCGCTGGCCAGCTTGGTGAGCGCCGAGGCGCGCCGCTCGCCCGACGCGCGCATGGCCTGGGCCATCGCCGCGGGCAACCTGCCCATCGTGGTGCTGGGGCTGGGCTTCCGGCACGTCATCGAGACCGAGCTGCGCTCGCTGTACATCATCGGCACCATGCTGATCGTGATCGCGCTGGGCCTGTGGTGGGCGGAGCGCCGCGGCACCGGCGAGGCGCCCATGGAGGGCCTCACCTTCCGGCGCGTGATGGCAATCGGCGCCTTCCAGGCGCTGGCGCTGATCCCGGGCTCCTCGCGCTCCGGCTCCACCATTCTGGGGGGCCTGCTGCTGGGGCTGAAGCGGGCCGATGCGGCGCGCTTCTCGTTCCTGCTGGGGATTCCGGCGATCCTGGGAGCGGCGCTGCTGGAACTGCCGCACGTGCTGGCGGGGGTGCGCGCGGGCGAGCTGACCGGCACCTCGCTGGTGCTGGGCCTGCTCACGGCCTGCGTGGTGGGCTATGCCTCCATCGCCTTCCTGCTGCGCTACCTGGAGCGCCGCACCACGCTGCTGTTCATCGTGTACCGGCTGGGGCTGGCCGGGGTGGTGTTGGGCTTGGCGGCGTCCGGGGTGATCCGCTAGACTGTACGCATGAGCCTGGAACGCACCTGCTTCCTGTGCGGCAAGCCGGTCAGCATCCGCCGCCGCATGTCCGTCTTCTGCAGCGACCGCTGCGAGCTGCGCCACCGCGCCCTGGTGGGCGAGGCCCCGGCAGAGATGGTCTCGCGCAAAAACGCCAAGGCGCCAAGGGCGCAAGGACCGATGAGTTCCGGGAACCCCACGCCCTGGCGCTGACCCGCAAAACAGCCGCATACCCCAGCGGACCCGCCGAGAGGCCGTGCGCATCCACCGCTTCGTCGGCCGGGGATCGCGGGGGCTCCAGTTCCTTGTATTTCTCGGCTCGCATCCACGAGGCTCCGGCGGTTCCTGTTATTGGAAGTGCGCCGGGGTGGGCTCGCGAGCAATTCGGGGAAGGTCGCCAGATGCCGTCGCGGGGAGGGCCCCTGGCGGGCAGGAATCAGGGGAAAACCGTTCCCGCAGCGCCGACCAGCCCAGGCCCGAATCACGGCTTGATCGCAGCTTTCTCTCGAATGGGGAAATCGAGACTTGCCAGGCTATGGTACTTGCGCTGCTTCAGAAGGCCGAGCCTGCGCATTCCAAGGAACGTCAAGACCCTTGCGATGAGTTTGACTTGCCGCCACCGGTTCACTGTCGCGATGGTCGGCTGCACACTCCGGTCCGGCGCGTAATACACGACTTTCACTGCGCCAACCCCGTCGCATTCCTCGACCAGCGGAGTGCCCGCTCGTCCCGGCATTCCACCGGAGGTGCGGTTGAATTCGTCCGTGAGCAGCATATACTCCGCGATCGGCACCTTGTTCTTCATCAAGCGGTGGGCCGTGATCACAGACACGCCGGAAAGCTCCTCGAACTTCCGGACTTTGCGTAGCGTGACTTCACCACAATGCAGGACCGTCTTGATCGTCAAATCCCCAATCTGCGAACATCCTCCGCATTCACAAACCGCGTCCTTGACCATCTCCTGCTTGCGTTGCGCAAACGCCTGGAAGAATCCATTGACCTGATTGAGGGCGCTCTTGGCCACGGCGGGCAGGGTATGTTCCGTTGCCGGAGCATAGAACAAGGCAGCGTCACCCTCCAGCTTGTTCAAGATCAGAGGGTGTGCGGAGGCGTCAATGACGGAACTGAGCAGTTCCGACATGGCGGCTTCCGCATGGGCGAGACTCTGCTTCTGCCGATTCATGAATCGCGTATAGCCGCCAATGTCGGCCAGCACGATAACCGCTTGCTTTGTTGCCATCTCCGCCCTTTCTGGATGCCCACCAAGTGATGGCGCCGCCGCGTGCCTTATCCGAGTTTGCAGGGATCAGATATTCCTGGTCAGGTCTTTCCGGCTTTGCGCGAGACGGAGCCAGGCGCGACCATCCGCTAATCAAAGCGAATCACCTGGCGGGCGACGCGGTTGCCGGCGAAGACGTTCTCCACGCAGGTGTTGATGTCCTCGAGTCGGTACTCCTTGGTGACGATGCCGTCCAGGTCGATGCGGCCTTCCTCGAACAGGCGCACGTACTTGGGGATGTCCCACTGGAACTGCGCATCGCCGAAGAGCACGCCCTGCACCTTCTTGCGCCACATGGCCAGGGTGTAGGGATCGAACGGCACTTCCTCGAACGCGGAGGCGCCCACGCCCACCAGGCACATGGTGCCGCCTTTGCGCAGGGCGCGGAAGGCAATGGCGAGGGTTTCCATGGCCTGATCGAAGCCCACGAACTCGAACGTGAAGTCCGTGCCCATGCCCCAGGTGATGTCCATGATCTCGCGGATCACCTCATCCGGGTCGTGCTTGTTGAGCACGCCGTGGGTGGCGCCGAGCTTCTTGGCCATCTCCAGCTTTTCCGGATGCACGTCCACTGCGATGATCTTGCCCGCACCGCTCATGCGCGCGCCCTGGACGGCCGATAGCCCCAGTCCCCCGCAGCCCACGATGGTGACGGTCTCCCCCGGGCGGATGTGCACGGCGTTGGTGGCCGCGCCGAAGCCGGTGGTGAACCCGCAGCCCAGCAGGCACACCCGCTCCAGCCGGATGTAGTCCGGCACTTTGACCAGGGAGGCCTCGGGCACCACGGAGTACTCGCCCCAGGTGCTGACGAACAGGAAGCTGCTCACGTCCGTGCCGTCCAGACGGTGGTGGCGGGTGGTGCCGTCCAGCATGCGCCCTGTGCGCAGGTGCGCGCCCAGGTCGCACATGTTGGGCTGACCCGTGTGGCACCAACGGCACTTGCCGCAGGCCGGCAGGTACGTGAGGATCACGTGGTCGCCCTTGGCCACGGACGTCACGCCCTCGCCCACCTCCTCGATGATCCCCGCGCCCTCGTGCCCCAGCACCACCGGGAACGGCCGCGCCAGATCGCCCGTGACCACGTGCAGGTCGCTGTGGCACACGCCCGTGGCCACCATGCGCACCAGCACCTCGCCCGCCTGGGGCGGATCCAGCTCCAGCTCCTCGATCTTGAACGGCTGCTTCGGCCCTTCCAGCACGGCCGCTTTCATGCGCATGGGGTCACCTCTGCGGGTTGGAACATGGGGCTCGGGGCCGCAGCCCCTGCGATTCCGTCAGCCCGTCGCTGCGCGGCCCCAGGACGGCAGCGTGCGCGGGCGGTTCAGTCGAAGCGGATCACCTGCCGCGCCACGCGGTTTTCCGCCAGGATATTCTCGATGGCCGTATTGATGTCCTCCAGTCGCAGCTCCTTGGTGACCAGCCCGTCCAGGTCCAGCCGCCCTTCCTCGTACAGGCGCACGTAGCGGGGAATGTCCGTGCGGAACTGGGCATCGCCGAACAACACGCCCTGCATGGTGCGGCGATAGTGGGGGATGTCCCAGGGGCGGATCGGCACCTCCTGGATGTCGCTGGCGCCCACGCCGCAGATGGTCACCGTGCCCCCCTTGCGCGCGGAGTGGTAGACGATGGGCCAGGTCGTCTCCACCTGATCCCAGCCCACGAACTCGAACGTGTAGTCCGTGCCCACGCCCCAGGTGATGTCCATCACCTGCCGCACCACGTCGTCCGGGTCGCCCGCGTTGATGATGCCGTGGGTAGCGCCGAACTTCTTGGCCATCTCCAGCTTCTCGGGGTGCTTGTCCACCGCGATAATCTTGCCCGCGCCGCTGATGCGCGCGCCCTGGATGGCCGATAGCCCCAGCCCGCCGCAGCCCACCACGGTGGCCGTCTCGCCCGGGCGGATGTGCGCGGCGCTGGTGGCCGCCCCGAAGCCGGTGGTGAACCCACAGCCCAGCAGGCACAGGCGCTCCAGCGGCAGATAGTCCGGCACCACCACCACGGAGGCCTGGGGCACCACCGAGTACTCGGCCCAGGTGGAGACGAACAGGAAGTTGCTCAGGTCGCTGCCGTCCGCACGGTGCAGGCGCGACGTGCCGTCCAGCATGCGCCCGGTGCCGATGTGCTGGCCCAGGTCGCACATGTTGGGGTGGCCCGTGTGGCACCAGCGGCACTTACCGCAAGAGGGCAGGAAGGTCAGCACCACATGGTCGCCCGGCTTGCAGTCCGTCACGCCTTCGCCCACCTCCTGCACGATGCCGGCGCCCTCGTGCCCCAGCACGATGGGCAGCGGACGCCCGGAGCTGTCGCCGGTGTAGTAGTGCACGTCGCTGTGGCACACGCCCGTGGCCACCATCTTCACGAGCACCTCGCCCGCCTGGGGCGGGTCCAGCTCCACCTGCTCCACCGTGAGCGGCTGCCGCACGCCGGACAGCACCGCGGCTTTCATGCGCATGGTCGTCTTGCCTCTGCCAACGGATGGGGCGCCGCCGGGTGCGCCGGGGCCAGCGATAGCGCGAGCGGGCGCCGCTGCGGACCGGCCACACGCCGGCCCAGGCGATGGGCCCCGCTCAATCGTAGCGGATCACCTGCCGCGCCACCCTGTTGCCCGCGAGGATGTTCTCGAAGCAGGTGTTGATGTCTTCCAGCCGGAACTCCTTCGTGACCATCTCGTCCAGCTTGATCTGCCCTTGCTGGTACAGGTCGATGTATCGGGGAATGTCCGCCCGGAACTGCGCATCGCCAAACAGCACACCCTGGATCTTCTTGCGCCAGAGAGAGAAGTCGCGCGGGCCGATGGGCATGGTCTTCTTGTCCACCTTGCCCACGCCCACCATGAACATCGTGCCGCCCTTGCGCAGGCTCTCGTAGCAGACCTTCACCGTGTTGTCCGTCTGGTCGAAGCCCACGAACTCGAAGCTGTAGTCCACGCCCACGCCCCAGGTGATCTCCTGCACCTCCTTCACCACGTCTTCCCAATTGTGGCGGTTCTGGATGGTGTGCGTGGCGCCGAACTTCTTGGCCATGCCCAGCTTTTCCTCGTGCACGTCCACGGCGATGATCTTGCCCGCGCCGCTGAGGGCCGCGCCCTGCACCGCCGAGAGGCCCAGGCCGCCGCAGCCCACGATCATCACCGTGTCGCCCGGCTTGATGTGGGCCGCGTTGGTGGCCGCGCCGAAGCCGGTGGTGAAGCCGCAGCCCAGCAGGCACAGGCGCTCCAACGGCAGGTAGTCCGGCACCTTGAGCACGGAGGCCTCGGGCGAGATGGTGTACTCGCCGTAGGTGCTGACGAACAGGAAGCTGTTGATGTCCCGGCCGTCGCTGGCGCGATGGTGGCGATAGGTATCGTCCAGGTACTTGCCCGTGCGCAGCTTGGCCCCCAGGTCGCACAGGCTGGGGTGACCCGTGTGGCACCAGCGGCACTTGCCGCAGGAGGGCAGGAAGGTCAGCACCACGTGGTCGCCCGGCACCACCGACGTCACGCCCTCGCCCACCTGCTCCACGATCCCCGCCCCCTCGTGACCCAGGATGATCGGCTTCTCGCGAGGCACGTCGCCCGTGTAGTAGTGCACGTCGCTGTGGCACACGCCCGTGGCCACCAGCTTGATCAGCACCTCGCCGGCCTTGGGCGGGTCCAGCTCGATCTCCTCGATCACGAGCGGCTGGCGCACCTCATACAAGACGGCCGCTTTCATGCGCATGGCACGCACCTCCAGGCTAGGGATATTTCGCGATAGCGCAGCCTAGTGAATTCTCGGGCCCTGCGCAAGCGGGCGCGCTGGGCGGGTCTCGGCGAGGGGCACGCGGCTGCCGGGCGGCGGGGACTGCGGCCCACTCGCCCACCATCCGGTCGCGGGCGCAAGGAGCGGGTGGGCGAGGCCGGAGAAACCGTTCACGCTGCGAATCGCCACATGGCGCACACCTATCCGCATCGGAGCCCGATCATGCACAAGACCATCCAACCCGCGATTCTCTACTTCGGAACGCCCGTCGTGCTGGTGAGCACGCTGAACGAGGACGGAACGGCAAACCTCGCCCCCATGTCTTCGGCCTGGTGGCTTCAGGACCGCTGTCTGCTGGGCTTCGACCCCACGTCCCAGTCCCCCCGCAACCTGCTGCACAGCGGCCAGTGCGTGCTGAACCTGCCCTCCGCCGACCAGACCGCCCTGGTGAACCGGCTGGCCCTCACCACCGGCAGCGATCCAGTGCCGCCCCACAAGGCAATGCGAGGCTATCGCCACGACGGCGCCAAGTTCGAGGCGGCCGGAGCGACGCCCGTGCCCGGCGAGTGCGTGGCACCGCCGCGGGTCGCCGAATGCCCCGTGCAGCTTGAAGCGGAGCTGGAGCAATCATGGTCCCTGGCACCCCGCGGGCAAGGGGCGCAGACCCGCGCGGCGCCGCTGGCCATACAGGTGCGCATCGTGCGTGTGCACGTGGACGAGCACATCCTGCTGGCAGACGAGGCCGACCGAATCGACCCGGACCGCTGGCGGCCGCTCATCATGAGCTTCCAGCAGTTCTACGGCCTGGGACCGCGCCTCGGCGAGTCGCGGCTGGCCTCCGTTCCCGAGGCGTCGTACCGCCCCGGTCGGGCTATGGACGCAATGCGCAGCGCAACGCGGTAAAGCGCCGGGGAGCGCAACACCCGTTGGGCGTGGACGGTGGGTCGCGGAGCCGGGCGGCTGCGCGAGGGGCGCAGCTCAGGGCAGGCCAGCCGCGCGCAGCCACTGCCGCATCCGGGCCGCCTCGGGCGGTTGGTAGGGCTCGGAGTTGGCGAGCCAAGCCTGCACGGTGAAGTCGGGGTGCGAGCGCAATAGCCGGCGCGCAGCAGCCTTGGCCGCTGCGGCATCTCCGGACTTCTGTGCCAGCACCACCGCGTAGACCTGAGCATAGACCTGAGCGCCGTTGCGGGCCAACGAGACGTCCAGCACCTCCCGGGCATCGGCCAGGTTCCCCTGCCACAGATCGGCGATGGCCAGCACGTTCAGATACCACGCGGGATAGTACGGATGCAGCCGCACCGCGAGACGGATGAGGCGTTCCGCATCCTCGTAGTGGCCCACGTAGAGATCGCCCCAGGCCACGTTCGCCAGTACCTCGGCGTTGCCGCCACCCAACTCGATGGCCCGCCCCGCCTCCTGCTGAAAGGCGCCATAGTCGCGCAGGAACAGATGGGCGATCGCCGCCACCGCGTGTCCCTCGGGATCGCTGGGGTCCAGCGCCATGGCCTGCTCGGCCGCGTCGATCCCGGTCTGCAGGGATACGGCGCGATCCTCGCCGCAGGCGAAGTACACGTTGCGCAGCCGATGCCAGGCCAGTCCGACCCAGGCGCTGGAATAGCGCGGATCCAGGGCGATGGCGCGGCGATACAGCTTGCCCGTGCGCTCGTAACGGTCGCAGCTCTGGCCGCCCTGGTCCGCGTACCAGTAATCTTCGGCCTGCTGCTGCGCTTCGAAGGCGGCCAGATGGGTGGTGCGGCGGCGGCGCAATTCGGCCAGTTCCCCATCCAGCAGCTTGACCTGCATGGCCTGCGCAATGGCCTGCGTAATCCGGTCCTGCACGTGGAACAGATCGTCCGCCGGCACGTCGTATCGTTGCGCCCACAGGTGCACACCAGTGCGGGCATTGATGAGCTGGGCGTTGATGCGCAGGCGGTCTCCCTCCCGCTGCACGCTGCCCTCCAGCACGTAGTTGACGTGGAGCAGATTGCCCACCTCGCGCACGTCCACCGCCCGGCCCTTGAGCTTGAACACGGAGTTGCGGGCGATCACGAACAGGTTCTGGAGACGGGACAGGCCCGTGATCAGGGTCTCGGTGAATCCGTCGGCGATCCAGTCCTGGTCGGGACGTCCGCTGAGATTGTCGAACGGCAGCACGGCCAGGGAAGGCTTTTCCGGCAACGGCAGGTCCAGCGACCATGTCGGCGTCACGCCATTCCGCGTCACCAGCCCCAGCTTGGCGAGCGGCTGCGGCAGCACGCCCGCGGCCACCAGCCCCCCGACCATCGCCAGCACCGCCACCACGACCAACACCAGCGCGGCACGGCCCCGGCGCCACCCGCCAGCCCACCCGATCCGTCCGCGCAGGCTCGCCAACCAGCTCTGCTCCGGTGCGCCTCCGGCGCACACACGGTAGACCCCGACGGGCGTCGGGATGTTCTTGACGGCCTTTTCGCCCAGGAACGTGAACTGCAGCGGCGGACGGTGCTTGATGACGTCGAAGACGCTGCTGGAGATGTTGATGCCACCGGGCTCGGCCAGGGCTTCCAGGCGCGCGGCGATGTTCACGCCATCGCCATAGATGGCGCCGTTCGACACGAGCACGTCGCCCAGGTTCACGGCGATCCGGAACAGCATGCGCTCCTCCGGGGGCAGCCCGGCGTTGCGCTGGGCCATCGCCTCCTGGAACCGCACCGCGCAATCCACCGCCGCCACGACGCTGGGGAACTCCACCAGCACCGAATCGCCCGGCGCATTCACGAGCCGTCCCTGGAAGGCCTCGACATGGCCTTGTAGCACCTGCTGGCAGGCGTTGAGGGACTCCAGCGTCGCCTCGTCGTCGGCACTCATGAGGCGGCTGTAGGAAACCACGTCGCCATACAGGATGGCTGCCAACCGGCGCCGCACGCCATCGGATTCGGATTCGGTCATCGTCCTGGCCATCCACGAGAGATGCAGGGATACCCCCGCCACGCAACGCCGCCGCACCTGTGATTAGAATTGTGGGCAAACGTACTGAAATACGCAGGCGAATTACCGATTTAACGGCATCTGCTGGGCAGGGTTCCGCATTACCTGGGACAGGCGGAGGCCGGATCTGCCGGGGTGGGTGCAACGATGGCCATCGGGCGGGATGACGCTCACGGAGCCGGGCGGCCCCATGGGACACTGCGGCGCGGGACGGCTGGGCGCCCCGCGCTTTGATCGTGCCTGCGGTCGGATGGGGGGCTACTTCTTGACGACCTCTTCCAGCTCACCGGTGGCGTGCATTTCCGTCACGATGTCGCACCCGCCGACGAACTTGCCGTCCACGTAGACCTGGGGAATGGTCGGCCAGTTGGAGAATTCCTTGATGCCCTGGCGCAGTTCCGGATCTTCCAGCACGTTGCGCGTCTCGTACGCCACGCCCATCTCATCGAAGATCTCGATGGTGGCCGCGGAGAACCCGCACATGGGGGCCTGCGGCGTGCCCTTCATGTAGATCAGGATGCGGTTGTTGGCGACGTCCTGCGCGATGCGCTCCATCACATCGCCGGCCTGCGAGGGCGGCACCGTCCCCGCCTGCTCGGAACCGACGACCTTGAAGATGTTCTTGAACGATGACATGATCCCGGCGCTCCTCTGAGAGAAATTCCATTTCGGTAAATTCTCGACCCATTTTAGCGCGCCCGACAGCGGAAGCAAATCGGGGTCGATGGACGGCGGGTCCGGGTTCGCGCCGGCTGTCGCTTTGTGCCACCTGCGGTTTGAAAAAACCATTGAAATCAGCTAGCATTACGGGGCATCGGTGGAGACGTCCGTACCGTAAACGGACGTTTTGCTGAGAGCCGTACACCCCGCACCCGCGGGGTGTACACCGGCCGCCAGGGATGTGTGGCCGGGCCGCGGCAAGGGGAGGGGGAGCAGTATGCCGCGGCAAAGTGCAGTGCCGGCAAGGATGCCTCCGCGAACCCGAGCGACGAGTCCGCATCATGGAAGATCCGAAGGCACTACAGCGGCGCAGCCTGAGCGATCGCACGTGGGAAGAGCCCCCGGCCCTGCCCGGGGAGGCAGAGTTGCGCGCGCTGCGCGATGGGCTGGGCATCACGGAGGGGTTTGCCCGCCTGCTGGCCGCGCGGGGTCTGCACGACGTGGACGAGGCCCGCACCTATCTGCACCCGGAGGCCGCCCGGCTCCACGATCCACTCCTGATGCTGGGCATGCGCGAGGCGGTGCTGCGGATCGTCAAGGCCATCGAGAACTACGAGAAGGTGCTCGTCTTTGGCGACTACGACATGGACGGCACCGCCGGGGCCAGCATCTTCTATGGCTACCTGAAGCGCCTGGGTGCCCGGGTCAACTATTTCATTCCCAAGCGCCTGGCCGATGGCTACGGCTTCACGGAATCCTCGCTGCAGAAGATCGCGGAGTGGAAGGCCGACCTCGTCATCACGACCGATCACGGTTCCACGGATCTGGAAGCCCCGGAGCGCCTGCGCCGGCTGGGGATCGACCTGATCATCTCCGACCACCACCAGTTGGGCGCGGGTAAGCCCGATGCAGTGGCGCTGGTGAACCCGCAGCAGCCGGGCTGCCCGTATCCGTTCAAGGGTCTCGCCGCGGCGGGTGTGGCCTACAAGTTGATCTGCGCGCTGGACCAGCACCTCACCGAGCAGCACTTCTGGAGCGTGCGGGGCATCTGCCACACGTCGCCGGACTACTTCCTGGACCTGGTGGCACTGGCCACTGTGGCCGACATGGCGCCGCTGGTGGGCGAGAACCGCATCCTCGTCAAGCTGGGCCTGGACATCCTCAACACGCGCTTGCGGCCCGGTCTGAGCGGGCTTGTGAAGGAGTGCCGCATCCGCGGAACCATCACGCCGAGCGTGATTGCCTTCAAGATCGCGCCCAAGATCAACGCCCTGGGTCGCGTAGGCGATCCCCGCATGGGCATGCAGCTCCTGCTCTCGCACTCGTACACCGAGGCGCGCCGGTTGGCGCGGCACTTGGTGGACGTGAACCGGGAGCGCCAGGAGATCGAGCGCATCGTCTATGCCGACGCCAGCGTGCAGATGGAGGCCCTGACCGATCATCCGGCCCTGATCCTGGTGGGCGACCGCTGGCACCCGGGCGTGATCGGTTCCATCGCCACCCGCATCGCCTTCGAGAGCCGCCGGCCCACGTTGGTGCTAAGCCATCAGGAAGCACCGGAGGTCATCGGTTCGGCCCGCAGCAGCGAGAACTACAATGTGCTGGGCGTGCTGGAGGCCTGCCAGCAACTGCTGGAGCGCTTCGGGGGCCATCCCAGCGCCGCGGGCATGATGCTGCACCAGATGAACCTGCACGCGTTCACGAGCTTCTTCCGCGATGCAGCCGAACGCGATGCCCCCAGGGCTTGCGGCGGCTCGAAGGACCACGTCCGGATCGAAACCTGGATCGAAGCGGAAGACCTGACGCGGCAGTTCCTGGACGAGATCGCGCAGATGTCGCCCTTCGGCTACGGCAATCGCGAGCCGGTGGTGGGCGTACGCGGTTTCACCGTGCGCGACCCGGCCGTGGTCAACTCGCGCCACCTGCGCTTCAGCCTCGCCTGCGAGGGCGGCGCGGGGGTGGATGCCTTCGCCTGGGATCGCTCCGGGTGGGCGGTGCAGCCCTCAGCCCGCTACGACGTCGCCTTCATGCCGCAGGATGCCAGCGGCGATGGATCGCGCCCGCAGATCCGCGTGCTGGACCTCATCTACGCCGACTAGCCTTCCGGGAAGTGAAGCGAACCGCCCGCCGAGTCTACTGCTCGGCGGTGTGCGGCAGGTTCTGCACACCGGCACCGGGCTGGCCCATGGCCGTGGCGTGCGGCGGGACGCCCGGGCCCGGCGGCAGGGGCGACAGCACCTCGCCCGCCTCGCGGCCCAGCAGCGCATCGTACAAGCCCCCCATAAACTGGTCCTGCGCTGCCTGCAGCGTCTGGAAGCTGCGATCCGGATCGTTGATCAGCAGCGAAAACACGATGACGTCGTGCTTGAGCTGCAGGTAGCCGCTGATGTTGCTGACGCTGGCCAAGGTACCGGTCTTGGCCCGCAGCCGTCCGCGCATGCGCCAGGGGTAATTCCGGTATTCCAACGTGCCGTCCGTCAGCGCCACGCTGAGCGAGTTGATGAACTCGGGGCGCAGGGTGAAGTCCTGCCGCACGCGATTGAGCAGCCGTACCAGCAGCAGCGCACTGACGCGGTCCTGCCGGCTCAAGCCTGAGCCGTCCACCAGGTGCAGCTCGTCGGGAACTTCCGGGAACTCCTTGGCCAGCACGCGCCGCAGCACGGCCAGCCCGTCCTGGGTGGAGATGCCCTCGCGCTTCTGGCCCAGCCCCATCGTGCGCAGCAGCACCTCGGCGCCCAGATTGATGCTGTTCTTGTTCACGTCGATCAGCACGTCGCGGAGGGGCGGGGAGACCTGCGTGTAGAGCCGGTGTACGGGCATCGGTACCGGTCCGGAGCGCAGGGGCATGGCGCCCTGGATGCCCGCCTGGCGCAACGCGGCCACGAGTTGCTGGTAGAAGTGCACCCGGGGATGTTCCACCGCCGCGGCAAACTCGTAGGGCTTCTTGGCCGGCGCGAGCTGACCCTGGAACGTGAATGTGGCCGTATCACCCGTCCAATGCTGGTCCACGCGGATGGCCGGCTGCTCCTGATCGCCCGTGGCCAGGGCCGAGACGACGTGAAAGCCGGGCGTGCTGGTGAAGATGTCGAAGCCGGGCCGGTTGGGACGCGAAGCGATCAGGAACTGGATGACGTTCTTGTCCACGATGAACGGGCTTACCGGCGCGAACCAGGGCTCGCCCTTGGAGACATCGCCCCACGAGGCGGGGAACATCTCGTCATCGAAGAGTCGCCCGTCCAGGTAAATACCCCCATCCAGCCGCTTGACGCCCCGCGAACGCAGCACCCAGGCCGCCTGCTGCAGATCAGCGCTGGTCAGCGTGGGGTCCGCCCCTGCCCGCACCAGCAGCCCTTGACGGGGGGCACCCCCCGCGTCATCGTGTTCTTCGACCCCGAAGAAGCGCGTGCGCCAGTGAAAGTCCGGCGAGAGCACGCGCAGCGCGGCATAGGCGGTGACCAGCTTGGTGTTGGAGGCCGCGATCATCGGGCGGTGGATGTTGCGCTGGTACAGGTAGCCGCCCTCCCGCGAGGAATACAGCAGCAGCGCCAGCCGATCCGGATTGAGCCCGGCCTGCTGTAGCAGTGCATCCACGCGGGCCTGAAAGGCCTGCTGCACCGCCTTGGGCACGGGTGGGCTCGGCTTCGCACGCACCGCGGACGGCAACGCCATGACGCCCAAAAGTGCCCCCCACGTGGCCACGCGGCATACCCCGCACCAGCGGCCGCGCGGGAACAGTCGGCACCCGATGGCCCCCACGCGATGACGGATCATGACTGGCACTGAGCAACGCCCTCCTGGGTTGTCCCTGGAATCCACCTTACTGTTTCCCATATCGGGAAATCCAATCGGATTCAATCATTTCGCCGCCGCGGAGTGGCTGCTGCGGCGGGATTCACGCCTCTCCCGGGTGTGCTTCGTGCTCTCCAACGGGCGCCACCCGGACCCCACCAAGCGCGATGCCGTCGTCCCCGCGCCGGAGCGTCTGCGGCTGTGCGAGCTGGCCTGCGAGGCCGTGGCTGACCCCGCCCGCAGTTTCCTGGCAAAGCAGGCACACCTGGCCGGTGAGCGCTTGCGGCTCACGCCCCCTACTATGCAGATTTCGACCCTCGAGTTCGGGTTCGATCGCGCGGTGCGCACCGCGGAGCTGATTCCACTGTTGCGGGCCCAGGCGCCGGGCTACGCCGGACCCTTCCACTGGTGTGTGGGTTCGGACCTGGTCACGCGCATGGCCGACCCCCGCATCTTCGCTGAGGACGATCTGCGGGTGCTGGCCGCGAACCTGCACTACCACGTGCTGGAGCGCGAGGGCGCGCCCCTGCGGGATGCTTTGGCGCACCTGGAGGAGACCCGCGGGGTGCGCCTGGACTGCACAGCGCATCCAATGTCCGAGCCGCCGCCCTGGCTGGGAACGTTCCTTTCGCTCTCGTCCACGCGCATCCGCAACGCGGCCGAGGCCGGCGATCCCCTGGCGGGCATGCTGCCCGCACCCGCTGCGGAACAGGTGCTGGCCCACGGCTGGTACCGCGAGGGCGAGCCCGGCGCCCGCCTGGTGGCGCCCGACGGCCGCGAGCTGGGGACGCGCTCGCGCCTGGCTCTGCTGCTGGAGGCGCAGCAGGCCGCCGTGCAGCGGGCCGCCGCGGAACTGGCCGAAGCTCTGCTGGCCCGGCGCGGCCGCAAGGAGCCGCACACCCTGAGCTTGGTGGAAACCTCCACCGGCGGCCTCGTCACTGCCGCCTTGGCGGGCCGCAGCGGCGCCTCACGCTACTTCCTGCAGTCCCGCTTCGCCTACGATGCCCAGGCCAAGGCCTCACTGTTGGCCGCCGGGGGCGAGGGTGCGCCGTCCGGCTCCGCCGTGTCCGAAGCGGCCGTGCTCGCGCTGGCGGGCGCCATGCGGATGGCGGCCGGGTCGGATTTCGCGCTGGCCGAGAGCGGCATGGCCGGACCGCCGGACGCCGGGAGGCGCAGCCTCAAGTATGGCCATTGCTGGTTCGCCGTGGCGGGGCCGGATCGCGCCCTGGCCGAGACCCTGCAGCTCAATCCCTTTCTCACGCGGCGCGAGCACCAGTTGGCCTTCGCGCGACACGCCCTGGAGCTGGCCACGCGCTTCGTCGCAAGCGGCTGAGCGCCCTCCCCGGCCCCAATCCAGAATTTGACAAGTGTCAAGGAAGCGCTCGCACAGAACAGGTAGGCTGTAGGCTCGAACCTACACCACCATCGGAGAGAGCGCGCCATGCAATACGACGACCCATCCTGCGCCTATTGCCCGCCGACCGTGCGCGCGTGCCGCCAGGGGGAACCGGCGGAACGCGGCCCGGGCTTCTGCCCCAGCAAGGTGGACCCCGAGGGCATCGCGGAAGCTTGGGAATACCACAGCGACCCCTTCACCATGCGCGTCGCGCTGGCCTCCGCCCAGGTGGAAAGCGAAGGCTACGCCCGCTGGACGCGCGTGGAGGAGATCGCGGCCTTCGCCAAGCGCATGGGCTTCCGGAAGATCGGCATCGCCTCTTGCATCAGCTTCGTGGACGTGGCCCACACGCTCAGCGCCATCCTGGAAAGCCACGGCTTCGACGTTGCCTCCGTCGCCTGCAAGAACGGTGGCGTGCCCAAGGAGTCCATCGGCGTGCGCGACTCCGAGAAGGTGCGTCCGGGCGGCCATGAGTCCATGTGCAATCCTATCTCGCAGGCCGAGCTGCTCAATCGTGCCGGCTGCGAGCTGAATGTGGTGCTGGGCCTCTGCGTGGGTCACGACAGCCTCTTCTATCGCCAGTCCGCTGGACTCGTGACCACGCTGGTGGTGAAGGACCGTGTGCTCGCGCACAATCCCATCGGCGCGCTGCACCTGGCGGATACCTACTACAGCCGGGTGTGGGGCGAAGCGAAGCCGCCGGCGTTGCCCAACAAACCCGCGCAGGCGCGCCGCAACGGCCAGGGCGCGGACTAGCACGCGGACCGGACCGGCCTGGGTTGCGCATGGGTGACCAAGATGCTGGGATGAGCGCGGGCGGCGTGAGCGCCGTCCGGCCCTTCACCCGCTGCCCCGGCACCTCATGCAGACCCCCGCGGCACCGTCCGCCTCGGCCGTGCCCGAAACCGATCCGGCCGCGCCCGCCTTCGAGCTGCGGGGCCTCGGACGGTGCCTGCCGGACGGACGCGCGCTGCTGGAGGGCGTGCACCTCAGTGTGGCCCGCGGGGGCATTCTCACCATCGCCGGACCCAGTGGCGCGGGCAAGAGCACGCTGATCCGCCTGCTCAACCGGCTGGACGAGCCCAGCGCCGGCGAATTGCGCGTGCTGGGCCGGCCCATAGCGGACTGGCCCGTGCGGGAGTTGCGCCGCCGCGTGTCTATGGTGTTTCAGGAGCCCTCCCTGCTGGGCCTGAGCGTGCGGGAGAACCTGACGCTGCCCTTCCGCCTGCAGGGGGCAATGCCGCCGGACCTGGACGCGCGCATCGCCGAAGTGCTGGTGGCCGCAGACCTGTCCCATGACCTGCTGGAGCGCGACGCGGATGGATTGAGCGTGGGCCAAAAGCAGCGCGTGGCGTTGGCGCGTGGCCTCATCGCACGGCCCGAAGTGCTGTTGCTGGACGAGCCCACGGCCGCGCTGGACCCCGCCACCGCGGAGCGCCTGCTGAGCGGTCTGGCCCGGCTGAACCGCAGTGCGGGGTTGACGCTGGTGATGACCTCGCATCGCTTCGGCGAGGTACGGCGGCTGGGCGGGCGGCTGGCCGTGCTGATGGGCGGGCGGCTGATGGCAGAGGGACCGGTGGCCGAACTGCTGGCCCGCCCGCCCACGGACGAAGTGGGCGCGTTCCTGCAGGAGCCCGGCGGCTCCAACGCGACGCCCCAAGCCCCGGTGGGGGAGACCCGCGATGGTTGAGCACGTCATCGCGCTGGGCTGGCCGGAAGTCTTGCTGCTGCTGGTGCTGATGCTGGCGGCCATGGTCGTCAGTCTGGTGCTGCGGCTGGGTCTGACCCAGGAGCTTGCTGTGGGCACCGCGCGCAGCGTGGTGCAACTCAGCGCGGTGGGCTTCGTGATCGGCTGGGTGTTCCAGCAACGCACTTGGTACTGGGTACTGCTGCTGCTGGCCGCCATGGCGCTGGTGGCAGGCTACACGGGTGCCCGGCGCACGCGCCTGCGGCTGCCGGGGCTGACGTGGCTGCTGACGGGCGTGCTGGTGGTGGTTTCGGCGGTGGTGCTGCTCTATCTCACGCAGGCGGTGCTGGGCCTGCGTGAATGGGATCCGCGCTACCTGATTCCGCTGGGCGGCATGCTGCTGGGCAACGCCATGAACTCGTCCACGCTGGCCGTGGAGCGGCTGGTGGCGGAGTTGGCCCGCAGCGCGGGCGATGTGGAGGCGCTATTGGCACTGGGGGCGAGCCCCGGGCAGGCCGTACAGCGCTACCGCCATGCCGCCATTTCGGCGGCCGTCACGCCCGCCATCAACGGACTGCTCACGGTGGGCATCGTCACCCTGCCCGGCATGATGACGGGCCAGATGCTGGGAGGCACCGCGCCGCTGCAGGCGGCCCTGTATCAGCTCATGATCCTGTTCGGCATCACCCTGTGCGCGCTGCTGGGCGCCATTCTGGCCGTGTACGGCACGGCCCCGCGCTTCTTCACCCCGGCGTGGCAACTGCAGCGCGCCGTGCTGCGGGCCGCCCGGTAGCGCCGCCAGGCGGCCCATCAGAAAACCCATTATTCGTGACATTTGCGTTGCGCACCCGGCCCGGCTCCGTTAGTTTGTCGCATGCCTCCGAGCACGGCGGCACGGCCCTTACGAAACACTGACCCACGGTCCCCAGAGCGCTCCCCCTCGCCGTGCCGATGCCCTTTACCGATCCCTATTGGCTGCTGGAGAATGCCACCTACGGGCTGATCTTCACGCTGCTCGTTGTCGCCGGCATGGGGCTGCCGATGCCGGAGGACGTGGTGCTGTTGGCCGCCGGTGCGCTGATCCATCGCGGCGCGACGGAGATGGTGCCTACGGCGGTGGTGGTGGCGTCGGGCGTGATCGTGGGCGACCTGGTGATCTTCCTCCTCGCGCGGCACCTGGGCACCCGCGCCCTGGAGCGGCCCCTGTTCCGCCGGCTGCTGCCCGAGCGCAGGCGCCAGCGGCTGGAGCGGCTGTTCGACCGCTGGGGCGGCGGCATCGTCTTCGTGGCGCGCCACATCGCCGGTATCCGCGCCCCCGTGTTCGCCCTGGCGGGCATGCACGGCCTATCGGTGTTCGTATTCCTGCTGTGGGACATGGCCGGGCTGACCATCAGCGCGCCCCTGGTGATGGGCATCGGCTATCTGTTCTCCGACCGTATGTCGGAGGCCCTGAGCCATGTCACGGACCTGCAGCACGTCATCATCATCGTCGTGGTGGTCGCCTTGACCGTCTATGCCACGCATGCCGCCCTGCGGCGCTGGGTGTTCGGCAAGCGCCGATCCTGAGCGGCGACCCTACCGCGGGCGCCCGCCGGTTCCGGCGCCGGCACTCGTGCAAAGGAGGTTCCCGTGCATTCCCTGCAAAGCTCGATGCGTTGGCTCCGTGCCCACAGCGGCCACATGCGGCTGCCGCGTCCGGTGCTGGGTGCGCTGCTGGTCGTGGGCGCCCTGCTTCTGCACGTGGCCGTCGCTGCCGCGGAGCAACCCATCCCCGCCGGTCTGACGTCGGACGAGCAGAACACCATCCGCGTGTTTCGCGAGGCATCCCGCTCGGTGGTGTTCATCGTCAACCACCAACGCATCCGCCAGCCATTCTCCAGCACGGAAGTCGAGCGGGCCGTGGGCACGGGCAGCGGCTTCATCCTCAGCGAGGACGGCACCATCCTCACCAACGCGCACGTGGTGGAGGGTGCCAGCAGCGTCACGGTGATCCTGGCGGACCGCACGCAACTATCCGCGAAGCCGATCGGTATCGCGCCGGACAAGGACGTGGCGCTGATCCAGGTGCAGCCCCCGGCCCAGGGCCTCACGCCGCTCAAGCTGGGAGACTCCGACGGCCTCATCGTGGGGCAGAAGGTGATGGCGATCGGCAATCCCTTCGGGCTGGATCACACGCTGACCGTGGGCGTCATCAGCGCCCTGAACCGGGAAACGGAAGCGCCCACCGGACGGAAGATCCGCGGGGTGATCCAGACCGACGCGGCCATCAACCCGGGCAATTCCGGCGGTCCCTTGCTGAATTCAAGCGGCAAGGTGATCGGGATGAACTCGGCCATCGTTTCCCAATCAGGCGGCAGCGTGGGCATCGGATTCGCCATCCCGGTGAACATGATCCGCAAGCTGATCCCGCAATTGCGGAAGTATGGCCGCGTGGTGCGGCCGCTGCTGGGCATCCTGGTAGCGAACAACGAGTTCGCCGATACGTTGGGTATCTCCGGCTGCATCGTCATGCAGGTGCTGCCGAATTCCGTGGCCCAGAAGGCGGGTTTGCGGGGCATCCTCCGTGGCGCGGACGGGAGCGTGCTGCTGGGGGATGTGATCTACAAGTTGGACGACTTCCCGCTGAACAACTCCGACGACCTGCTGAACGCCCTGGAGCAGTTCAGTCCCGGGGACACGGTGACACTGCACACACACTATCGGGGCGCGGAGCGCACCTATCGCGTGCAGTTGGCCGCACCGCCCGACCTGCACAGCCGTTAGCGGCCGTCCAGCGCTGCGGCTGTGACGCGCCTACGCCTCCCAGCGCACCTCGTGGTGGATCGTGAAGGGCGCGAGGGCCTCGTGCACGGCATGCTCCAGCGCCGGGCGGTCCGCAGTATCCGCGCCGGTCAGGGAAACAGTGGCGAGCGTGCCGTGGGTGGGGTGGGCGGCCACCGCCACGGCGAGGCGCACGCCGTCCGGGGCCAGCGGGGCCAGCGGGGCCAGCAACTCGCCGAACACCCGCTGGGCTGCATCCCAGCGCAGGGCGGGCTTGAACACCTTCCCCACGCCCGTCAGCGGCAGTGGGTCCACCACGAACACCTCGCGCGGAGCCGCCGCACGCTCGGAGATGCGCTCACGCACGAAGGCCGTCAACTCCTCGGGCGTTGCGGCTGCATCGGGTTTGAGCTGCACATAGGCCACGGGCAGCTCGCCCGCGTAGGCGTCCGGCTTGCCCACCGCGGCGGCCAGAGACACGGCCGGATGCTGGTAGAGCGCCTCCTCGATCACGATCGGGTCAATGTTGTGGCCGCTGCGGATGATGAGGTCCTTGGCGCGCCCCGTGATCCACAGCCGCCCGGCGGCGTCCAGGCGCCCCAGGTCGCCCGAGTTGAGCCAGCCGTCGGTCACGAACGCCGTGCGGTTGTGGCGCTCCTGCACGTAGCTGGGAAACACCCCCGGCCCCTTCATCACCACCACGCCGATCTCGTCCACGGCGCAGTCGCGCTCGTAGCGCCCTTTCGCGTCCAGGCACACCGTCTTGACGCGGCTGTAGGGGGCGGCGTAGCCCACCGAGCCCAGCGGCACGTCGCCCCCCAGCGGCGCGCTGGTGAGGATGCTGGCCGTCTCGGTCATGCCATAGACCTCCAGCACCGGCTTGCCGATCTTGTCCTGCAGGGCGCGCCCCACCTCCACGGGAATGGCCGAGCCGCCCGCCGCCGCGGCCGCCACGCCGCTCAGGTCGAGCCCGTCCGAAGGCGCCAGCAGCAGCCCGGAGAGCACCGTGGGCACGGCGGAGACGAACCGCGGCCGGTAGTGCTCGGCCAGCCGCCAATAGTTGCGCACCACGGCCGGGGTGCGGAAGCCCCCCGGCGTGCAGATCACCGCCGTGCCCCCCCAGGCGAACACCACCAAGCCCTGGTTCAGCGAGCCGGAGACGTGGAACAGGGGCAGCCCGCACAGCGTCGGGCGTGGCTCGTTCAGCCCGTACAGGGCACCGCAGACCCAGGCCTGGTAAAGCTGGTTGGCGTGGGTGTGCTGCACCAACTTGGGCAGGCCGGTGGTGCCGCCCGTGTGCATGTAGGCCGCGACGTCGTCCAGCGCGCTCTGGCGGCCGCTCAGCAGGCGATCGGCGGGCTGGCGCGCCAGGGCCGCCTCGTAGCCCAGCACGCCGTCACGCTGCTCGGCCGGGGCGTCCCCGCCCACCTGCACGATGGCGCGCAGGCCGGGCACGTCGCCGCGCAGGGCCTGCACCTTCTGCCAGATTTCCACGCCCGGGGTGGGGCCCAGCGCCACCAGCACCTTCGTGCCCGCGGCGTTGAGGATGGACGCGAGCTGCCCCGGCTCCAGCAGGGGGTTGACCGGGTTGGCGATCCCCGCCGCCTCGGCGCCGAACAGCACGGCGTAGGACTGCGGCAGCAGCGGCAGTAGGAACGACACCACGTCCCGCGGTCCCACGCCCAGGGTGTGCAGCAGGTTGGCCGTCTGCCGCACGCGGCCCAGGAACTCGGCGTAGCTCAAACTGAGCGGCGCCTCGTCCGGCTCGCCGGTGCGCAGGAACTGGATCGCCGGGCGCTGCGGGTCCAACGCCGCGGCGTTGCAGAGCGCCTCGTAGGTGCTGCGTGCGGCGATGCGCTCGGCCCAGGGCACGTGTTCCAGGGCGCGCAGGTCGGCCTCCGTGCGCAGCGGCGGGAAGCCGTCGCGCTCGATGCGGTCCAACAAACTGATTGTGGACATGACTTCCCCCCCCCCTTGCTTCGGCTGGACGCAGAGCCCAGGCCTTTCCCCCGGTTCCATGCTATGGCGAACACACCGTCGCTGGCAACCGGCCAGCGGCATGCGGCACTATTTGAAACTGCCGATGAACGCGGATAAACAGAGATACGAATGCGTCCGCTTCCCATACCCGCCGGAGCTCCGTTGCCACTATGACCGCTGCCCCGCACCTGCTGAGCGCCGGCGAATTGCTGCACGCCTATCGCCAGCGCACGCTCTCACCCGTAGAGGTCACGCAGGCCGCGCTGGAGCGCATCGCTGCGCTGAACGAGCGCCTCAACGCCTTCTGCGCCGTGGACGTGGAAGGCGCCATGGAGGCCGCGCGGGCCAGCGAACAGCGCTGGCAGCGCGGCGCGCCGCGGGGTCTGCTGGATGGCGTGCCGGTGTCGATCAAGGATCTGGTGCTCACGCGGGGCCTGCCCACCCGCTTCGGCTCGCGCACGACCGACCCGGACGGCCCGTGGGACACCGACGCGCCGGCCACGGCGCGCCTGCGGGAGGCAGGGGCCGTGCTGCTGGGCAAGACGGCCACGCCGGAGTATGGCCACAAGTTCGTGACGGACAGCCCGCTCACGGGCATCACACGCAATCCGTGGAATCCTGAGCGCAGTCCGGGCGGCAGCAGCGGCGGCGCCGGGGCGGCCGTGGCCGCAGGACTCGGCCCGCTGGCGGTAGGTACGGACGGCGGCGGCTCCATCCGCATCCCGGCCGCCTGGAGCGGCATCGTGGGGCACAAGCCCACCTTCGGCCGCGTGCCGGCGTGGCCGCCCTCGCGCTGGGGCACGCTGTCCAACGTGGGCCCCATGGCCCGCACGGTCACGGATGTGGCGCTGCTGCTGACCGTGCTGGCGGGGCCCGACGCCCGAGACTGGTACGCCCTCCCGCCGGACGGGCGCGACTATCGTGTGGGGCTGGACGACGGCGTGCGCGGCCTGCGGCTGGCGTACGCGCCGGACCTGGGGCTGGCGCAGGTGCAGCCGGAGATCGCAGCGGCGGTGCGGGCGGCCGTGCACCTGCTGGCCGAGCAGGGGGCGCACGTGGAGGAGATCGAACCACCCGGCATCGAGTCCATCCTGCAGGCGCACCGCACCTTCGCCGTGAGCATCTTCGCGCACATGGTGGAGGGGCTGGACGAGTCCGGGCGGGCGCTGCTGGACCCCTACCTGCTGAGCTTCCACGAGGCTGGGCGCAAGCTTTCCGCGCTGGACTTCCAGGAATCGCTGATGGTGCGGCGCGAGGTGGGCAGCCGCATGCAGGCACTGCACGAGCGCTTCGACCTGCTGCTGCTGCCGACGTTCCACTGCGAGCCGCCCCCCGTGCCGGGCCTGCCGTCGGAGCTGGCCGGCAAGCCGCCCGCATTGACGTGCTGGGTCAACCACACCAACCAGCCGGCGGCCAGCGTGCCCTGCGGCCTTACCACCTCGGGCCTGCCCATCGGCCTGCAGATCGTGGGGCCCAAGTACGCCGACGCCCTGGTGCTGCGCTGCGCCCGCGCCTACGAATCCGCACGCGGCGCCTTCCCCTGGCCTGCGCTGGCGGGGGCGTAGGCTGCGGTGGTAGCAGCGCCGAACGTCGCTGCGCCAACACAGATGTCATTCTGAGCCCGCCCCGCGGGCCGAAGAATCTGCTTGAGGGCCGGCACACCAGATTCCTCGCTGCGCTCGGAATGACAGCTTTCGGCCCTGGACCAGGGCAACCCCACGCGTTGCCGAACAGCTTCCTGCCGCCGGAGGCAGCAGCGCCGAAGCACAGCCCGCGGTGAGCCATGCCTGCCCACGCCTGGGAACGCGCCCGTGCCGAGCTGCCCGCGCTGGCGGAGCGGCTGGGGCTGAACTATCGCCCCAGCGCGCAGCCGGGGCGGGCGGGCGAGCTGAACGGAATCCTGCGGGGTCACCGCGTGCTGGTGCGGCCGGACCGCCCGGCGCTGTTCGTGGAGTACCGCTTCCGCGTGGAGGGCCTGCGGCTGTCCACTGCACGGCCCCGCAGGGCCCCGGCGGAGACCCTGCGCACGGGTCATCGCGGCTTCGAGCGGACCTTCCCCCTGCGCGTGGCGCCCGGGCCCGCCGGGGCGGCCCTGCGCGGCGCCACGGCCTTTCATGAGGCCGCGGTGGCCTGCATGCGGCGCTGGCGGCGACGGTTGGTGCGGCTGGACTTCGAGGGTGCACAGGTCAGCGCCATGCTGAAGCGGCGGGGCCTGCTGCGCCCCCGCGCCTACCTGACGGCGGCGGAGGTGGAGGCGCTGCTGCCACAGCTGCTCGGGCTGGTGGAAGCGCTGGAAGCCGCCCTGCGCACCCATGCGTTGGGGCAGGCGGTCCGCACCCGCCCGTAACCACGGGGCTGGGCTGTGTATTGAATTGCCTCAGGGCCCTCAATCTGCCGCCATTTGTCATTCCGAGGTCCGCAGCGCGGGCCGAGGAATCTGTGTTGTTTCAGGACACAACAGATTCCTCGCTACGCTCGGAATGACAAGCCGGGCTGGGGCGGACACACCTGCTGGCGCTCCCAGACAAGACTTAGTGCAGGATGGCCACGCCCTTGATGAGGGCATGGCAGTGCAGGCCAGGTGCAATGCGCAGAGCCTCGTGGGACTTGCGGGTGATGAGCGCCAGCAGTTCCGTGCCACCCGCGTCCAGCCGCACGAGCACTTGGCCGCCCGCGTCCGGCTGGGCCTCGCGCACGGTGACGGGCAGCACGTTGAGGATGCTCACGTCCTGGGGCGGGTACAGCGCGAGACTCACGTCCCGCGCGTGCACGCGCACCCGCACGCGCGGCACGGCTGGCGGCACGGCGGCGGACACCCACAGTCGCCCGCCCGCGAAGCTCAGCTCGGCAAGCTGATACCGCGCATCGTGCCCGGCCGGCGTGGCCTCCAGCACCGCTGTGGGCTCGCCTTCCGCCGCAAGCACGCGACCCAGGCCGCTTACGACGCGGGTAGCGGGGCCGGCGTCCGTGACCCGTCCGTCACGCAGCACGACCAGGTGGTCGGCCAGCCGTGATACCTCGTCCAGGTCGTGGCTCACGTAGAGCATGGGCAGGCCCAGCTCCGCGCGCAGGCGCTCCAGGTAGGGCAGAATTTCCGCCTTGCTGGCGCGGTCCAGATTGGCCAGGGGTTCGTCCAGCAGCAGCAGGCGCGGCCCGGCCAGCACTGCCCGCCCGATGGCCACGCGCTGGCGCTCGCCGCCGGAGAGGCCCTGGGGCGTGCGCTCCAGCAAGTGCCCCAGACCCAGCAGGGCCACGGCCTGGTCGAAGGGCACGCGCCGCTCGGCGGCCGGCACGCGCTTCCAGCCGTAGGCCAGATTGCCGCGCACGGAGAGGTGCGGGAACAGGCTGGACTCCTGGAACACATAGCCCAGCGGGCGCCGATGCGGGGGCAGGAACAGAGCCCGGGATTCGTCCTGCCAGCACACGCCGCCCAGCTGCAGCCGCCCCTGCGGGGCCCGCACCAAGCCTGCGATGCAGCGCAGCACGGTGGTCTTGCCGGAGCCGGAGGGCCCGAACAGCGCCGTCACGCCCTCCCCGGGCGCAGTGAAGGCGGCATCCAGCCGGAACGCGGGGAAGCGCAAGACGAAGCTGACTTCGAGCGCGCCGTTCATGCGGTGCGCCCCAGACGGCGGTTCACGGTGTACAGCGCGATCAGGATCAGCAGGGCGAAGCCCAGCATGCCCGCGGCGATGACGTGCGCCTGTCCGTACTCCAGCGCCTCCACGTGCTCATAGATAGCGATGGAGAGCACGCGCGTGCGGCCCGGGATGCTGCCGCCGATCATCAGCACCACGCCGAACTCGCCCACCGTGTGCGCAAAGCCCAGCACCGCCGCCGTGACGAACCCCGGCCGCGCCAAAGGCACCGCCACGGTGAAGAAGCGGTCCAGCGGGCTGGCGCGCAGGGTCGCGGCCACCTCCAGCGGACGCTCGCCCAGGGCCTCGAAGGAATTCTGCAGCGGCTGAACCACGAACGGCAGCGAGTACAGCACGGAGCCCACCACCAGTCCGGAGAAGGTAAATACCAGCGGGCCCAGGCCCACGGCGGCCAGCGGAGCACCGATCGGGCCTTGCGGCCCCAGCAACACGAGCAGGTAGAACCCCAGCACCGTGGGCGGCAGCACCAGCGGCAGGGCCACCACGGCCGTGGCCAACTCCTTGAAGCGTGAACGGGTGCGTGCCAGCCACCAGGCCAGCGGCGTGCCCAGCAGCAGCAGCAGGAGCGTGGTCACGCCCGCCAGGCGCAGCGTGAGGGCAATGGTGGGCCAGAGAGGGGCCGGCATGGGCAGAACCGGAGCGGAAGGGCAGTGGCTACCGGGCCGCCTGCACGGTGTCACGACCGGCGGCGGCCGGCAGCCCGTAGCCCAGCGTCTCGATCACCCGGCGGGCCCTGGGGCCGCGCAGGAAGGTCAGGAAGGCTCGTGCCGCGGGCGATTGCGCGCCATGCCGCAACAGCAGCGCCTGTTGCTCGATGGGTCGGTACCAGCCTTCGGGTGGCAGCCAAGCGTCCGCGTGCGGGTGTGCGGCCTTGAGCTGCGAGAGCGCCACGAAGCCCAACGCCGCGTTGCCCGAGGCCACGTACTGGTAGGTCTGCGCGATGTTCTCGCCCTGCACGATGCGCCCTTGCAGGGGCGCCCACAGGCCCAGGTGCTGCAGCACCTGCTGCGCCGCCGCGCCATAGGGCGCCGTGCGGGGATTGGCAATGGCCAAGGCGCGGAAGCCGCCGTTGTTCAACACCTGCTCGCTGCCGTGCATGAAGCCCGGCTTGGCGCTCCATAGGGCCAGGCGTCCCACCGCGTAGGTGAAGCGGCTGCCCGACACGCCCAGGCCGTCCAGCTCCAGCAGGTGCGGGCGCCGCACGTCCGCTGCCAGGAACACGTCGAAGGGCGCCCCGTGTCGGATCTGCGCGTAGAGCGTGCCGGTGGAGGCATAGCTGGCGGACAGCGCATAGCCGCTTTCCTGCTGGAACTCGGCCGCGAGCCGCCGCATGGCGGTGGTGAAGTTCGCCGCCACGGCCACGCGCACCTCGTGGGCGCTGTCCGCCCGGGCGGGGGGTGGCAGCAGCCCCAGCAGCGCGCCCAGGAGCAGGCCGGCCAGCAGAGCCGCAAGAGGGCGCGGCAGGCGGGGGGTGATCGACGTGCGGCTCCAGGCGCTCATGCCGTCACCGCCAGGATCACGTGGGACGCCTTGACCAGCGCGCAGGCAGGGCGGCCCTCGGCCAGCCCCAGGGCGCGGATGCTCTCCGTGGTAAGCGTGGCGGTAATGGTCTTGCCGCCCTCCAGGGCGATGCTGACCTCTCCGTTCACCGTGCCTTCGCGGCAGCGCGAGACGGTGCCGCAGAGCCGGTTGCGGGCGCTGGTGCCTCGCGCGCCTTCCGGCGTGGCCACGATCACCAGCGAGGCCTTGATGAGCGCGCAGGCCTCCGCCCCCTCGTGCAGGCCCAGCGCCTCCGCGCTCTCGTTGGTGATCACGGCGGCAAGGGCGTTGCCCCCGCCGATGTCCAGCGTCACTTCGGCGGAGAGCTCCCCTTGGCGCAGGGCCGTGACGCGGCCCCAGAATTGGTTGCGGGCACTGGTCTGCAAGGCAAGCCTCCGGGCTATGCGGTCGAACTCGACCGGGGCGCCGATGCGCGCGCTGAGCGCGGAGAGGAAGCGCGTGTGCTCCGCCTCGAACACGGCGAAGACGCGGATCAGCTCGCGCCCGGCTTCCGTGAGATGGGTCGCCCCGCCCCGCGCACCGCCGCGGGTGCGCACCACCAGCGGTTGCTCGGCCAGGTTGTTCACGGCGTCCACGGCATCCCAGGCCGCCTTGTAGCTCATGCCCATGGCCCGGGCCGCCTGGGCGATGGAGCCGCGCTCGCCGATCTGCCGCAGCAGCTCGATGCGGCCGTGACCCAGGAAGCCCCGTTGCTCCTTCTCCAGCCAGAGCCGCCCGGTGACGGTGGGCGGCGGCTGCGCGGATGGGTGCGGCTGCGTGGACATCGGACGCCTCGTTATATTCAATCGGATATATCGCATCCAGCTTGGCCGCAGGCACCCCCGGCTGTCAAGACCGGCCCGCGTTGGATAGGCTATCATGGGCGCCGAGGACGTCGCGGGCAGGGCACGGGTGCAACCGCGGCGCGTTCGGACAATCGGCACGGGGGGCGCATGGCCTCGACGAGACGTTGGCGGGGCGGGTGCGGGCGATCCTGGTGGGGCAGCCGGGCCTCAGCGAGCGCCGCATGTTCGGCGGGCTGGCGTTTATACTGCACGGCCACATGGCCTGCGGCATCGTGCGCGACGAACTGATGGTGCGCGTGGGGCCGCAGGAGCACGCCGAGGCCCTGGCCCAGCCGAATGCGCGGGCGATGGACTTCACCGGGCGGCCCATGAAGGGCATGGTGTTCGTGGCCGCGGAGGCCCTGGGCGGCGAGGAGGCGTTGCGCGCGTGGGTGCAGCGGGGCGTGGCCTACACCGGTACCCTGCCGCCCAAGTAGGCGCCGGCCGGGCCCGGACGGCCCGCTGGCTCCGGGGGGCGGAGCGTGTTAGGGATACCGCCGGGGGGACATGCCTGCCTGCTCTCGCGGCATGCCGACACCCCGGTTTCGCATCGCATCGGACCAGACAACCGTCGCACTGCCAAGAGGAGGGCCTCATGCCCAAGGCACAGGTCAACGGAGTGAACCTCTACTACGAGGAAGCCGGGAGCGGCATCCCCATCGTGTTCGTGCACGAGTTCGCGGGGGACTACCGAAGCTGGGAGGCGCAGCTGCGCTTCTTTTCCGGCCGGTACCGCGCCATCGCCTACTCGGCCCGGGGCTACCTGCCCTCCGACGTACCCGACGAGCCGGAGCAGTATGGCCAGGACTTCCAGATCGAGGACCTGAAGGGGCTGCTGGCACACCTGAAGATCGACAGCGCCCACATCTGCGGGCTCTCCATGGGGAGCTACACCACGCTGCTGTTCGGGCTGAAGTACCCCAAGCTGGCGCGCTCGCTGACCATCGCGGGCAGCGGCTACGGCAGCGGCACGGACCGCTCGGAGTTCCACAAGCTGGTGGCGGAGCGCTCGCAGCGCATGCTGGACGAGGGCATGGCCGCCATGGCGGATAACTACGTGCTGGGCGCCACGCGCGTGCAACTGCAGAACAAGAGCCCGCGTGCCTTCGAGGAGTTCCGGCGGCAGTTCGAGGAACACTCGGCGCAGGGCTCCGCGTACACGCTGCGACAGGTGCAGGGCAAGCGGCCGTCCATCACGGAACTGGGCCCGCAGCTCGACAAGCTGGAGCTGCCCGCGCTGGTGATCCTGGGCGATGAGGACGACCCGGGTATCGAGGGCAGCCTTTTCATGAAGCAGCACATCCCGCGCTGCGGCCTGGAGATGTTTCCCCGCAGCGGGCACGCCGTGAACCTGGAGGAGCCCGAGCGCTTCAACCGCTCCGTGTTGGACTTCATCACGGCCGTGGACGCCGGCCACTGGGAGCCCCGCGACCCCCGCAGCCGCGGCTCCATCATGTGATAGGATGGAAGCGCCATGGCAAAATCTACCAAACACATCGTGCCGCACGAGAGCGGCTGGGCGGTTAAAAGCGAAGGCCGGGCCTTGAAGAAGCAGGACGTCTACAAGACCAAGGATGCTGCTATAGCCGCAGCTCGCCAACTGGCCAAGGGGACGGGAGGCGCGCTGGTTGTGCACGGAAAGGACGGTCGAATTCGCGATCGAACTGATTATGACGCGCTGCGGGAAGTCACTGACTCCAACAAAGAGTACATGAAGCGGCATGGCAAGGCCCTGCGAGAACTGGCCAAGCGCTGATGCGGATTCGATGGCTAAGCCTGCTGATGGTCATGGAGATCCATGATCAGGCGGTGCGTGAAGGCGGCGGACATCCTGGTGTTCATCGCATCGAGTTGCTCGAAAGTGCGGTCAACCGCCCGCGGTTCAAGCATTACTATGCGGCTGAGCGACGCGTGCCAGCCCTGGCAGCCGCCTATGCATATGGTATCGCGAAGGACCATCCATTCCTGGATGGAAACAAACGCACTGCATGGCTGGCATCCCGCGCGTTCCTGGCCCGGAACGGCTTTAGCTTTGACGCTGTGGATGACGACATCGTTGAAACGATGGTCCGCTTGGCATCCGGTGCAATCGACGAGGAGGGCCTAACCTCGTGGTTCGCGCGGCTGTCACTGCATGTCCCTCGGCTATGATCGTCTGTCGGGCTAACAGTCGGCCCGGCTGTTCCTTGGCCTAGCGCTAATCCGCTGGGACCGATCCCCCATTCAACGAGGCCGCAGCACCCATGCCCACCGTACGGATGATCGAGGAAGACGAGGCCACGGGCCTGGTCAAGGAAGTGTACGACGACATCAAGGCCACCCGCGCCGTGCCCACCGTGACGGCCTTCTGGAAGACCCTGGCCTCGCACCCACCCACGCTGGCACGGGTGTGGCGCGACCTGAAGGAGGTGATGGCGCCGGGGAAGCTGGATCCGCTCACCAAGGAGATGCTGGCCATCGCCGTGAGCGCCACCAACGGCTGCAGCTACTGCGTGAACTCGCACACGGCCTCTGCCATGAAGCTGGGCATGGACACCGAGATGCTGGGAGAGCTGCTGGCCGTGGTGGGCATGTTCAACACCACCAACAAGCTGGTGGAAGGCTACCAGGTGGAGCCGGACGTGTTCCCGCCCACCAAGTCCGATTGAGTGCCGGCGCTGGGATGTTCATTGCAACCAAAGCGCCCGCAGCTTGCGGGGCGCCGGCCCGGAAGGCCCGGCCTGCCCCGCCGCATTCGTTGAGGAGACACCCCATGGATGAAGCCGCCAAGAAGACCGTGCTGCGCATGATCCCCTATGGCCTGTACGTGCTGGGGGCCAAACACGGCGACGCGATGACCGCCGCCACCATCAACTGGGTCACGCAGACCTCCTTCGCACCGCCGCTGGTGGTGATGGGCGTGAAGGCGGACAGCGGGGCCCACGCGCTGCTCAAGGACTCCGGCCAGTTCTCCCTGAGCATGCTCAAGACGGGGCAGAAGGACCTGGCCTACGCCTTCTTCAAGTCCGTCGCGCCCGAGGGCGGCACCATTGGCGGCTTTGCGTTCACGCCCGCCACGAACGGCTGCCCCACGCTGAACGATGCGGCGGGCTACGTGGCCGGCACGGTGGTGCAGGTGGTGGAGCACGGCGACCACTCGGTGGTCATCGGCGAGGTCACGGAGGCCAAGCTCCACGACGACGCCGACGTGCTCACGCTGAAGGAGATCGGCGCCAACTACGGGGGGTAGGGGGGCATCCAACGAGGGCAGCCGTGCGCGCCACGCTACAAAAGCAGATTCCTCACTGCGCTCGGAATGACAGCCTCCCGCCATAGAGCGCCTCGCTTCCGAAAGCTCGCGCCTAATCCCCAGCGGCGGCCTTTGCCGGGGCGGGGCGAGGTGTGCGCATGGTGACCCACTCCTCGGCCGCGGTAGGGTGGATGCCCACCGTGGCGTCGAACTGGGCCTTGGTGGCGCCGCACTTGAGGGCCACGGCGAGGCCCTGGATGATCTCGCCGGCCTCGGGGCCCACCATGTGGCAGCCCACCACGCGGTCGCTCTCCTCGTCCACGATCAGCTTCATGAGCGTGCGCTCGTCGCGACCGGAGAGGGTGTGCTTCATGGGCCGGAACTCGGACACGTACACCTGGATGTGGCGGTAGCGCTGGGCGGCCTCGGCCTCGGTGAGGCCTACCGTGCCCAGCGGCGGCTGGCAGAACACGGCGCTGGGGATACCGCTGTAGTCCAGCGGCTCGGCACCGCCGCCATAGAGCTGGCCAGCCAGCACCATCGCCTCGGCGATGGCCACGGGGGTGAGCTGCACGCGGTCGATCACGTCCCCGAGGGCATAGATGGAGGGCACGTTGGTCTGGTAGTGGTCGTCCACGACGATCGCACCCTTGTCGTTGAGCTTCACACCCGCCTCAGCCAAACCCAGTCCCTCCGTGTTGGGCACGCGCCCCATGGCGCAGAGCACCAGGTCGGTGTCCATTGTGCTGCCATCCGAGAGCGTGACGCGCAGCACGTCGCCCGCCAGTTTGTCGATGCGCTTGAAGTTGGTGTTGAAGCGCAGATCGATGCCCTTCTTGTGCATCTCGGCGGCCACGAAGGCCCGCGCATCGTCGTCGAAGCCGCGCAGAAACAGCGCGCCGCGGTAGAGCTGCGTGACGTGGCTGCCCAGGCCGTTCAGGATGCCGGCGAATTCCACGGCGATGTAGCCGCCGCCGCCGATGACGACGCGCTGGGGCAGGCGCTCCAGGAAGAACGCCTCGTTGGAGGTGATGGCGTGCTCGGCACCGGGGATGTCCGGCTTGAAGGGCCAGCCGCCCGTGGCCACCAGGATGCGCTCGGCAGTATGGCGCTGCCCATTCACCTCCACGGTGTGCGGGTCCAGCAGCACGCCCCGCCCGTCCAGGAGGCGCACACCGGCCTTGCTCAGCAGGCCCTCGTAGACGGTGTTGAGGCGTGCGATCTCGGCGTTCTTGTTGCGGATCAGCGTGGGCCAGTCGAAGCTGGCGGGGGGCACGCTCCAGCCGTAGCCGGCCGCATCCTCCAGTTCCTCGCGCACATGAGCGCCATAGACGAGCAGCTTCTTGGGCACGCATCCCACGTTGACGCACGTGCCGCCCAGGTAGCGCTCCTCCACGATGGCCACCCGCGCGCCGTACTGGGCGGACATGCGCGCCGCGCGCACGCCGCCGGAGCCGGCGCCGATCACAAACAGGTCGTAGTCGAATTTCGCCATCGTCCCTTTCCACGCGTCGCGGTGTACGGTGCGGACCCGGCGCCGGGGCCGGTTGCATGCCCACGGGCTAAGGCCCGTCCCGCGCCGATGCGCGGGCGGGCCGCCCCATTGGCTCAGCGTAGCAGGCTACCGGAGAGGGGGGAAGGGCGCCGCGGGCAGCTCCCGGCGCGAGCGGTGGGCGGCGCCGTTCAGGCCTCGGCCAGCACGTAGGTCATGTCCGCCCGCTCGTGAGGCCGGCACGCGGCCAGCAGGTCCGTGGCCCGCACGGGGTAGATCCGACCCGCCATTTCATCGATGCGCTGGAACCGGTAGCCCAGAGACACCAGATTTTCCAACATTGCCGCGGAGTTATACCCGCTGCGGTCCAGCCCATAGGGCCAGAACTCGAAGATTACCGCGGGCTTGTCCCGCGCCAGTAGGCGTTGCGCTCCCTCCAGCACCGCAGCTTCGAAGCCTTCCACGTCGATCTTGATGGCCCGTACGGCCTGCCCGGGGAAGCGCGCCTCCAGCAATTCGTCCAGCGGATAGACCCGCACCTGCGACTCGGCGCCCTTGCCGTCCTGCACAATCTCCGCGGCAAGGGAATGCCCACCGGGATTGCGGGCGTGACGATGGATGGTCAGTTCGCCGGCGGTGGCTCCGGCGGCACCTTCCACCAACGTCACGTTGTCCAGTCCGTTCAGCGCGACGTTGGCGCCCAGCTCGGCGTGGATTTCCGGCACGGGCTCGAAAGCCACGACGTGCCCACGGGCCCCCACCGCCAAGGCCGCGACCAGCGTGTAGTGGCCGATATTCGCGCCCACATCGACGATGAGGCCACCATCGGCGATCTTGCGACGGAAAGCATCGGTGACCAGCGGCTCGTAGGCCCGCTTGATGGCGATGAACCGGGCAATCTGACGTCTCGGCAGGCGGCGAAAGCGCAGGCGGTAGTCCGACGTGCGCAGCAGGATGGTACCGGCCGGCCGGATCAATTCAAGCAGCAGGCGATACACCCCGCGCACGAATCGCGAACGGTGAATGCGGTGCGTCGGATAGTGGTCCGTCAGGCGTTGAAACAGGCGGGTGCGGAAATCCGCAGGGAGATTATCCGTCATCGAACCGCATCCATTGGCAGGTCGAGGCAAACCCGGGGACCCGCTTGGCAGGCCACGCCGCAGGGCCGTAAGTATCCGGCGTCTGTTGGGTATATCGGATTTGCCGGGCCGTGGCGAGCCGGACCGAAGGGGGCGGCCGGGGATTATCCCCTCTAGCCGCCCCTGGGACAGCCCTCTGGAGCGGGGCCACGCGGTCTACTTCACCACGTAGCGGCGGAACTCGTTGTGGCACAGCACGCAGGACGTCACGATCTCCCCGAACTGGCGGGCCGCCACCACGCGCAGGTAGTCGATGTTCAGCTTGCCGGGCTCGGATGCCGTCTTGTCGTGCTGGATCAGCGCATCCAACACGGTCAGCATGTTGCTGGTGTTGTTTTCCAGTTGATACGCGTAGTTCACGAACATACGGCGCTGTGCTTCCGTCTTCACCGTGTTCGGCATCTTCTTGGGCAGATCTACCGCGTGCTGGTGAATCACCTGGATCTTGGCCGGCAGATCCTGATACTGGGCCGTGACCAGATCGATGAGAATAACCTGGACGTTCTGGAAGTTATCGCCCATCAGCGACTTGATGCCGTCGGCCGCATGGCTGGTGCGCGCGAAGCCGACTCCGAATGCAATCAGCGCAACGGCCGCTACGGCCGCCGCGAACTTAGCGAAACCCCGCATGGGACCCTCCCCCATGCCCACGGGAGGGCATGGATAATATGATGTTACGGCCACGCGCAAACCCGCCAGGTTCGCGGTGGAAATCGTTCTTGGCGCTCTCTCCCTGTGGGAACAGCCTACCACAGCGGGTCCACAGGGAATTGACCTAAGTCAATTCCTGGGCGCCTTCAGGGCATTGAAACTGGGACCGACCGCCATGAGCACACCTCGTCACCGATCCGGACCGCGCCGCCGCGAGCGCACAGGGCCCCGCGGCCAGGGCCCCACAACGGGCCTGCTGTGGGGCCTCAACGCCGTGGAGGCCGCCCTTGAGGCCCAACGGCGCACCCTGCGGGGCCTGCAACTGCGCAGCGGCGCCGACTCGGACAAGCTGACGCACCTGCGCACCCTGGCGCGGGGCCTGGGCCTGCCCGTGCAGGAGCGGGCCGGGGCGGAGCTGGAGGTGCTGACCCACGGCGGGCACCATCAGGGCGCGGTGCTGGAGTGCGGGCCGCTACCGCTGTTGGACGAGCACGCCGCCCTGGCCCTGGGGGCTTGGCAACCGCCAGAGCCGGAGGCCTCGGCGCCACCGCCCCCGCTGCTGGTGGCGCTGGACCAAGTGGAAGACCCCCGCAACCTGGGCGCCGTGGTGCGTTCGGGCGCGGCCTTCGGGGCGGCCGGGCTGGTGGTGCCGCGCGATCATAGCGCGCCGCTCAGCACGGTGGCCGCCACGGCCTCGGCGGGAGCACTGGAGCGATTCCCTGTGTACGAGGTGGCGAACCTGGCGCGCTTTCTGGAGCAGGCCAAGCGGCACGGCTTTTGGGTGGCAGGCACGGGCGCCGAGGGCGGCGAGCCCCTGGCCGGTTACACCCACGACCGGCCCTTGGTGCTGGTGCTGGGCAACGAGGGCCGCGGCTTGCGGCCACTGGTGGCGCGCTCCTGCGACCTGCTGCTGACCATTCCCCTGCCGGGCCGGGGCATCGGCCCCGCCGCGCCGGAAAGCCTCAACGTCTCCGCCGCCGCGGCCGTGCTGCTCTACCACCTGATGACGTATCGGTAGGGCTGCACGGCGCCGTGCCGACTCGCCGGCGTGCCTACTTCAGCGAGGAGACATAGTCGGCGAGCAAGTGCATCTCCTTGTCGCTCAGCACGTCATTCACCTCCGCATGCTGGTTGGCCCCGACACCCTTGCGCTCGCCGGTCTTGTAGGCCCGCAGCACGAGGTACACGTAGCGCGGCTTCTGCCCGGCGATAATCGGGGTCGTATCCCATTGGGTTGTGCGGCCATCCTCCCCGTGGCAATGCGAGCAGCCTTTGTCGACATAGAGCGCCTTGGCGTCCGGCTCTGCCGACGGACTGGCGGCAGGGATGAGCAGCAAGCCCGCCAGCAGCGCGGACGGCAGGAGAGCCGCGTGCCGCAGAACCGGTGTTTTCGACCACAGGCCCCGTATAGCTGCCACGACGACGGCCAATTGCGTGCGCATGTCAGATTCCCCCTTTTGGATCGGACGTAGCGGGCAAGAAACGAGCGGACGAAAGCCAATCGCTCGCCATTGGAATTTTACCCCGATGGCAAGGGTATGAATTGAAGAAAATCAGAGTGATCGCTTGCCCGGAGATAGGCTTCCGCGTGGAACCCGCTTTGTCCCGGATTGCCGCGAACACTTTGGCCGACGGCATCCCACCCCGCCTTGCGCGCGAGGCGCGGATGCGGCACGGTTTGGGGGAGAGGGTGCGCGCCCACCCGCGCGCCTTCCCGACCTGCCTGCTTCCGCCACGCCGACCGAGGGAGAAGCTCCCATGGCCCACCGCAATGCCGTGTACGCCCAGTCCGGGGGCGTGACCTCCGTCATCAACGCCTCGGCCTACGGGCTAATCCAGGCCGCCCAGGCCTGTGACTTCATCGGCACGGTGTACGCGGGGCTGGACGGCATCAACGGCGTGTTGGACGAGCAGCTCATCGACCTGTCCCAGGAAGACCCGCAGGCCATCGAGGCCCTGCGTCACACGCCCGCGGGGGCCTTCGGCTCGTGCCGCAAGAAGCTGAAGGACCTGGACAAGGACCGGGCCGAGTTCCAGCGCATCCTGGACGTGCTGGCCGCGCACGACGTGGGCTACTTCTTCTACAATGGCGGCAACGACTCGATGGATACGGTGGACAAGCTGGCGCGTTACGCCCAGTCCCAGTCCTACCCGCTTCAGGTGATCGGCGTTCCCAAGACTATCGACAACGACCTGCCCATCACGGACTGCTGCCCCGGCTTCGGGTCGGTGGCCAAGTACAACACCATTTCCATGCTGGAAGGCGCGATGGACACCGAGTCCATGTACCGCGACTCCACCAAGGTGTTCGTGCTGGAGACGATGGGGCGCCATGCGGGCTGGATCGCCGCCTCCACGGGCTTGGCCAGCCGCTCGGAGCGCGACGGGCCGCACCTGATCCTGCTGCCGGAGGTGCCCTTCGACAAGGCGAAGTTCCTGGGGGCCGTGGACGGGACGGTGAAGAAGCTGGGCTACTGCGCGATCACGGTCTCCGAGGGCGCCCAGGATGCGGAGGGGCACTTCCTCTCCGAATCGGGCGGGCAGGATGCCTTCGGGCATACGCAGCTCGGCGGGGCCGGCGTGTTCATCCAGGAGCTGATCAAGTCCGAGCTGAAGCTGAAAGTACACGGGGCCGTGCTGGACTACTGCCAGCGCTCCGGGCGGCACCTGGCGTCGAAGGTGGATGTGGAGCAGGCCATCGCCTGCGGCGCCCACGCCGTGAAGCTGGCCGGCGAGGGCCTGACGGGCCGGATGGTCACCATCCAGCGCGACGGCGAGGAGCCCTACCGCTGGTCCGTGGGCCACACGGAGGCCGCCAACATCGCCAACCAGGAGAAGCTGCTGCCGCGGGAGTTCATCCGTGAGGACGGCTTCCACGTGACCGAGGGCTTCCGGCGCTACTGCCTGCCGCTGATCCAGGGCGAGGACTACCCGCCTTACGAGCAAGGCCTGCCCGCCTATCGCCGGATGAAAAAGACCCTGGCGCCGCGGAAGCTGGCGGCCCGGCAAAAGGCCTGAGGCCCGCCGGATTGGCGGCGAACAACCCATGCAGATCACCGTCCTCTCCGCAGGCACCTGGGGCATCAGCCTGGCGGCGCTGCTGCACCACAAGGGGCACAGCGTGCGTGTGTGGGAATTCGCCCAGAGCGTGGTGGACGAGCTGCTGCGCACGCGGCGCCACCCCAAGCTGGCGGACTTCGAGATTCCCGGACCCATCGCCATCGACACGGACCTGCGGGCCATGCTGGCCGGCGCAGAGGCGGTGGTGTGCGCCGTGCCGGCGGCGCACCTGCGCGCCACGTGCAAGCGGGCGCGGGCGGAGGGCTATGCCGGGCAGCCCTTCGTGATCTGCTCCAAGGGCATCGAGCAGGGCACGCTGGACCTGATGCACGAGGTGGCCGCGCAGGAACTGGGCGCCGGAGCCCGGAGCCACATCGTGCTGCTCTCCGGCCCCAGCCATGCCGAGGAGGTCTCGCGGGGGCTGCCCACGGCCGTCACCGTGGCCGGGGAGTCCCTGGCCGAGGCCGAGGCCGTGCAGGCGCTGTTCATGACCCCGCGCTTCCGCGTCTACACCCAGACGGATCTGGTGGGGGTGGAGCTGGGCGCGGCGTTGAAGAACGTGATCGCCATTGCCTGCGGCATCTCGGACGGCCTGGGCTTCGGCGACAACGCCAAGGCGGGGCTGGTCACACGGGGGCTGGCGGAGATCCTGCGACTGGGCTTGGTGATGGGCGCCCGCGCCGAGACGTTCTACGGGCTGGCGGGCATGGGCGATCTGGTGGTGACCTGCATGAGCCGCCACAGCCGCAACTGGAAGTTCGGCTCGCTGATCGGCCAGGGCCGCAATTCCGAGCAGGCCCTGGCGGAGGTGGGCATGGTGGTGGAGGGCTACTACACCGTGCAGGCGGCCGAGGCCCTGGCCCGCCGGGAAGCCGTGGAAATGCCCATCACGGAGGCAGTGGCGGCGGTGCTGTTCAAGGGGCTCAAGCCCCTGGAGGCCGTCTCGGGCCTGATGCTGCGCGACCCCAAGAGCGAGCTGGTGCGCGACCCGCGCGGATCGTAGCCAAGGCAGACGGCTGGATCCCCGCGCATGGGCGCTCGCGCCGCGTGCGATGGGCCACAAGCCGCCGCTGGGGCCGATGCGCGGGACAAGGCCGCGATTCGAGGCTTGCCAAGCGTCGCCAATCATAATAGACAATTGCGGCAACGCGGATCAAAATGTTGGGGCGCAAAAAGGGGAGCCGTTTGCCCTGCCGATCTATCTCGGCAGAGGAACGGACTCGCGCATCCTGGCCAATCGTAAGAGCAGAGGGGATTAGACAACGATGGCTCGTGTTCTGCTGAACAACATCCGCAAGGAATTCGACCGCACCGAGGTGGTGCACGGCATCAGCCTGGACATCGCCCACAACGAATTCGTCGTGCTGGTCGGCCCTTCGGGCTGTGGCAAGAGCACCACGCTGCGGATGGTCGCGGGGCTGGAGGAGATCACGGATGGCGAGATCTACATCGGCGACCGGATGATCAACGACGTGCCGCCGAAAGATCGCGACATCGCGATGGTGTTCCAGAATTACGCCCTGTACCCCCACATGACGGTGTTCGAAAACATGTCCTTCGGGCTGCGCCTGCGCCGGACGCCCAAGGAGGAGATCAAGCGCCGCGTGGAGGAGGCCGCTGATATCCTCAACATCCGCGAGCTGCTGGATCGCCGGCCGCGCCAGCTTTCCGGCGGGCAGCGCCAGCGCGTGGCCATGGGCCGGGCCATCGTGCGGCTGCCGCAGGTGTTCCTGTTCGATGAGCCGCTCTCGAACCTGGACGCCAAGCTGCGCGTGCAGATGCGCACGGAGATCAAGAAGATTCACCAGCGCGTGCAGACCACCATCGTTTACGTGACCCACGACCAGGTGGAGGCGATGACGCTGGCGGACCGCATCGTGGTGATGAACGCGGGCAACATCGAACAGGTGGGCACGCCGCAGGAGATGTACGAGACGCCCGCCACGCGTTTCGTGGCCGGGTTCATCGGCTCGCCCGCCATGAACTTCATTCCGTGCCAAGTGGTGGCAAACGGCGGGGTTGCGATCAAGTTCAACGAGAACCTGAGCCTGCCCGTCCCGGAAGACCGGGTGGACCGCTACAAGCCCTTCGCCGACCAGGATATGATCTTCGGCATCCGCCCGGAGCACCTGACGGAGAAGAAGGCGCACACCAACAACGCCATGACGGACTTCAAGTCCCCAGTGGACGTGCTGGAGCCGATGGGGATGGACACCATGGTCTTTACCATCATCAATGGCGAGGACGTCTGCGCCCGTTCGACTCCCAATGCGGTCGCGCCGGTGGGCCAGAATATGGATTTTTCCATCGACATGTCGCGGATGCACCTCATCGACCCGCGGACGGACAAGGTCGTCTAGCAACCCTCATTGCAGGTCGCTCCGGACCCGGGGCGACCCCGCCACCCGTGCAGCGCCACCCGGCATGCTCGGTCTTTCCGATTGTTGTGCGTGCAAGGCGCTGGTTTGCCCGGCGTGACGGTGTGCTCTGCGCGGAAATGCGCCTCCAGAGCCGGTTTCAGCGCAGCGAGCGGCGGGATCGCAGTTGACACCCCCGGCCAATCGGCCTAAAACCGGAACACACGCAAAGCTCTAATTGATGTCCGGTGCACGACGTCGTCGCATTGCGTGACGGCAGGTTCGGTGGCCATTGCGCCGCCGCGGCCTGCGCCCCCGCATCGGGCCCGTTCCGTCGCCTGTCCGGAACGGCCCGCCTCCTCCAGTCCAGACACGGCAAGGGGAAAAAGAGGATGAAGATCAAACGCACGCAGTCCAGCCTGACGCGCAGGCAGTTTCTGAAGACCGCTGCCGCCACAGGGGCGGTCGTGGCGGCCGGCGCGCCCTATGCCAAGACCTCCTATTCCGCCGGCAAGCTTGCTGTGGGCCTTTGGGACCACTGGGTGCCCGGCGCCAACGACGTATCCCGCGCCATCATCATGGAGTGGGGCAAGAAGAACAACGTGGAGATGACGGTCGACTACATTACCTCCATCGGCCAGAAGCAGGAACTGACGATCGCCGCGGAATCCCGTGCGCGGACGGGCCACGACGTGATGGACCTGCCCACGTGGCAGACGGCGCTGTATGCCGATACGTTCGAGCCCCTGGACGACGTGGTCGCCGAGCAGATCAAGCGGCACGGCGAGCTGGCCCCCACGGCGGAGTTCCTGGGCAAGATCGAGGGCGTGTGGCGCTCGGCCCCGGGCCCAATCGGCGGCCACAGCTACCCGATGGTCTCGCGGCTGGACTACTTCAAGCGCTACGCGGGCGTGGATCTGCGCAAGATCTTCCCCAACAGCCCCAATCGCGATGCCCGGCTGGTGGACGAGTGGAACTACGACAACTTCCTGGTGCACTGCCAGAAGTTGTTCAAGGCGGGGCATGCCTTCGGCAATCCCATCGGACCCACCAGCGACTCGCAGGACTGGCTGTGCCCGCTGTTCGCGTCCTTCGGCGCTTACCCGATGGATGCCAAGGGCGAGATCACGATCGACACGGACGCCACGCGCATGGCGCTGGAGTACATGAAGAAGCTGACGGCCGCCATGCCGCCGGACGTGTATGCGTGGGACGATGCGGGCAACAACCGCTGGCTCGTCTCGGGCAAGGGCTCGGCCATCCAGAATCCGCCCAGCGCCTGGACGGTGGCCAAGCGCGACCGGCCGGAGGTCGCCGCGCAGATCTGGCACCACGACGTGCCGAAGGGCCCCAAAGGCCGCCATCGCGGCGCATTGCCGCGGCACATGGGGGTCTGGAACTTCGCCAACAACAAGAGCGCGGCCAAGGACCTGATCCTGCACATGCTGGACAAGGATTCAGCTTACCGGCTGATCACGGCCAGCCAGGGCTACGACATCCCGCAGACCATCGCGTACCGCAAGCACCCGATCTGGGTCGACATCGGGCCGCCCAAAGGCGGGCAGTACAATTATCCGCTGCGCGGCGACGAGACGATCATGGTCGGCGGCTTCCCGGCTCCGCCTCGCATGGCGGCGCTGATCTACACCCAGGCGCTGATTCCCACGCTGGTGGCCAAGGTCACCGCCGGCGGCGAATCCATGGACAGCGCCATCAAGTGGGCCATCAACGAGTTGGAGGGGTACCAGCGCGCCTAGCCGCGCTGCACCTGCCGTAGGCGTTGGACGCACGTCGGGGTGGGCCACCGGCCTGCCCCGGCCAGTCTGGGAGGGCGGCGGCGCGCGGATTGCCGCGCACCGGACCCGACCTCCCGCCTCCTCTACCCGTGGTGTCGCCCATGACCCAACCCGTCGTTCGCGAGTCCGGGGGCCTCGGAATCCCTGCCGGGGAGCGGGCCAGTCGGTTTCAGCGCTTCATGTGGCGCCGCTCGACACTGGCCGTCGTGCTCGTGCTGCCGCTGGTGATCATCATCACCGGCTTGGTGGTGTACCCGTTTTTCTATTCGCTATACCTGAGCACCCTAAACCGGCGGGAAACCCAGTTCGTGGGACTGGGGAACTTCCGGTTCCTGTTCAACCGGGACACGTTCTGGATGGTGGTGCGCCAGTCCGTCCTGTTCGCCCTGACGGCCGTGGCCTTCAAGGCGATGATCGGCTTCGTGCTGGCCCACGTCATCAATGTGCTGCCGGACAAACGCCAGCGGCTCTGGCGCGGCATGATGCTGGTGCCGTGGGTGATGCCGCCCGCGCTCAGCACGCTAGGCTGGTGGTGGCTCTTCGACCCCACCTACAGCGCGTTCAACTGGATCCTGGGCACGCTGTTCGGGGCCCACGTAGCGTGGTTGAGCGACCCCGGCTGGGCCCGCTTCTCGGTGATTCTGGTCAATGTGTGGTATGGCGCGCCGTTCTTCCTGATCATGTACCTGGCGGCGCTCAAATCGGTGCCGCCGGACCTGTATGAGGCCGCCGACATCGACGGCGCAAGCGCGGTTCAGAAGCTGCGGCACGTGACCTTGCCGATGATGCGCAACATCATCTCGATCACGGTGCTGTTCTCCACCATCGTGACATTCGCCAACTTCGATATCGTGCGCGTGCTGACCCAGGGCGGGCCACGTAACACCACGCACCTGTTCGGCACCTGGTCGTTCAAGATCGGCATCGAAGGCGGCGACGTGCCGTTGGGCGCTTCGGTGTCCCTCTTCATGTTCCCGATCCTGGCCGTGCTGGCGTTCTTCATTCTGCGGAACGTGCGCAAGCGCACGGCGGAGGTGTGATGTTCTCTTCGAGCATGCGAACGAACCGCCGCTGGGCGCTGCTGCTGGCCTACGCGTGTCTGGCGGTGTTTGCGGTGTTCACGCTGTTTCCGCCCTACTACATGCTGATCACCTCGTTGAAGACCAACGAGGAGATCGCGGCGCAGGCGGGCATTCCGCTGATCATCCAGGACGGGCCGACGCTGTTTCACTACATCGACCTGCTCACCAACACCTATTTCCTGGTCTACTTCAAGAACACGATCATCGTGACCGTGATCTCCGTGGGCGTCTCCATGTTCGTGAGCGTGCTGGCGGGCTATTCGCTGGCGCGCATGCGGTTCTGGGGCTCCACGGTGATGGCCACGGGGGTGTTCCTGACCTACCTGGTGCCTGAGACGCTGCTGTTCATCCCGCTGTTCAAGGTGATCGGCGCGATGCACCTGCTCAACACGTACTGGGCGCTGGTGGTCGTGTTCCCCACACTGGCCGTGCCCTTCTGCACGTGGATCCTGATCGGCTACTTCTCGTCCATCCCCAAAGAGCTGGACGAGGCGGCGCTGATCGACGGGGCCAGCCACCTGCAGATGCTGGTGAAGATCTTCATCCCCGTGGCCATGCCGGGCATCATCGCGGCCACCATCTTCGCCTTCACGGTGTCGTGGGCCAACTTCCTGTACCCGATGGCGTTCATCTACTCCAACGACCAGAACGTACTCACCGCCGGCACGGTGACCACGCTGATCCGCGGGGACGTGTTCCACTGGGGCGGCCTGATGTCCGGCGCCCTGCTGGCCGCGGCGCCACCGGTGATCCTGTACGCGTTCCTGATGGACTACTACATCTCCGGGCTCACCACCGGCGCCACCAAGGGCTAGGCTGCCTATTGAAACGCATTTCGGTCATGGGGGCTTTGCCCCCATACCCCCACCAGGGAGCGGGACTCCCTGGGCCCTGTTTGCGGGCGAGACCGCGCCAGCCTTGGTCAAGTTTCGTATCGGGGGCGCGGGGGCCTTCGGTCCCCACATCGGAATTCTCGTGTTTTCCAGCGGCCCCGCCGCTGGAAAACGCATTTCCAAACTGGACCTGATCAGGCAGCACGGCCGACGGTTCCAAGGGGGCAGCGCTCCCTTGGGCACCTTCACCTAGTGTTGGACTGGGAGGTTGGGGCCCGCGGGCCCCGACTTGCGGTGCGGCAGCTCAGTTGATTTTCTCGCGGCCGCCGGGCGGGTTGAAGTTTTTCAGGATGCGCGTCCACTCGTCCTCTTCCTCGCCCTCGTCGCCACCGGCGCGGGCCTCCTCCAGCTCGGGCGTGGGCTCGATCTTGGACTTCTCCAGCACGTGGTTGGCCACGAAGATGGGCGAGGGCGCCCGCAACGCCAGCGCGATGGCATCGCTGGGGCGCGAATCGATGGAGTAGCGCTCGTCCTTCACCTGGAAGTAGACGCGGGCGAAGTAGGTGTTGTCCACCAGGTCCACCACCTCCACGCGCTCCACCAGGCCGTGCATCACGGCGATGGTGTTGCTGAGCAGGTCGTGGGTCATCGGGCGCGGGGACTGGATGCCCTCCATCTTCATGGCGATGGCATGGGCCTCGAAGATGCCGATCCAGATGGGCAGCATCACGCCGCTGGCCTCGGACTGGAGGATCACGATGGGCGAGTTGGTGTTGGGATCCAGCACCAACCGATGCACCTTCATCTCGGTGAAGCCTTCAGAGGTCACGGCTGGCATCCCTGGCGACGAGTGAATATTTCCGCGCGGCGACGATGTCCACGGGCACCAAGTCGCCGGGCACACCGGCACTCTCCATCAGCATGACCGGCTTGTTGCCCCGCGTGCGGCCGGTCATGGCGCCGCCGCCCCGCGGGTGCGCACCCTCCACCAACACTTCCTGCCGCGTGCCGATGAGGGCCGCGTTTCGCTCCTGCACGATCTCGTCGTGGAGGGCGAACAGTCGCTCCAGCCGTTCCGCGCGCACGCTCTCGGGCACCTGGTCGGGCAGCTCCGCAGCGGGCGTGCCGGAGCGGGGCGAGTACTTGAACGCATACACGTGGTCGAAGCGCACGGTGCGCATCACGTCCAGAGTGGCCTCGAAGTCAGCTTCTTCCTCGCCCGGGAACCCCACGATGACGTCCGTGGACAGCGCCACATCGGGCACGTGCCGGCGGATCATGGACATCTTGTCCAGATAGCCCGCGATCTCGTGGTTGCGGCGCATGGCGCGCAGGATGCGATCCGAGCCGGACTGGAACGGCAGGTGCACGTGCTCGCACAGCTTGGGCAGTTCGGCGTGCGCTTGGGCCAACTCCTCCCGGAAGTCCTTGGGGTGGGGCGAGGTGTAGCGGATGCGCTCCAACCCTTCGATTTCGTCGAGACGCCGCAACAGCTCCACGAAGTGGACTCCCCCCGCGCGGTAGGAGTTCACGTTCTGGCCCAGCAGCGTAAGCTCCTTCACGCCGCCGGCCACCTGGGCCCGCGCCTCCGCCAGGATGTTCTCCGGCTCGCGGCTCACCTCCCGTCCGCGAGTATAGGGTACAACGCAGAAGGTGCAGAAATTGTTGCAACCCTTGGTGATGGCCAGCCCAGCCTTCACGTCGCCCGCGCTGCCGACATCCGTGCCGAAGTCCGGCACGAAGTTGGCCACCCGCTGGCGGCGGTGCCGCCATTCGGTGCTGACCACCCGCTCACCGCCGGTCACGCCCTCCAGCATGCGCGGCAAATCGAACACGTGGTCGGGTCCGAACACCAGGTCCACCTCCTTCACGCGGGCCAGGATCTCCTCGCCCCGCTGCTGCGAGACGCAGCCGCCCACGCCGATGACGACCTCGGGCCGGGCGCGCTTGATCCCACCCAGCCGGCCCAGCAGGCTGTACACCTTGTGCTCGGACTTTTCGCGGATGGCGCAGGTGTTCACGAGGATCAGGTCTGCCTGCCGCGGCGAATCCACAGCCACGTAGTCCTGGCCACGGAGCTGCTCGAGCATCTTCGCCGAGTCATACTCATTCATCTGGCAGCCGAAGGTCTGCACGAAGACCCGCTTCTGGCCCGGATTGTCGAGAAGCCTGCGTGACATGGCCGATCCGTCGGTGGTCGCCGCGCGACCGGGTGTCGGTGCTTCTGCACACGCGCAACCGCTCCAAGGCGATCGCGTCGTGTGCATGAATTTCCCCTTGCGCAGAGTGCGCCCTCTCGCTTAAAACGCTCGCACATTCCCTGTGGGAGCACAAACGGATATTTGCGGGCGTGCGGCCCGCAGGCCCGCGCAGACTGAATATCGCGGGAAGCCGTCCCGCATCGCCCGCAATAACCATACGCTGCGCGTTGGCCTATGCTCGATACCCTTCCCCTGGCTCATCTCCCGCTGCTGGCGGACGGCGCTGTCTCCTTGGGACTGCGCACCGGACCGCCGGACTCTGCACCTACGGTGGAGGCCCTCAACCAACTCGACCCCGAGCGCGTGGCCGCGCTGCACCGTGCGTTCGCGACGGCAGGAGCACGCCTGCTGCGCACCAACACGGCCCACGCCACGGCGCTGGAGCTGGAAGCGCAAGGGCTGGCCGATCGCGCGGAGGCCATCAACAACTCGGGCAGCGCGCTGGCCCGGCGGGCGCTGGGCGGCGAAGGCTTCGTGATGGGCACGCTGGGCTGTCCGCAGCGGCCGGGGGCGGTGCGCGAGCCGGAGTGGGAGCGCGCCCAGAGCGAGCAGATCATCTACCTCTCGGATACCGAGGTGGACTTCTTCCTGCTGAACCACTTCGCGCGGCTGGGCGACGCCCTGGTGGTGACGGAGCGCATCAAAGGGCTGAGCGATGCGCCCGTGCTGGCCGCGCTGCGCCTGAATGCGGCCGGCCGCACGGAGGAAGGGCAGTCGGCGGCCGAAGCCGCGGCGGCCCTGGCGGATGCCGGCGCGGACGCACTGGGGTTGAGCTGTGGACCCGGTCCCGAGGCACTGCCCGCCTGCGTGGAGGCGCTGCTGCGCACCGGACTGCCCGTGGCGGTGCTTGCCGGGCTGAGTGCAGGGGAGGCGGACGCCCCTTATCCCGGCGCCCCGGCGCTGGACCCCGCTGCCTTCGCGGCATGGCTGGCCCCGCTGGCCGGGCAGGGCGTGTCCATCCTCGGCGGGTGCTGCGGCGCCACGCCGGCACACATCCACGCGCTGGCGCAGGCCGTGCGCGCGCCGGATGGCGCGTAGCGCTCATCGCAGCAACGGCGACACCGGGGCAACGCCCCCATGGCTGGCGGGGACGCCCAGGCAGCGCCTAGTGATGCGCCAAGGCTTAATATTGGAGTTTGCGGAGGAGGAAGGCGCTGCCTCCCTCCTCCGCACCTCCACTCTCCGGCAGGGGCCGAAGGCCCCTGCACCCCCCAAATGGGGTCAAGGGGGCTTGCTCCCCGGCGGGGGTTCCAAGGGGGTGGAGCCCCCTTGGAGGCGTCTATCCTGAAGTTTAGGGCCGGCGCTCTACTAGCCCTGCGGATTGGTCTGCTCTTGCGGCTCGGGGGCCAGGTGGCGAGGGGAATCAGCGGGCACGCAGCCGGGGCACACGCGCTCCAGGAGCCCCTGGGGGGCCCCGCGCCGCAGCAGCACCGGGTGCAGGTTGTCCAGCACAGGCAGATAGGGCAGGTCCTTGCGCAGGGCCACCTCCCAGCGCGGAGATGAACCCCCCAGCGGTGCGTGCAGGTCGCGCAAGGTGTCCAACCAGAGGTCCTGCAGTGAGCCGTCGTCCAGGTCCATCACGTCCAGGCTGATATCCGCGGCGCCAGTGCGGATGGCGCGGTAGAACTGCTCCACGGTGAGCACCTCCACTCGCACGCTCAGGTTCAGGGTCTTGCTCCACTGGGCCTGGATGCGATTGGCCAGCCGCATCAGCACCGGGTGGTCCAGCACCGCCAGGTGCAGCTCCGGCAGCTCGTGCTTGCCCTCCAGCCACAGGCGACGCGCGCTCAGGGTGTCCCAGTCCAGCGCCTTGGCGGGGGCCTCCGCCCCCGGAGCGCGCACGGCGCCGAGGAAGCTGCCGGCCGCGGCAAAGCGGCCCGGCCCGTCCAACTGGGCCAGCTGCTTGCGCGGCAGGGCCAAGGAGAGCGCCAGCCGTCCCGGCTGCCCGAGTCGGGCGGCCAGTTGGGGCGTGAAGCGCAGCACGATCTGCTGCGTGCCCAGCACCGAGCCCCAGGTGCCCACCTGCGAGGCACGCAAGCGTTCCAGCTCGCCGTCCAGGTCCGCCCCCTCCAGCAGCAGGGCATCCAGCCGCCCGCGGAAGTAGTCGCGCCAGAGGGCGCGGCGTTCGCGGTAGGCGAACAGGTGCAGCGGGCCGCCCGCATCGGGGCGGTCGTCGCGCAGCTCGTAGGCATAGTCCGTGCTGGCGGGCAGCAGCGTGACCCCTTTGGGCCAGCGCCGGCAGACGTCTTCCGGCTGCTCACCATCCTGACCCAGGTCGAACGGCAGCAGCTCGCTGCCCGCCAGCCGGCTGGCAAAGAACGGATCGTGCGTCGGCAAGGGCGCCAGCAACTGCGCCAGGCTGAGCAACTCCGAGGGGTGCGCGTCGGGAAGCCGGGCCAGGGCCCAGGCGCGCCAAGCGACCAGGCGGTCCACCCCGGTGGCGGGCAGGTCCGGCTGGGCGCCCACCAGCCGGTAGGTGGGAACACCCCACAGTGCCTCGCTATCCAGCACCACGGCGAGACCCCGCGGGGCGCCGGGCGGCCACGGCAGCGCGCGGTAGAACCAGGGCCACTCCAGCCGCTGCGCGGGCACGCGCGCCACGCCGTAGGCCAGCCGCAGCACCCGCAGATCGCGCTGGGATGGCTCGTCCGCCAGGCACAGGCGCGGCCGGGGATGGTAGATGCCCAGCCGCACGGGCTTTGCCGGAGGTGACGTGGGGCCGGCAGCGGGGGTTGCGGCCGCAGCCTGCCCGGGCACCATCGCCAGCAGCAGCGTCGCCAGCAGCAGTGCCACCCGCAGCCGCAACCCGGCGATCCCTTCCCGGCGGCCACCAGGGCACGGGGCAGCAAGGACGCAATGCGGTTCAATCACGGGCGGACGGGGCGGCCAAGGTGTCCGGGCGGTGTGAGCAGGCAGGGCATGCGCGGGGATGGCCGGGCAGGTCATCACACCGCGGCCGCGCATCACTGGAGGTAGTAGGTAAGCAGGAGCGATACGGCGCTGATGGTGGGCTTGAGGGCCGGATTCACGGACCCGCCGAAATTCTTGCTCTGCACCGTCTTGAAATCCACATTGTGGACGGTATAAGCGATCTGCATCCCAAGCTTGCCGAAGAACAGCTCCGCGCCCACACCCAGCGCCACGCCCCGGCCGCTGAAGCGGGCGTCATCCACGGCCGTGCCGGCGTCGAGGTTGGCCTGGCTGTAAGTGAGCTCGTAGCCGCCCAGGCCGGCGCGGCCGAAAACCTCCGCGACATCGCCCAGCGGCACGCCCACCTTCACGCCGAACAGGACGGAGCTGAGCTCGGCCTTGTAGGTATGGTTGACCCCGGACGGATCGAAGACCGTATCGTGGCCGCTCACGTTGAGCAGCAGATCCAGCGCTACGTATTCGTTCAGGCCGAAGCCGCCCGTGAAGGCGAGCCCCCGACCGGATTCCGGTTTGCCTACCTCGATCGTGTTGGGTGCGGCCGTGTAGGTGCGCGTACCGTCGATGCCGCTGGTGATGCTCTGCTCGCCAAGTCCCACGCCGGCATACAGGCCCTGTCGGGCCAGCGCAGGCGCGGCGGCACCCGCCACCAACAGCGCCACCAGGGCGGCCATGATCAGCCCGTTACACATCGTGTACAGCCCCCACCTCGTTCCGTCGCTCATCGTGCTCTCGCTGGCTCGGCCCCCGCAGGACGATCCTCCGTGCGCACGGAAACTTGCGCCGTGGCTCCGACGATCGTTGCCCGCGAGCTTAGCCGACGGTGACGGATTTGGCCAGATTGCGCGGCTTGTCGATGCTGCGCCCCAGCTTGAGGGCTGCGAAGTAGGCGAAAAGTTGCGCCATGACGAGGGACAACAGCGGCGCCACCCGGGCCGAGACCACGGGCAGTTCCACGCGGTCCGGGATGAGCTCCTTGGCGCGCTGGTCGTCCTCGAAGACGATGCCTGCCACGGGCCCGCCCCGGGCCTTCACCTCCTCCAAGGCGGAGAGGGTCTGCTCGTGCAGGGTCTTCAGTTCCACGGGCGGCAGCAGGAACAACGAGAGCATGTTCTCATCCACCAGAGCCAGCGTGCCGTGCTTGAGGAAGCCCGCCGGCATGCCTTCCACGTGCAGGTAGGTCACTTCCTTCATCTTCAGCGCGGCTTCCAGCGAAATCGGGTAGTAGATGCCCCGGCCCATCACCAGCCAGTTGCGGTACTGCACCACGCGGTCGGCCAAGTTGCGCACGACGCCGGAGCGCTCGTTCAGCGCGTTCTGCACGATGGAGGGGAACGCCTCCAGGTCCTTGTAGTAGGCCTTGTAGGTCGCCGAATCGATGGGGCCGGAGCGCCGGCCCAGCTCCAGGGCCACGCGCAGCAGGATCACCATCTGCGCGAGCGCGGCCTTGGTGGAGACCACACAGATCTCCGGACCCGAGCCCTGCAGGATCACCTCGTCGGTCATCGTGCCCAGGGAGGAGCCCATCACGTTCACGATGCTGGCCGTGCGTGCGCCGCGCTCCTTGGCAAAGGCCACCGCCCGGCGGGTGTCGTAGGTTTCGCCGGATTGCGAGATGGAGATCACCAGGTCCTCCGGACCCACCACGGCCAGGTCCCGGAACTCGTCCGCGCTGATGGCGGGCAGAAAGCGACCGGTGAGCTGGGAAAAGAAGTACTGGCCCGTAAGCGCGACGTAGTGGGTGGTGCCCACCCCCATCAGGTAGGTCTGGCGGGCGTTCTGCACCATCTGAGCGTACTTCTCGATCTCCGCCCGGGGCACATTGAGGGCGTTGAGCAGGGTCTGCGGTTGCTCGAAGATCTCCTTGAGCATGTAGTGCGCGTAGCCGCCCTTGCGGGAGGTCTCGGCATCCCACTCCACGTGCAGGTGCGGGCGCGTGACCTCCGAGCGATCCGCGATGCGGCGCAGACTGACGCCCGTGGGCCGCAACACCGCATACTCGCCGTCCTCCATCGTCAGGGCTTCGCGCGTGTGCTGGAGGAAGGCATTCACGTCCGACGCCACGAACTGGCGCTGCTTGGAGACGCCCAACACGAGCGGGGAGCCCGCACGCACGCAGTAGATCGCTTCCGGATCGGCCGAGGTCACCATGCAGAAGGCGTACGAGCCCTCCAGCCGGCGCACGGCCGCCAGAAAAGCGTCCTCCACGTTGCCAAATTCCGCATAGGCCAGCGCCACCAGGTGCACCATCACCTCCGTGTCCGTCTCCGAAACGAAGGGCACGCCCTGATCCTGCAGCTCGCGGCGAATCTCCAGGTAGTTGTTGATGATGCCGTTGTGGACGATGGAGAAGCGCCCATCCATAGAGAGGTGCGGATGGGCATTGGCCTGCGTGACCTTGCCGTGGGTGGCCCAGCGGGTGTGGGCGATGCCAGCGTTGCCCTTCATGGAGGTCAGGTGCTCGCGCTGGTTTACCTCCTCCACGCCGCCCACGTTCTTGCGGACGGCCACCTCGCCGTTGTGCACGAGGCTCAGTCCGCACGAGTCGTAGCCACGGTACTCGAGCCGGCGGATGGACTCGTAGAGGATCTGCACCACGTCCCCGGTGCCTGTGACCCCGCTGATGCCACACATGGCGCCCTTACAGGATGGAAGGTTGCGTGATGCTGTCTGCCACGACCGACCCGGAGCGGATGCGCGTGCCGGGTGCCAGCACGTGCCGGGCACCGATGTAGACGTTGTCGCCGATGAAGGCGCCGAGCTTGGCCATGCCGGAGCTGATGGCGCCGTCCTCCGTGTCCACGTCCACCGGCTGGCTGTCGGGCCGCACGTTCACGGTGGTGACGCCCGATCCGATGTGCACGCCCTCGCCGATGACGCTGTCGCCGATGAACGAGAGCCGGCCCAGCGTGGAGCGCGCGAACAGGACGCAGTTCTTCAGCTCGGTTCCGTAGCCCACCACCGAATCGGGGCCCAGCGAGGAGTACTCGCGGATCAGCGTGTTGTTGCCGACATAGGTGCCGCGGCCGATGTAGCACGGCCCCTTGAGGATGGAGCCGCTGCCGATGACGACGCCCTCCTCGATGTGCACCGCACCTTCAATGCGCACGTTGCCTTCCATGCGCGCGGTGGCGTCGATCTCCGCATGGCGCCACATGTCCATGATCATGCGGTTCGCCTCGAGGATCTGCCACGGGCGGCGGATGTCGATCCAGTTGCCTTCCCACAACACGCCGTGGAACTTCCCATCGCGCACGAGAGTTTGGAAGGTCTGCTCGATGTCGTGCTGGCACTGGTCCAGCACGCGGAAGATGGTGGGCGGCAGCAGGAACATGCCCGCGAACACGTAGTTAGACAGGGTCGGATCGGTGGGCTTCTCCACCAGCCGCGTGATCCGCATGTCGTTGTCCAGGTAGACGTTGCCGAACTCGCTGGAGGAGGGCGGCAGCGACAACGCAGCCACGGCGCAGCCGGACTCGCCGAACTGCTCGGTCAGCGCGGTGAAGGGCTGGCCCGTGGCCAGGATATCCCCGTACACGAGCAGGAACGGTTCGCCGTTGAGCTCGGGCTCGCAGCGGCGCAGGCCCGCCCCGATGCCGTCGATGGGATCCTGCAGCACGTATTCGATGTTCAGGCCAAAGTTGTGCCCGTGCTCGAAGTAGCGCTGGATGCCCTCGCGCTTGTGGTTCACCACCACCACCAGATCCACCACGCCCGCATCGCGCAGGGCCTGCGCCATGTATTCCAGGATGGTGCGACCTGCCACACGGATCATCGGCTTGGCCCGGGTTTCCGTGAACGGATGGAGCCGTTCGCTGCGTGCCGCGGCCAGAATGACTGCTTTCATGAACCCGTTCCGATTGCGCTGAACCCCCGCGCTGTGTTGAATTCGCCACAGTTGTGGCAACCGCTCACGCGCCCGCGCCTTCGCCCTGCACTTCAGCTGCCAGCCGCTCCACCACCTGCTCCAGCGTCAGGTTGGACGTGTCCACGATCACCGCTTCCGGAGCCGGACGCAGCGGGGCGAGGTCCCGCTCCGAATCCCTCTGGTCGCGCTCTTCCAGCGCCTGGGTGACCGCCTCCAGGGTGACCGTGGGATCGTCCTGCGCCAGCTCCCGGAAGCGTCGCTCGGCCCGCACAGCCGTGCTGGCGGTCACGAAAAACTTGTGGCGCGCCTCGGGAAAGACCACCGTGCCGATGTCCCTTCCTTCAAGAATCACGCCAGGGTAGTGCCCCGCCCGGGCCAACGCCGCCACCGTATCCCGCTGCACTCGATTGGAAAGCGCGCGCACCTCCGGCAGCGTGCTCAGCACCGAGGTGGCCCGGGAAATCTCGTCCGAGTTGAGCGCGCCGCCGGGCGGCTCTCCATTGACATGGAGTCCGCCGTTGGGCTGGATCTCGATGCGCACGTCGGCCAGCAGCCCGGACGCCGGCACCTGGCCCAGTTCCCAGCCTCGCCGCAATGCGCTCCAGGCCAGCGCCCGATAGATCTGCCCGGAGGACAGGAAGAAGTACCCCAACCGACGTGCCAGCGCGCGGGCCGTGGTGCTCTTTCCCACGCCGCTCGGGCCATCCAGGGCAATCACTTCGAAGGGCGCCACAAGTCCGCCTGACAGTTGAATCGCGGGGGGAGCGTCAGTGCGTTCATACTGTGACACGGCCCCGCCTGGAGTAAAAGGGGCGCGGCGAGCGGCGCCGCGATCGTTCAACATTCAAGGAATCTTGTTTTTGCCTTGTGTATTCGTGTAAGGTTGGAATTGGGGGACACCGTAGTGGACCGTGCGGGCGAATCCTCTCTTACCGGGACTTGGCGCAGCAGGGGGTTCCACGGCGCGCGGGAGGCGGGGTGGTGCAGGATCAAGAGCGGGTGCCGCTGGATCTGGTGGCCAGCATCTACGAAGCGGCCCTGGAGCCATCGCAGTGGGACGGCGTGCTCGAGGCGGTGCAATCGGTATTGCGCGCCGACTCGGGGCTGCTGTACCTGGAGGACCTCCAGGCCATGGAGGCGTCGTTCCAGGTGCTGCAGGGGGTGGACCCCAAGCGCCTGCAGGACTACTTCCGCCATTACATCCGCCTCAACCCCGCCTTCAGGTATCGCCAGCACAAGCCGCTGGGGACGGTCACAGTTTCGCACAAAGTGCTGGCGGACCGTGAATTTGCCCGCACGGAGTTCTATCAGGACTATCTGCGCACGCTGGGCCGTTTCTACACGATGGGCGGGCACATCGCCCAGGAGCCCGGCCGCATCGCCGTGTTCAGTCTCCAGCGCAGCAAGCGCGAGGGGCCCTTCGAGGATGCCGACCAGGCGCGGCTGCGCGCCCTGTTCCCACACCTTCGGCGGGCGTTTCAGATCGGCCGCCAGCTCGCCGATGCCGAGGCGGAGCGTCACGCCATGTTGGCGCTGCTGGAGCGCATCCCGACGGGCGTGGTGCTGCTGGACGAGCGCCGCTGCGTGGTGTTTCTCAACCGCCGTGCGGATTCCATCCTGGCCGCGGGCGACGGGCTGGTGATGACATCCCAGGGCCTGCAGGCGATCGATCCCAAGCTCCAGCCGGTGCTGGAGCGGCTCATCCACAGCGCTGTGGAGACCGGGGCCAGCCGTGGCACCAGCGCGGGGGGGGCTCTGTCCCTCCCTTCGGTCGCCGGGCGCGAGAGCTGCCAGGTGCTGGTGACGCCACTGCGCATGGAGCGCGTGCGGGTGGATCTGGGCCGCGAACGAATCTGCGCCGCCCTGTTTCTGCAACTGCGCGATACGCAGCCCGCGCTCTCCGAGGACGTGCTGCGCGACCTGTTTGGCCTGACGCCCGCCGAATCGCGCGTGGCTGTGGCTCTGGTGCACGGCCGCAAGCCGGACGAGATCGCAGCGGAATCGGAGACGAGCCGCTTTACAGTGCGCGCACAGCTTAGCGCCATCTACGAGAAACTGGGGGTACACCGCCAAGCCGAAGTGGTGCAGCGCGTACTCAGCAGCCCGGCCGTGCTGGCCGACCGCAACGGCCACTCCACCGACGAAAACTAATCCCCCCAGGGCCGTTACTCCCCGCTTAGGGGTGTAGGCGTGTATAGCAGGTGGACAGCACCCCTCCCCCAATCAAGACGCGTCTCGAATGCAGTTTTCCATCATACCCCCAGCAGGCGTACGAAGCCCGTGAACGTGGCCAGCGCCAACACGGTGGAGAGGAAGATGGCCGTGGAGACGCGCTCGGCCTGCACGCCGTAGCGCTCCGCCAGCACGAACACATTGGCCGCGGTGGGGATTGCCGCGTTCAGCATTGCGGCCAGGGCCCACAACGGGGGCACCCGGAACGCGAACACCATTACTGCCGTGACCACCAGCGGGTGCAGCACCAGCTTGCCGGTCACCATCAACCCCACGGCACCCACGCCCCGCGCGATGGGCCTGATCGCCAGCGCCGCGCCGATCAGGAACAGCGCCGCCGGACCCGTGGCCCCGGCCAGCAGCCCGGTGAACACGTCCAGCGGCCCGGGCAGGGGCTGCCCCAGCCACGAGACGGCCATCCCCGCGGCGATGGACAGCGCGAGCGGATTGAGCAGCACGCCCCGTACCAGCGTGCGGACCAGCGCCAGCGGGTGGCGCACACCCCCCGTGCTCAGCTCCGCCAGCACCAGCGTGAGCGCGAGCATCACCACCACGTCCACCACGATGGTGAGCGCGATGGGCACCGTGGCCCCAGGCCCGAGCAGGTTCACCACCAGCGGAATGCCCAGGTAACCGCTGTTGGAGAACTCCGCGCCCAGCCCAAACAACGCCGCCCCACCCAACGAGACCCCCAGGAACAGGCGGGCGCACAACAGCACCGCGCCGTACACGATCAGTCCGGCGGTGAGCCAAGCGGCCAGGAAGGTGGGGTGGTACAGGTCCGCGAAGGGCCGCAACGCCATGGTGCGGAACAGCAGCGCGGGCAGGGCGAAGTAGAACACGAACGTGTTCAGGCCGGCCACCGCCGGGGCGGGAATCAGCCGGATGCGCCCCGCCACGTAGCCGCAGGCGATCAGCGCGAAGAACGGCAGGGAGATCAGGAAGGTCGTCAGCACCGGGCGGGCCGCGAGCGGATGGGGCGTGGAGGGCTGCCGCAACGTCCGCACCCGGCAACGACGCCACAAGGCTCCGTGCGCACGGAACCCTGCGCCCCACCCGGCGGGACGTCCCCCCGCCCCCTCCTAGCAGTGCCCGGCACCCGTGGCAAGCCACAGCGGACCGCAAGAGCGCACTGCCCAGCGAGGGAGCACCGCTCCCCCGCGCCCCCAACATGGAAACCGAGAACCGCCGTCGCAGGAACATGGCAGGCAAAAATCCGACCTGCCGTCGCTCCGTGCGCACGGAATGTTTCACGTGAAACACCTGATCCACCCACTCCAACCCGCCCCAACTCCGCCACGCACCGCCCCACGCGGGCCCGCCGGCTGCCTTGACGGAATCCGCCGGATCGCCTATTTCTGAAGTCGTCGCGGGTGTAGCTCAGTTGGTAGAGCATCAGCTTCCCAAGCTGAGGGCCGCGGGTTCGAATCCCGTCGCCCGCTTCAGCCCGCTGCCAGGCGGGCACAGCGGCGGACGCGTCGGCAGGACGCCAACGCAGGATGATCGGGGATGATCAACATCGCGATCCTTTCCGCCAAGGGCGGAACCGGCAAGACCACTCTCTCCATCGCACTGGCCCACCAGTACGCCGTGGCGAACCCCGGCCGGGAGATCATCCTGGTCGATGCGGACAACCAGGGCAACGTCGCCATCTCGCTGCAGCTCCAGAGCCAGAACACGCTGGGCGCCTACCTGTACCGGGCCACGGACACACTGGACCTGCTGCAATACAAGCCCGACGTGCCGTTCCTGGTGGCGGAGTCGGGTCGCATGCACCTGTACGAGGCGGAGAAGCGCATCCATCGGGCGGAGAATCCGCTGACCTACTTCCGCGATCACCTGCTGGGCGAGTTCAGCCCCAACGCCATGGTGATCTGGGACCTGCCGCCCACGTTGTCCATCATCAACGACAACGTGCTGTACATCGCGGACTTCATCATCATCCCCACGCACACGGACTACCTGTCTCTCACGGGGATCGGGAACCTGCTGGCCTACCTGGAGAACTTCCGCGAGTCGTACCCGGCGCGCTGCCGGCTGCTGGGCATCGCCATCACCCTGCACCGCGAGCACGTGACCCAGAACCGGCTCAACCGTGAGTCGCTGGAAAGCGCCTTTCCCGAGCTGCTGTTCCGCACCGCCATTCCGCTCTCCACGTCCATCGCCACGGCCGCGCAGAACCACATCACGCCCCTGGAAGTGCCTGATACTCGCGCGCGCGAGTGCTACACGGCCCTGGTGAAGGAAATCCACCAACGCATGCTCCACCTCAACGGCTCCCATGGCTAGACGGATCCTCTCCGCGGAATCGGCGCTGCTGCCCCCGGCGCAGCCCTCCCTGGCCCACCCCGCGCGCACGGAGCTGCGGGGTGGATTCTTCCACTGGCTGCAGGATCGCTGGGGCGACCTGCTGACCCTGCGGGCCGACGAGGTGCTGTTCGACTGGGACGACCGCACGGCGCTGATGGGCGAGATCGCGTTCGTCAACCAGACCCGCGAACGGCTGGACGAAGCGGCGCTCAAGATCGCCCCGTCCATGCTGCGCATCGTGCTCACGGTGAAGGCCCACCTGCCCAACCCCCGCGAGAGCCGCGCCTTTCTCACCGAGCACGTGGAATGGGACTTCCGGCGCATCTCCGAGCTGTGCATCGTGGCGGACAGCTATGGGCTGCTCGACCCGGACCGGCGCGAGCACGGGGCCGGGGAGATCGCCCGCTACGGCTGGAGCAATGCCCTCAAGCTGGCCTATGTGCGCGACCCCGCCGACCGGCAGGATCTCTGGGCGCGGGCCCGCGGGGACAAGCTGCAGGCCAGCTACCGCGACGTGCTGGAGGAGCTGCGGCGCTTCCGCGAGCGCAAGCTGATTGGCCCGCCCGCCAGCCCGGCGGACGTCAGCGAGCGCCTCGATACCACCCGCCGCAGCTTCGAGGCCCTGGCCACCAGCACCCGCGACCTGAGCACGCCCGACAGCCTGCGCCAAGCCCTGCGCCAGGTCACGCTGGCCCAGCGCGAGCTGGGACGCCTCAAGCGCGCCCTCACCGAGCGCGTGCAGGCCGCCGAGACGGAAGCCCTGGCGCAAAACGCCTGACTACCCCCCGACCATCCGCACTGCGACAACCGGCAGGGGAGCGTAGCCTCCCTGCACCTCTGGATACACGCCCAGTGCTCAGTCCAGGTACCGCCAGCGTCTCGTCCGGACGCACGCCAGCGGCCCGCAGACGACTGCCGCGAGGGCTTTCGCTTGTCGATGGGGAGTGCTGTGAGGCCTACTTGTCCTTCATGAGGCGCTTGTAGGCGACCTGCATGGCGGCGAAGATCTCCGCGTCGCCGCCATGGTCGGGGTGGTGTTCCTGGGCAAGCCGCGCGAAGGCCTTGCGGATCTCTTCCCGCGAGGCGCCGGGCTTCAGGTCCAGCAGCTTGTAGTCGGCGGCCTCGGCGGCCTTGCCCGCATCCACGTAGCGCACCTGGTGCAGGCGTCCGCCGTGGGCCTTCTTCCAGGCCTCCCAGCCGGGGGGCGGAGGCGGGGCTTTGGGAATCTCACGGGTGGGATCGGCCTGGGCCTTGGCGTTGTCCGCGGTGTCCTTGCCACCGCCCACCTTGCCGCCCTGCTCGCGCACCTTGGCCAGGTGCTCCTCCAGCTTGCGCCGGTTCTGTTCCGCCACGCTTTCGTTCGCCATGGCCGTCCCGGATCGATCGGGGATGAATGTGCGGCGCCGAAGGGCAACCGTCGGGTTGGACGCGTCTCGCCCCCGGGGCACCACCGGCGCTATCCCCGCCCACAAGGCTGTGGTAGATTTAAGGTTAGGCCTGAAGCAAGCCGCGACCATTTACGGTATCACCCCAACGACATACTGCAAGCCCATGACCGAAGCCAAGTCCCGCGACGCCGCCGCGAGCGTCTCTCCCGAAGCGCTCAGCGAGCACGTCCAGGCCCACCGCGGCCGCCGCGATCTCCTCGAAGGCTATCTTTGACATCGCCGGCAAGACGGCTCAACACGAAAAGCTGCAAGCCCAGTCCGCCGCGGACGGCTTCTGGGATCGCCCCCCGGAGGAGCGCACGCCGGTCCTGAAGGAGCTGCGCGCCGTGGGCGCCATCCTGGAGGAGTGGCGCACCCTGGAGCGCGAACTGGAGGAGCTTGAGACAGGCGCCGCCCTCTGCGAAGAGGAGGACGATCCCGACCTGCAACGCGAGATGGCCACGCTCTCTGGGCAGGTGGACAAGCGCCTGGGCTCCCTGGAATTGAAGAACCTGCTGGGGGGCGAGAACGACGCCGGGGACGCCATCGTGATGGTGCACTCGGGGGCGGGCGGCACCGAATCGGCCGATTGGGCCGCCATGCTCTACCGCATGTACCAGCGCTGGGCGGAGAACCACGACTACCAGTTGACCCTGCTGGACTTTCAGCCGGCAGAAGAAGCGGGCCTCAAGTCCGTCACGTTCCAGGTCAGCGGCGACTACGCCTACGGCAACCTGAAGGTGGAGAACGGGGTGCACCGCCTCGTGCGCATCTCGCCGTTCGACTCGGCCAAGCGGCGGCACACCTCCTTCGCCTCCGTGTTCGTGTATCCGGACGTGGAGGAGACCATCGACATCGAGGTCAACGAGGCGGACTTGAAGGTGGACACCTTCCGCGCCTCCGGGGCCGGCGGCCAGCACGTCAATACCACGGACTCGGCGATCCGCATCACGCACCTGCCCTCGGGCATCGTGGTGAGCTGTCAGAACGAGCGCTCGCAGCACAAGAACCGCGCCGTGGCCATGAAAATCCTGCGCGCCAAGCTCTACGAGCGCGAGCGGCTGGAACGGGAGGCGGAGCGCGACAAGGTCAACGCGCAGAAGAAGGACATCGCCTGGGGCAGCCAGATCCGCAGTTACGTGCTGCACCCCTACCAGCTCGTCAAGGACCATCGCACGGACCACGAGATGGGCAACGCCCAAGCCGTGCTGGACGGCGAACTCGACGGCTTCATTGAAGCCGCCCTGCTCAAGAAGGTGTGGTAGCCGTGTTTGCCGCGGATTTTCGCTGATGACCGCAGATGGAAAACCTGAGCTGCTGCACGCGCCGCTGACCGCTCGCATCATTGGTGCGTTCTACGCAGTCTACAACGAACTGGGCCACGGATTCCTCGAAGCCGTCTACGAGAAGGCGCTGCTATTGGAACTGCAGAGAAACGGCCTCCAGGTCAGCCGGCAAGAACCCATCGCTGTGCGCTACAAAGGCGATATCGTCGGCGAATACCTTGCAGATTTGGTGGTGGAGAACGCCGTAATTCTTGAACTCAAAGCCACCCAGCGGATTGATCCCATTCACGAGGCCCAACTCCTTCACTATCTCCGTGCAACCGACCTGGAGGTGGGGCTGCTGCTGAATTTCGGCCCAAAGCCTGAGTTCCGGCGGCTCGTATTCGAGAACCGGAGAAAGACCATCAGCGCCTTTCCGCGTCAATCGGCGGCCAAAGCATGAAGCGCGTGTATCTCGAAACCCTGGGCTGCGCGAAGAACCGCGTGGACTCGGAGATCATGCTGGGCGCGCTGGGCGAGCACGGCTATGCCGTGTCGGACGACCCCGCCGCGGCCGAGGTGATCATCGTGAACACGTGCGCCTTCCTCACCGCGGCGGTGGAGGAGGGCATCGACCGGCTGCTCACGCTGAGCGACTACAAGAGCGCCGGTGCCTGTGAGAAGCTGGTCTGCGCGGGCTGCATGAGCGAGCGCTATCGCGAGGCCCTGCTGGAGGAAGTGCCGGAGGTGGACGGGCTGCTGGGCTCCAGCAACTTCCAGGACATGCCCGCCCTGCTGGACGACCTCTATGCCGGGCGCGGCAGCCGCGTGGTGCGCCTGCTGAAGAAGCCGCACTACGCGCACTACGAGCAGCAGGAGCGCGTGCAGACCACGCCCGCGCCCTACGTGTACGTGAAGATCGCGGAAGGCTGCTCCAACATGTGCTCCTTCTGCAACATCCCGTCCCTGCGCGGCTACTTTTCCAGCCGCGGGGTGGACGCCATCGTGGACGAGGTGCGGCGCCACGTGGACCGGGGCGTGCGCGAGATCAACCTGATCTCCCAGGACACGGCCTCCTACGGGGTGGACCTGACGGACGGGACGGACCTGGAGCGGCTGCTGCGGGCCGTCGATCGGGTGCCGGGCGACTACTGGGTGCGGCTGTTCTACAGCTACCCCAACACCTTCACGCGCGGCGCCATGGAGGCCATCGCCGGAGCGGAGCACATCGTGCCCTACCTGGACATGCCCTTCCAGCACATCGCGGACGGCGTGCTGCGGGACATGAACCGCCGCATCACCGAGTCCCAGATCCGCGCCAAGCTGGCCGAGCTGCGCGAGACGATCCCCGGCCTGGCCCTGCGCACGACGTTCATCGTGGGCTTCCCCACGGAGACGCCGGCGGACTTCCGGCGCCTGCGGGAATTCGTGAACGAGGGCTGGTTCGATCATGTGGGGGTGTTCGCCTACTCCCACGAGGACAATATCAAGGCCGCCCGCTTCGGCGATCCCGTGCCCGCGCGCACCAAGCGCCGCCGCCGGCAGGCACTGCTGGCGGCCCAGCAGGCCGTCTCGGAGCGCCGCAACGCCGCGCGCGTGGGTCAGGTGATCCCGGTGCTGGTGGAAGGCTACGCGGCGGAGACGGAACTGTTGCTGCAGGGCCGCGCCCCCTTCCAAGGACCGGAGGTGGACGGTGTCATCTACATCAACGAGGGCGTAGCGGCCGCCGGTGCCTTCCACGCGGTGGAAATCACCGAGGCGCATGTGTACGATCTCGTAGGAAGAATTGTGGAGGGTCACCGTGGATACGACACATCCGTAGATCGCGCAGATTACACAGATTCAGAACCGCGATCCGCAGTCGTACGCGGTAATCGGCGCCGCCATGGCGGTGCACCGCGGGTTGGGGACGGGATTTCTTGAACCCGTCTACCAGGAAGCCCTGGAACTTGAGCTCAAGGGACGAGCAATCCCATACTCGAGGGAGCCGGAATTGCCCATTCTTTACAAAGGGCAACGGCTGCGTGCACACTACCGGCCCGACTTCATCTGTTTTGACGCCCTTATCGTTGAACTGAAGGCGTTACCCAGGATTTCGGGGACGGAAGAGGCACAAGTCATCAACTACCTCAAAGCGTCCCGTATCCCGGTAGGTCTGTTGCTAAACTTTGGAACCCGGTCACTCATCTACCGCCGCTTCATTTTCTCCCCATCTGCGGAATCTGTGGAATCTGTGGATTGACTAGTAGAAGGAACGTGTATGTCGGGCCACAGCAAGTGGAGCAGCATCAAGCATAAGAAGGCCGCCGCGGACTCCAAGCGGGGCAAGGTCTTCACCAAGCTCATTCGCGAGATCACCTCCGCCGCACGGCAGGGCGGGGCCGATCCGGGCGCCAATCCGCGCCTGCGGTTGGCCATGGACAAGGCCCGCGCCAGCAACATGCCCAACGACACCGTGCAGCGCGCCATCAGCAAGGGCAGCGGCGAGGACGACGGCGTGAACTACGAAGAGGTGATCTACGAGGGCTACGGCCCGGCCAGCGTGGCCGTGGTGATCGAGGCGCTCACGGACAACCGCAACCGCACCGCTTCCACCATCCGCACCGCCTTCACCAAGGCCAACGGCAACCTGGGTGGCACCAACTCGGTGCAGTACATGTTCGACCGCAAGGGCACCTTCGCCGTGCGCAAGGACGCCATGGACGAGGATACGCTCACCGAGCACGCCCTCGAGGCCGGCGCGGAGAACCTGGCGGACGACGGGGATACGTGGCTGCTCACCTGCCCCCTGGAGGACTTCGACGCCGTGCGCACGGCCCTGGAGGAGGCGGGCGTGCCGCTGGACTCGGCCGAGCTGCAGCGCCTGCCGCAGACCCGCGTCACCATCAGCGACCGCGAGGACGCGGAGAAGGTGCTGACCTTTCTGGAGACGCTGGAAGAGGACGACGACGTGCAGAAGGTGTTCTCCAACTTCGACATCGACGAGCAACTGCTGGCCGAACTGGCTTGAACGGATTCTGAGCCACGGAGGTTCGAGACGCTAGGCATGCGCATCCTGGGCATCGACCCGGGCAGCCGCTTCACGGGATGGGGGCTGCTGCACCGGGAGGGCAACCGCACCGCTTACCTGTGCAGCGGCACGCTGCGCCTGGATGCGGCCCGGCCCCTGCCCCAGCGCCTGCTGCAGCTTTCGGAGGGCATCGAGGCCCTGCTGGCCGAGCACCAGCCAGACAGTTGCGCCCTGGAGCAGATCTTCACCGCCAAGAATGCACACTCCGCCTTGGTGCTCGGTCACGCGCGCGGCGTGATCGTCTGTGCTGTGGCCCGGCACGGCGTGGCGCTGCACGAGTACACCCCCAGCCAGGTGAAGCAGGCCGTGGTGGGCACCGGGCGCGCCAGCAAGGACCAGATCCAGCAGATGGTGACCATGCTGCTCGGCCTGCGCAAGGGCGCCGTCATGAACGCCCCGCCGAAACTGCAGGAGGACGAGGCGGACGCGCTGGCCATCGCGCTCACCCATGCCGCCGCCACGCGCAGGGCGCTGCCCGCATGATCGGCTATCTGGAAGGCACCGCGCTGGCACGGCTGCAGGACTCCCTGCTGCTGCGCACAGCCGGGGGCGTCGGCTACCAGGTGCACGTGCCGCTGCCCCTGCTGGCGGAGATCACGCTCAACGCGCCCCTCACACTGTACTGCGTCACGGTCGTGCGCGACACGGAACTGGCGCTCTACGGATTTGCCAAGCCGGAGGGAAAGCGGCTCTTCGAGCTGCTGGTGAAGGCCTCGGGCGTGGGCCCCAAGCTCGCATTGGCGTTCCTGTCCGCGTTCGCACCGGCGGAGCTGCGCACGGCGATCATGCAGCAGGACGTGGCGCTGCTCTCCACCATCCCCGGCGTGGGCCGCAAGACGGCTGCCCGCCTGTGCGTGGAGTTGGCCGACCGGATCGGACGCGAGGCGCACCTCGGCACTGCTCCGGGTGAAGCCACGGGCGACGGCGCGCCGGACAGCATGGGCGACCTGCTCTCCGCCTTGACAAACCTCGGCTACCCGGAAAAGGATGTGGTTCCGATCCTCCGTCAACTGGCCGGCGACGACCTTACCTTCGCCGACAAGCTCAAGCAAGCGCTGCGGCTATTGAGCCGGCGTTCACCCCCACCCGCGCGGGACGCGACATGAGCAATCTGAACAAGGTGCTGCTGATCGGCCGCGTCGGCGCCGATCCGGAAGTGCGCTACACCAAGTCCGGCCAGGTGGTGGCGGACCTGCGCATTGCCACCAACGACTATTGGAAGGACAAGCAGGGCAACCGCCAGGAGCGCACCGAGTGGCACTCGATCGTGCTCTGGGGCCAGCAGGCCGAGTTCGCGCAGAACTACATCAAGAAGGGCCGCCTCATCTTCGTGGAAGGGCGCCTGCAGACGCGCGACTGGATGGATAATCAGAACAACAAGCGCTACAAGACCGAGGTGGTCGCCACCACCCTCCAGTTGCTGGACCGCCAGCAGGACGGTGAAGGCGGCGGGCCACGCCCCTCGGGCCGCCAGGACTCCGGCTACGCTCCCTCCGGGGGCGGACAACGCAGCGGCGGGCCCAGTGGCGGCGGCCAGGTCAACGAACCCGAGGAAGCCTATATCGAGGACGACATTCCGTTCTAGCGAGAGCGGGACGCTCCCAGTGGCCCCGACAGGCGCGCCCGCGAGGCGTGCGCCTCCGGCCCATGGCGCTGGAAGCCGCTCTCCGCCACCACCTTTGCACCCTCCCCCTCGCCCGGCGACCGCGCCGAACCGACCATGGCCGAACCGATCATCACCCCGCAGGACATCGACCGCATCGCCGAGCTGGCGTCACTGGACCTGACGGACGCCGAAAAGCAGCGATTCGTGCAGCAGTTCGAGGACATCCTGACGTACTTCAAGAAGATCGACGAGGCGCCCGCCGGCGACCTGCAGGACCACCCCATCGACGCCGCAGATCACATGCGCGACGACGTGGCGCGACCCTCGGGTCTGCGGCCCGACGAGTTCAGTTCGCACATGGAAAGCGGCCATTTCAAGGTGCCCAAGGTCATCGAGTAGCGGGGAAGCTGGGGGACACAAGAACGGCCGCACGGGCCGCTCAGACCGCCGCGCCCGCGGCGGACCAAAGGGAGAGGGATGGCCGACCTGGAACAGGCCGCGACCCGTCACTACGACAAGCGCAACCTGGGCGAGAGCATCCTGGCCGCGCTGCGCCGCATGGGCAAGGACGTCAATGCCCTGCGGCCGGAGGACCTGGCCCCCGTGGATGCCTTCCACGTGCGGGGACGGGTGGCCACGGAGGAACTGGCGCGCTTCTGCCAGCCCGTCGCGGAGCAGCGCGTGCTGGACGTGGGCTGTGGGCTGGGCGGCACCGCCCGCTACCTGGCGCAGGAGTTCGGCTGCCACGTGGTCGGACTCGACCTCGCACCATCCTACGTGGAGGCCGCGCGCATGCTCACGGAGCGCCTCCGGCTGGCCGCGCAGGTGGAGTTCCGCCAGGGCAGCATGCTGGAGCTGCCCTTCGAGGACGGCAGCTTCGACCTCGTCTGGAGCGAGCACGCCCAGATGAACATCGCGGACAAGCCCCGGCTCTTCGCGGAAATCCACCGTGTGCTGGCCCGGGGCGGACGCTTGGTTTTCCACGACATCCTGCAGGGGACGGGCGGCGCACCGCACTATCCGGCGCCTTGGGCCGCCGACGCTGACGCCAGCGCGCTGATCGGCCCGGCCGAGCTGCGGCGCCTGCTGCAGTCGATCGGCTTCGACGTCAAGCTGTGGGAGGACAAGACCGCAGCGGGCCGCGACGCCTTCCGCAAGGTAATGGCCAGCCTGCGCGAGAAGGGCCCGCCGCCGCTCGGCCTGCACCTGCTGCTGGGCTCCGTGGCCCCCGCCGCGCAGGAGAACATGCTGCGCAACCTGGAGGAGAACCGCATCGCCCTGCTGCAGGCGGTGCTGGAGAAGATGCGGTAGTACCGGCGAACCCCGCGCCGAAGACCTTGCGATCCGATCCGTCGAGCTGGCTTTCGATGTGCTTCGGGGGGAGGGGGCGGGCCGCACCCCAACCGGAGCCGCGGCCCTGACCTATCGGGAAGTGCGTGTGGCAGCAGCCGGGAGCCCGTCCTCTAGATATCCAGGTTCTTCACCCGCAGGGCATTGGCCTCGATGAACTCGCGGCGGGGTTCCACCTGGTCCCCCATCAGGGTGCTGAAGATTTCCTCCGCGTCCACGGCGTCGTGCACCATCACCTTGAGCAGGCTGCGCCGCTCGGGGTCCATGGTGGTTTCCCAGAGCTGATCCGGGTTCATCTCGCCCAGCCCCTTGTAGCGCTGGATCTCCGTGCCCTTGCGGCCGTAGGCCAGCAGCGCGTCGTAGAGCACATCCCAGTGGCGCAACTCCGTCACCGCACCGTCGTCCGCGGTGAGGGTGAGCGCCTCGCCTCCGATCTGCCCCTTGAGGGCGTTGTACTGCTCCAGCACGGCGTTGTACTCGTACACGTCCAGGCTATCCAGCACGCTGCTGTGCAGCTTGAGCAGCGTCTCGTCGAGCTGCAGCTCGATATCCTCCGTCGGATCCCCTGGCTTCACGACGATCGAGAAGCGCTCGAAGCGATCCTTCAGGTCGGCCAGCCGCGCCAGGATGATCTCCACGCCTTCGCTGGGCAGGTCCACGCCGTGCTTGAGCAGCACATCGATGAGGTGCTTCAGCGTAACGCTGGACGTCACACGCTCATAGCGCTCGTAGAAGAGCCGCATCTGGTTGCCCAGCGCCAGCATGGCCTCGCCCTTGATGGGCTTGCTGCCGTTGGAGCGCAACGCAAGCTTGCGCGAGGCCCAATCCAGCAGACGGCTGTTGAGCTGGCGCTCGTCCTTCACGTAGAACTCCTCCCTGCCCCGCTTCACCTTGAACAGCGGCGGCTGGGCGATGTAGAGGAAGCCCCGCTCGATGAGCTGCGGCATCTGGCGGTAGAAGAACGTGAGCAGCAGCGTGCGGATGTGGCTACCGTCCACGTCCGCGTCCGTCATCAGGATCACCTTGTGGTAGCGCGCCTTCTCCACGTTGAAGTCGTCCTTGCCGATGCCCGTGCCCAGCGCCGTGATCATGGTGCGGATCTCGTCGCTGGCCAGCATGCGGTCGAAGCGCGCCTTCTCCACGTTGAGGATCTTGCCCTTCAGGGGCAGGATCGCCTGGTTCTTCCGCTCGCGGCCCTGCTTGGCCGAGCCGCCGGCGGAATCGCCCTCCACCAGGAACAGCTCGGAGAGCCCCGGATCGCGCTCCTGGCAGTCGGCCAGCTTGCCGGGCAGCGTGCTCAACTCCAGCGCGCTCTTGCGGCGGGTCAACTCGCGGGCCTTGCGGGCGGCCAAGCGGGCGCGCTGGGCGTCGACCCCCTTGTCCACGATGCGCTTGGCGACCGGCGGGTTCTCCTCCAAGAAGTTGGAGAGCGTCTCGGCCAGGATGCTCTCCACGATGCCCTTCACATCCGCGTTGGTGAGCTTGATCTTCTTCTGCGATTCGAACTGCGGATCGGGGTGCTTGACGCTGATAACCGCCGTCAGGCCCTCGCGCACGTCCTCGCCGGACAGGTTCTCCTTGTCCTTGGCATCCTTGAGCAGATTGTGGGCCAACGCGTAGCTGTTGATGGTCCTGGTCAGCGCCGCCCGGAACCCGGACAGGTGCGTCCCGCCCTCGTGCGTGTTGATGTTGTTGACGAACGTGTAAATCAGCTCGTTGTAGGTGTCGTTGTACTGCAGCGCCACCTCCACCTCCACGCCGCGGTCGGCGCCCGAGACATAGATGGGCTTCTCGTGCAGCGTGGTCTTGTTCTTGTTCAGGAACTCGATGAACGATCCGATGCCGCCGTCGTACTTGAACTCATGAAACTTGTCCGTGCGCTCGTCGCGGATGGTGATGCGGATGCCGCGGTTCAGGAACGCCAGCTCCCGCAGCCGCTGTGAGAGCAGCTCAAAGTTGAAGTTCACCTCGTCGAAGATGCCCGTGTCCGGCTTGAACGAGGTCTTGGTGCCCGTGCGCTCGGTCGGCTCCAGCTTTTCCAGCGCGCTGGTGGACTTGCCCCGCGCATAGTTCTGGCGCCAGAGGAAACCATCCTTCTTGATCTCCAGGATCAGCTTTTCCGAAAGCGCGTTCACCACCGAGGCGCCCACGCCGTTGAGCCCGCTGGAGACCTTGTAACTGCTCTTGTTGAACTTGCCGCCGGCGTGCAACTGGGTCATCACCAGTTCCGCGGCCGTCATCCCATAGTCCTTGTGGAAGTCCACCGGGATGCCGCGGCCGTCGTCCTGGATCGTCACGCTGTTGTCCGAGTGCAGCGTGACGTTGATGTCGTTGCAGAAGCCCCCCAGCGCCTCGTCGATGCTGTTGTCAACGATCTCGAAGACGAGATGGTGCAGGGCGTTGCTGTCCACGCCTCCGATGTACATACCAGGCCGCATGCGCACCGCCTCGATGCCTTCCAGGGCGGTAATGCTGTCGGCGGAGTAGTCGCTTCCAGGTCTGCTCTCGGTCATCCTGTCCTCTAGGTTCAAACGATCCGCCCTTCGCGGATCTCCATGATCTGCACACCCGGGATCTGCAACGTCGGCGGTACTTGGGTGGTGGTGATGAAGATCTGGTTCGGCATGCTCTTCAGGTATTCCAGCAGGCGCCCCTGCACGCTCGCATCCAGCTCGGAGAACAGGTCGTCCAGGATGATCACCGGATGAGAGCCCCGCCGCTCGCTGAGCAACCCATTGAGGGCCAGCTTGAGCGCCAGCAGGGACACACGGTACTCGCCTTGGGAAAAGTAGCTCTCCTTGCGCTGGTCCAGCACCAGTTGCACGTCGTCGCGGTGTGGACCGTACATCGCGTGGCCGGCCAAGCGCTCCTGCTCGGTCACGCGCGCCAGCGTGGCCTCATCCTGTGCCGGATTGCCCGTCAGCGAGGGCTCGTAGACCAACCGCAGCGCTTCGTCGCGTCCGGTCAGGAGGGCGAACAGTGCGGGCAACTCCCCGTTGAGGCGCTCCAACAACGCTGCCCGTCTTTTTATAATACCAGAAGCCTTTTCTATAAACAAATGATTCCAGTCGGGAAGACTGGACAGATCGCCCCCTTTGAGCAATCCATTCTTCTGCATCTGGATCGTGCGGAAGTTCCGCAACGCTTCCAAGTAATCGGGATCCAGGAACGAAAGAAAGCGATCGAACTCCGCACGGCGCGCGGCCGGATAGTGACGGTAACTGTACAGGCTGTCCGGATTGAAGAGCACCGCGTAGAAGAGCGCGGCATAGGCGGAGAGCGTCGCGACCGGCTGGTCGTCCAGCCACACCCGCCGACCCCGGCGCGTGATTTCCACCCGCGCCTTGGTCTCGAAATCGGGTTTTAGTACAGTTCCTTGCAGCCAAGAAGCGGCCTCGCCGAAGGTCAGCAGGGGGTCCAGGCGGTGCGTGCGGAACGAGCCCAGATGGCTCAGGAAGTAGATCGCCTCGGCCAGATTGGTCTTGCCCTGACCGTTGTCTCCGATGAACAGGTTGATCCCTTCCGAGAAGTTGACGAACAACTCACGATAGTTTCGGAAGTGGATCGCCCCGAATTCCCGAATTACCATTCAATTCTAAGTGGCATAACAACGGAAAGGAATCCGGAATCGTCCGGAAGCTGAATCAGGCATGGATTCAGCGAGCCTTTCAGCTTCATCTCGATCTGCTCACTTTGGTCAGCGACACTAAGCACGTCCAACAGATACTTCGCATTGAATCCGATCTTGAGCTCTTCGCCGTCGTATTCGACAGGAAGCTCATCGGCCACGTCGCCATATTCCGCGCGCTCGCTCTCCAGACGCAGGCTGGAGGCGTCCAGGGACATCTTGACGGGCTTGATCTTCTCGCTGCTCATGAACGAGACGATCTTGAGCGCGTTCATCATGCGCTCGCGATTGACGCGCACGGACTTGTCGTTGTCGCGCGGAATCACGGGATCCACATTGGGGAACTTGCCCTCGATGAGCCGCGTCATCAGCACGATCTTGCCAGCGTGCAGGAGCAGGTTGCGCTCGTCGAAGGCGATCTCCACGCCATCCTCGTTGCGCTCCAACACACGCTGCATCTCCACGAGCGCCTTGCGCGGCACGATCACCTCGGGTGCACCGTTGGAGCTCACGCCTTCCACGGTCTTGATGACCTGGGCCAAGCGATGGCCGTCCGTTGCGATCCACTGCGCGGCGTTGCCGTCCATGAGCTTCAGGCAGACCCCCATCAGGTTCTTGCGGGTCTCGTTGGTCATGGTGGCAAAGATCGTCATCTCGATGCAGCGCCGCAGCTCCTGAGCGGTCATGCGGAAGCGGTTGGGCAGTTCGGGCTCCTCCATCTGCGGATACAGCCCGATATCCACCGAGGGCAGCCGCAGGCGCGAAGGACCGCCCTCCAGGGTCACCCAGAGCTGGTCATCGGAGCTGACGACAATCTCGTCGGAAAGGAACTCGCGGCACACCTCCAGCACCTTTTTGGCGCTGATGCACACTGTGCCCGGCTCGCTCACCTTGGCGGGAAACTCCCCCTTGAGCGATATTTCGTAGTCCGTCGCGGAGAATTCGACCGCACCTTCGCCCCCGCCCCCTTTGGCATTGAGCAGGAAGTTGGAAAGGATCGGCTTGCTGGAGCTCTTGTCGGTGATGGGCGTAACGATCTGCAGCGCGCTCACCAACTGACTCTTCTCAATGCTTAATTTCATCGTACGAACGGTCCTTCTTGTTGAGCCCGAGGGCTGTTGACTCAGGACCTACCATCCTGGTTATACAGGCGATCTCAATGATCGCGCCGGTCGAATTCCTGTCGAGCTGTGGAAGACGGTCGGTGCAGTCCGGCGGGTGCCGGCGCTCCTGCTCCCCTGCGGGCTCCCCGCGCCACTGGACCGCAGCCAAGGATCGCACACTTCCCGTCAATTCGCATCCAATTACCGCCCCATCCAAATCAATCGGATTGATATGACTACTCTTTCCCTGTCGACTAGCGGTGGACCCGCCCGGTCGCATTCCGCGCATTCCGCCCGCTCAGCCGGCACCGAGTTCGCGGGCAAGCTGCTGCACCATGAGCTGCACGTGGGGGTCGCGCCCCATGTCCGCTTGCAGGGTCTGGTGCGCGTGCACCATGGTGGAATGTGAACGATTGCCCAGCAGCGTGCCGATCTCCGAGTAAGAGCAGTCCGCGAGTGCTTTGAGCAGGTGTACGGCGATGCGCCGCGCGGCTGCCAGGTTCGGGCTGCGGCCGCGGCCCTTGAGCGAGCGCACCGTGATGCCGAACCGGTCCGCCACGCGCTCCAGGATTGCCTCGCGCGAGACGGGCAGCGAGCCGCCGTTGCGCTCCGCATCGAAGAAGGGCGCGGCGAAGCGCTGGGCGAACTCCAGCGAGATGGCCTGGCCGTGCAGGGCCGCATAGGCGCCGAGCCGCACCACGGCGCCTTCCAGTCGCCGCAGGTTGTGCGTGATTCGCTCGGCCAGCAGCGCCGCTACGCCGGGCGCGAACACCAGACCCTCCGCCTGGGCGCGCTGCTCCACCAGTGCGAGGCGGGCAGCCCCGTCCGGCGGGGTGATCTCCGCCATGAGCCCCATCTCCAGCCGCGAACGGAGGGCATCGGCCAGTCCAGGCAGCTCGCGCGGGAAGCGGTCGGACGCTAACACGAGCTGCCGCCCCGCCCGGCGCAGCACGTCAAAGGTGTGCAGCAGCTCTTCCTGGGCCTTGGGGCTCACCAGCAGGAACTCCAAGTCGTCCAGCAGCAGGGCCTCGGCGCTGCGGTAGTGCTCGCGCAGCACATGCATGCGCTTGCGCGTAATACCATCCAGCACCTCGTTCTTGAAGGCTTCGCCGGTCACATAGCGGATCTGTTGCAGGCCGTGCCGCTCGCGCAGGTCGTGGGCGATGGCTTGCAGCAGGTGCGTCTTGCCCAGCCCGGTGTGCCCCACCAGCAGCAGCGGGTTGTAGCGGCGCCCGGGCTCGGCGGCCACCTGCTCGGCGAAGCGCAGCGCAGAGGCATTGCCCGCGGCCGGCACGAACAGCGCGAACGTGTGCCGGGCATCCCATGCGGCGGCGTCCCCCGCGTCATCCGCGCCGGCCGCGATCGGGGCTGTGGAGCCGACACGGCTGCCGGCGTCCTCGCGAGCCTCGGATGCGGCTTGTGGTGCGCAAGCCGCGGCGGGCCCCACCTGGAGCTCCAGCACGGGCTCGTGCGCAAATCCGATATCGGGGAAGCTGTCCCGCAGGCTTTCCAGAATCAGCGGGCGGAACCGGCTGACGATGCGATTTTTGAAGAACGAGTTGGGAATCCCGGTCAGGACGACGCGGTGGGGCTGCACCTCGCGGAGCTGCAGGGCCGGGAGCCAGGTCGCCGCGTCTTCCGGCCCGACCTGTTGGCCGATCGTAGCCTTGCAGCGGTGCCAACGCTCAGCGAGGCGGTCCGTCATGAGCGCCATCCATTGCGGGTTCCCGGGCATGTCCCTGCCACTGCCACTGTCTACCGAAAATGCGCCGCACTGTCAGCCCATTTTCGCGAACCCGCGCCGCACCGGCCCCCCGCGGAGTCGCCACGCCGAGGGCGTCGACCCCGTACGGAGCAAAGCGCGCCGCCATCGCTGCCAGAGCGGCCGCGTGCGCCGTGAGGCCGGACGGGCCAAGCCTACGGAGAGTGCGTGGGGAGTTCGTCAGGGGGTAGGCGGTGTGGCGGCGCCAGTTTCTTTGGGGGGTGGCGTGCCCTGCAGTGCCAAGTTCTGCACCTGCCGCTTGCGCATTTCGCTGATCCGTTGCTCCACCTGCTGCTGGTTGCGGTAGGCATTGATCTGCTGCTGCCGCGCCTCTTCTTCCTTCTGCCGCGCCAGTTGCTCCAGCCGGTCGCGGTAGTTCCGGAAGCGCCGGGCATACGTGGCCTGGTTGCGCTGACCGCTGTGGGCGCGATCCTGTTCGCGCAGGGCGTTGTAGGCCTCGTCGCGGGCCAAGCGCCGCTGCAGCGCCTCCCACTCGCCCTGGTTCTCGTTGCGATGCCGCCGCAACCATTCCTGCTGCATGCGTTCGCGCATCTTCACGGCTGCCTGGGACTGCCGCTCCTGCTCCTGCATGCTCTGATAGATGGACTGGTTGTGCTCCGAGTACACGTACACGCGGGGATCCGGCGGCCGGAAGGCCTGCAGTCGTGCCTGCATCGCCAGAAAATCGTCCGCCGCGGCGTAGTGGGGAAACTCCGGCAGGTCCGGCCCCTGGCTGGCACAGCCGCCGGATACCGCGAACAATAGCGCGGCGCACCCCAGCGCGAGCATCGCATCACGCCAATGCTTGCCTGAACGCACCATAGCTGCCTCCGACTCCGGATGACTCCGCCCCCGGGTGTCTGTCCGCAACGCTAAATAAAATGATATATTTTCGGACGTACTCAGTCAACACACGACGTATATCGATAGGAACGTCGGCCGCCCCTATCTGGTTACATCGGCGAAAACGAGATTCTGCTGAACCCAGCGCTTGATTTCCCCCAGGTCCTCCACGTTCTTTTCCGAAGCGAAGAACTTGATGCGCTGGCCGTAGATGGCGTTCTGCGTGAAGGCATCCAGCACGGAGCCGGAGACGGCGCAGGCGTGGCGTTCACCGGGCAGGGTGAACGAGACATTGACGACGGTCTTGAGCGGAATCCCGCGCTTGGTGAACACGCGGCATCCGCCGCCGCTGATGTCCAGCATGTTCCCGTGCAGGAGTGCCGTGTGGGCATCATCGCCATTCCCCTCCGTGAAGCGGATATCCGCCGGCACGAACACGTCCAGGCGGTCCGCCTTGCGCAGGCTGATGGCCTCGATGGCTTGCGGCACCTCCACGAACAGCAGGCGCACCGGGTGCTCCACCACCTCGCTCACGGTGGTCTCAAAGCCCAGCGCCTTGCCGCTCTGCAGAGTGCGCACCACGATGCGCTCGCCCTTGACCAGCACGGCCTCCTCGGCGCCGGCGATCACCAGCAGCTCCGGCGAAACCTGCCCCAGGAGCTGGCCGCGGAAGCGCTCCTGGCTGTCCCGCCCGCGCTGAATGGCCACGGGCAACTGCGGGCGCAGATCGGCAAGTCCAGCGGGTTGGGCCATGGCGACACACCCTGCCAACGGTGGCGTGAAAAGCGGAGCCGCACCTTGACGCGGGCGCACGTGCGCAGGGCCGCCCCGGCGATACCTCCCCTGCCCAGCCTCTACCACAATCGCCCGCACAAGGCACGGGCGTTGGCGCACTGGAGCGCGCCGTCTCCCGGCGCCCGCGCTTGCGGCGGCGGGCCGGGGCGCGGTACAACCGTGCATCGCGTCGGGCTCATCGCACCGCTCCGCCCAGCGGCGGGCCGGACCTCTCCGCACGTGCACACGGGACCGCCACCATGAACAATCCCACGCACTTCCAGCTCACCGAGGCCCAGGCCGGCGTGGGCCCCCAGGACGTACCGTCGTTCTTCCGAGTGCGGCAGAAGTTCGAGCGGCCGCGCGAGCAGGACGTGCCCGCCGCCGTGCGGCGCGAGGTCGCACCGTTCCTGGGTCGCGTGCAGGCGGGGCAGCGCATCGCGATTACCGGCAGCAGCCGGGGCATCGCCAACCTGCCGCGCGTGCTGGCCGAGTGCGCGAAGGCGCTGAAGGAAGCGGGCGCGGAGCCGTTCATCGTGCCGGGTATGGGTAGCCACGGCGGGGCCACGGCCGATGGGCAGATCGGCGTGCTGGCCGCGGCCGGCATCACCGAGGCCAGCATGGGCGTGCCCATCCGCTCCAGCATGGAGGTGATCCAGGTGGGCACCACCTCCACCGGATTCCCGGTGTTCCAGGATCGCAACGCGGCCGAGGCCGACGGCGTGCTGGTGGTGAACCGCGTCAAGCCCCACACGGGCTTCACGGAGACCGTGGAAAGCGGCCTGTGCAAGATGCTCGTGATCGGCCTGGGCAAGCAGGCCGGTGCCTCGCGCATCCACCAGCAGGCGCTCAAGATCGAGATGGGGCGCATGGTGCTGGAGGCCTCGAAGATCATCCTGGAATCGGTGCGGCCGCGCTTCATCGGGGGGCTGGCCCTGGTCGAGAACGCGTTCCACGAGACGGCGCTGGTGCAGGGCATTGCCCTGGACACGCACGAGCACCTGGTGGCGGAGGAAAGCCGGCTGCTGGTGCGCGCCTACGAGCTGATGGCGCGCATACCCTTCGAGCACCTGGATGCGCTGATCGTGGACGAGATCGGCAAGAACATCAGCGGCTCGGGCATGGATACCAACGTGATCGGCAAGAAGCCCGGGCTCGCGACGCCGCAGATCGGCGCCATCTACGTGCGCGGGCTCACCGAGGCCACCCACGGCAACGCCGTCGGCATCGGCCATGCGGACGTCATGCCGCGTCGCCTGCTGGACGAGATCGACCTCAACGCCACGTACATGAACGTGTTCACGGCCAAGGCGCTGCGCGGCGGCAAGCTGCCCCTGCTGGCCGAACACGAGCTGCAAGCCATGCAGGTGCTGCTCAACTTCCGCCAGGACCCGGAGGTGGACTCCGTGCGCATGGCCTGGATCCGCAACACGTCGGAGCTGGACGAGCTGTGGGCGTCCCGTGCGCTGCTGGACGAAGTGCGGGCCCACCCGCGGCTGGAGATTCTCAGCGAGCCCCTGCCCGTCAGCTACGACGCTGAGCGCAATCTCATCGCACCTCCGCTGGGCTGAGCGCACTGTCATGCGGGCTTGCGCTCCGGTGAACCCCGGCGCCATGCTGGAGCGGGAGCGGGAATGAGCCCATTCCCGAGTGAACGGCAGTATTTCCGCACGCAGTGGGCGTTCATGCGCGGTACCCTGAGGGTTCCCTGGCCGGTCGCGGCGCTGCTGGGTGCGCTGCTGCTGGCGGCGTGCTCCGCGCCGGCGCCGAGCAAGCGGTCGTTCATGCAGAGCGCGGAGGGTGTGCGGGCGTCGGCGAACGTGCCCGTGGGCCTCAACCCGCTGGGCTCGCTGGACACTTGTCGACCCGGGGCCATGCCCACGGAGCCGGCCAACCGCGTGCTCGTCTCGCGGCCCGAGGATTTCACCCGCGAGGCCTCGCAGATGATCTCCGCCCTGCGCGAAGCCCTGAGCGACCCCAAGTCCGGCGTACCTCCGGTCGAATTCTGGTTGGCGCCGGGCCGCATCGAGAGCATCCGGCAGGCCCGGCAGCTGGGCCGCGACTGCGGTGCCGTGATCGTGCTGTGGGAGCCTGGGGAGACCAAGACGCTGGAACTGACCCTGCCCGAACCGGCCGAGGTGCCCCTGCGCGACCTGGTGCAGGAGCGGCTGTGCGAGTTCGGCGACCACACCGAACAGGTCAATATCCTGTATCTGACCATTGCCGGGCTGCTGAGCTTGCGGGAGAATGAGTACGACAAAGCCGTGCTCAATATGAACGCGGCCCGCACGATCGACACGCACTGCTTCCACCTGCCCGGGTCCGGGCCCGCGGCCCCGCCCGACCCCAAGTGATGCGCCCCGTATCCCCACTCCCCTCGTTACAGTCCAGCCGGCGGCTGACGTTTGCGCTGATGCTCGCCGCGCTGCTGGCGTTGTTCGCGGGCTGCACGCTGCAGCCCACGCCGTACCAGCCCCTGGGCGAGTCGGGCGGCTACGAGCAGACCCGGCTGGGGCCACAGCTCTACCGGGTCTCGTTCCGCGGCAACCGCGCCACGCCCGAGACGACCGTGCTGGACTTCCTCTACCTGCGCTGCGCGGAGTTGACGAAGCAGAATGGCTACGCGCACTTCGTGGTGGAGAAGGACTTCGGGCGTACCCAGCTCACGCTGCGGCCCGGCCCCCGCAGCTCGGTGGGCGTGGGGATGGGTTTCGGCACCGGCCGCTCGTTCTGGAGCCTGGGCTTCGGGGCGCCGTTGAGCGATCCGGACTACGAGGCCGTGGTCTCGTATCACCTGGGGGTGTTCGTCATCAAGATGCTGACGGACGAGGAGGCAAAGCCGCTGCAGAGCGACAGCCAGATACAGGTCTACGACGCGGCATTCATCCTCAAGAGCCTGGAGGCCAAGAAGGAAGCCAGCCTCCACCCGGGCTCGTGACCGGCCGGGCCGCCATGGAAGAGACCAAGGAGCTGTTCCGCGCGCTGGAGTTGGCCCACTACGCGGAACGCTTCCGTGAAAGCACGTTCGTGATCGCGCTGCCGGCGGGGGTGTCCTTCGCCGAGCTGGTGATGGATCTCAAGGTGCTGGCGGGCTACCACATCCGCATGGTGCTGGTGACCGCGGACCCGCACTTCGAGCTGGAGCAGATCGTCTCCCAGGCCAACAAGCGCGGCGCGCGCTTCCAGTTGCTGCTGCTGACGGACCTGCTGTTCCGACCGGAGGAGGACGCGCTGCACCTGGACTTCCAGCGCGTGCAGACCCTGCTGGCGCAGGAGCAGATGCCCATCATCGCCTACCATGGCGCGGACGGTGCGCCGCAAAGCCAGGTGCAGGTCGCGCAAGGGGCGGATGCGGCCGGCGTGGACTTCACCTACGTGCTGGCCGGCCAGGTGGCAGTGCGCCTGGGGGCGAGCAAGCTGTTCCTGGTCACGCCGCTGGCCGCCCAGCTGCGCAGTTTGCTGCCGCGCACCTCGGTGCAGTCCAGCGAGCTGGAAGGGCTGCCCAGCCGGCTGGACGAGGCGGGCCTGCCCGGGGCGGAGCCGCTCTGCTCGTTCATTGCGGCCCAACTGACGCGGGGCATCCCGGACGTGGTGCTGCTGGAGGGGCGCAGCGCGCATCTGTTCCGCGAGGTGTTCACCTACGACGGCGCGGGCATCCTGTTCACCGCCACGCGCGCCGCACGCATCCGGCGGGCCGACATGCGCGACGTGACGGATATGACGCTGTTGCTGCGCCCGGAGGTGGAGTCCGGTGCGATCCTGGCTGTACCCGAGAGCCGCATCGAGGCGAACATCGACAACTACTGGGTCTACGAGATCGACGGCATGCTGGTGGGGCTGGCCGGGCTCAAGCGCTACAACGACCACGCGGAGCTGGCCCAGTTCGCCACCCTGCCCCGCTACCGGGGCCGGGGCCGTGCCCGCGAGCTGGCGCAGTTCCTGATCGAGCAGGCCCGGGCGCAGGGCTACCGCTACGTGTTCGCGCTCAGCATCGATCCGCGCATGTGGGAGTTCTTCCAGTACCTGGGCTTCCAGCCCATCGAGCGCGAATCGCTGCCGGAAGTCTGGCGCCAGGGCTATGACCTGAGCCGGCCCTCGCGGGCCCTGCTGATGGAGCTGTGATGGCATACCCGGTCCTACGCTACGAGAACGCGCGCCTGTTCGTGCTGGACCAGACCCAGCTGCCCTGGAAGACGGTGATGCTGGAACTGGTGGACCTGGAGAGCGTGGAGCAGGCCATCCGCACGCTGCAGGTGCGCGGTGCGCCCCTCATCGGCATCACGGCCGCCTATGGCGTGTGCGTGGCCATGAACGGCATCGGCGACCGCGAGCGGGCCCGCCTCCGGGGTCACGAGGCCCTGCGGCGCCTAGCCGCCACGCGGCCCACCGCCGTGAATCTGTTCTGGGCGCTGGAGCGCATGCGGCCCATCGTCGAAGCGCTGCCTGCGCAGGGGTGGCGCAAGCGCCTGGAGGCCGAGGCCCGCGCCATCCACGCCGAGACCGAGGCCCAGGACGCGGCCATGGCGGAGTACGGCGTGGGGCTGCTCGCCGCGGGGGCCAAGGTGATCACCCACTGCAACACGGGGCCCCTGGCCACGGGCGGTCGCGGCACGGCGCTGGGGGTGCTCATCGCCGGACACGCCAAGCTGGGCCTGCACGTGTACGTGGACGAGACCCGACCGCGCTGGCAGGGGGCGCACCTCACGACCTGGGAGCTGGACGGGCACCACGTGCCGCACACGCTGATCTGCGACAACTCGGCGGCCATGTTGATGCGCAGCGAGCGCATCCACAGCGTGTGGGTGGGGGCGGACCGCATCGCCGCCAACGGCGACACGGCCAACAAGATCGGCACCTTCGCCCTGGCCATCGCCGCGCGCCACCACGGCGTACCGTTCTATGTGGTCGCGCCCACCTCCACCGTGGACCTCGCGCTGGACGACGGCTCCACCATTCCCATCGAGCAGCGATCGCCGCACGAGGTGAGCGAGCCGGACGGCCACCCCATCGCCCCCGCCGGCACCGCGGCCTGGAACCCGGCGTTCGACGTCACCCCGGCCGACCTGATCACGGGCATCGTCACGGAGCGCGGCGTGCTGCGCGGCCCGCCCTACGACCTGCGCGCAGCGCTGGGTGCGGCATAAGGCCGGGCGCCCAGGATCGGCTTCGATTCGCAATCGCGTTGAAGGTGACGGAACACGAGAGCCGCTGCTGTGTGCATCGGCTTCGTTTCGCAATTTCCCGTGCAGACCCGCAGACGCCCGTCCGTTGGGCCTTCGCGGCCCCTACAGGATACCGCGGCAGGGCATACGGGCCCAGGGACAAGTGCGGACAAATGAGGCTCCTCATCCCAGCGCCACGTCCAGCACCATCATCAGCACGAATCCGGCCAGCACGCCCTGGGTGGCCAGACCGGCCGCCGGCCCGCGGTGGGTCTCCGGGATGATCTCGCCGCTGATGACGTAGAGCATGGCTCCGGCCGCAAAGGCCAGGGCAACCGGCAGCACCGCCGCGGACAGCACTATCACCCCCGCCCCCAGGGCGGCGCCGATCGGCTCCACCAGCCCGGTCAGCAGCGCCAGCCAGAACGCCCGCAGGCGCGAATCGCCGGCGGCGTGCAGGGCCAGCGCCACCGCCAGGCCCTCCGGCATGTTCTGCAGGGCGATGCCGATGGTGAGCGCCAGGCCGTTGTCCACCTGCCCCGTGCCGAAGCCGACACCCACGGAGAGGCCCTCGGGGAAGTTGTGCAGCGTGATGGCCAGCACGAACAGCCAGATCTGTTTGAGCCGCTCCGGGGCGATGCCCTCGCGGCCCTTCACGAAGTGCTCGTGGGGCAGCCAGCGGTTGGCCAGTCCGACCACAATGTCGCCCAGGAGCAGTCCCCCCGCCACCACCAGCGCCGCGCTCATCGGATGCTGTGCCCCTCCCGCGGCGGCCAGCGCGGGCACCAGCAGCGAGAAGAACGAGGCAGCCAGCATCACGCCCGCCCCGAAGCCCAGCATGGCCACCTGCGCGCGCTGGCTGACCCGGTGCAGCGCGAACACGGGCAACGCGCCCACGCCGGTCGCGAGCCCGGCGGAGAGACTGGCCAGCACGGACAGCCAGAAGATGGGGAGGCTCTGCAGCATGGCGGCTAGCGATGCAAAGGGCTGAATTGCCTATGCTTTCAGCTTGAAGCCGCGCGCAGTGGCCGTCAATGCCGTGTGTGGACAGGCAAGGCTGCCATGGGGGCGTTGCCCCCGTACCTCCACCAGGGAGCGGGGCTCCCTGGACCCGGTTTGCGGGTTATTCCGCGCCGGCCTCGGCCAGCGTACGTATCGGGGGGCGTGGGGGCCCTCGGCCCCCACATTGAAGTTCGAGCGGCTTCCAGCAGGTCGGCTGTTTGGACACCCATTCCCAAACAGGACCTAGTGTTGTGTCCCGCAAGTAAGTTCAAGATCCGCCGGCATAGCTGGCACTGTCAGGGGCGCCGCCCCTGACCACCCCGCCAAGGGCCTAGGGCCCTTGGAACCCGTTTTCGCGGCAGTGGCTGGCTCGCCAGCCACTGCCGCCCGAACAGGGGGTTTGGGGGAACGTGTTCCCCCGAGTTCCTGCGGGTATTTTTGGAGCGCAACACTAGCGCGGCACCAGCGGCTGCGGGTGGATGAATTCCCAGGGGGAGACCTCGGCGGCCGCCTCCACGCGCACCTCGATCAGGGCCGGTGCATCGGCCGCCAGGGCACGCTCCAGCACG